>NZ_BCWY01000007.1 GCF_001894825.1 Rhodococcus jostii NBRC 16295 | reverse complement strand
GTTTTTACACGTTTCCTGAACGGTGACTGCGTCATGGGCACCACCAGGCGCGGACCGGCGTCCGAGACGTGCTGGACAGGTATGTCGCCGACCACGCCGTCGCGCTCGCAGCCGTCGCCCGACTCCATCTCAGAGCTGATCGCGGAGGCGCCGGGGGCAGCGCAACGCCGCGGACGCCGTCCGGTGCGCGGATTGGTGGCGTGCGCAACTCGCGCGGTTACCGACGCCTCGCCTGCGCCGGGCAGTCGTCGACGTGGTGAGCGAAAGGGGCGGTGCGGTCGATGCCGCGGTGACCGCGCGCCTCGACGACATGCGGTCGCGGGTCGGCATCACCGCGTCCGCGCCCGAGACCGTAGGTCCGCTGCCGGTTGCGCCGGACGGGCCCGAACCCGGACACCGCGGGCTCGAAGACCGGATGACGATCCTGATCGGTGCGTCCGCGGGTCTCGGCCTGGGCAGGCTGGTGGTCTCGCCGCTGTCGATGGTGCCCGCCCTCGACATCGCGACCATCCCGCTCACCCTCGCGCTGGGAGCCCTCGCGGCGTGGTGGCTGACTCGGGTGCGCGGGCACGTCGCCGAGCGTGCCCACGTCCTGCAGTGGGCCGGCGAGGCGTTGGTCCACGTCCGGTCCCAGTGGGAGCAGTTCGCCCTCGGCCGAGTGCTCGCGGCAGAGACTCGGGTGAGTGAGGCGATCATCGCCGAGAGCCGGGTGTGTGCCGGGAAGGTGGACGAGCGGGTCGCGCAGATCGACGCCGAACTCCGGCGGCTCGTTGCGCGGCGGAACGCGCAGCTGTCCTCCTGTGAACGCGACCTCGTGGCGGTCGACCGCGGGCTGCAGGAGGTCCGCCGGCGGTCGGGGGAACCGAATCGGCGCGTCGAACGTCTGAATACATAGGTATCCGACCGATGTTGGCCGGTTTCCTGTGGGATCGTGTTGAATTATCTTGATGTGTCTTGATTTGTGCGTGAAACTGGTTCGAAATGTGAAGGGAGACCGCGGTGGCGACCACTGAGAGTTTTCTGGTCCCGGACGTGCCGGACCTCGATCCGAACACTTTCGGCCACGATTCCGGGGCGGTCACCCTCACCGATCCGACCCACGACATCGACGGCGACGGCGTCCTGGACACCCAGACCGTCGACGCCGAAGACGCGGTCGTCCTCGCCTCTGACCTCGACTCGGACGGCGAAGCAGACCATCTGACGATGATCCACGAGGACGGTGCCTACTCGTCGTGGATCATCGCGACGGCGACGGCGTCGTGCACTGGCAGCAGACCGATGGTGGCACTCTCGGTAACGGCTGAACACCTCCGAAATCCGCACTCCAGACCCGGGAAAGGCCCCTGGCAGCGCTACTGAATCGTTTCTGTGACCATTCCAACCGCACCCGATTCCCCGAGATGGGACTCGCGGCGTTAACCTCTAGGGATAGGACACCCGGCGCCCGCGTCTTCCATGTGGCATGGACGGCCTGGCTGGACCCCGCCGAGAGGGGAAATCGGACCGTCTGGCAGTCGCTGCGAGGCTCTCTCAGCGGACGGCAGATGGTCCGGTTCCGGCTCACCCCAGGAGAGTTTGATGACCTCAGCGACCATTCCCGGTCTGAACGGAACTGACGGCACGCCCCCCACGGAGCACAGTGAGCTGCTCGCCTGGGTTCGAGAGGTTGCCGAACTCACTCAGCCCGAACGCGTCGTCTTTGCAGACGGCTCGGACGCCGAATGGGATCGACTGACCGAGCAGCTCGTCGCGGCAGGCACGTTCACCCGCCTCAACGACGAGAAGAAGCCGAATTCGTTCGTCGGCAACTCCGATCCGTCGGACGTCGCACGCGTCGAATCCCGCACCTACATCTGCTCGCGTGAAGAGATCGACGCCGGGCCCACCAACAACTGGATGGACCCGACCGAGATGCGGTCGCTCATGACCGACCTCTACCGCGGCAGCATGCGCGGACGCACCATGTACGTGGTGCCGTTCTGCATGGGTCCGCTCGGCGCCGACGACCCGAAGCTGGGCGTCGAGATCACCGACTCCGAGTACGTCGTCGTGTCGATGCGCATCATGACGCGCATGGGTACCGCCGCCATGGAGAAGCTCGGCAAAGACAAGCCGTTCGTGAAGGCGCTGCACTCCGTCGGCGCGCCTCTCGAAGAGGGCCAGGCCGATGTCCCGTGGCCGTGCAACGACACCAAGTACATCACCCACTTCCCCGAGGACCGCGAGATCTGGAGCTACGGCTCCGGCTACGGCGGAAACGCTCTGCTCGGTAAGAAGTGCTACTCGCTGCGCATCGCGTCGGCGATGGCCCACGACGAGGGCTGGCTGGCCGAGCACATGCTGATCCTCAAGCTGATCTCCCCGGAGGACAAGCCGTACTACATCGCGGCCGCGTTCCCGAGTGCCTGCGGCAAGACCAACCTCGCGATGATCCAGCCCACCATCCCCGGATGGCGCGCCGAGACCCTCGGCGACGACATCGCGTGGATGCGGTTCGGTGAGGACGGCCGCCTGTACGCCGTCAACCCGGAGTACGGATTCTTCGGCGTTGCGCCGGGCACCAACTACGGCTCCAACCCGAACGCGATGAAGACGCTCGAGGCCGGCAACTCGCTGTACACCAACGTCGCGCAGACCGACGACGGCGATGTCTGGTGGGAGGGCCTCGAAGGAGACCCGCAGCACCTCGTCGACTGGAAGGGCAACGAGTGGACGCCCGAGTCCGGCGAGAAGGCCGCGCACCCCAACTCGCGCTACTGCACCCCGATGTCGCAGTGCCCGATCCTCGCCCCCGAGTGGGACGACCCGCAGGGTGTGCCGATCTCCGCGATCCTGTTCGGTGGACGCCGTAAGACGACGGTGCCGCTGGTCAGCGAGTCCTTCGACTGGCAGCACGGCACGTTCCTCGGCGCCACGCTGTCGTCCGAGCAGACCGCTGCCGCCGAGGGTGCCGTCGGCACCGTCCGCCGCGACCCGATGGCCATGATCCCGTTCATCGGCTACAACGCCGGCGACTACCTGAACCACTGGATCAACCTCGGCAAGCACGCGGATGCCGAGAAGCTGCCGAAGATCTTCTACGTCAACTGGTTCCGTCGCGGTGACGACGGTCGCTTCCTGTGGCCCGGTTTCGGCGAGAACTCCCGAGTGCTGAAGTGGATCGTCGACCGCATCGAGCACAAGGCGGGCGCCGAGTCGACCCCGATCGGATTCGTTCCGACCGCAGCCGATCTCGAGCTCGGCGGCCTGGACGTCGACGCCGACGATGTGGACGAGGCGCTGAAGGTCGACGTCGACGAATGGAAGCAGGAGCTGCCGCTCATCGAGGAGTGGTTCGAGTTCCTCGGCGAGAAGGTTCCCTCCGGCATCCGTGACGAGTTCGAGGCCCTGAAGCAGCGCCTGAGCTAGTCCCTCCCCGGTGACCGAATGTCACAGTGGTTCAGTTCGGCTGAACCACTGTGACATTCGTCGTTCGAGGGGCGATTCTGCAGTAAACGCATACCATTCGGTTTGTAAAGGGCTCGATTCTCGAAGCTCGCACGCGACGAAAGGATTGCAGATGCAGACAGGGACCAGCAGGGGCATGAAACGACTCGCCGGAGGCGCCGCACTCGCTGCCGCAGCCGCCGCCACCGTAGCCGTGACCATGCCGGCGACGGCGTCCGCAGCAACGGAAGTCCAGCCTCCCACCGTGGTGACCGCGGCCGACGGAAACACCCTCGCCATCACCGTCACCAACCCCAACGTCCTGAATCTGCTGGACGCCCAGTCCTGCGGTGCAGTCGCTTTCGACGCCACCAAGTTGCCCGCCGTGCTCGCCGATCCCACCGTTGTTCTCGAGCCGGGATTCGTCACGTGGGCCACCAACCCGATCGAGCGTGTCCTCGCCAACCAGGCCGGCGACGCCGTCAAGACGTTCACCACACCGGAACTCCCGGACGGCGCCTACGCGGTGATCGGCGAATGCCTGTCGCTGACCACCGTCGCCAACCCCCAGACCACGCTGCCGCAGATCGTCCTGGTCGGCGGCCCTCTGGGCGGAATCCAGTTCGGCAGCTAGATCCGGAAGCAGGGCCGGCGATCACACCGTGATCGTCGGCTCCTCCGCTGTGGACAGGGTGAGTATCGCGCGAACCACGTGCGAGTTCCGCTCCAGCCGCGACTCGAGGTCGCGGAGAGTGTGGGCGACGCGCGACTCCGCGTAATCGCCGACCAGGTCGACACTCGCCACCAGGTACGCCTGTCGCGGTCCGAGGTACTCCATGCGGAGAAATGTCACCCGGTCGACCTCCGGCAGCGCCTTGAGGGCCTCGATGCCGGCCTGGCGCAGAGCGGGCGACGCCTCTTCGCCGATCAGGAAGCGCCGATTGCGATCGATCAGGATCAGCGCGATGACGCCGAGCAGGATTCCGACCAGGATGGAGCCGACGGCGTCCGGGATCGCCGACCCCGTGATCTGGTGGAGGAGAACACCCAGGAATGCGATGACCAAACCGAGGAGTGCCGCAGCGTCCTCTGCGAACACCGCCCGGGTGGTCGGGTCCGACGTGCGGAGTGCGTGCGCCAGCACGTCGCGGTCGATGGCGATGGCCTCGGTACGCAACTGCCGGTACGCCTGCTGGAACGAGATGGACTCGAGAACGAACGAGACGCCGAGCACCACGTACGCGACGGCGAAGTCCGTGGCCGGTTCGGCGTGGACGAGTTCCTGGATGCCGTGCGTGATCGACACCCCCGCACCCAGCGCGAACAGTCCGAGCGCCGCGAACATCGACCACACGTAGGCCTCACGCCCGTACCCCAGCGGGTGGACGCGGTCCGGCGTGCGCTTGGCCCGGGAATTGGCGATCAGGAGCAGGATCTCGTTGCCGGAGTCGGCCCACGAGTGGGCGGCCTCCGCCACCATCGACGCCGACCCGGTGATCACCGCGGCGACGGTCTTGGCCAGCGCGATCAGAAGGTTCGCGCCGAACGCGAGGACGACGGTGAGCGCGCTCTCGCCTGCGGCGTCGTCACGGCTGGTGTCCGGAGTCGATGCGGTCACCCGATCACGCTAACGCCTGTGCGCCTTTCTGGTAGCTGCAGCAACCAGAAAGGCGCACGAGCGCGAAGCGCCTATCCGCTGTAGCCGGGCGGCATGAGGACGGACTTGGTCTCGCAGAACGCTTCGAGGCCCTCCGGCCCGTTCTCTCGACCGATGCCGGAGGCCTTGTAGCCGCCGAACGGTGATCCCGGGTCGAATGCGTACCAGTTGATGGCGTAGGTGCCGGTGCGGATCTGCTTCGCGACGGCGAGCCCGTGATCGATGTCGGTGGTGTACACCGAGCCGGCGAGGCCGTAGTCGGAGTCGTTGGCGATCTTGATCGCCTCGTCCTCGGAGTCGTAGGGGATCACGGACAGGACGGGTCCGAAGATCTCCTCGCGGGCGATCGTCATCGAGTTGTCGACGTCCGCGAAGATGGTGGGCTCCACGTACCAGCCCCTGTCGAGGCCCTCGGGGCGGCCGCCGCCGAGCACCACGCGGGCGCCCTGTTCCTTGCCCTTGGCGATATAGCCCTCGACGCGGTCGCGCTGCTTCTCGGAGATCAGCGGTCCGAGTTGCGCGGCGGGGTCGGACGGATCTCCGACGGTCATGAATCCGGCATCGGCCACGAGCGCGTCCAGGACCTCGTCGTAACGGGACCGCGGGGCGAGGATCCGGGTCTGCGCGACGCACGCCTGGCCGGTGTTCATGAGCCCGGACATCACGAGCATCGGCATGGTGGACGCGAGGTCGGCGTCCTCGAGGATGATGGCCGCCGACTTGCCGCCCAGTTCGAGGGAGCAGCGCTTGAGGTTCTGTGCGGCGATGGCCCCGATCTTGCGGCCGACGGGGCTGCTGCCGGTGAACGTGATCTTGTCGATCCCCGGATGCGACACCAGGTATTCGCCGGTCTCGGCGCCGCCGGGCAGGACGGAGATGACGCCTTCGGGTACCCCCGCCTCCGCGAAGATCTCGGCGAGAAGGTGGGTGGAGAGCGGAGATTCGGGCGCGGGCTTCAGCAGGACGGTGCAGCCGGCGAGCAGCGCCGGGGACAACTTGTTGACGGCGAGGAACAGCGGCACGTTCCAGGCGAGGACGGCGGCCACCACGCCGACGGGCTCCCGCAGCACCCTGGTCTGGCCGAATGCGCCGGTGCGGGTCTGCTCCCATTCGAACTCGTTCGCGAGCCCGGCGTAGAAGTTCAGGGTCGCGAGCGACGGCGTCTGCTGCATCATCCCGACCATCGCCGGCGGCTGACCCATCTCGGACGAGATCAGCGCGTTGAGTGTGTCGCCGCGCTCCTCGATGAGTTTCGCGGCCTTCGCGAGGATCTCACCGCGCTCGGCGGGCGTGGTCTGCGGCCACGGCCCTTCGTCGAACGCCTGCCTGGCCGCGGCGACGGCGTCGTCGATGTCGGCCGGCGACGCGACGGGACAGCTGCCGACGCGTTCCTCGGTTGCCGGGGAGAACACTTCGAGCACCTGATCGGTGGCCGGGGCCACCCACTTGCCGCCGATGTACAGCTTGTCGTAGTCGGTCATGAGTCCATTCCTCGTGTCGTTCCCCCGGTCAGGAGGCGGTGTCGGTGAAACTGTCGAATCCGTAACGTGCGTGGGGGCCGATCGCGGCGACCTCGAACAGCCCGGTCCCGACGACGCTCCGGCCGCCGTCGTCGAGCCGGAAACGGGTGAGATTGTCGACGGGGCAGAACATCCGGAGTCCCGGTTCGATCTCGGACGCTCGTTTGCGCAGTCCCTGGACCACCAGTTCGCCCTGCCACATGCCGTGCCGCCAGTCGGCTTCGAGTCCGTACCCGGTGCCGATGCCGATGTAGTTGGGAACCAGCAGTTCGCAGGTGACGGTGACGACCTCGCCGGTCGGCCGGTGGAAACTGAGCGACGCCGCCGTGACGTCCCGCGTTCCCGGCTCGAACTTCAGCTCGTGTTCGGGTCTGCCCAGCCATTCGGGTTCGCGGCCGGCGTCCGGCCAGATGCGGACGGCGTCCTCGACGATGCGCCGGCCGAGTTCGTCCTCCTGCAGGACGACGGACACGGTGTAGTCCTCGAACTGCATCACCGAGTAGATCCAGAAGAAGTTCTGGATGCCGTCGACGGCTCGCCGTCCGGGAGGTTCGGACTCACCGACCGGGCGCACCCCCCACGACCGGTCGCGGTTACCGCGCCAGGTGTCGGGGGTAACGGTCCGGCTCTGCCCGTCGATGGTGAGTTCGCCTGCCCAGGTGCCGGTCTGGACGAAGCGGCTGGTGTCGAACGTGACGCGCTCGAGCTGCCTACGGAAGTGGCGGGGCTCCAATGTCGCGGGGATCGCGCCGTCGAAGGTGAGGTCGAAGGACAGGTCGTAGTCGCCGGGTTCGAGCACCACCCGGAGGCGCTGCAGACCGTCGAGGACCTCGACGCGGAACGGTCCGACGGCGGTGGCGGAGCGGTCGTGACCCAGCGCCGCCGATCCGCGGACGACGATGTGGTCGTCCCCGCGGCGGAGCACCGCGAACGCGTCCGTCACGCCGAGGTTGGGATACTGCCCGAGGCCGATGATGAGGAACAGATCGGACTCGGCGGACGGATAGCAGTTGAAGTAGTAGCGGTCGTAGAAGTTGCGGTCGGACGTCGCGACGCGCCGAATGGGTTCGGCCACCTGATGAATGGGATAGTCGTCCATCGGCGACAGCGGGTTTCCCGCGTAGTCGGCACTCATCGGATCTTCGCCCAGTATGTGCCGTCGAGCATCGCCTCGAGCGACGCGCGGTGCATGATCATGTCGTCCGGGTCCTCCGGGGCGACGGCCTGCCCGAAGTGGATGGCGCGCTCCTGGATCCGCAGCATGATGGTGGCCTGCCGCAGTGCCGCGTAGGCGGTGTAGTACTCGAGATCGCGGGGCGTGTGGCCCGTCAGTTCCTCGTAGAGGGCGGCGAGGTCGTCGAGTCGCAGGAAGTCGGGCATCCCGTCGAGTCCGGCGGCCGCGGCGATGTCCTCGAAGAACCGGTGCAGGTATGTCATCCAGCCCAGGTCGAGTTCGCGGGGTCCGAGTGCGGCCATCTCCCAGTCGAGTACGGCCACGGGCCGGAAGTCCTCGAACATCATGTTGCCGATGCGGGCGTCGCCCCAGCAGAAGACGGCGGGGGAGTGGTCGTCGGGGAGGTTCTCCTCCATCCACGCGAAGCCGCGTTCGATCAACGGGGACCGGGGACCGGACAGCGTCGTCCATTCGTAGTAGTCGCGTTGCTGCCGGATGTGCGCGGCGAGCGCCTCGGTGACGGTGGGACCGGAGCCGGGCAGTCGCAGGAACGCGAACCGCTCCCACGGCCGGTCGATGTCGTGCAATTGCGCAAGCACATTCACCGCACTGTGCTGCAGCAGCGCGCGCTGCTCCTCGGTCGCCTCCGTAACCCACGACCCGAAGTTGTAGGGCATCACGTCGGGCGGGACCTGCCCGGAGACGCGGGCCATGACGAAGAACGGGGCGCCCAGCGGACCGGGATCGGGCTCGGACCAGTAGACGACCGGGACGGGGACGGCGGAGTGCTCCCGCACCTGCGCCATCACCTGGAACTGTCCGTCGAGGTCGTAGCTCGGGAAGACGGGCATCGTCGTGTCGGCCGGCGCGACCCGCGCCACCAATGGGTGGACCTCGCCGGACCAGGTGGCGTCGAACAGGATTGTCTCGCTCGACATGCCGTTGGCGTCGGGGAGATGGACGTGCGTGACTTCCGGTGCGGCGTCGGAGGGCAGTTGCGTGGCGAGCCAACGTTGCAGCGCGCCTCGCAGCACCTCGGGGTCGCGACGGGAGTCAGTGGGCCGGGCGACTTCGGACGAGTGATCGGAGTCGTCAGCGGATCGGGCAGTGCTCGTGCTCACGGTCACCTCCTCTCCTGAACGTGGTGTGACCCTGAACACTAGAACACGTTACAGAATTTCGGAACAGGTGAGGAGATCCCGTTGTGTCAGTCGTCGTCGACGGCCAGGACTCCCGCCCCGACGAGGGTTCCGGAGGCGCCGAGTTCCGCCGGGACCACCCGCAGATTCGCGACGAAGGACAACCGGGCGTGACGGGCGGCGGCCCGGCGCATCGGGTCCCACAACGGGGGTCCGGCCTGCGCGAATCCGCCGCCGATCACCGCGAGATCGACGTCGAGGAGAGCCGCGGCCGACGCGATGGCCTGGCCCAGGGCGGTCCCCGCGCGATCGAGCGCGGCCACGGCGACGTCGTCACCGTCCGCGGCGGCCCTCGCCAACTCCACGCCCGTCGTTCCGCGCCACCCGTGGGCGCGGGCCCAGCGCACGGACGACGGTCCGCTCGCCACCGTTTCCAGGCATCCGACCCCGCCGCAGGTGCAGGGTTCGGTTCCGCCGGGGACCACCAGGTGACCGATGTGTCCCGCGTTGCCGGTCCGCCCGGTGGCGATGCGGCCGCCGAGGACCACTCCGCCGCCGATGCCGGTGGACACGACGAGGCTCAGCAGGTCGGGGACTCCCCGTCCGGCGCCGTGGTGGTGTTCACCGAGTGCGGCCGCGGCGCCGTCCATGGCGAGTCGTGCGGGGACGCCGGGGAAGAGATCCTGCACGGCGTCGACCAGTCCGAATCCGCCCGACCACTCGGCGATGTTGATCGGGGACGCGGAGCCGGCGACCGTGTCGACCGGTCCTGCGCAGGCGATCCCCACCGAGGTGATCGTGGCCGTTCCAGCGACCTCGCGGAGCAGGGCGGCGCACGCGTCCGCGACGCCGGTCGCCGGGGTCGGCGTGGTCGCCGGACGCGGGACGGTGCCGTCCGCGTCGACGAGGCCGGCGGCGATTTTGGTGCCGCCAATGTCGAGAGCCAGCGCGACCACGGTCAGTGCTTCCGCATCACGAGGACGAGGTTGCTCACCAGGAACTCGCGCAGTCCGGGAACCCGCACCATCCACCACGCCCACCGCGGGTGGTAGCGGGGGAAGGCCGCCAGGAACTCCGCGTCCCTGCTGTGTCGCGCCCACCGAAGACCGTCGGTCGCACCCACTTTGAACAGGGAGACGCCGTAGCGATTTTTTGGTTCGCGGCCGTTCTTCCGCAGGTAACGGCGCGCGGCGTACTCGCCGCCCAACGCATGCCAGGGTCCGGTCTCGTGCCCGCCGAACGGCCCCCACCACAGCGTGTACGACAGCACGATCAGGCCGCCGGGTTTCGTCACGCGGACCATCTCGTCCGCCATTGCCCACGGTTCGCTGACGTGCTCGGCGACGTTCGACGAGAAACAGATGTCCACGGACGAGGTCCGGAAGGGCAGTGCCAGCCCCGATCCGCGGACGGCGCCGCCGACGGCGAGCCCCGCGGCGTGCATTTCCGACGGGTCCGGTTCCACCGGGACATACCGGGCGCCGGCCTCCTGGAACACGTCCGCGAAATAGCCGGGTCCGCCGCCGACGTCGAGCACGGTCGTCCCGGTGAGGTCCGATTCGGTGAGACCGCCGTACAGGTCGCCGATGAGTTCGACGGAGTCGCGGGCGAGGGCGCCGTAGAAGAGGTCGGGCGCGGTCTGTTCGTGCCGGAAGTCGCTGAGCAGGCCGAACGACCGTTTCAGGGTTGCCCGTCGACCGAATCGCCGGGTCACGGGAGGCGTCGTCACGAGACTGAACCTTAGCGAGTGCAGCCGCCCGGACGGCAATCCGCTCGCGGTGGCTGCAACATCCGGCGGAATGCGACCGATAGGGTGTTCGGGGACTACCGCGCGGAACGTCCCGCCCCGAGACACAAGTACCGCACCGACCACAGGAGTATTTGAACGTGCGAGAGGTTCTGCTGCTCTGCTGGCGCGACACCGGTCACCCCCAGGGTGGCGGCAGCGAGCGGTACCTCGAGGAGGTCGGCGCCCAGCTCGCGGCGCGGGGAATCAAGGTCACTCTCCGCACCGCCGGTTACCGTGGCGCCGCCAAGAAGGAGACCGTCGACGGCATCGACATCAGCCGGGCCGGCGGGCGGTACAGCGTCTACCCCCGCGCCCTCGCCGCGATCGCCGCGGGCCGGCTCGGTTTCGGTCCCCTCCGCGGCATCCGCCCGGACGCCGTCATCGACACCCAGAACGGCATCCCGTTCTTCTCCCGCGTCGTCGCCGGCGCGCCCGTGACGCTGCTCGTCCACCACTGCCATCGGGAGCAGTGGCCGGTCGCGGGCCGGCTGATGGGCAAGATCGGCTGGTGGGTGGAATCACGGTTGTCGCCGCGCACCCACCGCGACGACCAGTATCTCACCGTGTCGCTGCCATCCGCCGACGAACTGGTGGAACTCGGTGTCGCGCGTGAACGAATCGCGGTGGTGCGCAACGGAGCCGACGACATTCCGCTCGGCGTCGAGGTCGGTGGCACCGGCACCCGGACCGCGCATCCGAGCGTGTGCGTGCTGTCACGGCTGGTGCCGCACAAGCAGATCGAGGACGCCCTCGAGGCCGTCGCCGCCCTGCGCCCGACGATCGCCGACGTGCACCTCGACGTCATCGGCGGCGGCTGGTGGGAGCAGAACCTCCGCGACCGCGCGCACGAACTCGGCATCGGCGACGCCGTCACGTTCCACGGGCACGTCGACGAGACCCGCAAGCACCGGGTGCTGTCGCAGTCGTGGGTGCACGTCATGCCGTCCCGCAAGGAAGGCTGGGGCCTCGCCGTCATCGAGGCCGCGCAGCACGGCGTCCCGACCGTCGGCTACCGCAGCTCCAAGGGACTGACGGATTCGATCGTCGACGGCGTGACCGGAGTTCTCGTCGGCAGCGCGGAAGCGTCGACGGCGGACGTCGGCGAACTGACCGCGGCGGTCAACGCGCTCCTGCTCGACCCCGAGACCCGTCTGGTGCTCGGTGAGAAGGCGCGTGTCCGGGCCGGCGAATTCTCCTGGAGGCACACCGGGAACGGTGTTCACGAGGTGCTGGCGGGCACCGCCGCGGGCCTCCGCACGTCAGGGCTGGTGTCGCCGGCGCTGGCGCGTCCGGGCCTCGAGCACGCCCGCGCCGAGTAGTCCGCCCACCAACAGGAGCGCCCACAGCAGATGGGCCGCGATTACCGTGGCCCGCGCCCAGTCGGACGCCTCGTGCCCCGCGCCGTCGCCGTCGACGCGGTACAGCTCCAGATGGTCGTCCGAGAACTGTCGCTCCAGGCCGGCAAGGGTGGTCGCGGATTCGCCGCGCGGCCCGGGCGTGTCGCGCTCGACGAGAACCCACCGGACGCCGAGCGACGCGAGATCGGCGGCGGATCCGCCGGTGAGCAGCACCCGTTCCACCTGCTGGGCCCGGGACCCCTCACCCTTCACCGTGCCCCCGGCCACCACCAGCTCGCCCGTCTGCAGGACATCCTCGGGCAGCATCCGCGGGGCGGGGTCCAGAACGGGGGCGGAACCGCTGTAGGGGAACTTCCGGAACATGCCGGTGGGGAGCACGGCGACGTCCCCGCTGTCCGGGTCGCCGTCCAACGCGGAGGCAACCTGCTGCCACGACGGCGGATAGTGGACCGGACGCAGGGCGCCCCCGACTCCCCACGCGAGGTCGGGCAGGGCGAGCAACACCACCAGGATCGCCGAGACGGACCAGGTGCCCGGCCGTCGCAGCACCGCGGCCGCGGCGGCGAGCGCGTACAGCGGCGCCGCCAGCGCAACCCACTTCTGCGCGTCCCGGAGCAGCCCCGCCCCCGGGACGTTCTGCACCAGCCAGCGGCCGAGGTCGAGACCCCACGCCGTCGCCCCGAGCGTGGGCAGCAGCACCGCGACCAGGGCGAGCGCCGACAGTGCGGCCACCACGGGATGCCGGCGTCGCCGCCACAACGCAGGCAGGCCGAGGAGAACGACACCCAGCAGCAGGACCGTTCCGACGAGCGCGAACAGCGACGTCCGGCTCTGCGGGACGGCGGTCTCGTTCCACACGCCGCCGAGGCCGGCGAGACTGCCGAGCGTCGCCAGTCCCGGTTCGGCCCGCGCCGCGAACGCCGCGACCCCCGCGGGGTCGGAGCCGTCCCCGCCGCCGCCGGACAGGGCCGTGGCCACCAGCCACGGTGCGCTCGCGACAACGACGAGGCTCAGCGCACCGGTGAGACGACGCCACCGGGCGCAGCGTCTCCCCGGGAAGGCGAGGACGGCCAGCGCCGTCACCGCCGCGAGCAACACCCCTGTCGGTGTCAGACCGGCGGCCGCCAGGCACGCCGCGAGGGCGAACCACCCCCCGCGGTTGCCACGGCGCACCGCCACAGCCGCGCACACCGTCCACGGCAGCGCCGCGTACCCCGTCAGCAGGCTCCAGTGCCCCTGCAACAGTCGCTCGGCGACGTACGGGTTCCACACCGTCACGGTCGCGGCCACGAGCTGCGGTCCGAGCCCGGCCGTCGGCAGGACGGTGCAGACCATGCGGGCGGCGCCCCAGCCCACGGCCCACAGCGCGACCAGCAGGATCGCCTTCACCACCAGCCCGCCGTCGACGACGACGCTCAGCGTCGCGAGGAGAGCATCCTGCGGCACGGCCCGCGCGGCGGCGTCCGTGAGCCCGAGCGCCGAATCCGTGAGATACGAGCGGGGAGTGCTGACCGCGTCACGCAGGAGCAGATAGCCGGGACCGAGCAGAGGTCCGAGGATCAGCAACGCCAGAAGGAGGCTGTAGCCCGGCGCGACGAACAGTGCTCGGCGCCGGGCGGTCATGGGCCGTCACGATACGTGGTGCATCGACTCGGCTCGCACGGCACGTAGTGCATCATGGGGCGCATGCCACGCCAGACCCTCACCAGCTCGGCGGTCGCCGGGGTGACGATGGTGACGGCAGGCTCGATGACCGCGAATATCGCGTCCTACCTGCTGCAGCTGTTGGCGAGTCGGTGGCTCGGCCCGGCGGGGTACGGGGAGTTCGCGAGTCTGCTGGCGGCCCAACTCGTCCTCGCCGTGCCCGCCCTCGCGCTGCAGACCGTCGTCGCCCGCGAGGTGGTCCGGGGCAAGGGATCCCACGCTGTGCGGTTGCTGGGGTACCGCTGCGCGGTGATCGTCGCGGTCGCGGCGATGCTGCTCGCGCCCGTCGTGTCCTGGGCCCTCGACACCGGCATGCTCGCGACGTTCTCGGCGTTGATCACGGCGCCCGTCCTGGTGCTGCTCGCCACGGAACAGGGACTGCTGCAGGGCGCGGCGCGGTTCGGCCCGCTGAGCGTCGTCCTCGCGGGAGCCGGCGTCGCGAAGGTCGTGCCCGCGGTCGTGGTGCTCGCCGTCGGCGCCGGACCGGGCCTCGCGCTCGCCGCCAGCGCGGTCGGGACCGGGCTGGTGGCCCTGTGTGCGCGACTGTTCGCCGATTCGGGCATCGCCGGGGAGTCGACCACCCGGATCGGCGTCCCGGCCGTCCTGAAGGCGTCGCAGGTGCAGTTGGCGCTGATCGCCCTGTCGTCGATGGACCTCGTGATCGCCCGGATCGTGCTCAGCAACGACGACGCCGGCCTGTACGCGCTGGGCACCGTCGCGACGAAGGCCGCGTTCTGGCTCCCGCAGGCCGTCGGGGTGGTGCTCTATCCGCGGATGGCGAACCCGGCGCACTCCGCGAAGGCCATCCGTTCGGCGCTGGCCGTCCTCGTCGGGCTCGGCGCGGTCCTCGTGGCGGGAGTCGCGGTGGCCGCCCCCCTCGTCCCGCTCCTCGTCGGCGACGCGTATCAGCCCGTCCAGTCGCTGCTGTGGCTGTTCGCACTGCACGGCGCCTGCCTGGCCGTCCTGCAGGGTGCCCTGCTCTCCGCCATCGCGGGGGAGCGGACGCACCTCGCCGTGATCGCGTGGATCGGCTTCGCCGTCGAGATGGCCGCCATGCTCACCCTCGCGTCCACGATCGGGCAGTTCATCACCGTGGCCGTCACCGTGGCGTCGAGCACCGCACTGATCGTCAGCGTCCTCGCCGTGCGCAGCGCGCGACGTGATGCGCGCCCGATGTGACATTCGTTCGGTCTGACGAGCCGCCTGCGACATCGGGCGACGCCGTGCACAGGGCACCCCCCGGCACGACGAAGGGGACCTCGGTGAAGTACCGAGGTCCCCTTCGCGACCGGACTACGTGGCGTCCGGCTGTACTGCTCTATCGCTCGTCGTACCGGCGCGGATCCTGCACGGGAATCTCTTCCGTCTTGTCCGTGGTCCAGTCGTGCTGCTCCGTGGGAGCCTCCGACTTGTCCAGGTCGACGTGGCGCCCACCACCGCTCTGCGGGTAGTCACCACCGTCGGCCGGTGCGGGCTGCTTGCCCTTGCCGCCGCGCAGCGCCAGGACGAGTCCGGCGATCAGCGCGATGACACCGAGGATGCCGGCGATGATCGGCACGGTGCGACCGAACGTGCTGAGCTTGTCCATGCCGTCCTTGGCCTGCTGGACCTGGTACTCGATGGTCTGCTCGTTGAACGGCAGTTCCACCTTCAGGACGTCGATCTCAGGCTTGTCCTTGTTGCGGGCGTAGTACTGGTGCAGCTGCTCCTGGCCCTTGACGACGACACCGGTCTCGGGCTCGACCCACAGGTCACGCACGTTGGTGTACCAGCGGGTCATCGTGACGGGGAGAGTGCCACCGGGGACGCCCCAGGCTTCGGCGGGCAGCGTCAGCTTGTTGGTGGGCGAGCTGACGACCTTCGACAGGTCGACGGGCTCGATCGTCTGGTTGTAGTGGTACACCTTCAGGCCGTTGATCTCCGTCTCCTCGACGAAGTCGATGTCCTGGGTGGCGCGCGCGTTCAGGTCGAAGTAGGGGTAGCTCTGCTTCTCCGAGTTGAACGGGAACTTGTACTGCAGTCCGTCGCGCGGAACTTCCTCGGCAGGCTGGTTGGGCTGCGTCTGGATGGTGCCCACCGGGTCGTTGGTCGGCATCGACGTCTTGCGGTCGACGGTGTTGCGGTCGACGATCGCGGACAGCAGTCCGGTGTCGCCCTGCTTGTCCGTGCGCCGCAGCGTCTGCCCCGCCTGGAGAGTGACGACGTCCGCGTTCGCGGGGTCCTCGGTGGTGACGTAACGCTGTGACACCAGTGGAACGTTCGTGTTGACTTCGGCCTTGCCTGCGAGAAGAGCCTGCGAGTTGAGCACGCTGCCGGAACCTTCGGCGATCGTGGTCACTTCGAGATCCAAGGGCGTCTTCTCCAACTTGCCCACCGTGTAGGTGGGAATGAGAATGGCGACGGCCAAGAGGAAGGCACCGAGGCCCACCAGAATGCAAGCAAGTATCCGGCTCGGCCCTGAGCGCTCCGCCATGCTTTCTCTCCTAACCCAATTCTGTCGATTGAGATTCCCCCACCGGCAGCACGGCTGCACGGATCGCATGGAGCCCACATCGACACCACGTGAGGCAAAACACTAACAGTCTCGAAAGCGCATTTGCCCCATCGGATAGTAAACGCACCGGCCGTTCGGCAGCGAAGTGACTCGGGCGGAGTTTTCCGTCACAGCGCCCTAACCAGGCACACTGTTCGTGATGAGCACTTCGGTCAGCACCTCGCCGGCGCCTGCGGCGCCCACCACCCCTCGGGGCTTCATTCCCGCGCTCGAGGGGATGCGCGGTCTCGCGGCGCTGGGTGTGCTCGTGACGCACGTGGCCTTTCAGACGGGTGCGACGCACGTGCCCGTCCTCGGCCGCATCTGGGGACGATTCGATCTGGCGGTGGCGGTCTTCTTCGCGCTGTCGGGATTCCTGTTGTGGCGCAGCCACGCCGGGGCGGCGCGGGGGATGGGTCCCGCGCAGGGGGTGATCCGGTACTGGATCTCGCGGGCGACGCGCATCCTGCCCGCGTACTGGGTCGCGGTCGCGGTGGTGCTGACGTTCCTGCCCACCGCCCACGCGAGTTACCGCACCTGGTGGGCGAATCTCGGTCTCGTGCAGGTCTTCGTGCCGCTCACGCTCACCGACGGTCTGACGCAGATGTGGAGTCTGTCGGTGGAAGTGGCGTTCTACCTGGTGCTTCCGTTGCTGGCCTTCGCGTTGGTGCGGATGCGGGGTCCGGCTGCGCGGCTGCGTGTCCCGGTGATCCTCGGCTTGATCGCGGTCAGTCTGACGTGGGCGTTCGTGCCGATCTCGACGCCGGGCGGCATCCATCACGACAACTGGCTGCCCGGCTACCTGCCCTGGTTCGGCGCTGGAATGTTGCTGGCCGAACTCGCGGTGAGTCCGCCCGGGCGGATGCATCGCTGGGCGCGTCATCGCGTCCGGATGTTCCTCGTCGCGGCGGTGGCATTCGCTCTCACGGCCACCGACCTGGCCGGCCCGGAAGGGCTGGTTCGTCCCGAACCGTGGCAGTACGCCGTCAAGATGGCGCTCGGCGCGGTCATCAGCTTCGCGCTGATGGCTCCGCTGGTGCTGTCCGACACGTCGAACCACCGGTTGCTCGCGAGCCCGCCGGCGCTCGCGGTGGGTCGCTGGTCGTACGGCATCTTCATCTGGCACCTCGCGGTGCTGTCTATCGTCTTTCCGGTGTTCGGTCTGGTTCCGTTCACCGGCCACTTCGTCTACATCCTGTTCCTCACCACCGTGATGAGCGTCGCGGTCGCGTCGGCCAGTTACGCGTTGGTGGAGGAACCGGCCCGCCGCGCCGTCAAGCGCTGGGAGGCGCGGACGAGCAGCGCCGACCGTCCGAACGGCAGCACGGCCAGCCCGGTCGCGACGAGCGCCAGCAGCAACGGGAACTGAACCAGGAACGAGTGCCCCACATACCCGCCGGGCGCGCGCCACGGCCCGGTGGAGAGCATCGCCATGCCGAGCATCGCCGACGCTCCGGCGACCCCGACCAGCACCCGCGCGGTGGTGGCGGTTCCGCGTAGACGGACGAGACCGACCGCCAGCACGCTCACCACGACCGTCGTCGCCGCGCCGACGGGACCGCCGATCACGGTGGCCACAGCGACAACTCCCAGCCACCCGACCGTCGCGCTGCCCCAGGTCCGGGGGGCCGGGCCGGGATCGCGCTCACGTGCGCGCCGCGGCCACAGAGCGGCACCGATCAGCGGAATCAGCAGGAGCAGACCGCCGAATATGCCCAGCCGGTACCAGTGGTCGGTGGGGAAGTCGAGGGTCACCGTCCCGTCGGTTCCCGCGGGCAGGATCCAGCCCTGCTGCCAGCCGTCCACGACGATCGGTGTCAGCTCGCTGCCGTCGGGTGCGGTCGCCACCCACCCGACGTTCGTGCTCTCGGGGACGACGACGATCCGGTCCGCATCCGAACCGGGCACCGTGAGTTCACGGTGGTTCTCCGTCCATGCGGTGGTCGACACCTGCTCGGTCGGAACCGGCTGCGCGGGAGCCCCGGCGTTCAGTCGGAGGCTGTCGACGAAGAACGCGGACCCCGGGTCGACGGTCACGTCCTGGGCTCCGGCTCCCAGCGGAACCGGGCCGGGGGAGCCGCAGACGGTCGCGGGAACCGGTTCGCCGGAAAGTAATTGCCCGACAGTTGCCGTGACACTCGTGCGAACGGGCTGACCGCCGATCGTCACCACCGGGCCCTCGTCGCAGGGCACGGTGACCATGCGGGCGCCGGCGTCGTCGATCGGACCCGAACCGGGCAGCAGGGCGCCGTCCTCGCCCAGCACCCCGACCTCGGCGAGTCCCGCGGGCTGCAACTGGGCGAACCCCAGCGCGTTCTGGTCGAGGGTGCTCTTCCAGGACACGAGGCTGAGCACGATCCGGTCGGTCACCCGGGGTTCGACCGCGACGGTGCCGTCGTCCTCGTTCACGTCGCGCACCTGCGGTCCGTTCCCGAGGTCGACGGCAACCCGGTCGGGGGCGGCGGGCAGGGCGCCCAGACTGGGGGTCAGTTGCAGGCCGGTGACGAGCGTGGGCTCGGGAAGGTCGAGGGTGAGGGTGGGTTTCTCGCCCTTTCCGCTGGTGGTGTCCTGCATCGCCGACCAACTGGTGCGCGGATCGTTGTCGGTGGCGGCGAACGCCGATCCGCGCAGGTCGGCGATGTTGCTGGTGCCGTGCGCGGACGGCCGGTCCTGTTGGGTGAGAAGCTCTTCCAACGGGGCGCCGTGCCGTGCGCGCAGCGTGAGCTGCGGTGTGACCGCGGTGGGTTCGGGCACCGACAGCGTCCGTTCGAACGTGCCGACCTCCTCGGGCGGCAGGACGAACGCGTTGCTGCACCGCACACGGTCGGGGGATTCGGCGCAGGCGTTGCGGCCGGGCAGTTCCTGACCGAGATCCCAACCCGAGACGGTCGCGCCGTCCGGGGTGGGAGGCAGCACGGTCCGGTACCGGATCGGCACCGTGACGGGGGCGTCGCGCTGCGAGAAGTCCTCGACCGACACCTCGCTGATCCCGAACTGCGTTCCCGCGGAACCATTCTCGGTTCTCGTCGCGGTGATCCGTACCCACGTGGTGACGCCGCCCGGGACGGACACCGCGATCGGCTTGCCCGGCGCGTCCACCTTCACGGCCGTACTGCCGTTGGGGGTCGACACCTCCATCCAGCGGACGGGGGCGCCGATCGCGGCCGGGCTCGTCGTGATGTGCAGCAACGAGCTGGTGAGCGGCGTGTCGAAATCGATCTGGAGCCACTGGCCCAGCGCCCGCTCGATCCCGTTGCTGAACCAGCCGGTCGCCGGGTCGCCGTCGACGGTCGCGGCGGCGCCGGCGGCCGGCGAGGTGCCGCCGAGTTGGGTGGCATCCGACGCTGCGCTCGACACGCTCAGCGTCGCGCCCTCCCACTGCCCTTCCACCAGCGGCGTGTCCGCCACCGGATAGTCGGGGACGAGGTTGAAGGTGCGGCGCGCGTCGTCCGGGGTGCGCAACGCCGAACTGTGGCTGTCGACCTGGCCGTAATCGGTTTCGCGGTCCCGGGGCGTGTCGGTGACGGTGACGTCGCCGACCGGCAGTCCGGCGCGCTTCGCGTCCGCGGCCAGCAGCACCGGCCCCGCTCCCGGCAGGGCGGCGTTCTCGCGCAGTCGTTGCACCGATTCCGGACCACCCTGCACACGGGGGATTCTGTCGAGATTCGCGGTGTACGGACCGCTCGTCGCCGGTGAACCGTCCGGCATCGACACCTCGAAGATCTCGATCGCCGGATACCGGGGCCGCAGGTCGCTGTCGATCACCAGGCCCTCGACGTCGCCGGGACCGATGTCCTCACCGAACTCCGCCACCTGCGTGAATCCGGGGGAGCCGGTGACGGCCTGGTGTGCGAGCAGCGGGCGCGTCGACCGGGACGTCTCGGGGTCGAGGTCGTTGCGGAGGACGAGATAGTGGATGCCCTGGCCGAGCAGCGTCTGCGCCATCCCGTCCGAGGGGCGGCCGTCGGTGATCAACCGTTGGATCGAGTCCATCGCCCGGATGGTGCCGGGCGGGGTGAGGGGGACGGCGTCGCGGGACGCCCACGGTGTGGACGCCAGCGCCTGCATGGGCTCGTCGCGGGTGAGCCCCCAGACCTGGCTGCCGAACGGTGCGCCGGGCACCACGAGCGCCCGCTCGGCGTCGGAACCGTCGGGGCTCGTGCCGCCGGCGTTGTCCTCCAGCCACGACGCGGCCTGCTGCCAGTAGTCGGGGACCTCGGTATACGTGCCGCGCGGCGCCAGCTTGCCCGTCCACGCCAGCGACGTCGCCAGGGTGAGCGCCACCAATACCAGGCTCGTCACCGCGACCATCGGTTCGCGTTCGGGGTGCGCGAACGCGCTGCGCCACCGGGCGACCGGTACGGAACCGGGCAGCGGCACCTTCGCGAGAAGATGCGCCAGCCCGAGCACCAGCGGCAGCCGGACGAGTGGCTCGAGTTTGTGCACGTTCCGGAGGGGAGCCCCGGTGGAGTCGAGGAAGAGTCGTACCTGCTCGGCGAACGGGGAACCCAGTTCGCCGATGTATCCGGCGGCCAGTCCGGCGACGCCGACGAACAGGATCAGGGTGAGGCGGCCGCGGGCCGGCATCGAGCGCATGCACAACCCGGCGAGCCCGGCGGCCGCGATCAGCCCGGTCGCGGCGACCGCGGCGGGCTGGGTCACGAGGACGGCGCCGGCGATGCGCTCGGGGGAGACGAACGGGGTCCAGCTGTCGGTACCGCGGAGGATCTCGGCGAGCGACGTCCACTGCGTCGTCACCCCGGACGACTCGATGTAGTCCAGGAACGGCGGGCTCACCTTGCCGAGCAGCAGCAGCGGCACGATCCACCACAGCGTGGCCAGGGCCAGGAACGGGAACCACCACGCGGTGAACACCCACCACCGCCGGTTGGGCCGGTGGGAGATCCACCACAGACCTGCGACGAGGCACGCCGCCGCGGTCGCGACGGCGTTGACCGCACCCATCAACGCGACGGCCAGCGCCGACTGGGCCGCCAACCGGTCAGGTGAGTGCCAATGTGTATCCCGGGACGCATTGCCACTCACGTGGGCGAGGGCGACGACGACGGGAAGCAGGACCCACGGCGCCAGCATCATCGGGAGGGTTTCCGAGGAGATCGAACCCAGGGTGGTGAGGACGCGGGGGGAGAACGCGAACGCGACACCGGCGATGATGCGGGACGAGCGGCTGCCGACGCCGAGCGCTTCGGCGAGGCGGACGATGCCCCAGAATCCGGCAACCAGCAGCAAGGCCCACCACACGCGCTGGGTGATCCACGCCGGCACGCTCAGGACGTCGCCGAGCGCGAAGAATGCACCGTGCGGGAAGAAGTATCCGTAGGCCTGGTTCTGCACCTGGCCCATGGGAGCTTGGCTGCTCCACTGGTGCGCGGCCCGTTCCAGGAACCCGATCGGATTCTGGGACAGGTCGTATTTGGTGTCGGCGGCGAGCCGGCCGGGGGTTTGGAGAAAGGCGAGAAGAAACGCTACGACAGAGGCGCCGAACAGCCACCGCCGTGACAGAGGCTCCGCCGAGGGCGACATGGCCGCCGACTCGGGGGAAGTGCGGGAACTAGTCGAACCGGCGCTCTCAGCGGCTGCCGTACTCAACCTGGTTCAGGAGTGAGGAATCCGCGTTGCCGCTCCGGTCGATCTCGGGACGCGTGTTGTCCTGTGCGGCTGCGGTGATGCCGAGCGTCGCCACGGTGCCGAGAGCGACACCGACCACGGCGCTGACCACACCGGGCACAAGGAACTTCCCCATCAGACATCTCCCACCGTTTGCCATCGACGCACACGGCTACTCCCGCGTACGAATTGCTCGGGTCAAGGTATCACCCACAGGCTGCCGAACTGCTGATTGGTGCGCGGGCGTCACCGTTTGTGCAGTTCAGGGTTCCGGCTGCACGCCGAGTGCCCGAAGCAGGGTGCGCAGTTTGGTGCTCGTCTCGTCGAGTTCGGCTTCCGGGTCGGACTCGGCGACGATCCCACCGCCCGCCGTCGCCAGCGCCTCGAGACCGTCCGCGGTGATCTCGGCGCACCGAATGGCTACCACCCAGTCGCCGTCACCGTCGCCGTCGCACCACCCGACCGCGCCACCGTAGAACCGTCGATCCCCCTCGACGTCGCGGATGGTCGCCAGGGCGAGATCCGTGGGGGTGCCGCACACGGCGGGGGTCGGGTGCAGCCGGGTCGCGAGGGTCAGCGCGCTGGTCGACGGATCGCGCAGCACCCCTTCGATCGGGGTTGCGAGATGCCACACCTCGTGGGTGCTCGTCAGGACCGGAGATTGCGGGACGTTCAGTTCAGTGCAGAGCGGGGCCAGGACGTCGCGGATCCAGGCCGTCACGAAGGCGTGCTCGGCCAGATTCTTCGTGGACTCGAGCAGTCCGCGGCCTTCCTTCTCGTCGGACTCCGGATCGGCGCGGCGAGGGGCGGTACCGGCGAGGGGGCGGCAGGTGACGCGGCGGCCCCGCCGGCTGAGCAGTACTTCGGGACTGGCGCCGACGAGGCTGTGCCCGTGGAAACCGTCGCCGGCCGCGGAGAGGTCGACAGCGAACCCGTTGGCGGTGGGATTCTGGTGAATCATTCTCGCGGCCAACGCTTCCGGGGAGATCGGCGTGTCTGCTCCGAGGGCGACGCTGCGGGCGGCCACCACCTTGCCGAGGGTGCCGCCGCGCAGGCGGTCGACGAGGGACCGCACACGGGCCACGTGCTCGGCGGGTTCGGGGACCTCCCGTGTGAGGCGGACGGGCGGGAGGCCGGGAACGGTGCCGGGCCGCCACGGGCCCTCCGTGAACTCCCAGGATTCCGGGGCGCTCAGCGCGGTGCGGCGTTCGGGGTCGAACGGAAGCGCCCCGACGACGAGTTCGGTGTCACCGTTCGCGAGTGCGGCGACAGCGGCCGCCGCGGTGTCGTACCCGTGCCGCACGCCGGACGTGCGCAGCGTCCGGTCGACGCGGGAGAGAAGAAAGCCGTCCATGGTGCACCCGACAGTAGTCGGGCGCACGTCTCACTTCCCGGGAGGCACGATCAGCACGGGACGGTGGCTGTGACGCAGCACGTGGTCGGCGACACTGCTCTGCAGGAGCGACCGCAGGCCGGTGGTGCCCCGGGTGCCGGTGACGATGATGTCGACCGAGAGTTCGTCGGCGGTCTCGACGATGGCCGTCCAGATCGTGCTGGTGCACTCGACGCAACGACTCTCGGTGGTGAGCCCGGCGGCCTCGGCGAGTTGGGTGCCTTCTTCGTTGGTGACCCGGGCGTCGGAGAACGCGACGTCCTCGGTCTCCTCGTCGGGCACCCACTCGGGCTGCATCACACCCGACAGTCCGGACATGCGCGCGGCCTGACGGACCATCGGCTCCCACACCGTCACCAGCACAGCGCGATTGGAGGCGAGGAAGCGACCTGCGCACTCCACCGCGCGCTTGGCGTTGTCGGATCCGTCGTAGGCGATCAACATCAAACCACCTGGCACCACGACCTCCTGAGAACGGGCTTCCTCTGTGTCCAGATTACCAAGACGGACGGCAATGGTCCCTGATTCGGGCCCTGTCGCGGGAGCATCGCCGCCGAACTGGGCTACCGTCGAACCCATGCGGATCAAGTATGCCCTCGCGCTCGCTGCCTGTACCGGCCTCGTCGCCGGATGTTCGTCGGGTGGTGGCGAGACGGTCGCGGAGTCGTCCACGGCGACGCCGGCCCCGTCGCCGTCCTCCGTCGAGCCCGCATCGCACACCGGTACCGCATCACCTGCCGCCGCACCGGCGTCGTGCGAGACGGAGTTCCTGCAGTCGTTGCCGTTGCGGCGCAAGCTCGCTCAGTTGCTGAACGTGGGCGTCACCGGCACCGCGGATGCGGCGCAGGTGGTCCGTGCCGAGCAGGTGGGTGGCATCTTCATCGGCAGCTGGACCGACGAGACGATGCTCGCGAACCGCGAGGTTCCCCAGGTCGCGTCGGCGTCGTCGCTGCCGCTGATGGTGACGATCGACGAAGAGGGCGGACGCGTGTCGCGCGTCGAGAACCTGCTCGGCGCCGACCCGTCCGCCCGGCAGACCGCCGCCACCATGACGGAGGAACAGACGTATCAGATGGCGCTCGAGCGCGGCCGCGGACTGAAGGACCTCGGTGTCACCGTCAACTTCGCCCCCGACGTGGACGTGAGCAGCCAACCCGACGACAGCGTCATCGGCGACCGCTCCTACTCCGACGATCCCGCCGTCGTCACCCGCTACGCAGACGCCTACGCGCGCGGAATGCGGGACGCGGGAATCCTGCCCGTGATCAAGCACTTCCCCGGCCACGGTTCGGCGTCCGGCGACTCCCACACCGGGGCCGTCACCACCCCGCCGCTCGAGCAGTTGCAGAACAAGGATCTCGTCCCGTTCCGGAACCTGGTGTCCACGGGTGTCGGCGTCATGCTCGGCCATCTCGAGGTGCCGGGTCTGACGGCACCCGGGATTCCCGCCAGCATCAGCCCGGACGCGGTCGCACTGCTGCGCGGCGGCACCGGGTACGGCGCACCGCCGTTCACCGGCCCGATCTTCACCGACGACCTCAGCGGCATGCAGGCGATCACCGACCGCTACGACATCACCGAGTCTGTCGAGACGGCGCTGGCGTCCGGTGTCGACGTCGCGCTGTGGCTCACCACCGACGACGTCCCGCGGGTGCTCGATCACCTCGAAGGCGCCGTCGCTTCGGGCACGCTGCCGCAGCAGCGCGTCGACGAGGCCGTCCTGACGGTCGCGCGAGCCAAGGGCGCACTGGCCTGCTGAGGGAGTGCTGCTGCTATTCTTCTCGTCCGCCGGTCGACCCCGCTTTATTACCGTAGAGTAAGATAGCGGGTTCGACGAATATTGGAGGACGAATGGCCGGCGGCACCAAGCGACTGCCGCGCGCAGTGCGCGAGCAACAGATGCTCGACGCTGCTGTCGACGTGTTCTCCGACAGAGGCTTTCACGAGACGTCGATGGACGCGATCGCGGCCAAGGCGGAAATCTCGAAGCCGATGCTCTACCTCTACTACGGTTCAAAGGACGAACTGTTCGCAGCATGCATCCAGCGGGAGGGACTGCGCTTCGTCGAAGCGCTCGCTCCGGCGGGAGATCCGGGGCTGAGCCCGCGTGAGCAGCTGCGTCGGGCGCTCGAGGGGTTTCTCGGATTCGTGGGCAAGCACCGCAAGTCGTGGATGGTGCTGTACCGCCAGGCGATGGGGCAGCAGGCGTTCGTCGGGTCGGTGCAGTCGAGCCGCGACCGGCTGATCGAGCTGACCGCGCACCTGCTCGAATCCAGCACCAAGGACCCGGAACCCGGTCAGGACTTCGAACTGATCGCCATCGCGCTGGTCGGGGCGGGTGAGGCCGTGGCCGACCGCGTCGCCGGTGGTGAGATCGAGGTCGACGCCGCCGCCGACCTGCTGGAGTCCCTGGCATGGCGCGGTCTCGCGGGCAAGAAGAAGCCGGAATGAATGTACCTTTCGACGCCTTGGCAGCGTCGAAAGGTACATTCGCCCCGGCAGCAGCTACCGCAGCGTTGCGGTGAGGTGCGGGTACCCCTTCTTCGGGTGCTTGATCGACAGATCCCAGCCGTCGGCGGTCTGATCGGCGTAGACGTTCAGCGTGGACGGCAGCAGGATCGGCTTGCCGAAACGCACGCTGTACGTGACGGCGTCCGGGATCCGGCCCTCCACCGACCCGAGAACGGCGGCCGCACTCCACATGCCGTGCGCGATGGTCTTCGGGAATCCGAAGGCTTTGGCGCCCAACGACGACACGTGAATCGGGTTGCGGTCACCGGAGACCGCGGCGTACTTGCCGATCGTCTTCTGATCGACCCGCATCGTCCGCAGGGGACGCGGCGGCTCCTCCTCGGCCTTGGGTTCGGGGCCGGGCTGACCGGACAGCGACGTCTTCTGCTGACGCAGGAACGTCGACGTCTGCTTCCACACCAGTTCCCGTCCGACCTTGATCTCGCTGATCACGTCGATCAGGAGTCCCTTGCGGTGTTCGCGCAGATTCTCCGCGTGCACCGACACGTCGAGGGGCTCGATCACCGAGATGGGCCGGAACTGTTCGATGACGTTCTCCGCGTGCACGGAACCGATGGCGGGGAAGGGGAAACCCTCGGACACCATCAGTTTCATGACAATGGGGAACACCAGCGTGAACGGGTAGGTGAGCGGCAGGGTGTCGCCGAACCGCAACCCGGTCACCCTGTCGTACGCCGCGAGATTGTCGGGGTCCACGCGCACGCCGTTCAGGACGAGCGTCGTGTCGGGAGCGCTGTCCCCGCTCGCGCCGATGACCGGCAGTGCGCTGCGCACGGCGCGCGCGTAGATGTCGAGCGTGCCCGGCTTCTCCGTGAGTTGCACGACCTTGCCCGACATCAGGCGCCCAGCAGGCTCTGGCCGCAGACGCGTACGATCTGTCCGGTGACGGCGTTGGACGCGGGGCTCGCGAAGTAGGCGACGGTCTCCGCGACGTCGACGGTCTCGCCGCCCTGCAGCAGGGAGCTCATGCGACGTCCGGCCTCGCGGGTAGCGAAGGGGATCGCCGCCGTCATCGCGGTCTCGATGAAGCCCGGTGCGACGGCGTTGATCGTGATCTTCTTCTTCGCGAGCACCGGCGCGGAGGCCTGCACGAGTCCGATCACGCCGGCCTTGGAGGTGCCGTAGTTGGTCTGGCCGCGGTTGCCCGCGATGCCGGCGATGGAGGAGACGTCGACGACCCGTCCACCCTCCTTCAGCGCGCCCTTGGCGACGAGGACGTCGGTGATGCGCTGCGGTGCAAGAAGGTTGACCCCGATCACCATGTTCCAGCGGCCCTCGTCCATGTTGGCGAGAGTCTTGTCGCGGGTGATGCCGGCGTTGTGGACGATGATGTCTGCACCGCCGTGCCGCTCGAGGACGAACTCGGCGAGCTTGTCGGCCGCGTCGGGTGCTGTCACGTCCAACGCGAGGGACGTGCCGCCCACCTTGTTGGCCGTCTCCGACAAAGCCTCACCGGCGGCCGGGATGTCTGCGCAGATGACGTGCGCGCCGTCGCGGGAGAGGACCTCGGCGATGGTCGCGCCGATGCCGCGGGCGGCGCCGGTGACGATCGCGACCTTGCCGTCGAGCGGCTTGTCCCAGTCGGCGGGCGCGACGGAGTCTTCGTCGCCGACGCGGATCACCTGGCCGCTGACGAACGCAGACTTGGCGGACAGCAGGAAGCGGAGCGTCGATTCGAGACCCGACAGTCCGGCGGAGGCCTTCGGTGAGACGTACACGAGCTGAGCCGTGGCGCCGCGCTTGACCTCCTTGCCGACGCTGCGGGTGAACCCCTCGAGTGCCCGCTGGGCGATGTGCTCGTCGACTCCGGACGTCTCCTCGGGGGTGGTGCCGATGACGACGACGCGCGCGGACGGCGCGAGGTTGCGGATGACCGGCTGGAAGAACTCGAACAGCTGCTCGAGTTCGGTGACCGAACCGATGCCTGTGGCGTCGAACACCAGGGCGCCGTACCGGTCGTCGCCCGCTCCCGCCGCGGGGTAGTCGGACAACAGTTGGCGCAACGGCTCGACGAGGCGGCCCTTGCCGCCAATCAGGACCGGGCCGGCGAGCGGCGGTTCACCGTGCTTGTATCGCCGCAGGTTCTCGGGCCGCGGCAGTCCCGCCTTCGCGGCGATGAACGCGCCGGGTGCGGATGAGAGGAACTGGGAATAGATGTCGGGAGCTCCCTTGCTGGCTGCCACGGTCCTACCTTCTGTCGTCGTTTGGCGGTCAGTCACCGAGCACCGAGTGAAGTGCGGTGTCGACAATTAACTTACTCCTGAGTAAGAATAGTAGCCAACAGGTAATCGCACCAGATCCTTGGAGACGTCAGTGACCAGCAAAGCTCGCACCAATTCGAACTCCGCAGCGGCGCCGAAGCCAGGCGGAAAGCAGCAGCGTCCCGTCGCGATCGTCGGCGGAAACCGCATCCCGTTCGCCCGCTCCGACCGGAAGTACGCACAGGCGTCCAACCAGGACATGTTCACCGCGACGCTCGACGGGCTGGTGAGCCGCTTCAACCTCCAGGGCGAGAAGCTGGGACTCGTCGCCGGCGGTGCCGTCCTCAAGCACAGCCGCGACTTCAACCTGATGCGCGAATGCGTTCTCGGCAGCGCCCTCAGCCCCTACACCCCGGCCTTCGATCTGCAGCA
The DNA here is from genome assembly GCF_001894825.1 of Rhodococcus jostii NBRC 16295. Taxonomy (GTDB): domain Bacteria; phylum Actinomycetota; class Actinomycetes; order Mycobacteriales; family Mycobacteriaceae; genus Rhodococcus_F; species Rhodococcus_F jostii. The sequence continues at coordinate 188,498 of NZ_BCWY01000007.1, read as the reverse complement.
GGCCTGCGGCACCGGACTGCAGTCGATCGTCGCGGTCGGTGACGCGATCGCGGCCGGCCGCATCGACGCCGGTGTCGGCGGCGGAGTCGACACCACGTCCGACGCGCCGATCGGCGTCAACGACGAACTCCGCGAGTTCCTGCTGTCGCTGAACCGCGCGAAGAGCACCGGCGACCGCATCAAGCTCCTCGGGAACGTCCGCCCGTCGATGCTCGGCATCGAGATCCCGCGCAACGGCGAGCCCCGCACCGGACTGTCCATGGGTGAGCACGCCGCCATCACGGCCAAGGAATTCGGCGTCCGCCGCGAGGACCAGGACGAACTGGCCGCCGCCAGCCACAAGAACATGGCCGCCGCCTACGACCGCGGCTTCTTCGACGACCTGGTGACCCCGTTCCTCGGCCTCACCCGCGACGACAACCTGCGGCCCGACTCCAGCGCCGAGAAGCTCGCGAAGCTGAAGCCGGTCTTCGGGGTGAAGGCGGGCGACGCGACGATGACGGCGGGTAACTCCACCCCGCTCACCGACGGTGCGTCCGCGGTCCTGCTGTCCACGGACGAGTGGGCCGCCGAGCGCAAGCTCCCGGTGCTCGCCCATCTCGTCGATTCCGAGACCGCCGCCGTCGACTACATCCACGGCAAGGACGGGCTCCTGATGGCGCCGACGTACGCCATCCCGCGTCTGCTGGCCCGCAACGGCCTCACGCTGCAGGATTTCGACTTCTACGAGATCCACGAGGCGTTCGCATCCGTCGTCCTGGCGACACTGCAGGCGTTCGAATCGGACGAGTACTGCAAGGAGCGCCTCGGGCTCGACGGTGCCCTCGGCTCCATCGACCGCAGCAAGCTGAACGTCAACGGGTCGTCGCTGGCGGCCGGTCACCCGTTCGCCGCGACCGGCGGACGCATCGTCGCATCGCTCGCCAAGATGCTTGCGGAGAAGGGTTCGGGCCGCGGTCTGATCTCGATTTGCGCCGCCGGCGGCCAGGGTGTGACGGCAATCATAGAGGCGTGATCCGCGTGGCCTTTCCGGTAGCTGGGAGACCGGAAAGGCCAGCGTGTGCGCAGTGCGAGCGGGGATCCGGCAACGAGGGGTGGCCGGATCCCCGAAATCTTTTCCGACAGGTGTAACGCTGGAGATTAGCTGGCGATAACCCTGTCAGCCCCGTGTTGCTGCCTGACCCCCGACCTGGCAGCAGCGCGGGGCTCTTGCATTTCCGGCGGCCGGTACGCTGACGTGGGGGTCTCGACCGGGCCTCGCTCGGATCGGATCGCGCTTGAAATGCAACGAGCACCGACGGCAAGCTGAGGCCCGCACGAAGGACAACTCGGTGAGAGGGCCACGGTGAACGACGAAGACGGCGACAAGGGGCGCACTGCACCCGAACGGTCGACGCCGGACCCTTCCGCGACGCCTGACAGCGTCGAACCCGAGAACGCGGGCGCTACGCCCGCTCCGGAACCGGACGAGGTCGCGACACCCGAAAACGCCCCGGCTCCCGACGACGCACCGACAACCCAGTTGAACCTCGGTGACCTGGGGGAACGTTCCGACGAGCAGGCTCCGGAACCTCCGTTGTGGGTGGAGCCGCCGGCGAACGAGGACGTCACGCAGGTGATCCCCGCGATTCCGCCGGGCCCCGTTCCGGGTCCGACGCAGGCATACACCACGGCGGCGGAGGAACCGACGGTGGTGGCCCCGGCCGCCGCGTCGCCCGTCCCGCCGCAGCCCGAACCGGAACCTGTCGAGGCGTCCGCTGAGAAGACCCCGGCCCGTGCCCCGTGGGTGAAGATCGCGGCCGTGGCCGGCGGTGTGATCGCCCTGATCGGCATCGCCTACGCCGCCGACCTCGCGGTGTCCTCCGGGAAGCTGCCGCGCGGCGTGACCGTGGCCGGCGTCGATGTGGGCGGTTCGTCCCGCGAGGAGGCGGAGGCCACGTTGCAGGCGCAGGTCGGCCCGCGCGCCGATCAGCCGCTGACGGTGCAGGCCGGCGACGTGTCCACGGAACTGGTGCCCGCCGACGCCGGGCTCGGGGTCGACTGGGAGGCCACCCTCGACCGAGCCGATTCGCAGCCTTTGAACCCGTTCACCCGCCTCACGTCGTTCTTCACCACCGACGAGATCGGGGTGGTGTCGACTCGCGACGAGGCCGCGCTGGCGTCCGCCGTCGACGGCCTTCGCGGGGAGACCGATCGCGCGTCCCGCGAGGGGACGGTCGTGTTCGAGGGTGCGATCCCGGTACCGGTGGATCCGTCGACCGGGCAGAACCTGAACGGTGAGGGTACCGAGGCGGCGTTGACCGAGGAGTGGGCGTTCGGCCGGACGGTGGAACTGCCCGTCGACGTCGTGCCCGTCACGGTGACGAAGGACGGCGTCCAGAAGGCGCTCGCCGAAGTGGCGACGCCCGCGGCCTCGGCAGACCTGGTGGTCACCGGTCGTGACGGCAAGGTCGCGACCGCGCCGCGCCAGCAGATCGGTGCGATCGTCGGTTTCGAACCGGACGGCACCGGCGGGCTGAAGCCCACGTACAACGTCGAGGCCGCCATCGGAATTCTGGCTCCGCAACTCGTTTCGACGGAGATCGCACCGAAGGACGCCGCGATCACGCTCGACGGGGGATCGCCCACGGTCGTCCCGGCCGTCGTCGGCGACCTGGTGCAGTGGCCCAAGACGTTGGAGACGCTGCCCGAGGTGTTGCGCGGCAACGGTTCTCACACGACCGCCGCGGTGTACGGTCCCGTACCGCCGGCCCTCACCACGGAAGCTGCGCAGGGTCTCGGGGTGAAGGAAGTGATCGGAGAGTTCACCACCGGCGGCTTCTCCGCGGCGTCCGGCACGAACATCCGTCTCGCCGCCAGTGAGATCAACGGCGCGCTGATCAAGCCCGGCGACACGTTCTCCCTCAACGGGTACACCGGTCCCCGCGGCACGGCTCAGGGCTATGTGGAGTCGGGCATCATCAACAACGGCCGCCCGGACACCGCGGTCGGCGGCGGTGTGAGCCAGGTGGCGACGACGCTGTACAACGCCGCGTACTTCGCCGGCATGGAGGACGTCGCGCACACCGAGCACTCGTACTACATCTCGCGGTACCCGGAGGCGCGGGAGGCGACCGTCTTCGAAGGCGCCATCGACCTGCAGTTCCGCAACACCGCCAAGACGGGCGTGATGATCCAGGCCATCGGCGGCGCCTCGGATCTGACCATCCGGTTCTGGGGTACCAAGTCGGTCGACGTCGAGTCGATCACCGGCGACCGCACCAAGCCGACGCAGCCCGACACGGTCACCCTGCCCGCAGGCGATCACTGTATCGCCTCCAGCGGCGCACCGGGGTTCACCGCCAGCGACACCCGCGTCATCTCCGATCACGCCACCGGCCAGGAGATCTCCCGGGACACCAGGACCGTCCGCTACGACCCCGTCCCGATCGTCAAGTGCGCGGCACCCGGCGCGCCCAAGCCCGACGAGCGCACCCCCGCCGCTGCGACACCGGCCCCGTCCACCGCGGCCGAGAGTCCGAAAACCACCACCCCCAAGCCGAAGCCGAACGACGGCGAGTAGAGGCACCCCTTTTCTGCAGCCGCACTCCTTCTAGGGCACCAATATGCGTGCAAATGCCGAGAAAGGGTGCGTCTGTGGGGGAGTTGTCCACAGATCGAAGATCGGTCGTGCGCCAGGCCTTCGTGGCCGCGAGTATCGACGCCATGGAACACGATCCGGGGGAATTGATATGCAGGCAGGACGCGCTTGCAGCCGGCTTCACCGACGACGAAATCCGCCGTCTCTATACACGTGGAGGATGGCGTCGTCTCGGTCACGGCGCGTATCTCGGCGAGTCGGAATTCGAGCAGGCGACGCCGGAAGCACGTCATCGCCTCTTGATCGACGCGACGGTTCCGCGAATGTCGAGCGACGCGGTGCTGAGTCACCAGTCGGCAGCCGTCATGTATGGATTGCCGGTGTGGAGAACGCCACTCGATCGGGTGCAGGTCACCAGGAACCGCCGGGGTGGCGGGCGGATCAAGACCCGCTTGACGGTGCATTGCTCCTCGCTGGACGGCCGCGTCGCGGAGGAGGACGGCTACCTCGTGACGACACCGTCACGGATGGTGGTGGATCTTGGCCGTGCGCTCCCGTTCGAGCAGGCCGTGGTGACAGGAGACGCGGCCGTCCGGGCCTTCGGAATCAGTCCCGAGGACCTGGCGTGCGAACTCGCATCTGCTCAGGGACGGAAGGGCGTGGGAGCTGCCCGTCGTGTCGTGCAATTTCTCACCGGATACAGCGAGAGTGTCGGGGAGTCGCGCAGTCGCGTGATGTTCTCGACCATGGGGCTACCTCTGCCATCTCAGCAGGGTGTGGTTCGCGGATACGACGGCAGAACCCTCGGCCGCGTTGATTTCTACATCGAGAGTTCGGCGTTCCTGGGCGAATTCGACGGACGCGTGAAGTACGAGCGGATGCTGAAACCCGGTCAGGGACCGAGTGACGCGGTGTTCGCCGAGAAGCGGCGCGAAGATGCCATGCGGGAGCTTGGTTTCCAGATGGTGCGGTGGACGTGGGAGGAGCTGGGTGACCCTCTTCGACTCGCTGCTCGCATCCGTCGGGTCCTCACTAGGGGAGAGGCATCGCTGCCTCCGATGGGGAGGATTGAGCAGTCGTCTCTGCCGGTGCCGCGGCGACTGACGCTGCGCACTGTGTAGACACCGACAAACGCACCCCTCCCCCGCAGGCGCACCCGAAATCGTGTCCGAAAGGGGGTGCGTGTGCGGAGAAGGGGTGCGTCTGCGGAGATCAGAAGCGCTGGAAGCCGATCAGAACGCTGCTTCGTCGAGCTCCATGATCTCGTTGTCGAGGTTGGCGACGATGCCGCGGGTGGCGGTCAGTTCGGGCAGGACGTTCTTCGCGAAGAAGGACGCGATGGCGACCTTGCCCTCGTAGAACGCCTTGTCCTTGTCGGAGGCGCCTTCGTCGAGGGCCTTGATCGCGATCTCGGACTGGCGCAGCAGCTGCCAGCCGATGAGCAGGTCGCCGACGGACATCAGGAAGCGGACGGAACCGAGGCCGACCTTGTACAGCTCGGACGGCTGCTCCTGCGCACCCATGAGGTACCCGGTGAGGGTGGCGGCCATGGTCTGGACGTCCTCGAGGGCGGTGGCGAGCAGGGCGCGCTCGGCCTTGAGGCGACCGTTGCCCGCCTCGCTGTCGATGAACTTCTTGACCTCGCCGGCGACGTGGGCGAGTGCCACACCGCGGTCGCGGGCGATCTTGCGGAAGAAGAAGTCCTGCGCCTGGATGGCAGTGGTGCCCTCGTACAGCGAGTCGATCTTGGCGTCGCGGATGTACTGCTCGATCGGGTAGTCCTGCAGGAAGCCGGAGCCGCCGAAGGTCTGCAGGCTGTCGGTCAGGTACTGGTAGGCCCGCTCGGAGCCGACACCCTTGACGATCGGGAGCAGCAGGTCGTTGACGCGGAACGCGAGGTCCTTGTCGGCGCCGGACACCAGCTTGGCGGTGGCCTCGTCCTGGTGTGCCGCGGTGTACAGGTACACGGCGCGCAGGCCTTCGGCGTACGCCTTCTGCATGGCGAGCGCGCGACGGACGTCGGGGTGGTGCGTGATGGTGACGCGCGGCGCGGCCTTGTCCGTCATCTGCGTGAGGTCGGCGCCCTGGACGCGTTCCTTGGCGTAGTCGAGGGCGTTGAGGTAGCCGGTGGAGAGGGTGGCGATGGCTTTGGTGCCGACCATCATGCGGGCGTGCTCGATGACGTCGAACATCTGCGCGATGCCGTTGTGGACCTCGCCGACGAGCCAGCCCTGGGCGGGAATGCCGTGGCCGCCGAAGGTGACCTCACACGTGGCGGAGACCTTCAGGCCCATCTTGTGCTCGACGTTGGTGACGAAGGCGCCGTTGCGCTCGCCGAACTCGTTGGTCTCGAAGTTGAAGTGCGTCTTCGGGACGAAGAACAGCGACAGTCCCTTGGTGCCGGGGCCTGCGCCCTCGGGGCGGGCCAGGACCAGGTGGAAGATGTTCTCGAACAGGTCGTCGGAGTCGGCGGACGTGATGAACCGCTTGACGCCCTCGATGTGCCAGGAGCCGTCGTCCTGCTTGATGGCCTTGGTGCGGCCTGCGCCGACGTCGGAACCGGCGTCGGGTTCGGTGAGGACCATGGTGGCACCCCAGCCGCGTTCGACGCAGGTGGCGGCCCACTTCTTCTGCTCTTCGGTGCCGTTGTGGAACAGCACGTCCGCGAACGCGGGTCCGGCCTGGTACATGTGCGCGGCCGGCTGGGCGCCGAGGATCAGCTCACCGATGGCCCACACGACGGACCGGGGCACGGGAACGCCGCCGATCTCCTCGGAGAGTCCCATGCGGTACCACTCGGCGTCCCAGAGTGCGCGGAACGACTTCTTGAAGGATTCCGGCAGGGTGACGGTGTGGTTCTCGGGGTCGAAGACCGGAGGGTTGCGGTCGGCGTCGGCGAAGGACTCTCCCAGCGGTCCCTCGGCGAGGCGGGCAACTTCGCTGAGCATGTTGCGGACGGTGTCGGCGTCGAGATCGCCCCACACGCCTTCACTCAGCGGCTGCTCGAGACCGAGAACCTCGAAGAGGTTGAACTCCAGGTCGCGGACGTTGCTCTTGTAATGGCCCATGTCTTCTGTCTCTCCCAGTGAGATGGTGCGGTCTATCCGTTAGTACCGCCCAAGTTATTACTCGTCGGTAACATTGACCGATATTACGCCCCATTTACCTGACTGCCAAGACTCGGGCGGTGCGCGACGACGAGCGCGTCGATCGCCGTTCCGGCCTCCGTCTCGCGGAAGCGCCGTTCGGCAACGTCGACGGCGAGACGCTCGTCGAACATTTTCACCACATCGTCTGGCGTGTACAGGATTTCGAGATCCTGGGGACCTCCGACGCCCTGCGACAAGTTAACGGCGTCATGCCCCAAAATCATGAGGATTCCGTCAGGTTTCAGCGCAGATATGGCGCGGTTCACAACCCGCAGCCGCTCCGCCGGGGCGAGATGGAGGTAGATCACGAGCACGAGGTCGTACTCGCCGCCGAGGTCCGAATCGGTGACGTCGGCGACGCGATAGTCGAGTCGTTCACGGACCGACCGGGGTGCGTCGGCGGCCACCCGGCGGGCCTTGTCGACGGCCACGGCCGAGTAGTCGAGGCCCGTCACCTCCCAGCCTCGGGTGGCGAGCCAGAGTGCGTTGCGGCCCTCCCCACACGCCAGGTCGAGTGCGCGACCGCGGGGGAGCGCGGTAACCTGCTCGACCACGACGGCGTTGGGTGGGGCACCCCACACCAGGTCGCTCTGTGAATACCGTTCGTCCCAGGCCGCTGCATCCATGCCGTCGACGCTAGTACGACGACTACGGCGTGAGCGTCGTGCGCATGAGGAGCACGTTGTAGTTGTTGTGCACCGTCGTGAGGAAGTAGAGGTCGGGTCCCGACGACCACGGGTGGATGTACGCGCCGTACGCGGTGGGCAGCTCCCGCGTGTCGACGAGCACCTCCGGCGGGCCCCACGGACCGGTGACCGACGGCGAGCGGCGCATGACCACCGAGTTGTACTGGTCGGTGGTCAGCATGAGGTATTGGCCGAGGTATTCGTTGTACGCGACGGACAGTTCGCCGACGCCGCCCGGCATGATCGGCTTGGCGACGTCGGGGTTGCCCTTGATCCACTTGGCGCCGTCGAAGTACTCGTACGCCCCGAGGTCCATGATCTGGGGCTCCGGCACCCGCGCGATGTGGACGAGACCGCCGCGGCCGGCGGGTGTTCCGTACTGGTAGACGAAACCGTCGGCCTTGACGAAGGCGCTCATCTGGAAGTTGGCGTTGCCGCCGACGTTCGGGCGCTGCGTCTCGGGGGCGACGGTCCAGTTCTCACCGTTGTCCTGGGAGTACACGAGACCGGAGTAGTTGGTGTCCCACGTCCCGGCCGGACCCCAGTTCTTCACCGACATCATGCTCAGCACCTGGGTGTTGCCGACGGCGACGCCGGCGGTGGGGATGCGGCTGATCTCGACGAACGGGATCTTGGGGCTGGGAACGAGTTCCTTGGACTGGCCGAAGATGTCGCGCGGCGAGCTGTCGAAGTTCATTCCGTCCGAGAGGATGCCGTCCGAGCTGCGGAAGAGTGTGCTGCTGCGCCAGGCCCACAGGCTGCCCGACAGCAGGTTGGGCAGTCCGAGTCCGGCGGAGTCGCCGAACGCCGTGAGGACCTGGCCCTGGCCGTTGTCCCACATGACGCCGAGGTCGGTGCCGAGGACGTTGGCGTCCTGGGTGCGGTTAGGACTGAGCATGCCGGTCTGCTGCGCGACCGCCTGGGTGCGCCCGTTGAGGTGGGGGATCCCGTTGGTGCCGTTGAGGCCGGGGATCGGATTGATGGCGTTGGGATTCGCGGCGGCCGGGCCGGCGAAGGTGATCAACGTCACCGCTGCGCCGATGAGTGACGCTGCTGCAAGAGCTTTGGTTCGCTTCACGAGGACACTCCATCTCTAGCAGCAGGCGGCACTGCGTGGCCTGAAACGACCACTCCCCCTACCGGTGATCAACTGCTGGAAATCGCGAGAAGTCTAACAAGTCTGTTCATACGAAAGTGTCGGTTTGACCGCCGTGTTCGTTTCGACCACGTCCCCGCCGAACCGATGTTACCGACGAGTAACAGGAACCGGTGCTACCCCGTGGGCGGCGCTCGACGTAACGTGTGCTGGCGACAAGTCCACACTGCGCGTAACCACGCGGGACCTGATGAGGAGATCGATCGATGGGAAAGCAGATTGCCACCGTGGCTGGAGGTCGGCAGTCCGCCCTTCTCGGGCTCGGCGTGTATCGGCCCGAGCGGGTTGTCACCAACGACGAGATCTGTGAACTGATCGACTCGACGGACGAGTGGATCCAGTCTCGTTCGGGCATCCGGAACCGGCGCTTCGCGGCGGAGGACGAGAATGTCGTCACCATGTCCATCGAGGCCGGACGCAAGGCCATCGAGGCGAGCGGTATCGACCCCGAGCAGATCGGCTGCGTCATCGTCGCCACGTCGACGTATCTCCTCCTGACGCCCCCGGCCGCGGCCCTGGTCGCCGACGCGCTGGGTACCAGTGGGCCCGGTGCGTTCGACCTCGGTGGCGGATGCGCCGGCTTCTGCACGGCGCTGACCGTGGCGTCGGATCTGGTTCGCGGCGGATCGGTCGACTACGCCCTCGTGGTGGGTGTCGAGAAGATGAGCATCACCACCGAACCGACCGACCGCTCCACGCGCTTCATCTTCGGTGACGGCGCAGGCGCCGTCGTGGTCGGCAAGAGCGATGTCGCGGGCATCGGACCGGTGGAGTGGGGTTCCGACGGTTCCCAGTCCGACGCCATCGTGCAGGACCTGGACTGGTACGAATACATCACGACACCGGGGGCCAAGCGCCCGTACATCAAGATGGCCGGCACCGCGGTGTTCCGCTGGGCGGCCTTCGAGATGGGCAAGGTGGCGCTCGCCGCCGTCGAGAAGGCCGGACTGACCGTCGAGGACCTCGACGCATTCGTTCCGCATCAGGCGAACTCCCGGATCACCGAGGTGATCGCCCGCAGCATGAAGCTCCCCGAGAACGTCCCGGTCTCCGACGACATCGCCGAGTCCGGCAACACCTCGGCCGCGTCCGTGCCGCTCGCGATGGAGGCGATGCTGGCGAACGGCGACGTGAAGCCCGGCGACACGGCGCTGCTCCTCGCGTTCGGTGCCGGACTGTCGTACGCCGGGCAGGTCGTCACGATGCCGGTGTTCGCGCAGAACTGACCTGCGCTTCGTGCACACCCTCCGGCGGAGCGGTTCTCGCACCGCGGCCACGATCGCCTGTCTGGTGATGGTGGCTGCGGTGTCCGGCGGGTGCGGACGGGACGCCACGCTGCCGAGGGAACCGGCCGGCGAGGACGGCTCCGCGGTGGAACTGAACTCGGGCGGCGACTGCGCGGGCCGCGACGTGATCGTCAACAGGGACGGTGTCGGCGTCGTCCTGGACGGCGAGTGCGGCACCGTCACCATCGAGGCCAACGGTGTCTCGGCGAACGTCGCGACGTCGAACGCGGTGATCGTGCGCGGTCAGGACACCAACGTGGTCGGCGGGCAGACCGGAACGCTCACGATCTCGGGGCGCAGCAACAGCGCCGGCATCGACGTGGTCGAGTCGATCGACCTGCAGGGCAACGCCGTGACGGTGCTCGGCAAGCAGGCGGAGCGGATCTCGGTCAGCGGAAGCGGCAACTCGCTGAACGTGGACGATTCCGGCGCGGTGACGGTGAGCGGCAACGACAACTCCGTGCGCGCCGCGTCTCTCGATTCGCTCGAACTCACCGGTTCCAACAACACCGTCGACTGGGATTCCGGTGCGACGGTCCCGGCGGTCGACACGGGTTCGGAGAATCGGCTCACCCCGCCCGGAGCGTGATCACCGGGCACCGCACCCGGTGAGCACCGCGGCCATCGCATCGCGCTCGGGTGGTGTCACCCAGAGTCGGTACGCCACTTTCACTTCCACCTGACGGGCCACGTAGGTGCAGCGGTACGCCGCCAGCGGGGGCAGCCACGTCGACGCGTCGGCGTCGCTCTTGCGCTGATTCGTGGGACCGTCCACCGCCTGCAGGTTGCGGGGGTCGTTCGCGAGGTCGGCCCGTGTCTGCGCGTCGAGGAGTTGCGCGCCCTTCTGCCACGCGTCCGACAGCGCCACGACGTGATCGATCTGCACGGCGTCCGACGTCTTCGTGCCCCGGGTGAACGCAATGGTGTTGCCCGTGTACAGATCCCGCAACGTGCCCGACTGCACCACGCACTCGCGGGTGCGATCGCGGGAGCTGATGTCGACGAGATCACGCCGGAGGATGTCGTTGCGGGTGTCGCAGCCGTTGCGCCCGAGCGAGACCGACACGTTGTCGGTCCAGCTGGCGCCGAACAGTTCCCGGTCGTACCCGGTCTTGGGTGCCCGGCCCTTCACCTCGAGGGTGGCGAGCTGGACGAACGCCGACTGTATCTGTTGTTTGTCAGTGACTTCCGAGGGCGAGATCGGTCCGGTTCCGGCGGCGAGGGTGTCGTCGGGGTCCGGGGACAGCATCGCGACGAGCACGACGACGACGAGGCCGGCGAGGATCCAGGGCCATTTGTTCCTGACGGTCGTGATGATGGAGCCGGTGTTCGGTACCGCAGAGCGGGGCATGAATCTCTCCTGAAATCAACGCTGTTCGTCATTTCTATCAGGAGTGGCACCGAGGGCCGGTGAGCGGCCCGGGATTACGCGGTGGCGGTGTGGAGCAGAGGAATCAGCAACTCGTCGTCGGTGAGGGCGCCGTGCTGGCCGGGGAGTGCGGACAGCCTCGACTCCGCCTTCCGCCGGACCACCGCGACACCGCCCTGCGCGATGGCGACGACGTCCCCGATGCGGCCCTGCACCTCGGACCGCACGGCCGGTCCGAACAGTCCTGCGGTGACGGCCTCGTCCCGCGTGCCGATCCACATGCGGTGTCCCAGTTCGCTCCTCCACCGGTCGGCGACGTCGTGCGCGGCTCCGGCTCGGGTGTGGACGTGCCTGCAGCGGGGTTCGCCCGCGAGTGCCATCACGTCGTCCGACAGCGCCGCAGTGTCGTCGAAGTCGATCTTGTCCGCGTCGTCCACGGTGACCATGCCGTGGTCGGCGGTGACGTGGAGTGTGATGCCCGGACCTGCGGCCTCGAGGCCGGCGACGAGTTTCTCGACGAGCCGGTCGACGACGGTGAGCTGATGCAGCCAAGATTCGGATCCCGGTCCGTAAATGTGTCCGAGCGTGTCGATTTCGCTGAGGTAGCAGTACGTGAGGGTTCGTTCGCCGGACCGGGACGCCGTGACGACGTGCGCGATGAGGTCACCGTACGCGTGTATGCCTCGGAACGTGCCGCCGCGGAGGACCGCGCGGGTGAGCCCGGACCCGTCGAACTTCGCGGGCACCACGGTCGTGCACGTGATGCCGTCTGCCGCGGCACGTTCGAACACCGTCGGTGCGGGCTGCGCGACCTCGGGGACCAACCGGGTGAGTTCGTCGCCCTTGTGTCCGGCGCGCCACGACAGCCAGTTGAGCGTGCCGCGAACCTCACGAACGTATGACTGGTAGCCGGTGATGCCGTGGCTGCCCGACGGCAGCCCCGTGCCGAACGACGCGATGCTGGTGGCCGTCGTGGTGGGGAACCCCGCCCGGATCGGCCGGCCGGCCAGGCTGTCGAGGAACGGCGCGTGTTCGCGGTGGCGTCGCAGCAGAGTCCAGCCGAGGCCGTCGATCAGGAGCACCACGGTGTGCCTGCTGTCCGGCAGGTGCAACCGGTTGGGTTCGCCGGCGACCCCCAGCGAAGCGAGAACGGACGGCATCAGGGCGGACAGCGTGGGCTGCGAGTACACGTCGAGCGGGGGCGCCGAAACGGTCATGACCTCCACTATGCGGGATCGGCTCGGCCCGCACCATGCTGAGTCGGCTCAGACCGCACCACCGTGAGTCGGCTCAGCCGACGCGGTGATACAGATCCACCGGTTGGCCGTCGGAGGGGAACGGCAGCGAGGTGTAGTTGAGCGGGGCGACGTAGTCGGGGCTCACCTGCCAGTCGAATCGCTGCAGCAGGTGGTGCATGACCGTCTTGATCTCGGCGCCGGCGAAATGCATTCCCAGGCATTTGTGCACGCCGCCGCCGAACGGCTCCCACGCATATCGGTGCACCTTGTCCTCGCGGCGTTCGGGTGCGAACCGCTCGGGGTCGAACTTCTCCGGTTCGGGCCAGTACTCGGGCATGTGGTGGGTGAAGTGCACGACCACGGACATGTACGTTCCCCGCGGGATGTAGCGGCCGAGCACCTCGGTGTCCTTCACCGCCCGGCGGGCGACCACCGGGACCGGCGGGACGAGGCGCATGCACTCCTTCATCACGAGGTCCAGGTCGGTGAGTTCGTCGAGTTGGTCGTAGGTCGGGGTGGTCGTGCCCAGTGCCGCGGACTGACGCCGGCAGCGCTCCTGCCATTCGGGGTGCTGGCCGAGATACTGCATCATCGTCGACAGGGTGATCGTGGACGTGTCGTGAGCGGCCATCAGCAGGAAGATCATGTGGTTGACGACGTCGTCGTCGCTGAACCGCTGTCCCTCTTCGGATTCGATGTGGCACAGCGCGGAGAACAGGTCGTCGCCGGCACCCGCGCGGCGGGCGGGCAGGTAGCGGCGGAAGAAATCCTCGAGGCGTGCGCGTCCGTCGATGCCGCGTTTCCATCGGGTTCCGGGCAACGGGTACCGCACCACCGAGGTGGCGGCCTGCACGCAGTCGATGAAGGCCCTGTTGATCTCGGTCATCTCCTGGTGCGTCGCCCCCTCGGCGCCGCCCATGAAGATGCTTGTGGCGAGATCCAGCGTGAGTTCCTTCAGCGTGGGATACGCGGCGAAACCCAGGGCGGGCCGCCACGCGTCGAGTCCCTTCTCGACCGCGGGGTGGAGCGCCTCGGTGTAGCGGGACAACCGGTCGCGGGTGAACGCCTGCTGCATGATTCGCCGGTGGGCGAGGTGTTCGTCGCCGTCGAGCAGCATGAGCCCGCGGTGGAAGAACGGTCCGATCAGCACGCTCCACCCGTCGCTGTTGACGAATGCGCGGTCCTTGTTCTGCAGCACTTCCTGGCAGCCGTCCGGTCCGAGCACGGTGACCCACCTCTGGCCGGCCATGCTCAGCCACGACATCGGGCCGAAGCGGTCCCAGCGGCTCTGCAGCAGTCCCATCGGGTCGCGGAAGTAGTCCAGCGAGTGTCCGATGACGGGCAATCCGGCATTGCCCGAGATGGGTTGAAGGGCACTTTCCGGTGGGGGAGCAGCGAGAACTCTGGGCATCGGCCCTCCTCGTCGGCGTATGTGACAGGGCAGCCTGTCAGATGTGTGTAGTGTGCGTCACACCTACGGGTCTGTCAATATCGAGTCATGAGTCAGCCGGCGCGGCAGTACCGCGGGCGAAGTTCCGAGCAGCGGGCCGCGGAGCGTCGCGCGCGGTTGCTCGAGGCGGGGCTCGAGGTGTTCGGCACCGTCGGCGGCGAAAAGGCGACCATGACCGCGATCTGCGCCGAGGCGAAACTCACGGAACGCTATTTCTACGAGAGCTTCCGCAGCCGGGACGACCTGCTGGTGCAGGTGATCGAGGGCATCGCCGCGGAGATCGGGGAGGCCGCGCGGGTCACCCTGCAGACCGTGACCGGCGACCCGGAGGTGCGGGCGCGGGCGGCGATCGCGACCTTCGTCGACATCCTGACCGCCGACCCGCGGAAGGGCAGGGTGTCGATCATCGAGTCGGCCGGCGCCGAACCGCTGCGGACGCGAAGACGCGAGTTGCTGCGGGCGTTCGCCCTGCTGGTCGCCGAGGAATCGAAGGAACTCTACGGCGACCGGGCGTGGTCGTCGCCACAGGACGAGATCACCGCGCTGCTGTTCGTGGGCGGGCTCGCGGAACTCATGACGGCGTGGCTGAACGGCGAGATCGAGGTGTCGCCCGACCAGATCGTCGACGCCGCCACCTACCAGTTCACCTCCACCGCACACCGCTGATCGGGTCCCGGGCGAAAACGTGACGGGGGTCACGTGCGAAGCTGTGGGCATGGTGGATATCGCACGCCCGCAGTTGGAGGGCACGGTCGCGGTAGGCGAGGGGCGTCGGCTCGGCTTCGCGGAGTTCGGTTCGGCTCAGGGCAGGGCGGTGTTCTGGCTGCACGGCACGCCCGGCGCGCGCCGGCAGGTGCCGATGGAGGCCCGCGCGTTCGCCGAGCGTGAGCACGTCCGGCTGATCGGGATCGACCGGCCGGGCGTCGGCTCGTCGACGCCGCACCGGTACGGCGCGGTGATCGACTTCGCCGAGGACCTGCGCACGGTCGCCGACACACTGGGCATCGATCAGATGGCCGTCGTCGGACTGTCCGGTGGCGGCCCGTACACGCTGGCGGCGGCGCACGCGATGCCCGACCGCGTGGTCGCGACCGGCATCCTCGGTGGTGTAGCGCCGACGCAGGGGCCCGACGCCATCCGCAGCGGATTGATGGATCTCGCGGTGCTGGCGGCCCCGGTGCTGTCGGCGGGCGGCGTCCCGGTCGGGTTGGCGGCGAGTTCCGTCATCAGGCTGGCGAGGCCGTTCGCGTCACCGATCATCGACCTGTACGGACGGATGTCCCCGGAGGGCGACCGCCGGTTGCTCGCGCGGCCGGAGTTCAAGGCGATGTTCCTCGACGATCTGCTCAACGGCGGCCGCAAACAGCTCAGTGCCCCGTTCGCGGATCTCGTTCTGTTCGCGCGGGACTGGGGATTCCGGGTCAATTCGGTGAAGACCCCGGTGCGGTGGTGGCACGGCGACTGCGACCACATCATCCCGCTCCGGCACGGGCAGCACATGGTTGCGCTGCTCCCGGACGCCGAGTTCCACACGATGCACGGGGAAAGCCATCTCGGCGGTCTGGGGATGTCGGAGGAGATCCTCCGCTCGCTCCTGGACATCTGGGACGCCAAGGAGGCACAGGCACCGTTCGGCCCGGTGTGACGGCGGCGCGGACGGGCCCCGCCACCGTCACCGGTCAGGACTGCAGCGTGGTGATCTGGAAGGTGGCGCCGAGGGGGTCGGCGACGGACGCGAGTCGCCCGAACGGCGTGTCCTCCGGTTCGCGCCGGACGCTGCCGCCCAGTTCGGTCACCTTCGCGACCGCCACGTCGGTGTCGTCGACGCCGATGTAGAACTGCCAGAACGAGGGGACGCCCTCGGGCAGGAACGAGTCGGCGTCCATGATGCCGGCGACGGTGCGATCGCCGAGGTTGGCCTGGGAGTAGCGGAATTCGTCTGTGTCGCCGAGGGTCTGGTAGGTCCAGCCGAAGACGTCCGCGTAGAAGGGGAGCGCCGCCGTGTAGTTGCGCGACAGCGTTTCGTGCCAGACGGGCGCGCCGGGTTCGTCGACCAGGCCGAAGCCGCCGTGCTGATCGGCCTGCCACACGCCGATGACGGCGCCGGCGGGATCACCGAGAATGGCCATCGTGCCCTGGTCACCGACGGTCATCGCGGGCATCATCACCTGGCCGCCCGCCTCGGCGGCCTTCGCCGCGGTGGCTTCGGCGTCCTCGGAGGCGATGTAGGTGGTCCACACGTTGCCGTACGGGTTTCCCGGCTGTTGGGGGCCGAGGCCCGCGATGGGTTTGCCGTTCCTGCTGAAGATGGAGTAGCCGCCGTACTGCGGATCCTCGTTAGTGTCGGAGTTCCACCCGAACAGCCCGGTGTAGAACGGAATGACCTGTTGGGGGTCGGAACTGGTGAGATCGATCCAGCAGGGAGCGCCGGTGAGGGACGGACGGTCGGGCATCGCGGTCTCCTAGGACGTCTGTGAGTGAACGGTGTGGTGCCGGTCACAAACCTACGCGTCCCCTCGACCTGACCTCGGTCCGTGGTGCGCTGTGGAAGACTCTGCCCATGTCTGCGAGCGAGAACCAGGACAGCCCGGGCAGGGCCCGCCAGAATCTGATCTACCGCGACGGCGTCCTCGGGCGCACGCCCACCGTTCCCGCCGACTTCGACACCCTCGAGCGGCGTGCGCGGAAGAAGATGAGCGCGAAGGGATGGGCCTACGTTCACGGCGGCGCCGGACTGGGTCGCACAATGCAGGCCAACCGCGACGCGTTCGACAAGTGGCAGATCGTTCCCCGGGTGCTGCGCGACGTCTCGAAACGCGACATCGGGGTGGAACTGTTCGGGCGCCGGATTCCGGCGCCGGTGCTGCTCGCCCCCGTCGGCGCCGCTGAACTGGCCCGGCCGGAGGCCGATGTGGCCATCGCCGCGGCCGCCGCCGAACTGGGTGTGCCGTACATCTTCTCCAACCAGGGTTGCGCCCCGATGGAGGAGAGCGCGGCGGCGATGGGCGACGCACCCCGGTGGTTCCAGCTGTACTGGAGCACGGACGACGATCTCGTCGACAGTCTGCTCCAGCGCGCGGAGAAGATTCGGGCGGACGCCGTCGTCGTCACCCTCGACACGACCATGCTCGGCTGGCGGCCGGAAGACCTCAACCTCGGCTCGCTGCCCTTCGCGCAGGGGCAGGGGATCGCGCAGTACACATCCGACCCGGTGTTCCGCAGAATCGTGCACGACCGGATCAAAGCCGCGGCGAAGAAGCCGGACGTCGAGGTGACGCTCGGCGCGATCCGGTCGCTGGTGTCGATGACCCGGCGCTTCCCGGGCCGCTTCCTCGACAACCTGCGGTCGCCGGAGCCGCGGGCCGCCGTGGAGACGTTCCTCGACATCTATTCCCGGCCGTCGTTGAGTTGGGCCGACATCGAGACCCTCCGCGGCCGGACGTCGCTCCCGATCCTCCTGAAGGGCGTGCTGCACCCCGACGACGCCCGGCGCGCACTCGATGCCGGGGTCGACGGCATCGTCGTGTCGAATCACGGTGGGCGGCAGGTGGACGGCAGCGTGTCCTCGCTGGACGCGCTCGTCGACATCGCGCCCGTCGTCGATGGCCGGCTGACGCTGCTCCTCGACAGCGGAATCCGCACGGGAGCAGACGTCTTCAAGGCCCTCGCGCTCGGTGCGGACGCGGTGACGCTCGGCCGGCCCCACCTGTACGGTCTGGCCCTCGCGGGTCAGGCCGGCGCGCGGGACGCGACGGCCAACGTGATCGCCGAGTTCGACCTCACGATGGGGCTGAGCGGCCTGACGTCTGTGGCCGAGATCGACCGCGACGCGTTGCGCCGGGCGTAGGCGTCACAATTCGGCGATGGTGATGATCCCGTCCTGAAGCGCCCGCACGAGCAGTGCCGTCTTAGTGGACGCGTCGCGCCCGACCAGCGCGTACTTCTCACGGATCCGGGTCAGGTGGGTATTGACCGTTCCGAGGGCGATGTGGAGGTCGGCGGCGACGGCGAGCTTGGAGTCGCCGCGCAACCAGTGCCGCAGAACCTCGACTTCGCGAGCCGACAACGCCGGCTTCGGATAGATGCGGGTGACGGGCGGTTCGCCCGTATGGCCCGTATGAGGGGGGTGCCCGAGTGCGTCGGGTGCAGTGGTCATGCCGTTTCCATCTTTCTGACATGTACAGAGAGCTACAGGTACCCGACGTCCCTGCAGGCAGTTCAGGTTAACCTGCGGCGGCGGTGCGTGTCTCGGCAGGCCCGGATCAGCTCTCACAGCCGACACCGTCGCCGTCGCGATCCAGATGTGTCCCGTAGCCCGGCTCGCCGATCCGGACCGGCGCCGCACCGGCCGCCTTCGCCGCGGAGCAGTTCTTGTAGTAGACGTCGCTCGGCGGTGCCGTGTCGACGAACGGGACGGGTGCGGGCGCCGGTGCCGGAGCGGGAACGGGTGCCGGCGCAGGTACCGCTTCCGGCACCGTGGTGGTCGTCGGAGCAGGCGCCGCGGCGGGCGCTGCGGCCCCGCAGTCCTGCAGTACCCGGGCGATCGCGTCGTGCTCGGCCTGGGTGACCCACAGCCTGTACGCGGCCTTCACCTCCACCTGATCGGCCACGTAGGTGCACCGGTAGCTCTTGTTCGGGGGCAGCCAGGTGGCGGCGTCGCCGTCCGATTTCTGCTGGTTGGCGGGTCCGTCGACGGCCTTGAGGTTCCGCGGGTCGTTCGCGAAGTTCACCCGGGTCGCGGTGTCGAGCTGCTGGGCGCCCTTCTGCCAGGCATCGGACAGCGCGACGACGTGATCGATCTGCACGGCGTTCGACGTGCCCTCGCCGCGGACGAAGGAGATGGTGGTTCCGGTGTACGGGTCGCTCAGCGTTCCGGTCTGCACCGCGCAGTTTCCGGTTCCCGGCTTGAACACGATCTGGTCGAGATCGCGTCCGAGGATGTCGTTGCGCGTATCGCATCCGTTGTGACCGCCCTCGACCGTGACGTCGTCGGTCCAGGCCTGGCCGAAGAGATCCCGGTCGTAGCCGGTCTTCGGCGCGCGCCCCTTGATCTCGAGGCCTGCGAGCTGCTGGAGCGCGGCGGTCGCGTCGGCGCCGCCGACCGCGGGTTCGACCGGGGAGAGTGCGAGCGCAGACGAAATCGGCGCCGGTGTCGAGGAACTCGACGCGGCACGTGCAGTCGTCGACGCGGCGACCGCGGGCGTCGCGGACGCGGATACCGCTGTGGCCTGGGCCGATTGGTCGTCCTGGGTCGGGCTGAGGAAGGAGAACACGGCCACGGCTACGACGATGCCGCCGGTGATCCAGGGCCACTTCTTGCGAGTGACGGTTGATGTGGGCGGGGGGAACGTCATGCCGGTCCTTCAATGAACTTGGGGGGTCCGGTGTTCATCGCACGGAAAGCCTCTTCCGTTACTCGGCATCGGGAGAACTGTTAGCATCCCCCGGGACCGGAATTCGTGCGGGTGGAGGGCGGTAGACGGTCGTGAGACGACACATGTTTCGGGGGAAATTGCGCACAGCGGCCGTCGCGGCCGTGACCGTGGCGTCCCTCGGCCTCGGCGGCGCGGTTGCGACCGCCGATCCGATCATCGACACCGGTCGGGTGCTCGATTCCGCGGAGGCGCCCAACGGTTCGAAGATCGATCACGTCACCGTGATCGATCCGAGACATCTGACGCTGCACGTCTTCTCGGCGTCGATGCAGCGGGTCGTGCCGGTGGACGTCCAGCGCCCCGCAGACACGAGTGTGCCGAGGCCGACGCTGTACTTCCTCGACGGCCAGGTCCGCAGGGAGAAGACCGACGTCGAAGAGTTCCTCGCAGGTCAGAACGTGAACGTCGTGAGCCCTTCGGGCGGCGAGAACGCGTATTGGACGGACTGGAAGAGCCCCGACCCGGTGATGGGGGTCAACAAGTGGAAGACCTTTATGACTCAGGAACTTCCGCCGGTGGTCGACGCCGCCCTCGGCACCAACGGGGTCAACGCGCTGGCCGGCATGTCGCGGGTGGGCACGGCGGCTCTGCAGTTGGCGATCGCCGCTCCCGGCCTGTTCCGCGGCGTGGCGGCCTACAGCGGTTGCGCCCTGACCAGTGATCCGCTCGGTCAGCTCTTCATCAAGATCACCATGGACAACTACGGGTACGGCAGTCCGGTCAACATGTACGGCGAGTCGGACGATCCGGCGTGGGCGGCGAACGACCCCTACGTCAACGCCGGCAAACTGCAGGGAACGGAACTGTTCCTCTCCAACGGCAACGGTCTTCCGGGACGCTATGAAACCCTGGACGGTCCCGGGATCGACGGGAACGTCGCGCAGCTCGCGCGTCAGATCTACGCGGGTGGACCCATCGAGGCGGTGACCAACTACTGCACCCATCGATTCACGGACCGCCTGGGAGAGCTGGAAATACCTGCAACCGTGAGTTTCCGTAACTCGGGCACACACTCATGGGGGTACTGGCAGGACGACCTTCACGATTCGTGGCCGGTGCTGGCTCGGGCGCTGGGAGTGTGAGCGGAGTACCTCCCGAATCTCCCGGCGGCGACGTCACCGACGACCTCGAGATCACGCGGTCGCTCGTCGTCCCGGCCGCGGAGTTGCAGTGGCGGTTCTCCCGCTCCGGTGGTCCCGGCGGGCAGGGCGTCAACACCACGGACTCGCGGGTGGAGCTGCGGGTGAATCTGTGGACGCTGTCGACTCTGTCGCCCGCTCGACTCGAACGCATGCAGCTACAGCTGGGGCACAGGCTGGTCGACGGGGTGGTCACCGTGACGGCGTCCGAAACCCGTTCGCAACTACGCAATCGGCGCGCCGCCCGGGCACGGATGGCGGCGCTGCTGCGCGCAGCCGTTCTGGCCGAACCCCGCACCCGTCGTCCGACCAAGGCGACCAAGGGGTCGCACCGACGAAGACTCGAGGCCAAGAAGCAACGCGGCCAGACGAAGAACCTCCGGAAGAGGCCGGACGTGTAAGGGGGTTTACGCACCGGGAAATGGGGAATCTCCCGGATGTGTCCACTCCTCGTGTGTCGGAAGATGAGTACGGAAGCGCCGTGACGGGTCACCGGGTGCGGCGAGGTCGGGGGAACGAGGGCGACATGAGTGTGCTTGACGAGGAACTGCATTCGGCGGCCGCGGCCGCGGCGGCGGGGGACCGCGAGGCAGTCGAGCGCGTGATGACGACGCTGTGGCCGCAGGTGGTGCGTTATTGCCGGACGCGCGTGGGGAATTCCCTGCAGGCCACACGGCCGGCCGACGAGGTCGCGCACGAGGCCCTGCTCGCGGTGGCGCGAAAGCTTCCGTTCCTCGCGCGTAGCGACCATCCCGTGCGGGAGGTGTACCGCGCGGTGAGCAGGACCGTCGCGGACGCGTACCCCGGCGGGGCCGGAAGTTCCGACGTCCCGCCGGAAGTCGCGCGGGTGCTGCACCGTCTCGACCCCACCGCCCGAGAGATCGTCCTGCTGCGCGTCATCGACGGGCTGTCCGTTCACGACACCGCGGGCCTGCTCGGACTGCCGGTGGGCCGAGTCCTCGTCGTGCAGCACGAGGCCCTGCGGACGCTACGGCCGACGGCGGCCTGATCGGACGTAGCGCCGACCGGAGAGCACGCAGAACTCGTTACCCTCGGGATCGGCGAGCACCACCCAACTCTGCTCGCCCTGACCGACATCCGCGTGCCGGGCGCCGAGCGCGAGAAGCCGCTGGACCTCGGCTTCCTGATTCTCGGGGCGGAAATCGAGGTGGAGGCGGTTCTGAATCTGTTTCGGATCCGGCACCGCCACGAACAGAATTTCCGGGTGGCTGTCGGCGTCGGGCCGGATGTGAACGTCACCGTCGGAGTCGGTCACGGCGCCCCAGCCCAGGGCGTCGGCCCACCACCGCCCCAGGGACGTCGGATCGACGGCGTTGACCACCACGGCTTCCCACTGCAGTCCCATGTGTCGACGGTACTGGGGCCGGGGGACCGCCGTCGGGGATTTACTGCAGCGGTGGATCGATCGGTTCGATGCCGAGGCGCTCGGAGTACTGCTCGTTGAGTTCGCGCCAGCCGTAATTCATCGCGTCGGCGCCGACGATCGGTCCGATGGGGTTGCCGTCGAGCAGTGCCTCGGCGACGTCGAGACACATGTGCCACCCGGCGGCCGTCATCGCCGCGGTGCGCTGGTCGTCGAGCGTGTGACGCAAGGTCAACCGGGTACCCGAGTCGGTTGCCTCGACGGTCCACAGCAGGACGTCGTCGCCCCAGGCGTGTTCGAGGACGTGGGGTGCGTCGGCTCGGGTGACGGTGCCGTCGAGTTCGATGCGGTCCTCACCGTCGACCATGATCAGGGTGGCGGGTCCGACGGATCCGAGGTCGCGGTCGGCGGTGTAGGGCGCCCACTGTGGAAGTTCGCCGGGATCGGTGAGCGCCGTCCACAGCGCCGGGGCGGAGTGGGTGAAGTCGCGGACGAAGGTCAGCGCCCACCGGGTGCCGTCGGGGCTCGCCTCGACGTGCCGGAGTGGGCCGGGGCGGTAGTCGCGTCGCGCGTCGGGCTCGGTCATGTCAGTTCTCCTTCGAATCGAGGTGCCGCTCGAGGGCATCGAGGTGGTGGGTCCACAGCCGGCGGTACGGCTGCAGCCACGCGTCGAACTCGTCGAACGGCTCACGGTGCAGGCTGTAGATGCGCTGCTGGGCCGCGGTGCGGCAGGTGACGAAACCGGCCTGTCGCAGTACCCGCAGGTGTTTCGACACGGTCGGCTGCGGCAGGGCGAGCTGGTCGACGAGTTCGCCGACGCTGGCGTGACCGTTTCGCAGCCGTTCGAGGATCCTGCGCCGCTGCGGTTCGGCGACCACGGTGAACACATCGGGTGCCATGCTCCGAGTATGCGCTCACGCGTATATACGCGTCAAGGAATATGACCGTCGAGAACTGCAAATGTGAACGCGAGTCACACATAACCATTGACCTGCGTCACACCCGGGTTTACGTTTTACCTATCAACGGCCATGAGATGAAATCGCTCTCGACGAAGGGACCAGCGATGTCTCAGCGTTCACACACGATCGACCGCGAGGAAGTCGCCGGCCGGCTCGTCGCGGGATCCGTCAAGCGGTCGTACGCGCCCGTCGTCGACATCGACTGGGATGCGCCGCTCGAGGACGGAAAGTACTTTCTGCCGCCACGGGTCCTGTCGCTGTGGGGAACCGAGATGTGGGACCGGATGAGCGAGACGCAGCGCATCGAGCTGTCCCGGCAGGAATCGGCGAACATTCTCAGCGTCGGAATCTGGTTCGAGAACATTCTCAACCAGGCGCTCCTGCGCGCGCTGCTCCACAACGACCCGAGCTCACTCCACGCGCGGTACATGCTCACCGAGATGGGCGACGAATGCCGGCACATGACGATGTTCGGGCGGGCCATCGAGCAGATGGGCGCCAAGCCGTTCCAGCTCCGGTGGTATCAGGCCGTCGTGGTCAATCTGCTGCCCAAGACATTTCGCGGAACCATGCTCTGGGTCGCGGCTCTGATCGGCGAGGAGATCTTCGACGCCACGCAGCGGCGCGTCCTCGAGGACCCGCAGTTGCAGCCGATGATCTCCCGGTTGATGCGGATCCACGTCACCGAGGAGTCCCGGCACATCCGATTCGCCCGGGAAGGCGTGCGCAGACGCGTCGCGGAAGGCCATCGGATCGACCGGCTGTGGGTCGGGACGCTGCAGGGCGTCGGAGGACCGCTGTTCCAGCGGCTGTTCACCAACCCAGCCATGTACGAGCGGGCCGGACTGGACCCGAAGGAAGCGCGTCGACAGGCGCTGGCAAACCCCAATTTTCGCGAGAATCAGCGACGTGGGTTCGAGTCGCTGGCGGCGTTCCTCGAGGAGAACGGGTTGATGCGAGCCACCTCCCGCGCGCTGTGGCGGCGCGGGGGATTCCTGTGAGCCCCGGGACCTCCGAGCCGGACGTCCTCGTCGTCGGTACCGGTTTCGCCGGGTTGTGCATGGCGATCAAGCTGAAAGAGGCGGGGGAGGAGAACTTCGTCGTCCTCGAGAAAGCCGACCGGGTGGGCGGAACGTGGCGGGAGAACACGTATCCGGGGTGCGGCTGCGATGTGATGTCGCTGATGTACTCGTTCTCGTTCGCGCCCAACCGGAACTGGACCCGGATGTACGCGCGGCAGCCGGAGATTCTCGAGTACATCGAGAGGGTGGTCCGCGACTACGACCTGACGCCGCACATCCGGTTCGGCTCCGAGGTGATCTCCTACGATTTCGATGACACCACCGACCGGTGGCGGGTGGAGACCGGGTCGGGTGCCGTCTATCACCCACGCATCGTCGTTGCGGGCCCTGGGCCGCTGCACAAGCCCAGCGTCCCGGCATTTCCGGGGCGAGAGTCGTTTGCGGGTACGGCATTCCATTCGGCCGAGTGGGATCACTCGGTGGACCTGGCGGGCAAGCGGGTGGCGGTCGTCGGTACGGGTGCGAGTGCCGTGCAGTTCGTGCCGGAGGTGGCGAAGACGGCAGCGCACGTCGACGTCTTCCAGCGGACCCCGCACTGGATTCTGCCGAAGCTGGACCGTCCGATCACGACCGCCGAGAAGGCGGTCTTCGCGGGCGTTCCCGGTGTCCAGAAGGCCTACCGCGGGGCGATCTACTGGAGTCACGAGTCGCTGATCGCCGGCTTCCTGCATCCCCGACTGATGACGGTGCTCGAGTCGGCCGCGAAAGGGCTGTTGCGGAGGCAGGTGCGCGACCCCGCACTGCGCGCCACGCTGACCCCCGGCTACACCATCGGGTGCAAACGAATTCTGGTGTCCAGCAACTATTACCCGGCGCTGCAACGCGAGAACGTCGACCTGGTCACCTCAGGTATCGAGGAGATCACCGCCCGGGGGATCCGCACCGAGGACGGGACGACGCACGAGGCGGGCGTCATCGTCTACGGCACAGGATTCGCGGTCGGTGACCGGTTCGCGAACGAGCACCTCGTCGGCCGTCGCGGGCTGACGATCCAGCGGGCGTGGCGCGACGGAATGGAGGCGTATCTCGGGGTCGCGGTGTCGGGCTTCCCGAATTTCTTTCTCATGATGGGGCCGAACTCCGGCGGCGGCAATCAGTCCATCGTCTTCGTCATCGAGGCACAGGCGCACTACGTCATCCGGTGCCTGGCGCTGATGAAGAAGCGCGACGCGACGCGGATCGAGGTGCGCGCAGGCGCCCAGCGCGAGTTCAACAGGGTGGTACATCGCAAACTCGAGGGCTCGGTGTGGAATTCGGGGGGATGCGACAGCTGGTACCTCGACGCCACCGGCCACAATCGGGCGGCCTGGCCCGGTTCGAGCGCGTCCTACTGGAGGCGCCTGCGGACCCCTGACGACCGGCACTTCGAGCTGAGTTCACTCGCGGAGCGCGAAGACGACACGGAGTACACCGGGCCCGGCGTACTCACGTCCGGCGACCTGACGGTGCCGGTCGAGGTCTTTCTGAACGGCCACGTCGAACCGCTGGACGGGCAGTACCACTGGTACGGCCGGGTCGTCGGGGACGGCGTCGACGCGGCGAAACAGCGTGGCCGCATCCCGCTGTTCCTCACGATCGGTGACGGTTCCGCGGCGCCCGCCGCCCTCGCCGAACGTGACCCGTGGGGTCATTTCCGGATCGCAGGGGTCGGGGCGCCGCCGTTTCCTCTGGCACCGGTCGAGGTCGATGTTCCGGTCTCCTGAACCGAACTCGCCGCGGCGATAGTCTTGTAACCGAGCGTGTATCCCACGCCGGACTCGACTGGGAGGCTGCTGATGCGGGACGTACTGGCAGACCTGATGACCGTGTGGACCGCGGGTGGCACGGCGGGCGTCGGAACGGTGGTCCGCACGTTCCGATCCGCCCCGCGGCCGCCGGGGGCGTCGATGGTCGTGGCACCCGACGGGACCGCGTCGGGCTCGGTGTCGGGCGGGTGCGTCGAGGGGGCCGTGTACGAACTCGCGACCGAGGTCGCGGAGTCGGGGGTCCCCGTGTTGCAGCGGTACGGGATCAGCGATGAGAACGCATTCGAGGTGGGCCTCACCTGCGGCGGAATCATCGACATCTTCGTCGAGCCGGTGGCCCGTCACAGCTTTCCGGAACTGGGCGCGATCGTCGACGACATCGAGAACCACCGACCGGTTGCGGTGGCGACGGTGGTCGCGCATCCCGACGCCTCGTGGGTGGGGCGCCGGCTGGTGGTCCGGACCGAGGAGGCGAGCGGCTCACTCGGCTCGGGGCGCGCCGATTCCGCGATCACCGATGACGCCCGAGGGCTCCTCGCGGCGGGCGGAAGCATGGTCCTGACCTACGGCGCCGACGGTCAGCGCCGCGGCGAGGGGATGGAGGTGTTCGTCGCCAGTTACGCGCCGCGGCCGCGCATGCTCGTGTTCGGGGCCATCGACTTCGCGGCCGCGGTGGCGCGGCAGGGTGCGTTCATGGGATATCGGGTCACGGTCTGCGACGCCCGTCCGGTGTTCGCGACGCACGCGCGATTTCCGACGGCCGACGAGGTGGTGGTCGACTGGCCGCACCGGTACCTCGCTGCCCAGGTCGAGGCCCGGGCGATCGACGGCCGGACCGTCATCTGCGTCCTCACCCACGACCCCAAGTTCGACGTCCCTCTTCTGGAGACGGCACTGCGGATCCCCGACGTCGCGTTCATCGGCGCGATGGGATCGCGCCGAACCGACCTGGACCGGCGGGAACGCCTGCGCGAGGTCGGTCTGACCGACACCGAACTCGCCCGGCTGTCCAGTCCCATCGGCCTGGACATCGGTGCCCGGACGCCGGAGGAGACGGCGGTGTCGATCGCCGCCGAGATCATCGCCCGCCGGTGGGGTGGCACCGGGCGCCCGCTGGGGGAGTCCAGTGGTCGGATCCACCACGAGGAACCCGTCGAATCCGGCGTCGAATAGGGCGGTTCGCCGGGGTTGACGGACCACCGGTTCTTGCGGAGGCTGAGAGCATCCACATTTGTGAGGTAGGTCACAATGCAAGTACCAGGATCCTTCGAATACGAGAGGGCAACGGGCGTCGAGGACGCCATCGCCCTGCTGGACCGACTGGGCGACGAAGCCCGACTCGTCGCGGGCGGCCACAGCCTGCTCCCCATGATGAAGCTTCGCCTCGCCAACCCCGAGTACCTCATCGACATCAACGACCTCGAGGGCGAACTCGGATACATCACCACCGAGCGGGCGATGCTGCGGATCGGTGCGATGACGCGGCACCGCCGGCTTCTCGAATCGGACGAACTCGCGGCGGTGTTCCCACTCTTCCGCGACGCGGAGAAGGTGATCGCCGACCCGGTGGTGCGCAACCGCGGGACGATCGGCGGGTCGCTGTGCCAGGCCGACCCGGCCGAGGACCTCACCACCGTCTGCGGCGTCCTCGACGCCACGTGCGTGGTGCGCGGACCCGGCGGACGCCGCGAGATCCCGATGGCCGAGTTCCTCGTCGGCCCGTACGAGACGGCACTCGCACACAACGAGATGCTCATCGAGATCGTGATACCCGTCCACGGCCACAGCTCCAGCGCGTACGCCAAGGTCGAACGGCGGACCGGGGATTGGGCAGTCACCGCGGCCGGCGCCGCCGTCACGGTCGAGGGCGGCGAACTCGCCCGCGCCGCGGTCGGCCTGACCGCGGTCAACCCGGATCCGTCCGGACTCGCGGATGTCGCCGACTACCTGACGGGGCGGCCGCCCTCGGAGGAGGCGTTCGCCCAGGCCGGACGGATGGCCGCGCAGGCCTGCGAGCCCGTGGGAGACGCGCGCGGCACCGCCGACTACAAACGCCATCTCGCGTCCGAACTCACGATCCGCACACTCCGTACAGCGGTCGACCGGGTGCTCCGCAGCGATGTGGAGCACGAACCGACCGGAGAAGAGGCATAGCCATGCAGGTGAACATGACCGTCAACGGTGACGCGGTAAGCGCCGAGGTGGAACCGCGCATGCTGCTGGTCCATTTCCTCCGCGACCAACTGGGGCTGACCGGGACCCACTGGGGCTGCGACACCAGCAACTGCGGCACGTGCGTCGTCACCGTGGACGGCGATCCGGTGAAGTCGTGCACGATGCTCGCGGCGATGGCGGGCGGGCACGACGTCCGCACGGTCGAGGGCCTCGAACACGACGGCGAACTCGATCCCGTCCAGCAGGGCTTCATGCAGTGCCACGGACTGCAGTGCGGGTTCTGCACCCCTGGAATGATGATGACCGCCCGGGCACTGCTCGACCGCGTCGAGAGCCCGGACGAGCACACCATCCGCGAAGCGATCTCCGGGCAGATCTGCCGCTGCACCGGGTACACCACGATCGTGCGGTCGATCCAGTGGGCGGCGGACCATCGGGCGGGCGAAGCCGCCGAACCGGAACCGGCCGGCGACTTCGACGCGGAGGTCCAGGAAGACACGACGCGGGGCGCCGAAGGTGCACCGATGACCGTGGAGGAACACGCGACAACGGGAAGTAAGTCATGACCACCGTCGAATCGCGTCCGCCTTCGGGCGACGCCGACGTCGTAGACAACGACAAGAAGCCCTGCGGCCACGGTCGCATGCTCCGCAAGGAGGATCCCCGCTTCATCCGGGGGCTCGGAAATTACGTCGACGACATCACCCTCCCCGGCATGCTGCACCTGGCGATCCTGCGGTCACCGGTTGCGCACGCCCGGATCGTGAGCATCGATACCAGTGCGGCGCAGGAGCACCCGAAGGTGACGGCGGTCGTGACGGGCGCCGATCTCGCCTCGAAGAACCTCGCGTGGATGCCGACGCTGTCCAACGACGTGCAGGCCGTGCTGGCCACCGACAAGGTGCGGTTCCAGGGCCAGGAGGTCGCGTTCGTCATCGCCGAGGACCGCTATTCGGCCCGGGACGCACTGGAACTGATCGACGTCGAGTACGACATGCTCGATCCCGTCGTCGATGCGCGCGCGGCACTCTCGCCCGACGCTCCGGTGATCCGCGACGACCTCGACGGCAAGACGGACAACCACTGCTTCGACTGGGAGACAGGCGATGCCGCGGCCACCGAGGCCGTGTTCGCGAAGGCGGACGTGGTGGTGAAGCAGGAGATCGTCTACCCCAGGGTGCATCCCGCCCCGATGGAGACGTGCGGTGCGATAGCGGACGTCGACCGGGTGTCCGGCAAGCTCACGCTGTACTCCACCTCGCAGGCGCCGCACGCGCACCGGACGATCTACGCCCTGGTCTCGGGTATTCCGGAGCACAAGATCCGGGTGGTGTCCCCGGACATCGGCGGGGGTTTCGGCAACAAGGTCCCGATCTACCCGGGATACGTGTGCGCCATCGTCGCGTCGCTGGTGACCGGCAAACCGGTGAAGTGGATGGAGGACCGCAGCGAGAACCTGATGAGCACCGGGTTCGCCCGCGACTACATCATGGTCGGTGAGATCGCCGCGACCACAGAGGGCAAGATGCTCGCGATCCGCACGAAGGTGCTGGCCGACCACGGAGCCTTCAACGGGACGGCGGCGCCGGTGAAGTATCCGGCGGGTTTCTTCGGCGTCTTCACCGGCAGCTACGACATCGAGGCCGCGCACTGCGCGATGACGGCGGTCTACACGAACAAGGCGCCCGGCGGTGTGGCGTACGCCTGCTCGTTCCGCATCACCGAGGCCGTGTATCTGGTCGAGCGGCTCGTCGACTGCCTCGCATTCGACCTGAAGATGGATCCGGCGGAGCTTCGGCTGAAGAACCTGCTGCGCCCCGACCAGTTCCCCTACACCAGCAAGACCGGCTGGGTGTACGACTCGGGCGACTACGAGACGACCCTGCGCAAGGCCATGGACATGATCGGCTACGCGCAGTTGCGGGAGGAGCAGAAGGAGCGCCGCGAACGCGGTGAGCTGATGGGCATCGGCATGTCGTTCTTCACCGAGGCCGTCGGCGCCGGGCCCCGGAAGGACATGGACATCCTCGGCCTGGGCATGGCCGACGGGTGCGAACTGCGGGTGCACCCTACCGGGAAGGCCGTCCTCCGGTTGTCGGTGCAGACCCAGGGACAGGGGCACGAGACGACGTTCGCCCAGATCGTCGCGGAGGAACTCGGGATTCCGCCGGACGACATCGACGTCGTGCACGGCGACACCGACAACACACCGTTCGGGCTCGGCACGTACGGCAGCCGGTCGACGCCGGTGTCAGGCGCGGCCGCGGCGCTGGTGGCCCGCAAGGTGCGGGACAAGGCGAAGATCATCGCGTCCGGGATGCTCGAGGCCTCGGTCGCGGATCTGGAATGGGAGAAGGGCGAATTCCACGTGAAGGGTGATCCCTCGGCGAAGGTGACCATCCAGGACATCGCGATGCGGGCACACGGAGCGGGTGACCTGCCCGAAGGAATCGAGGGCGGACTCGACGCGCAGATCTGCTACAACCCCGAGAATCTGACGTACCCCTACGGCGCGTACTTCTGCGTCGTCGACATCGATCCCGGCACCGCTGTGGTGAAGGTGCGGCGGTTCCTCGCCGTCGACGACTGCGGCACCCGCATCAACCCGATGATCATCGAGGGCCAGGTGCACGGCGGCATCGTCGACGGCATCGGGATGGCGTTGATGGAGATCATCGAATTCGACGAGGACGGCAACTGCCTCGGCGGATCGCTGATGGACTACCTGATCCCCACGGCGCTGGAGGTGCCGAAACTGGAGACGGGCTTCACCGTCACCCCGTCGCCCCATCACCCGATCGGCGCCAAGGGCATCGGCGAGTCCGCGACGGTCGGGTCGCCGCCGGCAGTGGTGAACGCCGTCGTGGATGCGCTCGCCCCGTTCGGTGTGCGGCACGCCGACATGCCGCTCACCCCGTCCCGGGTGTGGGAGGCCATGCAGGGCCGCGCGACACCACCGATCTGAATGTTGCCCGGCACTCGGCAGGAGGCCCGATGGATCTGAAAGAGCGTGCGGCGCAATTGGTGCGCGACCGCAGGCCGTTCGTCCACGCAACCGTGGTGCGAGCGCAGCCACCTACGTCCAGCCATACCGGTGACGAGGCGATTCTCCTGCAGGACGGGACCATCGAGGGTTTCGTCGGTGGTCAGTGCGCGCAGAACTCGGTGCGGACGGCCGCCCTGGGTGTGCTGGAAACCAACGAGAGCGTGCTGCTGCGGGTCCTTCCCGACGGGGCCGTGCAGTTCCCCGAGACGCCGGGCGCATCCGTCGTGGTGAATCCGTGCCTGTCCGGTGGCGCCATGGAGATCTTCCTCGAGCCGCAACTGCCGCCGCCGGTGGTGAGGATCTACGGCACCACACCGATCGCGCAGGCGTTGGCGCGCATCTCGGAATTGCTGGAGTTCTCCGTCGAGCACGACGACGCCGGTCTCGAACAGTTCTCCGGCACGACGGCCGTGGTGCTCGCCGGTCACGGCGGCCCCGAGGCGGACGTGATCCGCGCGGCGCTCGACGCCGGGGTCGGATACGTCGGGCTCGTCGCCAGCCGCACTCGGGGCGGCGCCATTCTCGACACCCTGGGTCTCACCGAATCCGAGCGGGCCAGGGTGCACACCCCGGTCGGCCTGAACATCGGGGCGAGGACGTCGGCGGAGATCGCGGTGTCGATCGCCGCGGAACTGGTGCACGAACTGCGGACCGCGGGACTTCGAGCGCCCGAGCATGATCCGGATCCTCGGGCCGGGGTGTTCGAGGCGATCGACCCGGTGTGCGGGATGAGTGTCGTCGTCGGTCCGGACACCGTGCACCTGCGGCGGGGCGGCGACGACTTCTGGTTCTGTGGTCCGATGTGCCGGGCGTCGTTCGCGCGGGAGACGGGAGCGGTATGACGGAAGCGTTCGAGGACGTGGCGGACGTGGTCCGGCGCTTCGATGCCGAGGACTACCTCCTCGATGTCGGTACGGCGTCGGCCCTGTATCTGGCGGCCGTCCTGCGCCGTCCGCTGCTGCTCGAAGGGGAACCCGGCGTCGGCAAGACCACTGCGGCCAAGGCGCTCGCGAGCGTCCTCGGCGCACCTCTGATCCGTCTGCAGTGCTACGAGGGACTCAGCGCGAACGAGGCCCTCTACGACTGGAATTACCAGCGCCAGTTGCTCACCATCCGGTTGGCCGAGTCGCGGGGCGACGGACTGACGGAGGACGACCTGTTCGCCGAGGAATTCCTGCTTCAGCGCCCGATTCTCCACTGCGTCAGATATCGGGGGCCGACGCCGCCCGTGCTGCTGATCGACGAAATAGACAGGGCCGACGACGAGTTCGAGGCACTTCTCCTCGAATTCCTGGGGGAGGCCTCGGTCACCGTTCCCGAGTTGGGAACGTTCACGGCCGAACACCACCCGGTGGTGGTGCTGACGTCCAATCGGAGTCGCGACCTCCACGACGCCCTGCGCCGGCGTTGCCTGTACCACTGGATCGACTATCCCGAACCGGCGCGGGCGGCCGCCATCGTGCGCCGCACGGTGCCCGCCGCCGCGGCGCCCCTCATCGAGCACGCCACCCGGTTCGTCGGCCGTGCACGCGAACTCGACCTCGACAAGCCGCCCGGTATCGCGGAGACGATCGACTGGGTATCGGCACTCGCGGCGCTGGGAGTGGCCGACCTGGTTCGCGACGACGCGATCTCGAGCCTGAGTGCGCTCGCCAAGACCCCGGACGACCGCGCGATCGTTCAGGATGCATTCGCCGAGTACGCGCACGGCCTGGCCACCGGATGAGAGGCTTCAGCCATGAAGTTTGCCAACGAATTCACCGTCAGCGCACCGATCGAGCAGGCATGGGAGGTACTCAGCGATCTCGAGGAGGTTGCCCCGCTGCTCCCCGGGGCGCAGATGACCGGACGGGAAGGCGACGACTACCTGGGGAAGGTGAAGGTCAAGGTCGGACCGGTGACGAGTGAATTCAAGGGCAAGGCCACGTTCGTGGAGCGTGACTCGAAGGAGCATCGCGCCGTGATCGACGCCCGCGGCCGGGACTCGCGCGGCTCCGGCAACGCGTCCGCGACGATCACCGCGCAGTTGCACGAGACCGGTGACGGCACCCGCGTCACCGTGGACACCGACATGAAGATCGTCGGCAAACTCGCGCAGTTCGGCAGCGGGATGATTCAGCAGGTGTCGGAGAAACTCATGGGGCAGTTCGCGGAGTCGTTGGAAGCGAAGCTCGCCGGGGGTCCCGGTGAGGAGCCGGCATCCGCTCCCGCCGCAGCCGACTCCACGGGTACCGCGACGCTGTCCGTGGCCCCGCCGGCCGCGGAACCGGCTCCGCTGGACCTCCTCGCTCTCTCCGGGGCGGGGGCCTGGAAGCGGTACGCCCCGATTCTCGCCGCCGTCCTCGCGGGAATCGTGGTCGTGCTCGTGGTGGGCCGCCGCAGGCGATGAGTGCGACGGGCGTCCTGCGGGGCGTCGACCTCGCATCGTTCGCGGTGGCCCTCGTCGCCAGGCTGCGCGCTCGCGGCGTCGTGGTCTCGGCAAGTGGCCCTGCGGTGTTCGTGCAGGCGCTGCACCTGTCGCCGCCCAATTCCCGGTCGCGGCTGTATTGGTCGGCGCGGCTGACGCTCGTCAACCGCGTCGACGATCTCGCGCCGTTCGACGCGGTGTTCGCCGCGGTCTTCGACGATGCCGTCCTGTCACTGGACCCGCACGCCCGGCGCGGCGCCGCCCCGGGGCGAGACCCTGCACTGGCCGGTGTCCGCGACGGGCGCGACCGGCCCGGTGCGGCGGAGGACGTCGCTGGCGTGCCGTGGATGACACGACCGATGATGACCGGCGGCGACGACAGCGGAGAGGACGAGCTCGGGGACTCTCCGACGGCGGTGCCGGACACCCTGCCCAGCCGGCTCGTGGCCCGCGCCGACGAACCCTTCGCCCGGTTCGATGCCGCCGATCTCCGGCTCCTCGGATCCTGGCTGGAGCAGGCCACCGCGGGCTGGCCGACCCGCCGTACCCGGCGGCGCGAAGTGCACCGCCGCGGCCGCCGTATCGACCTGCGGGCCACGATGAACCGGTCCCGGGCCACGGGCTGGGAATCGGTGGTCCTCGCCAGGACCCGCGCCCGGCACCGTCCGCGGCGCATCGTGATGCTGTGCGACGTGAGCAGGTCGATGCAGCCGTACGCCGCGATCTACCTCCACCTCATGCGCGCGGCGGTGCAACGGCAGACCGCGGGCAGGCCGGAGGTGTTCGCCTTCTCCACGTCGCTGACGAGGCTCACCCCCGTGCTGGCCCACCGCAGCGCGGAGACCGCGATCCGTAAGGCGAACGAGAAGGTGGTCGACAGATTCGGTGGCACCCACATCGCGGGCAGCCTGAGCGAACTGCTGGCCTCGCCGCACGGCAACGCGCTGCGCGGCGCGCTCGTGGTCGTCGCCTCCGACGGCTGGGACAGCGACGATCCGGCACGTCTCGCGCACGCGCTCACCCGGGTGCGGCGCCGCGCCCACCGCGTGGTGTGGCTCAACCCCCGTGCCGGTGATCCCGACTTCCGGCCGCTCGCCGGCTCGATGGCGGCCGCACTGCCCTTCTGCGATGCGTTCCTCCCCGCACATTCGCTGTCCGCGCTGCGCGACGTGCTCGATGTCATCGGCCGAATGGGTTGAGCCGGTGGGTGGTGCGAATCCACCCCCAGGGTCCCTGCCCGCCGCGACACTCCTCCCTCACACTCGAGGAGACGGTGCACACCGCCCTTCAGCTCACAGGAGGACCACCAATGTCGAGTACCAGAAAACCGGCCAGAGTCGCCGCGGCGATCGGAGCGCTTCTCGCAGCCCTCTCGATCTCCCTGGTGGGAACAGCCGAAATCGCCGGCGCCAGACCATGTCAGAACGACTGTCACGCGCCCGTTCCCAAACCGCCGGTCGACGGCTGCCAACTCTGCAATCCCAATCCACCACCACCCCCGCCTCCGCCGCCCCCGCCGCCCCGGTAGGGAACAGCTCGGCATGCGAGACACGCGCCTCGGCCGCACGGTCGGGGCGCGTGTCGCGTTGCGGGCGAGCCGTCGTTGCTCCGCGGAGCGAGATGACGGATGATCGACCAGGGTCGATCGGGAGTCGTACCAACCAAGCGAGGCGAATGCCGTGGCTACGCTCAGTTCCGTGAACGTCGGGATGCCCCGGGACGTTTCCTGGCACGGGCGGACGGTACGCACCGGTGTCTGGAAGCGGCCCGTCGACGGCCCGCGCACGGTCCGGAGACTCAACATCGACGGTGACGGCCAGGGCGACCTCGGCGGTCACGGTGGTGAGAACCGTGCGGTGCTGGTGTACCAGACCGAGTCCTACCACCACTGGAGTGAGCACCTGCGACGCGACGATCTCGAGCCCGGACACTTCGGCGAGAACTTCACGGTCGACGGTCTGCCCGACGACGAGGTCTGCATCGGCGACCGCTACCGGA
This sequence comes from Rhodococcus jostii NBRC 16295, assembly GCF_001894825.1. Taxonomy (GTDB): domain Bacteria; phylum Actinomycetota; class Actinomycetes; order Mycobacteriales; family Mycobacteriaceae; genus Rhodococcus_F; species Rhodococcus_F jostii. The sequence goes on along the minus strand of NZ_BCWY01000007.1, from coordinate 153,211 downwards.
TCGGCACCGCGGTCTTCGAGGTGACCCAGCCCCGTGTGACGTGCTATCGGGTGGGCCTGCGGATGAACGAACCGCAGATGGCGGCACTGCTCGTGTCCCACCGGCGGCCCGGGTTCTACCTCAGGGTGATCGAGGAGGGGGAGGTGGAGGCCGGGCAGGGCATCGTCAAGATCGCATCCGGTCCGGAAGCGGTGTCCGTCGCCGAGATCGATGCGCTCCTGTACCTGCCCGGCCACCCGCGGGATGCGCTCGAACGCGCCGTGCGCATTCCGGCACTGAGTCCCGGGTGGAAGGGCTCGCTGCGGAGCCTCCTGGACCAGGCCGACACGGGGGCAGGCGGAAACACCGGACTGACGAGAACGGCCGGCAGCCCCCCGCCGGCGTGGGCCGGATTCCGGGCGCTGACGGTCACCGGGATGCACGCGGAGAGCCGCGATGTGCTCTCGTTGTCGTTGGCTGCCGCCGACGGGACGGCCCTGCCGTCGTGGCGTGCGGGTCAGTCGGTCACGCTCCGCGTGCATCCTGACGAGGGCGCGCCGCTGATCCGGAGTTATTCGCTGTCCAATCGCCCCGGCGCCGCCGAATACCGGATCAGTGTGAAACGGGAACCGCACGGCGCGGCCGGTCGCTACCTCCATTCGCGTGTGCGCGTCGGCGACACCCTCGAGGTGGCGGCGCCGCGCGGGACGTTCTTCCTGGACGGCGGGGGGAGGCCGGTGGTGCTCGTGTCTGCGGGCGTGGGGGTCACACCCGTGCTGTCCATGTTGTACGCACTGGCAGAAGCGGATTCGACCCGGGCCGTGTGGTGGGTCCACGGTGCCCGCGACGGATCCGAGCACGCTTTCGCCGACGAGAGTCGGGACCTTCTGCGCCGGCTGTCGGGGAGCAGCGCACACATCGCGTACAGCCGACCCGCCGACACCGACCGTAAGGGCGTCGACTACGCCACGGCCGGACGGCTTTCCGCGCACCTGATCGACAGTCTCGGTCTGCCCCACGACGCGGATGCGTATCTCTGCGGGCCTGCCTCGTTCATGGCCGCCCTCGGGTCCGCGCTGACCGGGCACGGACTCGATCCGTCGAGGATTCACGTCGAAACGTTCGGTGCGGAAGGAGCCCTCAATCCCGGTGTGGTTCTGTCGTCTTCGGTTGCGCCCCACCCGCCGCCCGGACCACCCGGTGCCGGCCCCGCGGTCTCGTTCGCGCGCAGCGGGCTCACCGTGCCGTGGGATCCGGGGCGGGGGACGCTGCTCGAACTCGCCGAGGCCTGCGACGTCCCCACACGCTGGTCCTGCCGCACCGGCGTCTGCCACACCTGCGAAACAGCTCTACTGTCCGGACCCGTCGACTACGACCCGGAACCCGTCGAACGACCCGCCGAGGGGAACACCCTCATCTGCTGCACGCGCCCGGCGGACGACGTGGTTCTGGACTTGTAGGGTCGTCTACTCTTCGGCGCCACCGGGATCCGACTTACCGGCGGCCTCGTCGCGGTCGGCCCATTCCAGCAGCGGCTCCAGCGAGAACACGGCGTCGTCGATTCCGGCGTGCAGGTCGCCGAGTTTCGCGAACCGGTCGGGGACGGTGGCGATGGTGAACGCGTGCGGGTCCACGTCGTCGATCTCGTCCCAGGTCACCGGTGTGGACACCGTCGCGTCGGGCACACCCCGCACCGAGTACGCGCTGGCGATGGTGTGGTCGCGGGCGTTCTGGTTGTAGTCGACGAACAGCTTGCGCGGATCCCGGTCCTTGCGCCACCAGGTGGTGGTCACGTCCTGCGGCGACCTGCGCTCGACCTCGCGGGCGAAGGCCAGCGCGGCCCGCCGGACGTCGCCGAATCCCCAGTCCGGCCGGATCCGGACGTACACGTGCATCCCGCGTCCGCCCGACGTCTTCGGCCAGCCCGTGGCCCCCAGTTCGTCGAGCACCTCGTGCACGACCCCGGCGACACGCCGCACCGTGTCGAACCCGCAGTCGGGCATCGGATCGAGATCGATCCGCCACTCGTCGGGACGCTCGACGTCGGCGCGGCGCGAGTTCCACGGATGGAACTCGACGGTGGACATCTGCACCGCCCAGATCACGTCCGCCGGGTGCGTGACGCACAGTTCGTCGGCGTGGCGGTTGTATCGCGGGAACGTCACCCGCACCGTCTGCACCCAGTCGGGCGCGCCGTGCGGCAACCGCTTCTGGTGGACCTTCTCGCCGCTCAGCCCGTCCGGAAACCGGTGCATCATGCAGGGGCGCTCGCGCAACGCGCGGACGATCCCGTCGCCGACGCTCAGGTAGTAGTTCGCGAGATCGAGTTTCGTGGCGCCGGTGGCAGGGAAGTAGACGCGCTCCGGGTGCGAGATCCGCACGGTCCGGTCGCCGACCTCCAGTTCGACAGCGGGAGCCTTGCTCTTGCCGGTCGCCATGCAGCCAACGTAACCCGCGGTGCATCCTCAGTCGCGACGTTTGCACAGACATTCGCCGGATTCACCGGCAATTGCGCGGGTTTCTCACCAATGTCCGTGCGTTTGTGGAGGCGGGGTCAGAAGCCCGGCGCGCGGCCACCGTTCCACAGTTGCTCGGTGACGTCGTGGAAGCAGACGAGGGTCACCGGGTCGTCCTGCCGACGCAGGATCGGCCGGCTGATGAGTGCGCGGACGCGGGATCCGTCCTGGTGGGTGAGGTCGATGGGTGTGGTCGCGCTCTCGCGGAGGTGTTCCACGGCGTCCGCACCCGTTGTTGCCCCGTCCAGATCGAGCAGTTCGGAGACCGGGCGTCCGCGCAGGGTATCGACGGGATGGCCCAGCATCTCCTCGAAAGCGCTGTTCGCGTGGACGACGGTGCCGTCTTCCTCGACCGCCAGGACGGGAACCGGGAGGCGCTCGAGCAGGACGAGGGCGGGCAGCTGCTCGAGATAGCCCAGCGGGGTTCCCGGGGTCGGGCGGCGTCTCTCCTCGTGCTCTGCCTGTGCGCTCACAGACCTATACTCTCACTGATCAAGCCCCCATGAGTTCCGGTCGGGGTGATCAGCGGAAAGCGCCACGCCTACGGGCGGAGATCCGGGCTCAGTCGAGCACCGCCAATTCGGGCACGGGGACGACGAATTTTCCTCCCCACTCGCGGATGTACGACATGTCCCGAACCACCTCGTCCCGCAGGTTCCACGGGAGGATCAGGAGGTAGTCGGGCCGGGTGTCGCGGATGTGGTCGGGCGCGTAAATGGGCAGGTGGGTTCCCGGCAGGAACTTGCCCTGCTTGTGGGGACTCCGGTCGACGGTGTAATCGAGTAGGTCGTCGCGGATTCCGCAGTAGTTGAGCAGGGTGTTGCCTTTGGCCGGCGCGCCGTAGGCGGCCGTCGACTTTCCGCGGTTGCGTGCGTCGATGAGGAATTCGAGCAGCGCCCGTTTGGTGCGCATCACCCGCTCCGGGAAGGTGGCGTAGCCCTCCGGAAGATGCAGACCTGCGGCCTGCTCCTTCTCGCCCAGCTCGCGCAGTCGCCGGGACGTGAGGTGTCGGGGGTACTCGGCGTGACAGGCGTAGATCCGCAGGGAACCACCGTGTGTGGAGAGTTGTTCGACGTCGAACAGTCGCAGGCCGTGGGCGGCGAACACGCGCGTGACGGTCAGCAGCGAGAAGTAGGAGAAGTGCTCGTGGTAGATCGTGTCGAACTGGTTGTGTTCGATCAGCTGGAGCAGGTGCGGGAACTCCATGGTGATGACGCCGTCCACCGCGAGCACGGTCGCCATCCCGGCGACGAAGTCGTTCAGGTCGGGAACGTGCGCCAGGACGTTGTTGCCGATCAGCAGGTCTGCGCGGATGTCCTCCCCGACGAGTTTGCTCGCCATCGAGGTTCCGAAGAACCCGACGCGGGTGTCGATCCCGCGCCGCACGGCGACCTCGGCCACGTTCTCGGCCGGTTCGATGCCGAGCGACGGGATGCCGGACTCCACGAAATACTGGAGGAGATATCCGTCGTTGCTGGCGATTTCGACGACCTGCTTCGAACTGTCGAGATGGAACCGCGCCGTCGTGTCCTCGACGTAGGCGCGGGCATGGTCGAGCCAGCTCTGTGAGTACGACGAGAAGTAGAGGTAGTCGGTGAAGATGAACTCGGCCGATTCGAATTCGGCGAGCTGGACGAGGAGGCACTTCGAGCACACGTACGCGTGCAGCGGGTAGAACACTTCTCGTCGATCCAGTCGGTCGGCCGTGAGATACGAGTTGGCGAGCGGCGACATCCCGAGATCGCAGAACGACTGCTCCAGGGGGGTTCCGCAGTGCCTACAGGGAGTACTCATGATCGTCTCCCCTGCCACCCAGTCCGTCGTTCCAGATCTTCCAGGGGGCCTTGTCGTTGTCCCAGAGTTCGTTGAGGTAGATCTTGTCCCACAACGTGTCCATTCCCCGCCAGAAGCCGGGGTGCTGATACGCGGTCAGTTCGCCGTCGGCCGAAAGTCGCTCCAGCGGAGCCCCTTCGAAGACAGTGTCGTCGCCGTCGATGTAATCGAGGACGGACGGTGAGGCGACGAAGAATCCGCCGTTCACCCAGCCGCTGCTGCCGCGCGGCTTCTCCTGGAACTGCACCCGGTCCTCCTCCATGCGGAGAGCGCCGTAGCGGCCGGGCGGCTGCACCGCGGTGACCGTCGCGATCGAACCGGACGTCCGATGGAAGTCGGCGACCCGGCGAATGTCGACGTCGGTGACGCCGTCGCCGTAGGTGAAGGAGAAGACGTCGTCGCCGATGTGCTCCTTCGCCCGAAGTAGGCGTCCGCCGGTCATGGTCGAGGCGCCCGTGTCGAGCAGGGTGACGGTCCACGGCTCGGTCTTCGAGGAGAGCGTCTTGGTGGTGTCGGTGGCCAGGTCGATCGTCACGTCGGACATGTGCAGGAAGTAGTTGGCGAAGTACTCCTTGATCATGTAGCCCTTGTAGCCGAGCAGGATGATGAACTCGGTGACGCCGGCTTCGCCGTAGATCTTCATGATGTGCCAGAGGATCGGGCGTCCACCGATCTCCACCATGGGCTTCGGCCGGCTCTGCGACTCTTCGCTGATTCGGGTGCCGCGTCCACCGGCGAGAATGACGGCCTTCATGACGTTTCCTTACGTGGTCGAAGAATGGTGAGTAGGACGTCGCACACCCGGTCGACCTGTGCTTCGGTCAGCATGAGTGCCGACGGCAGATTGATCGAGCGTGCAGCGATGTCGTATGCGGTCTTGTTCCGGCGCGCCGCCGTCGCGACGGTGTCGTATCCCGCGAATGCGGGCAGCGAACTGAGTGGGGGCAGGAAGGGGCGGGTGTCCACCGAGTGCAGGTCGAACAGTTCCATCATTCGGCGGGCCGGCAGCCGGTAGGCCGGGTCGAGGACGGCGGTGACCATCCAGAACGTGTTCGTGAGGCCGTCCCGTCGGCGGTTCAGCTGCACACCGGGAACGTCGGCGAGGCGCTCTTCGTACCATTCGAAGATCTGCCGCTTCTTGTCCAGGAGTTCGTCGATGCGGGCCAGCTGGGCCCGGCCGAATGCGGCCTGCAGACTGCTCATCTTGTACTTGAAGGCCAGCTCCTCGGTGGTGAAGAACCGGTGGTCCGCCGGCGTGCGACCGTGGTCGCGCAACCGAAGTATCCGCTCCGAGAGGTCGCTCCGGTCGGTCACGACCATTCCGCCCTCACCGGTCGTCAGCGTCTTCGTGCCGTGGAAGCTGAAGGTCCCGACGTCGCCCAGCGTTCCGGCGAAACGATCGCCGAGCTTCCCGCCGATGGACTGGGCGGCGTCCTCGATGATCGGGAGACCGTCCGCGACCGAGCGAACGGCCTCCATGTCCGGCATGCCGCCGTACAGGTCGACGGTGACGACGGCCCTGGTGCGCCGGGTGAGGCACTCCGCGAGCGAATCCGGGGACAGGCACCAGGTGCCGGCGTCGATGTCGGCGAAGACGGGGGTGGCGCCGACGTAGGTGATCGGTGCCGCGGTCGCCACCCACGTCGATTCCGGGACGATCACCTCGTCGCCGGGACCCAGGTCGAGGGCGAGCATCGCGAGGTGCAGCGCGGAGGTGCAGTGGGGCACTGCCGCGGCGAAGTCGGTCCCGAGATAGTCGGCGAACTCCGTCTCGAAGAGGCCGACGGACTCGCCGGCGTGGGTGTACCAGTCGTTCGCCGCGGCTTCCGCGACGTACCGGACCTCGAGATCGGTCACCCACGGCCCGGCAACCGGGATGCGGTCCTGCTCGCGGAGGGCCGCGCGTTCCTCGACGTCCGGGACCGAGGCCGGCTCGATCATGGTGACACCCAGCGCAGGTCGCTGTCGAGCCGACCGTGATCGAGGTGTTGCTGGATGGTTCTCAGCCGGAAGTATTGCGGTCCCTCGAACCGCTCCGCTGTCATTCCGCCGTCGGAATATGCGGCCCAGAGTTGTTCGATTCCCCGGCGCAGGGTCCACTGGGGCCGATATCCGGGTAGCTCCCGCTCGATCTTCGAGAAGTCGACGCGGTAGTCACGGATGTCGGGCATCGCCCCTTCCGAATGCCCGACCACGCAATCGGGTACGACCTCGGCGACGAGTCTCGCGACGTCGAGCACCTGGTAGTTCTCGCCGACGCGCCCGACGTTGAACGCCTGATCGTGGACGATGTCTCTCGGGGCCGCGAGCGCCTGCGCGAACGCGTGCGCGATGTCGAGGACATGGACGAGCGGCCGCCACGGTGTGCCGTCGCTCTGCAGCAATACCTTCCCCGTGGTCGCCGCGTGCCCGAGCAGGTTGTTGACGACGACGTCCGCACGCAGTCGGCGTGAGAGCCCGTACGCCGTGGCGTTGCGCAGATACACCGGTGAGAAGTCGTCGCCGGCGAGCCGGGACAGTTCCTGTTCTACTCGGACCTTCGATTCCCCGTACGGTGTCACGGGATTGAACGCCGCCCCTTCGTCCAGTTCGAGGTCGCTGCCCGCGCCGTACAGGCTGCACGAGGACGAGAAGACGAACCGGCCGACGCCCGCGGCCTTCGCCGCCTTCGCGAGCCGGACGGATGCCTCGAGGTTGATGTCGTACGTCAGCCTCGGGTCGATGTCGGACAGTGGATCGTTCGACAGGGCGGCGAGGTGGACGACGGCGTCGAAGCCGGCGAGGTCGGCCGGGGTGACGTCGCGCACGTCGATGTCGAGCATCGGCAATGGTTCGGGAGGAGCGAGGAAGTCGCACCCGGCGAAGTAGCCGGTGTCGAGGCCGACGACCTCGTGTCCGAGGCCGACGAGCAGCGGAGTCATCTCGACGCCCAGATAACCCAGGTGCCCGGTTACCAGAATTCTCATGGGTGATGATGTGCTGTCGGTCATTTCACCGGCTCCTCGATGCTGCTTCTACGTGACTTCGAGTACGGAAGGGTCGAACACGAGGACGCCGTCGGTGCTGCCGCCCTCGTCGTACTGCGCCACGACGTCTTCGGGCACCCGGTCGTAGGTGTCGGCCCGCAGGTAGTCGCGGACGGAGGTTCCGGTCGAGTGGGAATCGACGTTCGGGGGGCCCGCCTTCGCGAGGAGATCGTCGAGGGCGATGGTGCGGAAGTCGAAACTGAATCGGGCCCGGCCGGTGGTGTTCGGCACCGTGGCGTGCAGTTGGGCGCCCGAGAACGACAGGATGGAGCCGACTTCCCCGACGATCCGGACTTCGCTGCCGGGGTCCTGTCCGCTGAGCCGCGGATGCGGCCGTGGGTCGTCCTTGATGTAGAGCGCGGCGTCGCGACGGGACGAACGGTTCCATTCGTAGGCGTCGAAGTCGGCGCTCGAATTGTCGGTCGGCCTCTGCCAGAACTCGGGATGGAACGCCATGCAGCTCTTGTCGGTCACGCCGAGAATCGGTGCCCACCAGTTGTTCTGGCACTGCGGTGAGGAATACCAGGTGTCTCGGTGCGGCGTGTAGTTGTACCCCAGGCCCGCAGTGAGATACGACGCCGGGGGGACTACACGCAGCTTGGGCACGTCGAAGTACGTCCGGGTGATGTCGGCTCCGAGGTCGACGAGAACGTCGCGGAGCAGTTCCTTGGAGTGGGGGTGGTGGGTGAATCCGGTCTTGAGCGGCCCGAGGATGCGCACGTACTCCTCGACGGGGAGGTCGTCGTGAGCGGTCGACGGATCGTGCGCACCGAAGGCGGCGTCGATCAATTCCCACGCGAATTCACTGAAGGCGCGGATCGAGTCGCGGGCCGGGAAGCAGAACACCTCGCCCGAGAAGATTCGCGAACGTCTGGCCTCGTCCGTCACATCGGACTCGGTCGAAATCACAAATGCCATGGGTCTGTCCTCACATCGTGTCGATACTCGGTAACTGTCGAAGGTTGCGTCGAATCTCGCTCGGCGGCATCGCCCTCCGTCGCCAGGTGCGCTGGGGCGCAGGAATATCCGGAGGCATCGTGGTCTCGCGCTTCACTCTGAGCGCGGCATTCGATATCGCCATCGTGCTGATCTCCCGCCCCGGCCCCGCACCCGCCGACTCGCCCCTCGCGGGGGCCTTCTCGGCTCGGGTTCCGATCAGACCAGTCTTCCACATTATTCGGCTAAAACAAACCTCTGCCCTGTTATTAATCGCTTCGTTGTTCTATGCCCTTGTTTATGTGGCCTCAACCGCCGGTGATGTCCGCTCCCGAACCGGTGCGGTCGAACTGGTAGACGGTCGTGTGCGCGTCCTGGAGACGGATCGACCACTGTGGGCTCAGACGAAACTGGTCCTCGAACCTCGCGACCGCCTCCGGAGTGAAGTACCGGTAATACTCGATGGCATCGTTCGATTGACTCGTGAACACGAAATAGGTTTCGGTGCTGCTCGATTCCGCAACCAGCGTGATGTCGTCGAACTGGTGGGCGTCGGGAAAGTACTTGGCGAACTCGGGCCAGCGGTCGACGATGGGCGTGTCGAAGTCCTGATCGTACTTGGCCAGATCGGCGTAGTCGGCGGTGGCGCGACTGGGAAACCCTGCCGAATCCAGACTGGTGATCATGGCGGGACCATGAATGTCCGCGGTCAGGTCGTCGAACAGCATGACCTGCGATCGGTATTCCACCACCAGCGACCACAGTCCGTAATAGCCTTGCATCCCGGCGACGGCCGCACCGCCCAGCGCGACAGCGGCGAACACCGTGGTCACCCGTTCGAGGGCGACATGACGACCGGTGACCGTGACCGCGGCGAGGAGCAGCGGCGCGATCAGGATTGCGCACCCCGGCAGCGCGTACAGGTACACCCGGAAGATGGCCTCACCGCCGTAGCTCTGCAGAAAGAGCAGGGAGAACGAACTGAACGCCATGATCATCGGAATGAGGAACGGCCGGCCCTGCCGCCACCACACGACGATTCCGACGAGGGCGAACAGGATCACCGCGGCGGACAGCCCGCGGCATACGGTCGAGGTGACGAGTTTGCCCAGGGAACCGGCGTACTCGACGTTGCTGGTTCCGTTGGCAACGGGGTTCGCGCCCGAGAACAGCCCGTGCGGGAGTACGACGTACATCCGCGGGACGAGGTAGCCGATGAGCATCGCCATATACGGAATGGGCAACCACCAGGGCTTGATCTGCCGTGTCACGACCAGCGCCACGATGACCCCGAGCAGCCAGTACGGCGTCAGCTGATGCGTCGGGATGAGCGCGGCGAACGCAAGCAGTGCAATGTAACCCGCCTGGTGGCAGGTGCGGGAGGCGACCAGCAGTGCCAGCACGCCGACCGCCATGAGTAATGCGAACGCCTGGGGAGCGAAATAGTCCTGCCCGACCCAGTTCGCGAGTTCGACGATCATCGCCGCCGCGAGCGCATGCCGGATCTCCAGCCCCAGCAACATCGCCAGTGCGCCGACGAGCAATGCCAGCAGGGCGTGCACTACCGGGGCGAACCACTGTGCGACGAGGAGCGAATCGACGGACGTGATGTCACCGAACCAGGCGAACGCCGTGAAGAAGGCGGGCCATTCGCCGTACACGTCGATCCCGCGCGGCGGAAGTGCCTGGTGCTGTTGGATGTAGTCCACCACACCGATGTGCTTGTACGTCCAGGTGTAGATCGGCGCCTCGGTGATCACGCTGACGGTTGCCCGCTGCACGACGATCACGGCGCCGACGATCACCGCGGCGGAGACGACGTGGTTCTTCCGCAACGCCCAGGCGAAGGCCCCGACCATCGAGACCACGACGACGACGAGTCCCGGCCCGGTGCCGACGGCCAGTAGTCCGAACTCGGAGTACGGCACATTCAGCAACCCGGGTAGGAGCGCCAGCCACACGCCCAGCGTGGCCAGCGTACAGAGCAGGGGCACGTTGCCGCGCAGGGTCGTTCCCCTCGGCCGGGCGGGCACGAGAGTGGCGAGTCCGCCCGCATGTCGCGCGTGCAGGAGCACCGAGAGAACGACACCGCCGACGAGGGTCAGCAGGAACGGGACGGGCAGCCAACGATTCGACCACCCGATGACGGCGGTGAAACCCGTCATCATCGACAGACCCGTCAGGGGTACCGCGGCGACGATCGCGGGCGTCTGCAGTCGCATCCACGTCACCACGGCCAGTCCCGGCCCGGTGAGAACGAAGGCCGCGAGCATGATCGCGCGCAACTCCGGCGACAGTGGAGTCAGCGCGAGCGCACCGACCGCCGCCGACACGAGGGCGAAGGTGTCGAAATGTGCGGCCCGGGCCGCACCGGAGGGCTCCTCGGCGGCGGTGGCATCGACTGCCTCGCGCCGGGGTGGGTCGAGCTGAACCGTGGACCTAGTCACCGGAAACACGCACCCAGTCGACGACCATCGCGGCCGGGAACGGCGTCGTACTGTCGGCGGGGCCGGGCCATTCTCCGCCGACGGCGACGTTGAGCAGGAGGAAGAACGGTTTGTCGAACACCCACCGCTCGTTCGGGGGAAGACCGGCCGCGGAGACCTCGCCGGTGATCTGGCCGTCCACTCCGAACGTCACCCTCCCGGGGGCCTTTTCCACCCAATACGTGTGAAAGTCGTCCACGAACGAGGCCGCCACGTCGGTGGTGGGTCCTGCCTGCCAATCGCCGCCGGTCGTCTTCGGCCCGATGACACTGCTGTAGAGCTGGCCGGCACCGCCGACCGTCTCGACCGCGTCGATCTCGCCGCTTTCCGGCCAGCCGACGACGCCGAGGTCGGTACCGAGCAGCCAGAACGCCGGATGCATTCCCGCGCCGCGAGGGAGCTTCGCGCGAGCTTCGGCGCGACCGTAGAGGAGGGAGGTCCGGCCCTGCGTCGTGACGCGGGCGGAGGTGTACTGGCCGCCGTCGTTGCGGGCCTCGATCACCAGATGCCCGGCACCGTCGAGCCGGACGTTCGAGGGTGAGGACGTGTAGGTCTGGGACTCGCCGTTTCCCCACCCGCCACCGCCGGTGTCGTAGGTCCACCACTGGGGATTCGGCGGCGACCCCGCAGGTCCGTTGAAGTCGTCGAACATGAGTGCCTGCTGCTTTTGATACCACGACACCGACTGCACCGCAGTGTCGGTGGGCGGACCGGCCGCCTGCGCGATCAGCACCGCGCTCACGCCGATCAGTGACGCACGGGCCACCCGGACCCACGATCGTCTACTCAACTCGCTCACCTCCCGAATCGTCCGCGGGAATTCGGTCGTACCCGCGTTCTTGTGAGGCCCGCCGCAGCCAGAAGACCACCGGACCGATCAGCACCAGCGCCGACACCGCCTCCGCCGCGAGGTAGGCCCAGCCCACACCGACGACGCCGATGGCTCTGGTGCCGATCAGGGAGCCGCCGACGACGATGAGCGTGGAGACACCGCGGACGGCGAGCGCCAACGTCAGCCGTCGGTGCACCCGCGCAAGACCTTCGTAGACGGCGCCCACCACGGACAGAGGTATGAACACGCCGGCCAGGTAGAGCAAACCGGTACTGTGCGTTCGGTACTCGGCTCCGACCACACCGAGCAGGACAGGACCGACCACCACCAGTCCCACCCCGCCGACACCCGCCACCACGGCGAGGGTGCGCACCAGACGGCGGGACAACGACGCGACCCTGTCCGGGTGGGCGGCGACTTCGGCCACGTACGGGCTGACGACCAGGTGCACCATGAGGTAGAGCGCGCTGATCATCGCCCACGCGATCGCGAAATACGCGTTCGCCTCGGCGCCGACCTGCGTGACCACGATCAGCGGCACCACGAGAGGACCGATCGCCCACAGTGCCGTGATGCCGAACGACGAACCGAAGTACGCCCAGAGTTCACGGCGGGGTGGGAGGGTCGGCGCCCCGAGGAATCGGGGATGGGAGCGGGATCGGCGGTGGAGCGCCACCAGAACGCACAGTGCGGCCACCGCTGCCGTCGCCCCCCACGCGGAGACGATGGACACCGCGACGTCGGTGCCGGCGAGCGCGAGCAGAACGACGAGTTTCGCCGCCGCATGGAAGGAATTCTTCGCGGCCGACCACCGCGCCACCCCGAGGCCGGCAGTGGCCTTGTCCTGCAGGGTGAACACGGCGAGAACCATCACGAACAGCGGGAAACACGCCATCGCCCAGCCGGATTCGAACAGCGGATCTCGTGGGCCGAACACGACGAGCGCGGCGCCCGACAGCAGGGACGTGGCCGAAACCAACAGGAATCCGTGCTTGAGCAATGGTCCGGTGCGGGTGCCCGCCAGCGGCAGGAACCTCTCGTACATCGTGTCGATGCTCAGTATCGACAACGTCGACAGCATCACCGCCGACGTGATGAGCGCCGAGGCCACCCCGACTTCGCGAGCGGGAAACAGGCGGGCGGCAGCGGCCCAGAAGATGAGTCCGAGCGCCCCCGCCACCACGTTGGCGAGAATGAGGGAGTTCGTGTTGAGTCGCAGATTCCGCTCGGCCGGGTGTTCGGAATCGGCACGGCTCGCCTCGATGCGGGGGATGCCGGGAGTCACGGCTCGCCGATCGGATGGTGCGAGATCGCGGTCTGCCGCAGCGCGTCCGGCTCCCGAAACGGCGCCGGTGACCGTCCTTCGCGCCGCGCCGACCGATACGCCCACGGACCTTTCACGATCGACCGGACGGTGGTGGAGCCGAGGCGCGGGGGAAGGAACTCCGCGAGGTTCGCCGGTGGGGCCGTCTCCTTCGACGACGCGCGGAGGTGGCGGACGAACGCGCCGCTGCGTCGGGCCGCCGTCGTCGCCGCGAGCGTCGCCATCTCGGGGTCGATCGCGATCTTCGCGAGCCACGCCCCCAGTCCCAGCCCGTAGCCGCGGGACTGGACGAGAATCCCTTCACGGTCGGCGCGGTGCCGGTGCCACACGATGGCGGCCGGGTCGTGGACCAGTTGGCGTCGGGAGCGCAGAATGCGGAAGAACATGTCGATGTCTTCGCCGCCGCCCGTCGGGGCGCCGGCGCCGAGCGCCTCGTCGAATCCACCGAGACGACGAACCACGTCGCGCTCCACCGCGAAATTCGCCCCCGTGCCGTAGCAGCGAACGGTGAAGGGAAACAGGGGAACGTCGTCCGGTGGCCGCGCCCAGTCGAAGACACGGGCGTCGGTCGAGTCCGACCAGCCGACCCGTCGATCGAAGTACGCCTGCGCCGGTGTCCGGATCTCACCGGCGGGCACCATCCCGGACACGCAGGAGACCGACGGTCCCCGCGCGAACCCGTCGACGAGCGCCGAGAGCCAGTGCCGATCGACGACCACGTCGTCGTCGGTGAACGCGACGATGTCGCCCGTGGCGGCCGACAATCCGGTGTTCCGGGCTCGGGAGAGCCCCGGGAGCGGCTCGCGGATCAGACGTACCCGCGGATCCGCGAGACCGAGCACGTAATTCCAGGTGGCGTCGGTTCTGGGGGCATTGTCGACGACGACTACGTCGAACGACGGGTAGTCCACTGCGAGGACGGACCGGAGGGCCGTTTCCAGCATCGACACCCGGTCGCGCGTGCACACGACGACCGTCACCGGCACGGCGCGCCCCTCGGCCACGCGAGCCGGACCGGTCCGCACGGGACGGTCCGGCTCGGTGACCCGCAGGCCCGCGACTCGGCGCCTGAGCTCGCCGAAGTTCACCGACCCTTCCGACACCTCGATCTCGACGAACCCGAGTGGGCGGCCGGCGGCGCGCACGAGCAGTCGCGCCCGGCTGTAGCCCTCCGCCCCCGTCAACCGGCACCCGACGGGTGTCCCCGCCGCGCGGCCGTGACGGTGCGCCTCCTCGATCGCGTCGATCCACACCTCCCCGATCCACACCGCACCCTCCCAATCCGGCCGCTCGGGACTGTCCAGGGCGGGGTGGAGTGTGAGACCGGGTGCGGAGGAAGTCATCAGGTCATCCGGGTGCGCAGCCGGATGGTGGTTCGGCCTTGTACGTATCCGGCGGTGGTCACGACCAGGCCGAGCAGCACGACAGCTGCTCGGGCGAGCCCGTCCCTTCGCATCGACCCCGCTTCACGCAGTACCGCACGCGGAAGGACGTGGAGGGTGTACGTGCACTCGCTGCTCAGTGCGTCCGACGCGGTGGTCAGCTCCGCGACGACGGCCTTCGACAGCCCTTCGTGACGACATCGCCGCACGAAATATCGCAGAGTGGTGCGGTCCGGCGATACGTGGTGCTGCACCCGCATGTCCGGATCGAACAGGATCTGGTTGGAGTCCTCGTTCGCCCGGATACGGATGCACAGTTCGGTCTCTTCGCCGCCGACGGGAACCGAACCGACGCGGCCCACCTCGGATCTGAATCCGCCCACGGCGTAGAGCACAGAGCGGCGCATCGACATGTTGCAACCGATGGGGTTGCGCACGGGCGCCACCCGGGTCGGCTGGCCGACGTAGCTGCAGCCGACGACCCAGTCGAATTCCTGTGGCAGCCAACGGGGGCGATCGCCGGGCCAGCTCGGGTCCGCGTACCCTCCCACCCCGGCAACTCCGCGGTTCCCGTAGTGGTGCATGAGTGCCTGCGTCCAGCCGGGCTCGGCGCGGGCGTCGTCGTCGACGAAGGCGACCACGTCACCGTGAGCGGCGCGCACGCCGGTATTGCGTGCCCCGGACAGCCCCCTGGTGTCCGCGTTCGCGAGGACCGTCACCCGCTCGTCCATGCAGTATCGATTGCATGCGCGCACATACAGTTCGTCGCAGTGATCGATCACCAGGATGAGTTCGGGAACGGGTCCCTCCTGCGACAGCACCGACTGCACCGAACGGCACAGATCGAACCAACGCCGTGTCGTATACGCGCAGATCACGACCGAGAGGGACTCGGCCCGCTCTGTATCGAAGTCGTCGGTCGCGTCCAGGAGCGAGTGCCGGGCGGCCGGGACGTCATCGGGCAACGTAATCACCGCGATCGCGGGAACGCCACGAATACACGGATCTTCTGGGAAGCGAGGTCGGCCGTTCGACCGATTCTTCGGTCGTCTTCACGCCGTTCCGATGTTCCATCCGGACGGTCCGGAGAACCCGGAACCCGTCGCGGACGACATTCAGATTGCTCTTGCCGCTGATCCGCCGCCGCTCGAAGCTCGGGATCTCGACGATGCCGAGGCCGGATGTCGCCATCCGGACGTTGATCAGCGTCTCGATTTCGAAGCCGTCGCCCCAGTGCGCGTCGGGTCGGTCCGTCGCCGGCAGCGACATCACGCTGACGTGCCGGCGCCAGAACGCGTTGTAGCCGTAGCAGAGGTCGGTGAACGAGACGGCGAATTCCATGTTCACGAACGAATTCAGCATTCGGTTGCCCAGCCGGCGGGTGAAGGTGATGTCGGCGCTCCCGCCACCCGCGATGAATCGGCTCCCTTTCGCGAAGTCCGCGCCGTGAATCAGTGCGTCGACGAAGGCGGGGATCTCGGCGGGATCGGTGGATCCGTCGGCGTCGATCATCACCACGATGTCCGAGGTGGCGTGCATGAAACCGCAGGCCAACGCGTTGCCTTTGCCTTTGCGGGTCTGCGTCAGGATCTTCGCGTCGGGCCACAGCTTTCGGGCGACGACAACCGTGTCGTCGACGGAGTTGCCGTCGACGAACACGAGTTCGTCGATGCCGGACGGCATCCGCGCCGCCACGAACGGCAGATTCTTCGCTTCGTTCAGAGCCGGCATCACCACCGACACGGTCGGTCGCGGCATGCTCTTCTTGTGGTCGTCTTTGGGGTGTAACTGGGTCACGTGTGCATCCATGGCCTTCACGTCCGTTGCGTCATAGGGGCTTTCGAGGCCCGTGTTTCCGGTGTCTTGACTCTCTCCGGGAGGGCTACTTCGCCCCGGAGGCTGATCGTTGTGGTGAGCGGTGCGTATCCAAGCGAATTCACCCTGGCCGTTCCCGATCATCCGTGGATCCGAGCGCGCGTTTGCGTCGCGACGCGCGGAGCGCGCTCAGGGCGAACAGCAGACTTCGCCGCATCTGCATGTCGTACGAATTGATCCGGCCGAGTACTCGGTCGGAGAGTGGTATCTCCCACTCGGGATCGTTGATCAGGCGACTCGCGAATTCGAGCTGCTGGGCGAGTTGCGAACGAGCCGAGGTCAATGCGGTGTTCGAGTCGCTGCCGATCCGGAACGACGCCAGGGTCCTCGGCACACCGACGAAGTCCCCCTTCTTCACCAGCCGCGACCACAGATCGAGTTCCATGGGGAACAGCAGTTCGCCCCGGAATCCACCGCACCGATCGAAATCGACTCGGCGGAACATCGCAGCGACCGGGGGGCCGATGGGGTTGCTGCCGCTCCGGATGATGCGCCGGACCACCCGCTGCCCCGGCTGGCGCCCCACGATTCCCCCGAGCCCGCGTGCCGGCCGAAGCAGGGCGCCCTCGTCGTCGATGAAATCGGTTCGCACCGACACGAGTGCCACCTCGGCGTCCGCTTCGAGCACCGCGGCTTGTGTTGCCACGCACTCCGGTTCGATGGTGTCGTCGGCGCAGACCAGCTTGACGAATCGTCCTCGGCTCTCGCGTATCGCGAGGTTGAAATTGTCCACCATCGGCACCGTCGTCGTGTTCCGGATGATCCGGACACGGTCGTCGTGGAGGCCGTCCAGGATGTCGCGGGTGCCGTCCGAGCTGTTGTTGTCGACGATCACGATCTCGAGGTCGGTGAAGGTCTGCGCCAGCACGCTGTCGAGCGTTGTCCGCAGATGACGCTCCGCCTGATACGCAGGAATGCAGAGGGACACGGTCGGGGGCCTCTCCCGGTCCAGGCCCGGCGTGGAGCCTGCTACGGCCTCGCGCCTCGACGTGTGCTCGGCGTCCGAATTCGTCACCATGCTGATCTCCCACCCCGGCCCCGCACCCGTCGAGGAATGCCGTGGCTGTAAGCATTCCCGGCTCGGGTTCCGATCAGACCAGTGTTCCACATTCAATGCCCAAAACATACCTCTAGTCCGTTATTAAAAGAATTACCTGTCGGTTCATGGGTTTTGCTGAATACGGTTCTCGTTTGCCTGTGCTGGGCTCGGCTCGTGGTTCGTCGGAAAATCCGTTGCTCGACGCCCCCGCTGTCCGTATTGTCACGTGGCTTTGTCAACCCGTCGACAGAAGGAGTTCCTCTCGTCATGGATCCCGTCACCGAACGCGACATCAGGTCGTCGTTCATCAACTGCTCCCAAGGCGACGCCAAGCGCCTACCCGTCCCTCGCGACCTGGACGACCGCCCGTGGGACGAACTCGACTTCCTCGGCTGGAGTGACCCGTCGTTTCCGGGCCGCTGCTATGTCGTCGTACCGCGGGAGGGCCGACTCGTCGGCGTTGCGCTGCGCTACGAAACCGGCGGATACCGCCGTGCGCAGATGTGCACGATCTGCATGACCACGCATGCCAGCGGCGGGGTGTCGCTCATGACCGCCCGCAAGTCGGGTGAATCCGGTCGCCGAGGAAACTCGATCGGCACCTACATATGCGAAGACCTCGCGTGCTCGCTGTATGCACGGCGGAAGAAGTCGCCGGCACTGGGCAGGCAGTACCGCGAGGATCTCGAACCCGAAGAGCGAATCGGGCGGGTCCGCGACAACCTCGACGCCTTCATCGCCAGGGTCTACGGCTGACCGCAACCCGACCCACCCACCACACAGCTGGGTAGCTGCTCACAAGTATCGGAGGTAGATGCCATGCGCCGACATTCGACGAACCACTTCCCGCGCTACGCGGTCGTCAGCTCACACCGGTCCGTCGCCGACGAGAACTGAAGTGGGCAAACGCCTTCGCCATGATCGGAGTGGTGACGAGCATGATCACCAGGCGCAGCACCTGAGCGGCTGCGACGAACGTGACGTTCGACGAAGTGGATGCCGACACCGCCAGCACCGCTGCCAGGCCGCCCGGAGTCGTGGCGAGGTACGCCTCGAGGAGGCTCGCGCCGGTGAGGTGGGCGAGTAGGACGCCCAGTCCCGCGCAGGCCGCCCCGACCAGCAGGGTGAGTGCGGCTGCATACGGGAGGATTCTCCCGATCGCCCGCAGGCTCGCCCGGTCGAAGGCGAGACCGGCCTGCCAGCCGATGAGAATCAGCGCGGCGGTCATCAGCATCGGCGGGACCGTGATCGCGTCGCTCCACCCGCCGAGTTCGAATCCCGCACTCACGGCCAGCGGTCCCAGAGTGGCGGGTGCGGGCAGCCGCACGAGTGACGCCACGGCCGTTCCGGCCACGATGAACACGGCCAGGAATGCCAGTGCGACATACCATTCGGATCCGCCGCTGTCGGTGTCGGCCACGGTCTCGGCACCGGTGTTCGCACGGAAACCGAACGTCACGATCATCGGCATCGTCAGTACGACGAGCGCCACGCGCAGGTACTGCACCACCGCGACGACTCGGTCGTCGCCGCCGAGTTCGCGCGCCATCGCGACGAGTCCGGTGGCGCCGCCCGCGGTCATGGACAGGGATCCGGTGACCGCGTCCACGTCACGATGCAACGCAAGGAGAGCGCCGGCCGCCACGCTGATCGCCAACGTCGCCGCGGCGATCGAGACCACCGGCACCCACAGCGAGCCCAGTGCGGCGATCGTTTCCCTGTGCACCATCAGTCCGACAGCGCTGGCCAGCACGCCTTGCGCGAGCTTTCCCAACGGTCGCGGCACGCGGGACGGTCCTTGCCCGGTGACGGCGAGCGTCGCCGCGACGATCAGAGCGGAGAAGAGGCCCGCCGCCGTCAGTCCGACGCTCTCGCCGAGGGCCCATCCTCCGAGGGAGAGCAGGATCAGTGCCGTCCAGCGCAGTCCGCGTCGACGCAGCCCGGAGATGCGGGTCGTGGTCGCGGACCGGTCGGACGAGCGCAGATCATTCACGGGTGGACGCCTTCCCAGGGCCGGCGCCCTGGCTCGATGGTGTACGTGAAGGTATACCTTAACAGATACCTTTTCGGACGTTAGGATGTATGCATGGCGGCTGGCAGCAAGGGTGAGCAGGTATACGAACAGCTCAGGCAGGACATTCTGAACGGGATTCTGTCGCCCGGGCAGTCGCTGAGTGCCATCGACGTGGGCGCGCGGTTCTCGGCGTCCCGTACCCCGGTCCGGCAGGCCTTCCTGCGGCTGGAAGGGGAGGGGCTGGTCTCACTCATCGATCGGCAGGGAGCGAGGGTCTCGCCGATCTCGATCAAGAGTGTGCGCGATCTGTTCGAGCTGCGCATCCTGCTCGAGTCGGCGGCCACGCGGATGGTCGCCGAAGCTGTCGTGCAGGACGCTGCGGCGAGGCAGCAGTTCGACGACGTCGCGGCCGAGCTCGAGAAGATCGCCGAGGAACCTCCGTCCGATGCTCGCCGCGACCGGTTCTACGAACTCGCGGAACGCTACGACCAGGCCGTGATCGCCCACACCCGGAACGCGCAGCTGGCCCGTTCGATCGCCGATCTGCGCCCTCACACCGAGCGGCTGCGCAACATCGCCCACTCCCAGCCCGACCGCATGGACGTCTCGCTGTCCGAGCACCTGTCGGTATGCCGTGCGATCCTCGCCGGCGACGGAGCCGCAGCTGCCGCGGCCTGCACCCGACATCTGAGCCAGACGCAGAAGACGATCCTCGACGCCGTCGTCAACCCGCAGGGATCGGCCATCGCCATCGACCTGGTCACCGCGTAGTCGTCACCGCGATCGCCACGGGGTGAGCGCCGGCCACCCCTGTGGGGCCTATCGGCAGTTGCCGCGCAGGCCGATGCTGGACGGACCTTCCGACACCGACGGGAATTCGTGCATGCATCAACTCTGGAAAATCGCTGCGGCCTATATTGCCGCCTTGCCGGTCTTCGTCCTCGTCGTTCTCCTGCTCCCCGACGATGCACCTCGACTGTGGGAGTTTGCCGGTCTGTTCCTGTTCGGGGCGGTGTTCGGAGGACTGGTCGTGTGGTCGCGCCGCGGCGACGCGCACAATTAATCGGCAGCAGCGGTGATCCGGTGCGCTGCTGCTGGTCGCGCTCGTGCTCTGCTACGTCATCGGTGTGACGTCAGCCTTCGCGTCGTCGACGGCGCTGCTGACGGCGGTCATTCCGCTCGCCCTTCCTCTGCTGGAAACCGGTGCACTCCCAGTCGTCGGGGTCGTGGCCGCGTTGGCGATCTCCGCCACCGTGGTCGACGTGTCACCGTTCTCGACGAACGGAGCGCTCGTGCTCGCCCGGCCTGTGCTGGTTGGTTCTCGTCGTGGCGCCCGGAGTGTTCGGGTCGCTGTAGAGGCGGCACGTAGCCCGGTCTAGTACTTCGGTCTATGTCGGATACTGTGGGTGTGCCTCGTGCTCGGTGAGCGAAAGGGTCTGCACATGCGAAGCGACGACGACGCCCGGAGTGGTGGTCCCGTGACCCCGAAACAGACCGTCACGATGCAGGACATCGCGGATCGGGTGGGTGTTTCGAAGGCGCTGGTGTCCATGGTCTTCCGCCGTGTCGCCGGCCCGAGCGCGGAGACGCGGAAACGGGTTCTCGAGGTGGCGGACGAACTGGGCTACCGGCCGAACCGCACGGCGGCGTTGATGTCGCTGCGGCGCACGCACCTCGTCGGCGTGATGGCTGACATCCGCAGTAGTTTCCACGCCGAAATGGTCGAATACCTCGTCGCCGCCGCCGACGAACACGGGTACGAGGTGGTGCTGGGTGCGGTCACGCCGACCCACGGGGAACGGAAGGTCGTCGAGACGCTGCTCGACTTCCGGTGCGAGGCCCTGATCCTGCTCGGCACCGAACTCGACGTGGACGTGCTCGACGCACTCGCCGAGCGGGTTCCGGTGGTGGTGGTGGGCCGTCGCGTCGGCGGCAACGTCGATGTGGTGCGGACGGCCGACGGCAAGGGCATCGGCACCGTCGTCGACCACGTCGTGGAACTCGGACATCGCCGGATCGCCCACCTCAGCGGTGGTGACGGCACCATCGCGGCCGACCGGCGATCCGGTTACACACGCGCGATGCGGCGGCACGGACTCGACGCCGACGTCGTGGACGGCGACTTCACCGACAGCGCGGGCACCGACGCCGCGCAGACCCTGCTCGCGCGGCCGCACCTGCCGACCGCGGTGATCGCCGCCAACGATCGCAGTGCGATCGGGCTCATCAGCGAACTGCGTCGGGTGGGCCTGCGAATTCCCGAAGACGTGTCGGTGTCGGGATACGACGACAGCACCTTGGCGCAGCTCGCGCACATCGATCTGACCTCGGTCAATCAGCAACCGCGGGAGCAGGCCACGAAGGCGGTCGAGGCCGTCATCGAACGCCTCGACCAGGGGCGGACCGAACCTGCCGCGATCGTCCTGCGGCCCCGGCTCGTCGTGCGCCGGACCACCGGTCCCGTCTCCGCGTCAGTGGAGGGCTCCCGGTCCGGCGTGTCCTGATCAGGACCGCCTACTGACGCAAGGCCTTTCGCTCGTCGCAATCCGCGGCTGCGTGCCTGTCGGCCGTCGTGCCGGTTTCTCGACGTGCACATTTTCTCGTCGCTCCGTTCAGGGCTTGACACCACGGCGTGACTCAGCTCATAGTAGTTGTACTAGACCGGTCAAATAGACCGAACTAGCCGGAGGCGTACGGCACACATCTCCGACTCGTCCGACCTGCAGGATCCCCACATCGAAAGGCTTCACTCATGACCTCCAACTCGATCGGTGTCGCCGTCATCGGCGGCGGCATGGCCGGACGAGCGCACGCCGCCGGATACCGGACCGCGTCGACCCTGTTCGGCACCGACCGCCCCGACGTGCGGTTGGTTGCCATCGCCGACACCAACGAGGCCGTCGCCGACGACACCGCCAAGCGGTACGGCTACGAGCGGGCCGAGTACAGCTGGCAGGCGATCGCCGAATCGCCGGACATCGACGCGGTGAGCGTCGTCGTGGCCAACCAGCTGCACCGGGAGATCGTCGAAGGGCTCCTCGCCGCCGGGAAACACGTACTGTGCGAGAAGCCCCTGGCCGGCTCGATTTCGGACGCCGAAGCCATGGTCGCGGCCGCCGCGGCCGCCGCGGACGCCGACACGATCGCGACGGTCGGGTACACCTACCGCCGGTCGCCCGCGATCCAGGCCATCCGGGACGAACTCGCGACGGGCCGCCTCGGCGACATCATCCACTTCAACGGGCACTACTGGTGCGACTACGGCCTCGACCCGACGTCGCCGATCACCTGGCGGTACCGCGGCGGCCCCGGGACCGGCGCGCTCGCGGACGTCGGCAGTCACCTGCTCGACATGGCCGAATTCGTGTGCGGCCCCATCGTCGAGATCAGTGGCGCGACCTTCACCACGGTGATCACCGAGCGTCCCGTGCCGGCCGGCGTCACGTACGGCCACACCAAGGCCGAGACCACCGGGGAGATGGCGCCCGTCGAAAACGAGGACCTCGCCACCTTCACCGCACGCTTCCAGAACGGCGCCGCCGGCACGTTCTCCGCTTCTCGTGTCGCGCATCAGCTTCCGGACGGTCTCGGATTCGAGCTGTTCGGGACGTCCGGTTCGGCGGCGTTCGACCTGGCTCGCGCCGCGGAGTTCTCGGTGTCCAGCGAGGGCCTCGACTCCACCGTCAACGGTCAGCGGCGGGTGATCGTCGGACCGCAGCACCCGTACATCCAGGGTGGTCTGCCGATGGACGCCGGCGGCGTCGGGCACGGCAAGGCCGAGTTCTTCGCGTACCAGGCCCGGGCGTTCCTCGACCAGATCGCCGGCATCGACAACCTGGGACCGCTGCCGTCGTTCGCCCACGCCCTGCGCGGCATGCAGATCGTCACCGCCGTCGCGGAGTCCGCCCGCTCCCACGGGGCGGCCGTCAAGATCGGCTGACCCCGTCACCTCGCCCGAACCTCACCTTTAAGGACCACTCATGAAACTCGGTGTGTACACCGCAATCCTGCACGACCGCAGCCTCCGTGAGGCGCTGGAGACCATCGCCTCCCTCGGACTCGACGGCGCGGAGATCAACGCCGGTGGCTTCATCGGCACCCCGCACCTTCCCGTCAAGGAGCTTCTCTCCGGTGAGGTGTCGCCGCAGGAGTACCTGAAGGTGTTCGACGAGACGGGTGTGTCGATCGCCGGCCTCAACTGCAACGGCAACCCGCTGCACGCCGATCCCGAGGTCGGCCCCGAGGACGCCGAGGATCTGCGTAACGCCATCCGTGTCGCCGGACTGCTCGGTGTGGACCGGGTGGTCGCGATGTCCGGGCTGCCCGCGGCCCACCCCGGCGGTCAGTGGCCAGCCTGGCACGTGAACACCTGGGACAGCGGCTATCTCGACTCCCTCGACTACCAGTGGGATCAGGTCGCGGTGCCGTTCTGGAAGGAGATCGACGCGCTCGCCCGCGAGAACGGCGTCAAGGTCGCGATCGAGATGCACCCCCAGAACCTGGTGTTCAACCCGCCGACCCTGAAGCGTCTGGTGGAGAAGACCGGTGCGACGAACGTCGGCGCGGAGATGGACCCGTCGCATCTGTTCTGGCAGGGCATCGACCCGGTCGCCGCGATCGACTGGCTCGGCGACCTCGTCTTCCACGCCGCGGCGAAAGACACCCGGATCAACGACAACTGCAAGATCTACGGTGTCCTCGACGACCGGTTCACCCGGATCCCCGCCGACCAGAACCCCACCGGACTCGGCGGCAGGCATGTGGTCAACAAGTGGCCCGAGGACTCGGCGTGGGACTTCGTCGCCGTCGGACGCGGACACGACGTCGATTTCTGGTCCCGCTTCCTGGCGGCCCTGCAGAAGGTCGACCCGGACATGGCCGTCAACATCGAACACGAGGACGTCGAACTGGGTCAGCTCGAAGGGCTGCAGGTCGCGGCCCGCACCCTGCAGGAAGCCGCGTCCGCGGCAGCAGCGCGGTAAGGATCACGTCGCGGGAGGTATGTCCCGGCGCCCTGCGGTCAATCGGTCCAGGACCAATCGCAGCGGCGGCCAGGTAGACCTCCCGCGGCGGGTCACGGCGTACGCCGTCAGCACGACCTGCGGGTCGGCGAGCGGGAGAACCGTGACCTCGCTGCGGGTGGGACGGTCGGCGGGGAGCAGGCCCACCCCGTAGCCGGCGGTGATGAGGTCTTCGACGAGATCGAGGCTGTCGATCTGGTGGGCGATCCGTGGGGTGAAACCGGCGAGTGACGCCAGCGTGCGGACGGCGTCCTCGTCGGCGGTGTTGCGGGAGTTCACGATCCACGGCGATTTCGCATACGCCGCGACGTCGGCAGGTGTGTTGTCGGCGGGCGCGGGGACGCCGAGCCCCCACGGCGTCGACCACAGGGGGACGGCCTCGAGCGCGGCGCCGGGTGACGCCGGCGCCAGGTTGTAGTCGTAGGTCAGGGCGAGATCGAGTTCGTCGTCGGCGAGCAACGCGAAGGCCTCGACGGGTTCGTATTCGCTGATCACCACGTCCACCTGCGCGTGGGTGCGGGCCAGTTCGGCCACGACCGGTAGCAGCGACACGCGGATGCCGGTCGCGAAACCCCCGACGCGCAGGGTGCCGGCAGGTTCGGCGTGAGGGTCGAGGTCGAGTCGGGCGGCGTCGACGGCCGCCAGGATCGTGACGGCGTGGTCGGCCAACCGGCGTCCGGCCGGGGTCAGCCGCACCCGTCGGCCGACCGGTTCGACGAGTTGTGCACCCGTCTCCTTCGCCAGGGCGGCGATCTGCTGGGACACCGTCGAGGTGGTCAGCCGGTGCGTCTCGGCGACCTCACGCATCGAGCCGAGACGCGACAGTTCGAGCAGGAGATGCAGGCGTCGGGTGTCCACCGCACAATTGTCCGCAATATCCGAACGGTTTGTCCATGAAAGTCACGTGGACGTGAACGGTCGTGGGGGATTTCAATGCTGGGATGACCAGGAACTCGACTCACGTCGGCGCGATGATGGCGCTCACGTCGATGCTGTGCGTGCAGATCGGACTCGCGATCTCGGTGGGCGTGTCCGAACGCGTCGGCGCCGAGGGTGCCGCCTGGCTGCGTCTGGCGTGGGCGGGGGTTCTGCTGGTCGTGATCGTGCGTCCCCGCCCGAAGGCGTTCACGCGTTCGTCCCTCGGCGCCTGTGTCCTGCTCGGGGTCGTCACGGCGGCCGTCACCATGCTGTTCATGGCCGCGGTGGAGCGGATACCGCTGGGAACCGCCAGCGCGCTGGAGTTCCTCGGGCCCCTCGGCGTCGCCGTCCTGCACGGGCGAGGCCGCCTGAAGTGGCCCGTGCTGGCGGCCGTCGGTGTCGTGCTGCTGACACAACCGTGGGCCGGCGGAGTCGATCCCGTCGGAATCTTGTTCGCCCTCGGCGCGGCCGGGTGCTGGGCGCTCTACATCGTGCTGACCCAGCGGGTGGGCGACGAGGTGGCCGGCATCAGCGGGCTCGCGGTGTCGATGCCGGTCGCCGGTCTGGTGGCGACCGCCGTGGGCGGGGCGTCGATGCTCGGGCAGATGACACCGGAACTGTTGCTCATGGGGCTGGGTCTGGCGATACTGCTGCCGGTCGTGCCGTTCACTCTGGAGATGCTCGCCCTGCGCCGCCTCACCACGGCGGCGTTCGGGACCCTGATGAGCCTCGAACCGGCGTTCGCTCTGATCATCGGGCTCGTCGTGTTGCACCAGGTTCCGGACCGTTGGGCCGTGGCCGGGATCGGGTTCGTGGTCGCGGCGGGCATCGGAGCGGCCCGGGCCGGGGCCCGGTCGTCGCCTGACACACCGCAGCTGCCGCCGACCTGCTACCTTGAACGTCGTTCAAGTGTGCAGCAAGAGGAGTCGTCGTGACAGGTGTTGGGAGTGCTCGGGTGTCGAGACTCGGTATTTCGGCGCGAGACATGGCGCAGATCGCGGTGTTCGCCGCACTGATCGCGGCCCTGGGGCTACCCGGCGCGATCACGGTCGGATTCAGCGGTGTGCCGATCACGCTGCAGACCCTCGGCGTCATCCTCGCCGGCGCGGTCCTCGGGGCGCGCAAGGGCACGGCCGCCGTCGGCGTCTTCCTCGCGCTCACCCTGATCGGCCTGCCACTGCTGTCCGGCGGCCGCACCGGACTGACGGCGCTCGCCGGACCCAGTGCCGGCTACCTCATCGGCTGGATTCCCGCGACGCTGGTCATCGGCCTCCTCACGGCCCGCATCCTGCCGAAGTACCCGCTCGTTCTCGGGCTGCTGATCAACGCCCTCGGTGGGATCGTCGTCATCTACGTCTTCGGCACCATCGGACTTCTGCTCCGCACCGATCTGGGTGTCGGCGCCGCCATCACCACCAACTTCGCGTTCATCCCCGGTGACCTGCTGAAGGTTGTCGTCGCGACGGTCGTCGCCAAGAGTGTGCACCGCGCGTACCCGGGCCTGATTCGTACGTGAGTTCCGAACTCGGCGGCGCCGGCGATCAGCCCGCCATCGATGTCGACGGCCGCACGTACACGTACGACCAGCTCGACCGCGCGATCGAGCAGTGGATCGACGCGCACGGCCCGCGCGCATCGGTCTACGACGCGTCCGAGTTGCCGGTCCCGGACGCGTTGATCTGCGTCTGCGCCGCCGCGCGGCAGGGAACCGCGGTGATCGTCGAGAACCCGGAGGCACGCCCCGACCGGACGGAGATTCCGCCGTCGGCCTTTCTGCTGGTGGCAACGTCCGGCTCGACCGGCAGGCCACGTCCCCTCGCGCGCACCGCGGCGTCCTGGTTCGACAGCTTCCCGGCCTTCACCGCGATCACCGGGATCCACGCCGCGGACCGGGTGCTGATCACGGGGCCGCTGCACGCCACGATGCACCTGTTCGGCGCGGTGCACGCCCTGTGGCGCGGCGCGTGTGTCACCGACGACCCGTCGGAGGCGACCGTGGTGCACGCCGTCCCCGCCGTTCTTCGCGACGTCGTGGGCAAGGCCCCGAAACTGCGTACGGCCGTCGTTGCCGGCACCGCACTGGACGACGGCGCCCGCGCGGTGGCGGACGGCATCGAGATCGTCGAGTACTACGGGGCCGCGGAACTCTCACTCGTCGCGGCGCGGCGGGTTCCGGAGCCGCTCCGGCTGCTGGACGGCGTCGACGCCGACATCCGCGCCGGTCTGCTGTACGTCCGTTCCCCGTACAGCGTGATCGGGGCACCGGACTGGTTCGGGGTCGGCGACCTGGCGGAACTCGGTGAGAACGGCGAGCTGACGGTCCGTGGCCGGGGCGAATCCGCGATCAACGTCGGCGGCACCACAGTGGTGGCCGAGGACGTCGAGCGCATCCTCGCGACACTCGTCGGCGTCGGTGCCGCCGCCGTGGTCGGATCGCCGCACTCGGTGCTCGGCGAGACGGTCACCGCCGTGGTCGAACTCGACGGCACCGCCGGAATCGAGGACGTCCGCTCGCGCGCACGCCGGGTACTGACGAAGGAAGCGATGCCCCGCCGCTGGGTGCGGATCGAGTCACTGCCGCGCACCGCCAGTGGGAAGGTCGCCCGAGGCCGAGTGAGAGACTTGCTGGCATGAGCTCTGTCCCTGTTCTGGTGGCGCCGCGTCGGACGCCGATCGGCAATGCCGGGCACGGGTTCGCCGATCTGACCACCACCGATCTGGCCGCCCCCGTGTTGCGCGAGGTTCTGGCGTCGCTGCGGGGGGCGGGTATCGACGCGGACGTCGACGACGTCGTGCTCGGCAACTGCCTCGGTCCGGGCGGTGACCCGGCGCGGGTCGCGGCCCTGCGGGCGGGACTGGGTGTGGAGGTTCCGGGTGTCACCGTCGACCGGCAGTGCGGTTCCGGACTCGACGCGGTGATGCAGGCCGCGCTGCGCGTGCGCAGCGGCGCCGACGAGCTGATCCTGGCGGGTGGCGTCGAATCGGCGAGCACCGCGCCGTGGCGGTTCTGGCCACCGGTCGCGGGCGCCGATCCGGTGCGGTACACCCGCGCTCCCTTCGCGCCGGAAGGTTTTCCCGACCCCGACATGGGGGTGGCCGCGGACGATCTCGCGCGGGTTCGCGGCATCAGCCGGGAGCGGCAGGACGCGTACGCGGCGCGTTCGCACACCCTCGCGGCGGCGGCCGACTTCTCGTCGGAGATCGTACCGATCGGCGACCTCGGGCGGGACCAGCGTATTCGGGCCGGCATGACCGAGACCCGGCTCGCACGACTGCGCCCCAGTTTCGGTGCCGGCGGAACGGCGACGGCCGGGAACTCGTGCGGCATCTCGGACGGCGCCGCGGTGCTGGCGGTGACCACCGAATCACTCGCTGCCGGACTGCCGGCGTTGCGGATACTCGGCTCGGCCGTCGCGGGATCGGACCCGGCGCTGCCCGGCCTCGGCCCGGTTCCCGCGATCCGCAAACTCCTGAAGAGAACCGGACACGACGTGGCCGATCTGGGCGTCGTGGAGATCACCGAAGCGTTCGCGTCGGTGGTGCTGGCCGTGTCGGACGAGCTCGGGCTGGACGAATCCGTGATCTGCCCGCAGGGCGGCGCCATCGCCATGGGACATCCGTGGGGTGCGTCCGGGGCGATCCTATTGGTGCGCTTGGCAAGTCAGATGCTCCGCAACGACGGGCCCGCGCTCGGGCTCGCGGCGTGCGCCATCGGCGGCGGCCAGGGCATCGCGATGCTCGTGGAGCGCGTGTCGTGAGTGAGATCGTCTTCGACTCGGTGAGCCATGCCTTCGGCGACCGCCCGGTGCTGCGCGGCGTCGACCTCCGGTTCTCGGAACGCCGCGTCGGCATCATCGGATCCAACGGTTCCGGCAAGTCGACCCTGGCGCGGATGATCAACGGGTTGCTGAAACCCACCTCCGGCACCGTCACGGTCGACGGCATCGACGCCGCGAAGAAGGGCGCGCAGGTGCGGCGCAAGGTGGGGTTCGTGTTCACCGACCCGGACACCCAGATCGTGATGCCCACGGTGTCCGAGGACCTGGCGTTCTCCCTGCGCCGGTCGGGTCTGAGCAAGCCGGAGGTCGCGGCCCGCGTCGAGGAGATCCTGGTCCGGTTCCGGCTCGACAAGCACGCCGAGCATCCCGCGCACCTGCTGTCCGGCGGGCAGAAGCAGTTGCTCGCGATCGGTGCCGTCCTCATCCGCAGGCCCGAGGTGATCATCGCCGACGAGCCGACCACGCTGCTGGATCTGCGCAACGCCCGCGTCGTCGCCGACGCACTCGATTCGATGGATCAACAGGTGATCGTCGTGACACACCAACTGGCGCTGCTGGAGAGTTTCGAGCGGGTCATCGTCATCGACGACGGACTCGTCGCGTTCGACGGCAGCCCCGACGACGCCCTCCCCGCCTACCGGGCGTTGGTCGAATGATCGGCCTGTACCGGCCCGGCGACTCGCTGCTGCACAGGATGCCGGCCGGCCTGAAACTGGTGCTGTTGATCGTGTCGATCCTGGCGGCCACTGTGTTCGCTCGGACCCCGCTCGAGGTCGGTGTCGTCGTCCTGGCGGTGGGGGCATTGTTCGCGGTGGCCCGCATCCCGTGGACCGTTGCGGTCGCGCAGTTGCGTCCGGTGGTGTGGATGTTGTTGATCATCGCCGTGTTCCAGGTGTGGATCACCTCGCCCGCGCGGGCCGTCGTCGTGTGCGGGGTGCTGCTGATCTCGGTGGCGCTCGCGGCGCTGGTCACGCTCACCACCCGGGTGACAGACATGCTCGACACCGTGTCGCGCGCACTCGGGCCGCTGCGGCGGTTCGGGGTCGATCCGGATCGGATCGGTTTGCTGCTCGCACTGACGATCCGGTGCATCCCGCTGCTGACCGGGATCGTGCAGGAGGTGGCGCAGGCGCGGAAGGCTCGCGGGTTGGAGTGGTCGATGACGGCGCTCGCCACGCCCGTCCTGGTCCGCGCACTGCGGACCGCCGACGCGATGGGCGACGCCCTCGTCGCGCGGGGAGTGGACGATGACTGAGTTGCCGGCCGAGCGGATCGCGGCGCGCGCGGCCGAGAACCCGGACACGGCCGCGGTGGTGTCCGCTCGGGAGACCGTCGACTACGGCGTCTTCTGGTCCAGGGTCGCTCGCACCGCAGCCGGACTCGACGGCATGAACCGGGTCGCCGTGCTGCCGACGTCGGACGTCGGGTCACTGGTCGCGGTGACGGCGGCGATGCACGCGGGCGTCAGCGTGGTGCTGCTGCATCGGCACCTGCTGCCCGCGCAGCTGACACGGGTACTCGAACTCGCGAAGCCGGGCGCTGTCGTGGCCGCGCCGAACCAGCACAAGAGGTTGCGCAGACTGGGATTCGACGGCGTCATCGAGACCGCCGACAGCCTGGAGTCCGACGGCGTCGCGGTCCGAGCGCATCCCGGCGCCGAGTTGCTGGTCGGCATCACCTCCGGCACCACCGGTGAACCGAAGCTGTTCGTGCGCAACCAGCGATCGTGGGCCACCACACTCGATCGCTCCGATCAGACCTTCGACATCGCCGGACGGGACCGGGTGTCGGTGCCCGGAGTCCTCGACCACACCCATTTCCTGTACGGCGCGTTGCACGCCCTCACCCGCGGCGCGACGGTGGATCTGCGCCCGGTCACGCAGTCACTGCTCGATGATCCGACGCATCTGTATTCGGTACCGACCATCGCCTGGGACGTCGTGCGGTCGGGGATCGGTCCGGTCGGCAGTGTCCGGGAGGTGCTGTCCTCGGCTGCCCGCTGGCCGCGCCCGGGGCGTCAGGCGTTGCAGGACGTGTTGCCCGCTGCGTCGCTCGTGCACTTCTACGGGGCATCCGAACTGAGCTTCGTGTCCTTCGATCGGGGGCTCGGTGCCGCCGACGAGCATTCGGCCGGGGAACTGTTCGACGGCGTCGACGTGGAGATCCGCGACGGCCTGGTCCACGTGCGCAGCGACATGCTGTTCGACGGGTACCTCACCGACAACGGCGTGGTGGACGGACCATCCGACGGGTGGATGACGGTGGGCGACCGCGGCCGGGTGGTCGGCACCGGCCTGCACCTGTTCGGCCGGGACAGCGACACGCTGATCCGGGCCGGGCTCAACGTGGAACCCGCCGCCGTCGAAGCCGCCCTGATCGCAATCACCGGGGTCGTGGAGGCCGCGTGCATCGGAGTGCCCGACAGTCGGATGGGTGAGGCGCCGGCCGCCGCGATCGTGGTGGACGGTGACGCCCCCGGTTCCGCCGACATCTGGCGGCACCTGCGAGCCACGCTGCCGAGCCCGAGCATGCCGGTGCAGGTTCTCGTGGTGGACAGCCTGCCGCGGACACCGCGCGGCAAACTCGACCGTCAGGCGCTCGCCGTCACCCTGGCGAACGGCATCGCCGGTTAGAGTTCCGGCATGTCACCTTCCGGCGCAGATCATCATCGACTGAACTACGTGGAGCTGTCGGTCACGGACCTCGCAGAATGCGAAGCGTTCTACCGTGCGGCCTTCGGCTGGGAGTTCAACGACTACGGCCCGCAGTACGCGGGAATCGTCGGGGCGGACGGGCAGGAGGTCGGGGGACTGCTGCAGGTGCCCGAACCCCGGCCCACCGGCGGACCGTTCGTGTTGCTGTATTCGGAGGACCTCGACGCGTCGGCGGACGCGGTGCGCGCGGCCGGCGGCAGTGTCGTCAACGGGCCCTACGACTTCCCCGGTGGTCGTCGCTTTCATTTCACCGACCCGAGCGGAAACGAACTCGGCGTCTGGTCGTCGACCTAGGAAGACCGGGGGACGGGTCCGGTGGTCGCGCGCCGGACGAGGTGCGGTGCGAGCACGAGGTCGACGGCCTTGTCGCCGGCGATCTGAGCCAGCGCGCCGTCGACGGCGGCCTCGGCCATCTGCGCCGCGTCCTGGGAGATCGTCGTCATCTGCACGTGCGGAATCTTCGCCAGCCGGGAGTCGTCGTAGCCCACGACGGAGATGTCGGCGGGCACGTCGCGGCCGCGGCGGACCAGGAGGTCCAGCACACCGGTGGCGCACCGGTCGTTGAACGCGACCACGGCGGTCGGGGGAGCGGTCAGCTCGAGGAGTTCCTGCATTCCCTGTGCGCCTTCGGTTTCCGTGGGACCACCGGCCACCACCGTTGCCGTTCCCGACAGCCCGTGCCGGTCCATCGCGGCCAGGAAGCCGGCCCGGCGGTCGGGGCCGCCGGGGGCGTCGGCGCCGTCGATGTGCGCGATGTGCCGGTGCCCGAGTTCGGTGAGGTGATCGACGGCGAGGGTGATACCGGTGACGTCGTCACCGCGGACGGCACCGACCCCGGGCAGGCCGCTCGCGCGCGCCACCACGAGGGAGGGCACGCGGTCGGCCAGTTCGCCGAGCGCATCGGCGTCGAAGCGGGACCCGAGGAGGATCGCGGCCTCGCATCGTTCTCGCATCAGCGCCTGCACCGCGACCTTCTCGGCGCGACTCGGGGCGACCGCGCTGAGCATGACGTCGTATCCGCGGCGTGAGGCCGCCGCGTAGATCTGCTCGACGAGATCGCCGTGGAACGGCTGCTGCAGTTCGAACACGACTCCGAGGAGCCGGGAACTGGATTGCCGCAATTTCTGCGCGCGACGGTCCGGGACGTAGCCCATGTCGTCGGCGATCTCGAGCACCCGCCGGCGGGTGGCGTCGCTGGCGCCCGGAACGCCCCGCATCACGATCGAGACCAGCGCTGTCGAGACGCCGGCCGCTCGCGCGACATCGCCCATCGTCGGACGTGCGCCACCGGTCGATCCGCCTGCCGGGTCGGCCACGTACACGGCTCCTGTCTTCGGGGGCCCGTGCTCGTCCGCTCGAAGCCGCTCTTGACCAATGATCGCACGAGTTCTACGGTTCAGGACTAGAACGTACTAGTTCGACTCGACCTGCACCCTTCCACCGCTCTGGAGCGCATCCATGTCACTCACCGACGCCGCAACCGCCCGCTCGACGACGCCCACTACCCACCCCGTACGGATCGCGACGATCGGCGCCGGACGCATCGGCTCCCACCATGCGGAGGTCGTGGCCCGCCACGTCCCGGGGGCGACGCTCGTCGCGGTCAGCGACCCGGTCGAGGAGTCGGCGCAGCGTCTCGCCGCCGCGCTGGGCGCGCCCTTCGCCACGGCGACCGTGGAC
Source organism: Rhodococcus jostii NBRC 16295 (assembly GCF_001894825.1). Taxonomy (GTDB): domain Bacteria; phylum Actinomycetota; class Actinomycetes; order Mycobacteriales; family Mycobacteriaceae; genus Rhodococcus_F; species Rhodococcus_F jostii. Next base: position 119,857 of record NZ_BCWY01000007.1, on the reverse strand, counting down.
GACGTGCTCACCGCCGACGAGATCGACGCCGTGCTGATCACCGCCCCCGCGCGCAGTCACACCGACCTGGTCGTCGCCGCCGCGGCCGCCGGTAAGCACGTGTTCGTCGAGAAGCCGATGGCCGTGACCCTCGAGGACGCCGACCGCGCCATCACGGCCGCCGCCGCCGCCGACATCGTGCTGCAGGTCGGGTTCAACCGGCGGTTCGCTCCCGGATTCGCCGCCGCCCGCGCGGCCATCGACGCGCAGAAGGTCGGAACCCCGCAGCTCCTGCGGTCCCTGACCCGCGACCCCGGCCCCTACACCGCCGACGCGGCACGCGTCCCGCAGTGGACGATCTTCCTCGAAACGCTCATTCACGACTTCGACACCCTCTGCTTCCTCAACCCGGGTGCCCGCCCGGTGCGGGTGCACGCGATCGCCGACGCCCTGATCCGGCCGGACGCCAAGAAGGCGGGCCACCTCGACACCGCCGTCGTGACCGTCCAATTCGACAACGGGGCCATCGCCACCGCGGACGCGAGCTTCAGCGCGCTGTACGGATACGACGTCCGCGCAGAGGTTTTCGGTTCCGGCGGCATGGTGACCGCCGGGAACGGGCGCAGTACCGACATGACCTACTACGGCCCCGACGGCCTGCACGCCGACACCTCGCGCCGCGACACCGACCTCCTGCACTCCGCCTACGTGGGCGAACTGACCGCGTTCGTCGACGCCGTCCGCGGCGGCACCCCGGCGGTCGTCACGGGCCAGGACGCCCGGACCGCGCTGTCGATCGCGCTCGCCTGCATCCGCAGCGTCGAGACCGGTTCCGCCGTCGACCTGGACCGGTGACCCCGATGACCACCTATGCGCTCGCCGCCAGCGCGGAAATGCTCTACCTGGACCTGCCGTTCCTCGACCGCGTCCGCGGCATCACCGAACGCGGACTCCAGGTGGAGATCTGGGACTGGTCCACCAAGGACGTCGACGCCCTCGCCGCCAGCGGCGCCGAATTCTCCTCCATGACCGGATATCTGGAGGGTGATCTCACCGAACCCGACGGCATCGACGCCCTGCTCACCACTGCCCGCCGGTCCCTCGACGTGGCGAAGCGGCTCGACTGCCCGCGACTGAACCTGCACGGGACCGGACTCGACGCCAAGGGTCTGCCCGTCCGGCCCGTCGACACCGTCACACCCGCAATGTGGCTCACCGCCGCCGACACCCTGCGGAAGGTCGCCGAACTCGGTGAGCAGGCAGGCCGGGTGTTCACGCTCGAGAACCTCAACCTCGCCGTCGATCATCCCGGCACCCCGTTCGGGACCGCAGCCGACACCCTCGCTCTCGTCCGGGCGGTCGACAGCCCGCATCTGCGGATGAATCTGGACCTGTACCACGCGCAGATCGGGGAGGGGAACCTCATCGAACTCGTCCGGGAAGCCCTGCCCTATATCGGGGAGATCCAGGTCGCCGACGTCCCCGGCCGCTGCGAACCGGGCACCGGCGAAATCCATTACCCGGCCATCGCTTCCGCCCTCCGCGACCTCGGCTACACCGGGGTGGTCGGACTCGAGGGCTGGGCGAAGAATGACCCGGACGACGCGCTCGACGCGTTCGAGGCGGCGTTCGCCTGCATCTAGGCAGTCTCACACCTCGAGGCTCAGCAGGTGGTACCCCAGCGTCTTGCCGTGTCCGTCGAGGACGGGTGAACCGGTGACGCCGCCACCGAGGACACCGGGCAACTCGAACACCATCGCCATCAGGTTCGGCTGGCAGGTGCGCCGGGCCCGCCCGGTGATCAGTTCGCCGTAGTGCGCGGCAACCACGTCCTCGGTGAGCCTCGACGTGAGATGGGCGTAGGCGTCGGGGTCTCGGGCGAGAACGGCGACGATGAGCGTGTCACCCTTGTCGCCCGCCCGGACGTCCGCGAGGTCGTCGACTCGCCGGACTGCTGCTGCTGTTGTCGTCATCGCGCGACCTCCGTGAGATGCACCTGCGTGGACACGAGGTGGCGGGGGATGGTGCACGACCGGATCGCGAGCACCTCGGTCGACGAGCGTCGGGCACCGCCCCCGCCGGCCGGTCCGTTGGTGTACAGGCTCTCCACCTCCCAGCCGACGAGGTCGGCTTCCTCGGGTGTCTGTACGCGGGCGGTGACCCGCACGCGTACCTCGCGGGCGTCGGTGTCGTCGTCGAGTCCGCGGAAAGCGGCACCGGCGCCGATGTATTCGACGGCGATGCTGTCTTCGCGGAGGCCGTGTACGTCCACGAGACGCTCGGTGACGATGTCGGCGGCGAGCCGGGCGCGCGGGTAGGCGCGCGGACCGGCGTAGCTGATCTGGCCTTCGCCGAGCCAGCCGCCGCGGAAGCCGAGCGTGACCTTCAACTGTTCGGGGCGGGGGCGCCCGGTGGCACCGCTGATCTCGACTCGGTCGGGTCCGACGCCGGTGAACGACACGGTGCCGAAGTCCGCGGTGACGTCCGGCGTGAGGTATGACGTGGGATCGCCCACCTCGTACAGGAGTTGCTCGGCGCAGGTCCGCTCGGTGAGTATGCCGCCGGAGCCGTCGAGCTTGCCGAAGGTCGCCGATGCGTCGGCGCGGACGTCGGCGAACGGGAACCCGAGATTCGCCATGCCCTTCACGGGTTTGGTGACGGGATCCGCGTAGTACCCGCCGGTGAGCTGTCCGGCGCATTCGAGTAGATGGCCGATTGCAGTTGAGGCGCCGATGGTTTCGTGGTCGTCGAGGTTCCAACCGAAGTGGTGGGCGAGTGGGGCGACGTAGAGGGAGGGGTCTGCCAGCCGGCCGGTGACGACGACGTCGGCGCCCAGCTCGAGCGCGGGAACGACGGCGTCGGCTCCGATGTACGCGTTCGCGCTGACGAGTGCGTCGTCGTGCTCGGACAGGCGCCGGCCCGTTTCCCACACGACGGGATCGTGGCGCAGAACCTGCTCGAGCACATCGTCCCCGGTCACGGCGGCCACACGCGCAGGTCGTTCGGCGAATCGAGACGCGATGCCGGAGACCAGTTCTGCGGCGGCCAGCGGATTCGCGGCACCGGCGTTGGTGACCACCGTCGTGCCCGACGTGAGTGTGTACGGAAGCACCGCCTGCATGCGCGCGGCGAGAAGCGGGTCGTAGCCCGCATCCGGGTTCTGGAGCCGGCGGGAGTTTCCGGCTGCCACGGTGCGTTCTCCGAGGCATTCGAAGATCAGGTAGTCGAGGTCGGCGTGCTGCGCGAGGTGCCGGGCGGGGTCGATGCGATCTCCGGAGAAGCCGGATCCTGCGCCCAGTCGCACGCTCCGCGAGGTGCTGCCGCGGGTGCTCGATGATGTCACGGGCTCGATGTCCTTTGGTCGTGTCGTGTGGTGTGGTGCGTGCGGGGGTGTCGCCGACGGCTACACCGAGATCGCCCCGGTCAGCAGCGCCACAACGGTCATCACGACCGTCGTCCCGAAGGCCCAGGCGAAGATGAACCGCTGGTGCCGGCCCAGATCGACCTTGCTCAGTCCGATCAGGATGAACGTCGAGGCGGTCAGCGGGCTGAGCGGGAAACCGGTGGTCATCTGGCCGAGGATCGCGGCGCGGCCGATCTCGGCGGGGTCGCCTCCGAACGATGCGGTGGTCTCCGCGAGCACCGGGACGACACCGAAGTAGTAGGCGTCCGGGGTGAAGACCAGGCTGAGTGGCATGGATGTCACCGCGGTGATCACGGGGATCAGCGAGCCGGCCGACTCGGGGATCCAGGAGACGAACGTCTGCGCCATCGCGGTGATCATCCCGGTGCCGTTGAGGATGCCGGTGAGCACCCCTGCAGCGAGGATCATCACCACCACCATGGTGACGTTGCCGCCGTGCTTGGCGAACAGGGCCTGCTGATCGTCCCACTTCGGGCAGTTGACGACGAGCGCCAGCGCGAACGCGATGGCGAACGCCACCTCCAACGGCACCAGCTGGAACAACAGGATCACGATCAGCACGAGGGTGAGTACGGTGTTGAACGCCATCACGGCCCGGTGGCGGCCGGTACGCACCTGCGGGTCGGCGACGTGCGGGGTGCCGGGACCGCCACCGGTGGGAAGTGCGAACTCGGTGACGCCGAGTCGTTTCCGTTCGACCCGCCCGATCATGTAGGCGGCGAACAGCACCCAGAGGACTCCGGCCGCCATCGCGGGCAGGACGGGTGTGAAGAGGTCGGCGCTCGTCAGGTCGAGCGCGGCCATGGCGCGGACGGTCGGGCCGCCCCAGGGAATCATGTTCATCAGGCCGGCCGCGAGGCAGACGATGCCGGTCAGCACGACGGGTCGCATCCCGAGCTTCTGGTAGATCGGCAGCAACGCCGAGATCGTGATCAGGAACGTCGAGGTGCCGTCGCCGTCGAGTGCGACGAGCAGCGTCAGCACCGCCGTTCCGACGGCGATCTTGGCGGGATTGCCGCCTGCCCACCGGACGACCCGGCGGATCGCGGGATCGAACAGTCCCACGTCGACCATCAGACTGAAGTAGAGGACCGCGAACGCGATCATGATGGCGACGGGGGCGACCTTCAGGAGACCGTCGCCGACCATCTCCCCGAGGTCGGGGGCCCAGCCGCCGACGATCGCGAACGTGATGGGCACGAGGATCAGCGCGACGAGGACCGAGACCCGTCGGCTGAACGCGAGCGCCAGGAAACAGACGATCGTGGCGAACCCGAGCGCGGCAACCATGTGACCTCCTTCGTAACGGAGTCCCAGTGTCGCGCGCCTCACAATTGCGGGTCAAATATCAATAGATGATTGATTCATGACTCGGACTCATTAATGCGTTCGCGCACCTCGCTCCGGGGATGCGAGCGCCACGCGCATGAATGTGGGCCATACTGATGCATGTGAGCATCAATCTCGGCGTCTCTCATCTGCGGAGCATCGTCGCCATCGCCGACTACGAGAGCTTCACGTCGGCCGCGCACGCACTCGGCGTCTCCCAGTCTTCGCTGAGCCGTTCCGTCGCCGAGGCCGAGCGCCGACTCGACGTCACGCTGTTCGAACGCACCACCCGCCGAGTCGAGCTGACTTCGCACGGGCGGGAGATCGTCGAGCACGCCCGGCGGATGCTCACCGACTTCGACGACGGGCTCACGCAGATCGAACGATTCGTCACCGGTGACCGTGGAATCGTGACGGTGGCGTGCCTGCCGTCGCTCGCGGCCACGTTCCTGCCCCCGTACGTCGTGGACTTCCGTGAGAGACACCCCGATGTGCGGCTCCAGATCCGGGACGGGCTGCGTCAGGAGGTGCTCGATGCCGTCTACTCGGGCACGGTCGATCTGGCCTTGGTGACGACGTCGGGGACCCTGCCCGGCCTGCAACAGGACCTGCTGACGAGCGACTCCTTCTATTGCGCTGTCGCGCCGACACATCCGTTCGCCGAGCGGCCGGAACTCCAGTGGTCCGATCTCGCGGGGCAGCCGTTCATCGCGTTCGGCCCCGAGAGCAGCATCGCCGCGCCCGTGCGCCGGGCCGTCGAGGACGCCCGCATCGAACTCGGTCCGGTGATGCAGGCGCAGAACATCGGCGCGGTCGCCGGGTTGGCGGCGGCGGGCCTGGGGGTGACCGCGGTGCCCGAACTCGTACTGCCCATGATCTCGTTCGCCGGCCTCGTGCACATACCCCTGCGGCCGACGGTCGAGCGCACCATCTCGCTCGTCCAGGTGGCGGGCCGTCCCCAGACGGCGAGCACCCGCGGTTTCGTTCGGACCCTTCTCGCCGACCGCGCTCCCCACTGACGCCGAGGCGAGTTCGACCCGGCGAAGGCGAGTTTCACACGGCGGACATCGTCGGCGCGGTCGCGTCGATCGGTCGCTGCGATCCGGACAGCCGTCCGGTGTGGGCCTCGATCATTCGCTGCTCGTTGCGTTGTGCGCCGCGCAACGGCAGGGATTGGGCGGCAGCGGTATCGAGGAGCGCTCGCAGTGCGGGTTGCTCTCCGGCGAGCCGGCGCCACGTCGCATTCAGGGGCGTGCCGTCCTCGACGGCCTGGTCGAGGCGGGCGGCGAGGTGATTGCTCCACCGGTGCTGAAGGGAGAGCAGGATGTTGTCGGCCGACCCGAAAAGCGCGAGGGCACCGGGCACTTCGTCGAACCGCAGCGCCGCCGCGGGGTCGACGTGCGCCGGCGCCAGTATCTCTTCCAGTACACCACGGCATCGTCACCCCGGGCGTGGGAGGGGCGGATTGAGCTCCGGCAGAAGCCTTCTCGTCACGCCGCGGTTCAGCCTCGTGCGGCGACACCGATGCGGTCGTCGCGCACGGCGCTCGTGATCTTGCCGCACGTGCCTTCGCGGCCGAGCAGCGTTCGGCCCAGCAGCACCAGCCCCCACGGGCCGATCACCCACACCGGCCAGAAGTAGAGCAGCGTGCCGGTGGCGAGCGAGACGATGCCCCAGATCGCGAGATTGATGCTTCCGGCGGCGAGCCAGGCGAGCCACTCGATCTGCTGATGACCCGGCAGGCGCCGACGCACCGGACGAGTCCGGGGTGTCGGCGTCGGCGCAGGCACCGGCACCGCGACCTGGGCGGGAAGGTCGACCAGCGCCTGGTGCGCGTCGTGCCGGGTGATCGACCGATACACCTGCGCGACCCGCTGATCGAACTCGCCGATCGTCAGCCGGCCGGCGGTGAGGTGCCGGCCGAGTTCACCGACGACCTGCTCGCGTTCGGAATCGGATATCCGGATGTTGTCCGTGTTCGGCATCGGACCCTCCTCGCCGATGACATTCCACTGTGGAATGTCGCTGATTCCATGATCGATATGCCACAGTGGAATGTCAACCCCCAATCGTGCGAAGGACCGTGTCATGGCCGAACGCCCCCTCAACGCCACCGCGGCGTCGCTGCTCGGGTTCCTGCACGAGGGATCCAAGACCGGATGGGACCTGGTGGTGACCGCCCAGGAACGCATCGGCAAGTTCTGGTCGATCACGACCAGTCAGGTGTATCGGGAGCTCGCGGCGATGGAGCACGCCGGGTTGATCGAGGCGGGGGAGCGGGGGGCCCGCGAGCGCAAGCCCTACACCCTGACCGAGGAGGGGCGCCGGGCGTTCGCGGACTGGATCGAGCGCGAGCCCGGCCCGGAGAACATTCGCTATCCGCTGCTGCTCACCGTCGCGTTCGGTGCGCATCTCCCGCCGGAGCGGCTGGCCGCGATGCTGGACGTGCACCGCACCGCCCACGAGCGGCAGCTCGCCGAGTACGAGCGTGACGCCGAAGTGCACGGATCCAACCGATATGCCCTGGCAACCCTCGACTTCGGGATCGTGTACGAACGGGCGGTACTCGACTGGTTCGATCGTGTCGAGGATCGGCTCGCGCACGGGCAGTGACCCGTCGGTGAGTCGGCGGGCATGCGGTTTCGGCCCCGTCTCGGATCGGCCTGCCCTACCGTGAAGCTGACGGTGTGGGCACCCCGGCGAGTGAGGGCAGGTAAGCATGAACGGATCCGATCTGGCCCGGCAGACGGCTCAACTGCGATCCGATCTGCACGACCTCATTCAGCGGATGAAGGAACTGACCGAGGCATTCGACGCACGAGGCGGCGCATCGCAGGGCGTCGCCGAGGACGCCGCACTGATCGAGGTCATCGACGGTCTCAGCGACGCACGCCTCGACCTGACCACAGCCGACAGGCACCTCGAGGCGGCGGTGTCACACGCCGAGCGCATCGACCGTCGGGCGGCGGACGACCACGCGAGTACTGCGGACGGCGAACCGGTCGGTTGACGCGTCCTCTGTCGGCGGTACCTCAGTCGACGGACGGCACGACGACCGAACGGCCCGTCTCCGCCGCCTCACGGGCCGCGGCCAGCACGGCGATGGTGCCGAGTGCGGTGCGGGCCGGCACCGGTTGCTCGCCGGTGCCGGCTACTGCGGCCGCGAATTCGGTGTAGTAGTCCTGGTATGAACCCTGTTGCGACGGGATCGTTTCCGCCCCATCCGCGGTGTGGAGAACGCCCCACCGTTCCCGTCGTTCGTAACCCCATCCGGTGAGGTCGTCGACGGGTCGCGCCCCCGCGAAGAGGGCCTGTGCCTGGACGTCCGTCCCGTCCGCGACGTAGCTGCCCACGCTGCCGAACGCACGCAACCTGCGTCCGTCGAGGTGGTTGAGTTTGCTCGACGAGACGGTCGAGTAGACCCCGCTTCGGTGGGTGATGTTGACGACGAAACCGGCGTCGGTGCGTCCCTCGGGGAGATCGACGTAGTCGAGGTGAGCGTCCACCCGCTCTGCCGGACCGAACAGCCACAGCACCTGGTCGACGACGTGCGCGCCGAGGTCGCGCAGCAGCCCACCGGTCGGACCGGCTTCGAGTGTGTCGGCGCCGTCCTGGTCGAAGTGCGATTCGACGCGCCAGATGTCGCCGAGTCGCGGCAGCACCGACTTCAGCGTGCGGATGTCGGCGTCGTACCGACGGTTGTGAAACACGCCGAGCAGCACGCCGGCTTCGGCGGCGGCGGTGATCATTTCGCGTGCCGTCGCGACATCCGGTGCGAAGGGCTTGTCGGCGACCACGTGCACACCCCGCCCGACGGCCTCGAGCACGAGGTCGCGTCGGGTCTGCGGTGGGGTGGTGATCGTGACGGCGTCGACGCCCGAGTCGATGAGTTCGCCGAGGCTCGAAAACACCGGAACGTCCGGGAAGTCGGCGGCGGCCTCGGCGACACGGGACGCCGACCGGGCTACGATGCCGCCCAGCGTGATTCCCTCTGCCGCCTCCACGAACGGCGCATGGAAGTACCGCCCACCCAACCCGTATCCGACGATTCCGATCTTCACACTCATCGTTGCACCTTATGTTAAGACATTCAGACAAGGCAAGGGTGTTCGGCCTGGGAGTCGACGTCGTGTCGGCCGTCAGACGTTCGCGGGAGTCCAGTCGGGTGGCTCGACGAGGGCGACCTGCTTCAGGAGGTCCGCCGCTCGGCCGACGCCTTCGAGGGAATTGACGAGGGCGTCCTCGTGCTCGATGTTGAGGGTGCCGTCGTAGCCGACCGCGCGAAGGTTGTAGACGACATCCGCCCAGAACGTGGCGCCGTCCGGGTGGCCGAGACCGAGGGTGACGTAGTTCCAGGCCCGCTCCAGTGGATCGGTCAACGGGACGGTATCGAGGAGTCCGTCGCGCTGCGCAGCCCAGGTGTTGATGCGAATGTCCTTGGCGTGCACGTGGAAGATCGACTTCCCCAGTGTGCGAATGACGGTGGGGATGTCGGCGCCCATCCACATCAGGTGGGAGGGGTCGAGGTTCGCGCCCACCACGTCGTCGCCGACGCTTTCGATCAGCCGGAGCATCGTCGACGCGCTGTGCACCAGCTGGCCGCCACATGCTTCGACCGCAAGTGTGACACCGTGGTCTCGGGCGAAGGCCGCGAGCTCCTTCCAATACGGAATCGCGACTTCGTTCCACTGATAGGCGAGGACGTCGAGGTTCTCCGGCGGCCACGCCGTGGTGATCCAGTTGGGGCTGGAGTCACCTTTCGCGCCCGGCAGTCCGGACATGAGGACGACGGTCGGGACGTCGAGCGCGCCGGCGAGTTCGACGGTCTGACGGACGACGGCGTCGTGCGCCTTTCCCGAGACGGGATGCAGTTGGTTGCCGTTGGCGTTCAGGGCGCTCAGTGTCAGCCCTCGGGAGGTGATCTGCCCGAGGAACTCGGCGCGCGCGTCTGCGGACGAGACCAGTGTGTCGAGGTCGGCGTGCGGAGCTTCCGACCAGTTTCCCGTCGCAACCTCGACCGAACTCAGCCCGTGCTCCTGCGCGAGGTCGAGGGCTGTTTCGAAGGGCAGATGACTGACCGAGTCGGTGATCAGGCCGATTTCCATGTTTCTTCTCCGTCGTCACTGGGTGCGGGGGCCACTAAACTAGTACGTTCTAGTAGAGGTATTTGTCAAGACATATCGGTGTTTCTGGAACGCGCTGAGATGACCCAACGGTGTTCGAAACGGTGGAGGTGAGGCCCTGGCGAAGCGCCGGCACGGGGCTGGGAACTCGATGAAAACTGTTGAACGGCCAACTATTCCGGACCAGTCACTCGAGGATGACGGCGGCGAGTTCGCGCGCGGCGCGAGCTGGATGCTGACCGTCCTGGGTCGCGCCCATCACCAAGGTGCCCTCGATCAGCAGGTGCAGCTGCTCGGCCCCGCGCTCCGGGCTGGCATGGCCCAACGCCACGAGCTCCCGCACGAGGAGTTCGCGGAGGCGCCGCCGGAACGCCTCGGTCTCCATGTGTGCCGGATGGTCGGGATCCGCAAGGGCAAGGTCGGCGGCGAAGTATCGGCAGCCGCGGAAAGCCTCGTTCGAGACGAGCTCGTCGAGCCGATCGAACAGACCGAGAAGCCTCGCTCGGGGCTCTGTGGCGCCGGCCAATGCGGCCTCGTACCACGCGAGATCCTCGTCGGCCGCGCGGCGGAGAACCGCCGCCACCAGTCCGTCCTTGCCTCCGAAGTGCTCGTACAGCGACCTGCGGGCAACGTTCGCCTCTTTGAGCAGCGCATCGACGCCGACAGAGGCGCCGCGTGAGTAGAAGAGGTCCTGAGCGGCCGCGAGAAGTCGTTCTCGGGGTCCAGGGGAGGGCTTTGTAGTCATCTGGTCCTAAAACTTCCGATTGACAGTAGACCGACCATTCTATACCGTGCGATGTAGACCAATCGTTCTACCGATGAGGAGTGTGCGACATGACCACCACTGCGCAGATCACCAAGGACACCGCCGACACCGTTGCCCGGTTCAACGACGCCTTCAAGCGCCGCGACAAGGCCGCGCTCGCCGCAGTCGTCCACGACGACTGCCTGATGGTGTCGGCCCAGCCGGCACCCGACGGCACGGCATACGTCGGAAAGGACCCGTGCGTGGCGTTCTGGGCGGAGCTGATGGACGACGTATCCACCAGGTTCGAGGTCCAGCACGTATTCGCCGACGGCGAATGGGCTGCCGTGCGGTGGCGCTACCGCTTCGGGCCTACCGACGCAGAATCCGTTCTCGGCGTGAACGTGACCCGGGTCAGCGGCGGGCGCGTGATCGAGCAACTCGGCTACACCAAAACGCCGGGTGAAGTACTCCCGCTTCCGGAATAGCCGTCGAGCATCGAGCCCGCCCCAAGGAGAAACCATGATCATCATTGCCGGCCACGAACTCGTGGATGCCAAAGACAGAGACAGGTACGTCGCCGCATTCAGCGAGCTCGTCTCATGCGCCCGCGAGTTCGACGGGTGCATTCACGTCGCCATCACGGCTGACTCGGTCAATCCCGAACAAGTCGATTCCGTCGAGGTGTGGCGAGACGCCGAAGCCCTGAACAAGTGGCGAATGCGGGCCAAGGCGCCCCGCACGAAGAAGCCCAAGTACTCGGCAGTGAGGCGGTACGACGCCACCGACGGTGGCTCCCTCTTCTGATCTGTCGAGACGCAGACGTTTGATGCCGCATCGATGACCAGTCGGGTGTGAAATCCTCTGCGGCGGCGCTGTCGAACAACCGCATGGTGTCGGCGACGAAGGCCCGCCGCGTCACGCCCGTTCGCCATCGAGAAGTCGTGAGACATCCTTCCGTCTACACCGTCTACCAGCGCTTTGGTGCGCTAATGATCAGTGACAGCGAACCCGGCACGAGAGGACAATCAAACGGACCAGTCTCCATTCTTTTGTCCCTCAGATTAATGGGAGGCGTGACGAGGCAGGTCACGGCCGATCCAGTCACCATCAAAGGGATGATCACCATGCCAGTTGTCGAGCAGTCCGTCGTCATTGCACGCTCTGCGTCGGATGTATGGAGTTTTCTCGTCGCGGCGGAGAACTGGCCGTCGTGGGAAGCGTCAAACGTCGAGTGCGAGCAGATCACTGACGGGGAACTCGGGGTGGGTACCCGGTGGCGCGGGGTAACCCGAATCCTGGGTAAGCGGTTCGAGTGGGTGACGGAATTCGTGGAGTACGAGCCCGCGAAGGTGGCCACGTCCAAGTCGGTGGAGGGCAAGATCGGCTTCACCGCGACCACCAAGCTCGAGGAGGTCGACGGCGGCACCCTGTTCACCTATCGAGTCGACAGCGAAAGTGGTCTCGGTGGGGTATTCGGCAAGCTGGCGGACCCCATCGTCACGAAGGCGTATTCACGCACGGTACGGGCAAGCCTCGACAACCTCGCCGACCTGCTGACCACCGACAGCTGACCCGGTCGTGTGACGCTACTGGGCCACTGACCTTGTGAGACGCGCCGACTGCTGTCGCTGTTCCCCGGCGTCGGCCCCGTCCCCGTCCATGTTCCGCAAACGGAGCAGGGGAGTGGCCTACCTGGGGTATCAGATCGACCTGGTCAATGCCGCAGACGGGTTGTGGGTCAACTAGACCGGGGACAGTAGCTGTTCACGGTCGGATGCTCGATGCGGAGGGCGAACCGATAGGTCGCGGCCGACCACGTGAACGTCAATTTTCGTCCGATGAAAGTCGTTCTGCGGGCGCACGTGCGTAGCGCGGCGCAGACTGAGTCGCAGGCGATGTCCACATCTCGGAGGTTTCCAGTGTCCGGACCGACCCTCTCGACCGCGAATTACACACCGCTCAGCCCGCTGCGTTTCCTCGAGCGGTCGGCGAGCGTGTTCCCGGACCGGGTTGCCGTCGTTCACGGCGACCGCCGTTACAGCTACCGTGAGTTCGGCGGCGAGGTCGAGAGGCTCGCCCGGGTCCTGCGCAGATGGATCGAGCCCGGCGACCGCGTCGCGTTCCTGTGCCCGAACACCCCCGAGATGCTGTTCGCTCACTTCGCGGTCCCGCTCGCCGGCGGCATTCTCGTCGCACTGAACTGGCGACTGGCGGGCCGCGAACTGGAGTACATCCTCGAGCACTCCGGGGCGAGTCTGCTGTTCGTCGACTCCGAACTGGTCGGATCCGTCGCCGGCACCCGCGACGCCGTCCCGGGCCTGCGGGAGGTGATCGAGATCCCCGACTCCACGATCGAGCCGCCCGTCGTTCCCGACGGGATCGTCACCGCGCAGTACGCCGACTTCCTCGCCGAGGCCGACACGGTGGACGACGCCCCGGTGCACTGGGGTGTCGACGACGAACAGCAGGTGATCGCTATCAACTACACCTCGGGGACCACCGGGAAGCCGAAGGGGGTGATGTACACGCACCGCGGCGCCTACCTCAACTCGCTCGGCGAGACGTTCCACAACGGTTTCACCGGATCCACGAAGTATTTGTGGACGCTGCCGATGTTCCACTGCAACGGGTGGTGCACTCCCTGGGCGGTCACCCAGGCCGCCGGCACCCACATCTGCCTGCGCGCGGTCAGCGGCGACGCGATCTGGGACGCGATCGACACCCTCGGGGTCACCAACCTGTGCGGCGCTCCCACCGTGTGTTCCACCATCGCCGAAGCGCCGCAGGCACATCCGGTGGACGCCCTGCGGATCACCACCGCCGCGGCGCCACCGTCGCCGACGGTGATCGCCCAGCTCGAGGCGATCGGGATCAGTGTCGTCCACGTGTACGGGCTCACCGAGGTGTACGGGCCGTACACGATCTGCGAATACCAGGACGCGTGGAGCGAGCGCACCGCCGAAGAACGCGCCGCCCTGCTGTCCCGGCAGGGTGTGGGCATGGTCCAGGCCGAGAACGCCCGGGTCGTCGACGCGAACATGGACGACGTCCCGGCCGACGGCGAGACCATGGGCGAGATCGTCCTTCGTGGCAACAACGTGATGCTCGGCTACTACCGCAACCCCGAGGCCACCGCGAAGGCGTTCGCAGGCGGCTGGTTCCACACCGGTGATCTCGGCGTCATTCACCCGGACGGCTACATCCAACTCAAGGACCGCGCGAAGGACATCGTCATCTCCGGCGGCGAGAACATCTCGACCATCGAGGTGGAGCAGGCGATGATGACTCATCCCGCCGTGCGCGACGTCGCGGTCGTCGGTGTCCCCCATCCGAAGTGGGGTGAACGGCCCAAGGCATTCGTGATCGTGAGGACGGGCGCCACGGTCACGGCCGACGAACTGATCGCGCACACCCGCGGTCGGATCGCGAAATTCAAGGTGCCCGACGAGATCGTGTTTCCGATCGAACTCCCCCGCTCGTCGACGGGGAAGGTGCTCAAGTTCGAACTTCGAGGTTCGAGGTGAGTCCCTGCGCGAGGTGCTCGCGCAGGGAGCGCTCGGAGTGGCGACTACGACGTACGTCTCTTTTCGACAACCCAGGCGGCGACCTGTGCGCGCGAGGTGAATCCGAGTTTGGTGAGTATGTGTTCGACGTGTCCTCGAGCGGTGCGCTGCGAGATGACGAGCCGGGTGGCAATTGCCTTGTTGGTCAGGCCCTCGGCGATCAGTTCGGCGACCTGTTGTTCGCGTTTCGTCAGGTGGGCGGATCCCTTGGGATTCGTTGTCGGGGTGTGCTCGCCGAGCGCGTAGGAGACAGCGGAAGCGAGATCCATTGCCCTGCCGTGCTGCCGGCTCGCCTCGAAGACGCGTTCGGTGAGCACCCGACGTGCGACTTGTTCGCACTCTTCGTGATAGACGAGCAGGTTGGGAACGAACACCGAAGGGCTACCGGCAACGCGACCGAGCGCTTCCGCGGCTCCCATCAGTGTGCTTGCACGTTCAGGGTCACTGGTTCCGGCGATCCAGGCGAGTACTTCGACGCAATTTGCGCAACCGACCGGGTCGTCGACGAGTCGAGCGAGCCGCACTCCTTCTTCGAGTAGCCCGGTTGCTCGACGCTGATCACCCAGTCGCCATTGTGCGACGGCCATCGCCCACAGTGCGTAGGACCGATAGACGGATTCACCGTGAGCTTCCGTGATCGCGAGAACTTCCTCGTAGCATTCGATCGCCCGGTGGGGTTCGGTGTCGGCCAGTTGATACGACAATCCGAGCAACGTCAGAGACTCGATCCGCAGTGCCAGATCGTTCTCGGCGTGTCGCAACACCGGCTGTGCCCGCTCCAGACGTGACGCCGCGCGCGTGAGATCGCCGGTGAACAATCCGACGATGCCGTCCGCGTGGTCGACGATCGCGTGCGCTATCGGGTCGGTCATCTGATCGGCGAGGATCCGCGCCTGCTCGACGAGGGCAGCACCTCGCTGATGGTCCTGCTGCTGTTCGGTCATGAGGCAGTCGGCGTACAGCGCCCGGAGATAGGTGACGGTCGGGCGCTCTTGCTGGAGTGAGAGGAATTGGTCGAGCCAGCGCCTCGCCTCGCTGAGCTGGCCTCGCGACCCCCAGAGCTGCATTAACGGTGTGGCAATGTGCAAACCGGCGTCGGCATCGTTGTCGGCGAGGCAGAAATCCATCGCGTCCCGCAGATTGGGTTGCTCACTGCTGAGTCGCGCGATCCACTCGAGCTGCCGGGGACCGATGAACTCGTCCTCGGCGGTGCGAGCCAGCCGGCGGTACCAATCCCGGTGCCGCCGGCGCAGGTGGTGGTAGTCGTCGTTCTGCTGGGCCTTTTCTCGTCCGTAGGCACGGAGGGTCTCGAGCAGCCTGAAGCGGACAGTGACGCCGTGCTCTTCGCGGATCAGGATCGACTTGTCGACGAGGGATGCCACCGAGTCCAATAACGCCTCCGGCGGCATGTTCTCCCCGCAGACGTGTTCTGCGGCATCGAGTTCGAAGCTGCCGGTGAAGACCGAAAGTCGTTCCCACGTCCGTTGTTCGAGCGGGGTGCACAGGTCGTAGCTCCAGTCGACGCACAACCGAAGCGTCTGCTGGCGCGAGGGTGCGCCGCGGCTCCCGCGGGTCAACAGCGCATAGCGGTCGGAAAGCCGTTGCAAGATCTGGTCGGGCGACATCGCACGCAACCGCGCCGCCGCCAGTTCTATCGGCAGAGGCAGACCGTCCAGCCGGCGGCAGATCCGCGCCACAGCGGACTTGTTGGCATCGGTCAACGCGAAGGTCGAGACCGCGGTGGTGGCGCGCTCGGTGAACAGCGACACGGCATCGTAGCGGGGCAGACCCTGGAGCGACGGCTCCCGGTCGGTGTCGGGGACGGTGAGTGGGGGCACGCGCAATGTTGCCTCCCCGGCGATGGCCAGGGGTTCTCGGCTGGTGGCGAGGATGCGCAGATTCGGGTTCTGTTGCAGCAGAACCGTCGCGAGGTCGGCCACCGCGTCGATCACCTGCTCGCAGTTGTCCAAGATCAGCAACAGTTCGCGGGAACGCAGGAAGTCCAGCAGAATCTCGCGTGGCGACCGGTCAGTTTGGTCCCGCACACCGAGGGTCGCGGCCACCACGTCGATCAGGCGGGACGGAGTATCGACCTCGTCGAGCTCGACGAACCATGCGCCGTCGGCGAACTCACGGCGGATGCTCGTTGCAAGGCGAAGTGCGAGACGTGTTTTCCCGACTCCACCGATTCCGGCCAATGTCAGCAGGCGCGACGACGCCAGCAGATTCTTCGCTTCGGTGAGTTCGTGCCTGCGACCGACGAAGCTGGACAATTCCAGGGGGAGGTTCCCCCTCTCGTGGCTGGAAGGATTCGTGTGAATCCGCTCCTGTGGTGCTGGTTCCGTTTCCGGTGCGGGTCGCACGTGGAGCGCCATGTCGTCTGCAGATATCCCGCGGCGACGTCGGATCTCGCGCAGGTTCTCGCCCAATGCCAGGGCCGATGGCTGCCGGTCCTCGGGGCGGCCGGACATCGCCTGCTCGATCACGGTCGCGACATCGTCGGCAATGCCGTGATCCCGTAGATCCGGTGCCGGTTCGCTTGTGATGCGGATGAATTGGGCGACCAACTGTTCGCCGCTGCGGCGCTCGAATGCGGCGTGTCCGGTGAGTGCGCAGAACAGGGTCGCTCCGAGTCCGTAGATATCGGAGGCTGGGCTCGGGGAGGCGCCGCCGAGCACCTCGGGTGCAGTGAACGCGGGTGAACCGGTGACTATGCCGGTGGCAGTCTCGAACCCGCCGGTGATGTGCGCGATTCCGAAGTCCGTGAGCGCCGGTTCACCATAGTCGGTGAGGAGGATGTTCGCGGGCTTGACGTCGCGGTGGACGATGCCCTGGCGGTGGGCGGCCTCCAGTGCGTCAGCCAGCTTTACGCCGAACTGCAGTACGTCGTCCACCCGCAACGGACCGTGCCGTCGGATGCGTTCGTCCAGGGAGCCCTGTGGATGAAAGGGCATCACGATGAACGGTTCGCCGCTTTCGGTGACACCGACCTGGAGGACATTGACGATGTTCGGGTGGCCGGTGAGGCGGCCCATCGCGCGTTGTTCGCGGAAGAACCGTTCCCTGTTCTCCTCCGCGAGACTGTTGGTCAGCACCTTCACCGCGACAGTCCGGTCGAGGGCGGATTGCCTGCACTGATACACGACACCGAACCCGCCACGCCCGATCTCCCGGGCGTCGGCGAATCCGTCCGCTCTCAGCTCCGACGTGACGGATGGGCTCACATCGGAGTGGGTCTCGAACGGATCGATGGGCATCATCCAGGTCGATTCATCCGGTCCACGATACGTACGACGAACTCTGCACGAGGTGCCTCTCGGTGGCGTCTCCCCAGGATATCGCTCGCGCCGACGACTGCGCCCGAGACCGTCTGCCGACGGAGATGAGCGCGGCCTGGCGGACGAACCGACGGGTCGGTAATCACACGGAAGAAGGGCTTCCCATCACACCGGGGAAGCGGCACATTCATCAGATGCGTCCTGCCAGTTGGAAAGGCAACATGGGTTCGGGGATCCGATGGGTGGTGAGCATCTCGGCAAGTCCCTCGGCTGTGGCGGGGGCGAGGGTCACGCCGAGCATGCCGTGGCCGGCGGCGACGTAGAGGCCGGTGTGGTCGGGTACCGGGCCGATGAACGGCAAACTGTCCGGCGTGGCGGGTCGGAGTCCGGCATGGGTGGGATGGAGGTCGGCGGCTGTGTGTGGCGCACGCTCCGACAGGTAGGGGCGTGTCTGTTCGATGAGTGTGCGGATTCGCCGCGTGGGGATGGTGGTCTCGTCAGCGCTGGGCAACTCGAATGCTCCTGCGATCCTTAGTGAATCGTGGTACGGGCTCACGCCGAGTTTCGGTTCCATCAGATAGAGCGAATGGCGCGGGAGAGTTCCGCTCCTGTGCAGGTCCACTGAATAGCCCTTGGCTCCGACGATCGGTAGTCGCGCACCCAACGGGATGAGGAGTGTATTGGTGGCGGCGCCAAGTGCGACGATGACCTGGTCTGCGCGGATTGCGGTGTCGGGTGTGTGGATCGTCCATTTCCGGCTCGTCGGGATGAGGGCCTCCACTGCGGTGTGCTCATGGACCGTGACGCCCATCTCGGTGATTTTCTCGTGTAGACCGTGCAGCAACGATTCGGGGTGGACATGGCGATCGATCGAGGTGTGGGCGGCAGCGTGCACTCCGCCGCCGATGGCGTTATCTCGTTGTCGTGCTTCGTTTCCCGAAAGGTATTCGATTGTGCCGGTGAATCCCATCGGGATCAGTTGGTCGAACAACTGGGTGAACCATTGCAGACCATCGGTGGACTTGGCCAACGCGAGCAGTCCGGCCGAATGCATCTCGAAATCGACTCCATCGTCGTGAAGTTCGTCGAAGAGGTCGAGAGTGTGGGCATTGAGGTGCAGCAACGCTCGGACGCCCTTCTCGTACGTGGCCGGTCGGGCCGCGCGCGCGAACTTCCACAGCCAGCGAATCCAGTCGGTGTCCAGACGCGGCCGGATCGACACGGCGCCGTTCGGGTCGAATGCGTGCTCGAGGCCGAGTCGGAGTATCCCGGGCGATGCCAGTGGAGTCGACAACGATGGTGTGATCCAACCGGCGTTGACCGCTGACGCCGAGTGGCCGATCGCACCGCGCTCGATGACCGTGACATCCTCACCCCGGCGGCGCAGACTCCATGCGGCGTTCAGCCCGATGACACCGCCGCCGATCACTGCGACAGTCATGTGTTTCTCCCTCTGTTCGTTCGCCGGAACCGCGGATGTGCAGTCGGCGGTATACCCGCTTTCAACGGCACGGTTGGGGTCGGCGGGACTAGGTGGTGGCTAACTCGGACACGCTCGGCGAGACGACTTCGGTGATCGGTTGACCGAGCAGGTCGACGACATCTTGCAGTCTCGTTCCGAAGTCGACGGGTGCGGTCCCGACGGGGAATCGCTGAAGAATCTGCTGGTTGAGCTCGGCCAGCCGCGGCGGCACTGCCTGTCCCTTCCGGGCGAGCGTATGAGCGGAGACGAGGGCGAGCAACGCCAGATTGGCGTCGAGTGCGGCGCCGGCGTCGACGGCCTTCCGCCAGGCGAGAAGGTCCGGTGTGCCGGTATCGGTCTGACCGGCTCCGCCCAGCCCGATCAATGAGGTCGTGGCGGCGGCGCGGGCCTCCTCAGCCCACCCGGCCGACGACATGTAGAAGAGGCTGACCTGGGATTCCGGTTCCGTGGCGACCAGTCCCTTGGGATCTTCGACGATCCGGTTGACCTGTGCGGTGACCAGCTGGCAGACGTCCGCCCACGCCCGCGCCAGGGAATCGAGGCTGGGAGCGACGACGGGGTTGTGGTACCCCCCGTTCGACAGGATCGTCCCGAACGGGGGGTGGATTGCGGGACCGACGAAAATCGGATTGTTCGACGACGCCGACAGTGCAATCTCGGCGCATTCTTCCGCCCCGGCCTGTGCCCGCCGCGCCCACCCGATCACTCGCGGCCCGCTGCGGAACGACACAGGCGCTTGGTACGGGAGCTCTCGGGAATGGTCCTCGGTGTCGATGAGACGGCGGATGTTGTGCAGCGCTTCCGCTTGATGCTCGTCCCGCCAGGCGGCGTCCAACTCCGGGGCGTAGTGGGCGAACGGAGCATTGATCGCCGCCGCGGCGAGAGCCATCGCATGCTCCATGACGGTGACCCGGTGACGCCCGGCCAGCGCGGCGTCGCTCAAGGCCGCCGCCGCGACCGGTGAACCGTTGATCAGGGCCATTCCCTCACCGAGTTCGAGGGTGCCGTCGAAGTGCGACCGGAACAGGTGGCCCAGGGGAATGATGTCTCCCGGTTCACCGTTGCCCCGCGCGGGCACGGGTGGAAGGTCGGATTCGGGCATGGCGAGCAGTCTCTGCACGGTGTCCACCCGCAAGCAGGCGGTGCCGTTCAACACATCGGCGAGTCTGGCCAACACGATGGTCCGGACCACGCGTTCGGGAAGGAGTGCGCCAACCGTGGCGGGCGTCGACGGTAGACGTGTCGCGAATTCGGCACGCCCCTCTGCGCCGAGGACGGACTTCGCGCCGACGTGATGTTTGGTGGTGATCCCATACAGGTGCTTGTCGGCGTTCGCCTCGACGAAAGCGAGGAATTCGTCTCGACGAGAACTGATCTCGCCGAGTGTGCGGTCGCTGATCACGCACTTCTCGCCACCCCACGCGACTCGGGCAATCGTGTCGAGGGTGAGATCGGCGCTGCTGTCGATGACGACAGTCATGGGGTTCCTCCGGTGGTGAGTAGGGCCTGATGGTCCGGGCGCCGCCCAGAACGACTAGCGGGGCCGGGCGGCGCCAGATGTGCTTACGGTTGTGATGCGAACGGCGAGTTGTCGTTTCGACTACCCGCCGCCGGCTCCGCGGGGTGTGGGTCTGTCTCACCTGCCGCCTGCGCGAGGGTCAACCCTGCCGTCTCCGGGGCCCAGACGTAGCTGATGAGGAAGCCGACGCCGGCGATTGCTGCCGTGAGCAGGGTGACTCCGTGGGCTCCGAACCGGTCGATCCCGACCGGCAGCAGCAGCGTTCCGATCGCCGCGCCGATACGGCTGAAGGACACGCAGATTCCGGTTGCGGTGGCGCGAATGCTGGTGGGGAAGAGTTCGCTGGGATACACGGTGTCGAGTGCGGACATTGCCGAGGAGACGAGCGCAAACAGGGCGAAGAGGGCGATGACGTAGCCCGCGGGTGCGTCCTGCCAGAGGCCGATTGCCAGTGTCGAGGCGGCGAGGAGCGCGAAGGAGATCAGGGTGTACGGACGCCTCCCGATTTTACTGATCGTGACCATACCGACGACGCCACCGATGAGCAGGAAGAGGTTGACGCTGGTGGTCTGCCAGAATCCCGATTCGATGTGTAGTGAGTCGAGGATGGTCGGCAGGAAGGTGAAGACAGCAAAGTAGGGGACGACCTGGCAGAACCAGAACAGGCAGCAGAACACCAGGCGCCTGCGGTGCTGCTTCGCGAAGACCTCACCAAGGGAACCCTGAGCCGGTTCTTCTTCTTCGGCGAGGTCCGCGAGGGTCGCGGTCGGGGAGACGTGCTTCCGCAGAATGGCGAGGGCTTCATCGGTGCGGCCGTTCTGGGCGAGCCAGCGCGGTGATTCGGGTGTCTTCCGACGCAAGACGAGAAGAACGAGAGCGGGAACGGCGCTCGTAGCCAGAATCCATCGCCAGGCGTTGTCACCGCCGACACCGGCGATGGCGGTCCCGACCACGATGGCAAGAACGTAGCCGACGGTCCACATCGCCGGTCCCATCGCGAGTAGGGTCGCCCGTTGTTTTCGCGGTGCGAACTCGGCGACCAAGGTGGTGGCGATGGTGTAGTCGGCTCCGACGGCGATACCGAGCAACACCCGCAAGGCGAGAAGCATCACGGCGTCGGTGATGGCGATCTGGGCGAGCGAGAGGACTACGAACAGGGCGAGGTCGATGACGAACATGCGCCGGCGACCGATCTTGTCGGTGAACCACCCGAACATGAGGCTGCCCAGGAACACGCCGATCAACGCGGAGGCGCCGATGAGGCCGCTCATCAGAGGACTGATGGGATGAGACTCGGCGAATAAGGGGAGGGCGGGAACGATGGCGCCGAGGATGTACCCGTCGCACAGGTGCCCCCCATTGCCGTACAGGGCCGTTTTCAGGTGAAAGCGCGACAGTTTCGCGTCATCGAGAGCATTTGTGGCCACTGGTTTCTCCTCGGGTGAAGTGCTGTTCGATTCAGCAGTCGTGGCGCTCGAGCACGTGATGCCGATTCGCGGGGCCACCGTGACCGCGCGGTCCGGACGGTGGTCGAGCGCACTGGTGGGTCACCTCATCGGTCATGCACTGTGGGGAGTTCATGGGCCGGTGCGACGCTCTCGGACTGTGACTCCGAACACTAGGGGCCAGTGCCGGGTGCGTCTTCCGTCCCTGTTCGAGGAAAAATCGGTGCCGTTCCTGATTCTGTCGAAAAGGCCAGGTAGCGCGGTATCAATGCCCCTGGCCGACCCGCGCTAACTATTGCGGATGAGCATCGCCAGACGGAGTGCGGACTGCAGTCCGTATCTGCGTTCACCTTGTTGCCACTCCGGCCCGAGGAACTCCCTGGCGCGGTCGAGTCGGTAATAGAGGGTGGTCCGGTGGATCGCTAAGCGAGCGGCGGCGCGGCGGGTGTCACCCCCGCAGTCGAAGTAGGCATCGAGGCTCTCTCGGATCAATGTGTTCCCCGCCTCGAGGAGACGAGAGGCGCCCGGAAACAGAATGTCGAGTGTGTTCGTCGTCCAGGGCAGGCCGTAGAAAACGATGTCGGCGCCGAGTTCATCCCAACCCAACTGATCGACCGTTCTGGTGTGTGCGACGGTGGCCGCATATGAGGATTGCTCCCCGGACTGCCGCAGTTCGGGAAGGGAAGACGCCGCTGATCCGGTGCCCGTGCCGTACAGCATCCAGCCGCGCCGTTGGGCAGCCTTCTGCAGTGCGTGACGGAAGGGGCGCTGCCGGGCGTGAGGGACGTCGGTGTTCATGATCAGGTGGACGCCGTCGTCGTCGTGTCCGAGTAGGGAGTGGCCGGTGGGGCGGGCGTAGACCACTTCCTGCACGGCGCCCCGCACCGTCGAGTGAGCGAGGGGCTCGGCGGAGTCGTCCGAGCGGCGCAGACGGGTGGTGACCACGGTCAATGGTGTTGTGAAATCGAGAAGCGGCTGATCTCGGAGGAGATCGGATGATGGCTCGACACCGAGAGGGTGCCTCAGCAGGGCACTTACCAGCTCGGTCTCCTGGTCGAGTGCTGTGGCCGTCGACTGTGACTGCCGGTGCAGCAATTCCGCGATATCAGCGCCGGCTTCCATCGCCGTGGCGATATCGGACTCATTCAGCGGTGGACTGTCGATCAACCAGAGATACCCGTGCAATTCGCCCTGGGCCCGCAGCGGAATGCAGACTCGTGGCAGGGTCTTCAGCTCGGGGTGCGGGGGATAGCGCACGGGCCCGGACGCATGTGCGATATCGAGCGAGAAGGCGTACTCGAATACCTCCGGGGATGAATGCCGCTGCAGGATCGATCGCACCCGGACATCGTCGAGGTCACCGTACTGCTCTGAGAGGGCGAGCGGACGCAGACCGCAGTCGTCGATCTCGATCGACCGACTCAATCGATCCGCGAGACTGTCCGCGTGCTGCTGAATGTCGTTCATTCAATACCTGTCGGGCGTGGACAAATCGGGATGCGCACCAGCCGGTGCAGCGTCACTGAAGGCGTTCATCTTACGGGTATTGCGACGACGTCCGTCAGTGCGCCGCCGAAGCTGCCGATCGGGGTTGAAGTCGCGTCGCCACCACGATCGGTTCGGGAGAATTCGTATGTGGCCTTTCATTGGTCTTCGTAGTTGTAGCTCGCGTCAGACTGTTGTCGATCAGGGCCGAGGTGGGCCGAGCCGCGTATTCCGGTAAAGGTGGCTGGTACATCCTGCCGGACCTGTACGCGTAGTCCGACGGTGAGGCTGTTCGAACGACCTTTTCGAGGGGAGCGGTTGAATGCTGCCCTACCTCCAAGCGCGGGCGCAGTCCGACCTCCGTATCGTTGTCGCGGCTGCCCAACCGGACCTCGTTCCGCATGGTTCCCACTTGACTCTCATGGGCTGCGGCTTCCGGACGCTGTACGACGCATCTCTCGCCACCCTCCCCGGCGTCCAGCGCCTCAGCTCAACCCTCGTCATGAAGAGCGTGGCCGACAACCGCCCCCTGCCTCTGTGCCGCATCGAAGGCCGTTGTGCGCACCTCGGCAGCTTCGTGCGCTTCGACTCGCTGCCAGCACAACTGCCTGATCAGCTGATGGGTTTCTCGTGTGAGGCCGAGTTGGCGGTAGTCGAAGTAGTCGAGCACGTGTCCCAGCCGAAGGTAATACTGCCGTGGAGTCAGTCCGAAGTGGACCAGTATTTCCCCGGCTGCAGCCCCGCCGAACGGCTGCCATTTCGCAGCGAATGCGACGAGTTCCGATGATTCGCGATCGCGGTCGCTTCCGCGAGAAATTCTCGGTGCGGCTGGTTTCGTCATCAGGCGAATCTCCCTAGTGCACGAGGGCTGACAGGTGCGGCGTCCGTGCCATGCTGCGCAATTGGCGGGCGGTGACCGACAGTGTGGCCAAGTCGAACGTGTTGCTCTCGAATACGCTCTGCAGAGTGGCCCTCGCTCTTTCGAGCCGGGCCGAATTGCCGGCCTCCCACTCGGCGATGCTGTCCTGCGGGTCCTGACCGGGCTCGCTGCTTGCGAGAACGTCGAGGCACAGTGCACGCATCGACGAGTACAGGTCGTCGCGTAATGCCTGTCGTGCGAGTGCGTGCCAACGGTCACCACGGTCGAGGGCGGTGACGGACGTGAGGAGTCGTCCCGCCTCGAGGTGTGCGTTCAGCGCCCAATACACCGCACCGACTTCCGTCGAATCCCTCTCGGACACTTCCGCGATCTCCACGATGTCGAGAAGCGCGAACACGTCGAGCGAGCGGAACACTCTGTGCGCGAGATCCTGTGGCGCACCGGCCTCGATGGCCGGAGCGGCCCTGCGACAGACATTGTCGACATCGATGCCCTGCAACCAGGAGGGCAGTATCGGAGTCAGTCGGCGAACGGCCGCGGCGAACCGCGTGATCTCGGCTCCGATGGCCAGTGGCTGGGGTCGATTCGCCAAGAACCATCTCGAACCCCGGCCGAGCAACCGCCGCGACTCGGCCTTCAGAAGGTCGGACGCCGCGGTCGGCATCTCCGTCCGGCGAATCTCGCCCCATACCGAACGCAGATCGAAGACATCCGCGGTGATCGTGAACGCACGCACGGCATCTTCAGTCGAGGCGGCGCAGTCTTCGTGGAGTCGGTGGACGTACGAGAGCCCGCCGTCGTCGACGACTTCGTTGATCACCATCGTCGTGACGATCTCGCGAGCGAGCGGGTGTGCGGTGCCGGGCGCGATCCTGTCGCGGACCTGCGCGGGAAAGTACTGGGGGAGCCTGTTCGACAGCTCACTGGTATCGGGGAGATGCCCTGCAAGCAGGTCCTCTTTCAGCGCGAGCTTGACGTGGGCGAGAAGTGTGGACAGCTCCGGCGAAACCAACCCTTGGCCGGTCGCGGCGCGTGCGCCCAGGTCCTCCTCGCTCGGAAGAGCCTCATGGGCTCGAACGAGACCGCGGTGGCGTTCGAGCGCGGTGATCTGTCGACGATGCACGGACAGCGACCTCGCCGCGGCGGCGCGAGTGGTGCCCAGCAGTTCGTTCTGCGAGGTGTTGTCGGCGAGGACCAATGCCGCGACGTCGTCGGTCATCGACGCCAGCAACGGGTTCCGCTGTTCCGCGTCGAGGGTGCCGGCGCTCACGGCGGTGTCGAGGAGAATCTTGATGTTCACCTCGTGGTCGGAGCAATCGACTCCCGCCGAATTGTCCAGCGCGTCAGAATTGATCCTCCCGCCGGCGAGGGCATACTCCGTCCGTCCCAGTGCGGTCACGCCGAGATTTCCGCCTTCGCCGATCACGCGGGCTCGCACGGTGCGGGCGTCGACGCGGACACCGTCGTTGGCCTTGTCGCCGACGTCGGCATGGGACTCGTCGCTCGCCTTGACGTACGTCCCGATGCCACCGTTCCAGAGAAGATCGACTGGTGTCCGCAGAATCGCGGCGATCAGGTCGGTGGGGGACAGCCATCTGGTCGATTCCGGCAGTGCGAGTGCGACTCTCACACGGGGATCGATAGGTATCGACTTCTCGGTGCGGGACCAGATATCACCGCCCTCACTGAGGACGGACCGGTCGTAGTCTTCCCAGGACGAGGTGGGCAGATCGAACAGTCGGGCGCGTTCGGCGTACGACCTCGAGGGGTCAGGGTCCGGGTCGACGAAGATGTGCCGGTGGTCGAATGCCGCCACGAGTCGGAGAGCGGGAGAGAGGAGCATCCCGTTTCCGAACACGTCGCCGCTCATGTCGCCGATCCCGACCGCGGTGAATGCGTCGGTTCGGGTGTCGACACCGAGTTCGCGGAAGTGTCGCTCGACGCTCTTCCATGCTCCCTTGGCGGTGATACCCATGCGCTTGTGGTCGTAGCCGGCCGATCCGCCGGATGCGAAGGCATCGCCCAGCCAGAAACCGTACTGTGCGGCAACGTCGTTGGCGATGTCCGAGAACGCCGCGGTTCCCTTGTCGGCGGCAACGACGAGATACGTGTCGTCGCCGTCGCGCCGCACCACTCCGTCCGGCGTGAGGACGTTTCCGGTCTCCCGGTCGACGTTGTCGGTCAGGTCGAGCAATCCCGCGATGAACTCCCGGTAGCACGTGATTCCTTCACCGAGCCTGGCCGTGCGATCGGCGTCCGCGTCGCCGGTACCGACGGGCGGCTGCTTCACCACGAAACCACCTTTCGCGCCGACGGGCACGATAACCGCGTTCTTGACTGCCTGTGCCTTGACCAGCCCGAGGATTTCGGTGCGGAAGTCCTCGAGTCTGTCGGACCATCGCAATCCTCCGCGCGCGATGGCGCCGAACCGCAGATGAACTCCTTCGACCCACGGCGAGTACACGAAGATCTCGAACCGCGGACGCGGGGAGGGCAGTTCGGGGATAGACCGGGGTTCGAGTTTGAACGCGAGGGCCCGGCGGGTCGATTGGTGTGCGGTACCGGAGAAGTAATTGGTTCTGAGGGTGGCCCGTATCAGTAGCAGGAAGGAGCGGAGGATCCGGTCGGAGTCGATCTCCGGGATCGCATCGATGGTGACGTTCAGCTGTTGTGCCATCGCGTCGGAGGCTTCTTCGTTCGCAACATCGGGGTCGAACTGCATCGTGAAGAGGGCGACGATCCGGCGGACGATGTCGGTGTGACGGCTCAGGACTCGGGCGATGTAATCCTGTGAGTAGGGGAACGCGGCCTGGCGCAGGTACCTGGAGTATGCCCGCAGCATCGCGGCCTGACGCCAATCGAGCCCGGCCCGAAGAACGAGCGCGTTGAATCCGTCGATCTCGGCAGATCCGTCCCACATCGCGGCGAAGGCGGCGGAGAACCGGGACGTGAGGTCCGCATCATCTCCCGCTCCGGCACGTGTGGCGTCGCCGTCGAAGGTGATACCGAAATCGTAGATCCAGCACTGCGTTCCGTCGCTGCGACGAACCGGGTACGGGTGCTCGTCGACGACCTCGACAGCGAGGGAGTGCAACAGCGGAAGTACCCGGCTCAGGGTGACCGGTTGCCCCGCCACGTAGAGGGTGCACCGCCACGGCGACTGCGTGCTTCCTGAGATGCGGTAGAGCGAGAGGGAGGAGGAGTTCGGCGGAAGGGATTCGAGTGTGGCCGTGTCTACCGCGGCCCGCTCGACGCCGTGCTCCTTCTTGTACGCCTCCGGCAAGGCTTCCGTGTACCGCTGCGCGCTGCCCGAGGTTGCGGCGTCCGGATGCCGGCCGAGGACCTCTCGGAACGTGTCGTCCCAGGTCTTGATCGTCGCACGCAGTCCGGCTTCGATAGCACCACTCACAGTGGAGGACGTCCGGGGTGCCCGATCCGGCTGGGAAGTGGACCGTACGTCGAAGCGGAGAACAGCCAGCACCGATCCCGCAACGGTCAGCTCACCTATCCCTGCCCGCCCGCCGAGGTGTCGTTCGACGATCTCGGTGGCCACTGCCCCCAGTCGGTGGTCCAGCCGGCGCAGGGGTACCAGAACAAGACAGGTGGTGCTGTGTGGCAGTGGGGCGGGCACGGTCAGCACTCGGACGTCGATCGCCGCAGCATCCCGGGCCGCGGTCACCGCCCACTCGAAGACCTCGTCGGCGGCGGGGAGCAGTAGATCGGCGACGGGGAGGGCGTCGACGATCCGAAGTGCGATGTCGTACGCGGGCGCGCGTCGTTCGACTCCCGCGCTTTCGAGAGCCGAGACCGCCCTGCCTCGGATGTGGTCGAAACGCAAGGGCTGCGCACCGTCCGCTATCAGGGTGAGGTCGGCGGCGAGATCACGGACGAGGCGCTCGGTCGCGCGTACGCGCCGGTCGTCGGTTGTCTCGGCGAGTTCGAGGGTCAGCCGCATTTCTGCGATGGTGTCACCCTCACCGAGGGGCGCCCCGGGAGCGGCGCCCAGGAGAGTCCCGTCATCGGCCCGGCGCACGCCGACCGAGGACCACTCGATGTCGAGCACCACCGACCCCGCCTGCACGGCGCACGCAGCCACGAGTGCCGGCACGTCCGGATGATCGTCGGCGACCACCCGGAGGACCGTCCTTCCCGCAGCCGACGCCGCGGCGTGCGTGAGAACCGTACGGGCCGGCCGCACGTGTGCGAAGGCGAGGCCGAGAGAGATCACGTCGGTAGGGACGGTGGAGGAGAGATCGGAAGGTGTTGTGGCCGTCACGGCAAATCACGCTCCAGGGACCGAGGGACGGGGAGGAGAACCGGCTACGGGATCAGTAGCCGCTGGCGGGGTCGATGACCGCGGCGAGAACCTGCCCGCGGGCGAAGCGGGACACATTGTCGCTGACGTGCTGGGCGAACGCGGGCGCCAGCGCGGACGGAGGGTTGGCCACATGCGGGGTGATGATGGCGTTCGGGAGGGCCCAGAGCGGGTGACCGTCGGGCAGCGGTTCGGGTTCGGTGACGTCGAGCGCGGCGCCGCCGATCCGCCCCTGGTTCAGTGCCTCGACGAGGGCGTCGGTGTCGATCAGGGAGCCACGGGCGATGTTGACCACCCAGGCCGTCGACTTCATCTGTGCGAGTTCCGGTTCACCCAGCAGATACTTGGTCTGGCCGGTGGCGGGTGCTCCGAGCACCACGTGGTCTGCCCGACCCCACACCTCGGCCGTGCGCTCGGCCGGCAGAGTCTCGACGGCACCGGGAACCGGCCTGCCGGAACGGGTCACGGCAAGGGTGTGCGCACCGACGGCGGACAGAAGCGGAATCAGTGCCCGCCCGATGCCACCGCAGCCGACGATCGCCACGAGTGAACCGCGCAGTGTCCGGACCTGAGCCCCGAAACCCGCCTGGTCCCAGGATGTTGCGGCGAGTTGACCCGGCAGCGCCCGCACGCCGGCAAGGAGCAGTGCCAGCGCATGCTCGGCCACACTGTCCGCGTACGCGCCTGCTGCGGAAGTCCACACTCGATCACTGCCGGCGTCGACGACACCGGACCGAAACCAGGTTTCGACACCCGCAGACGGCAGCTGCACCCACCGGACTTGTGTGGGCAGCGTCGGAAAGTCGCTCGGCGCCCCCGTCCAGACCACGGCGTCGGCGTCGTGCAGCCCGGTCAGTTGTCCGCCGCCCGCCGTGATGGCGTCGACGAGAAGCGGCGGCTGATCGGGGCCGAGATGCACGGTCGGGGTGGGCGTTGCAGTGGATGAAGACATGGGTATCCCTCGAAAGGTAGGGCCCGGGGTGTTCAGCGGAGGTCGAGGACGACCTTGCTGGCCTGGGTGCGGTCGCGGGCGACGGTGAATGCTTGTTCGCTCTGGTCGAGCGGGAAGCGATGGGTGAGAACGGGTTCGACGGGGAGCCCGGATGCCAGTAGTGCCAATGCGTCGTCGAACTCCGCGCCGAACCGGAATGCACCGACGAGCTCGATCTCCTTGGTGACCAGAAGATTTCCAGGGAAGGTGACGTCGCCGGGCGGGAGCAGACCGAGTTGCACGACGCGACCGCCGCGGCGGACGGCGCGGACGCACGCGCCGAGAGCTGCGGGCGCGCCGGAGGCTTCGACGGCGATGTCGATGTCGGTCGGCGCCGCGTCAGGGTCGTCGGCCCGCACAACCGCGGTCGCGCCGACAGCTCGGGCTACCGCGAGTGTTTCGGGGACGAGGTCGGACACGATGACGTCGCGGGCGCCCGCCGCGCGTAGAGCCGCGACGGCGAGACACCCGATGGGTCCTGCGCCTGTGACGAACACCGAGCGGCCCGTGACGTCTCCTGCGCGGGCGACTGCGTGCAGTGCCACGGACAACGGCTCGGCCAGCACCGCGGTTTCGAGGTTCAGTCCCTCGGGGAGCGCACGGATCTGATGGGCGGGCAGCACGATTCGCTGGGCGAATCCGCCCTGCACGTGTGGGAGGCGGGCTGCGCTGCCCAGGTACCGGGTGTCGCGGCAGACGTTCTCGCGGTGGTCGAGACATTCGGGGCACTTCCCGCACGGGGTGGCAGGGTGCACGGCGACGGGCGTGCCGGCCTCGGGGCCGTCGACGTCGGCCCCGAGTGCGGCGACCGTGCCGACCACCTCGTGCCCGAGGACCATCGGCTCCTGGACGAGGAAGTCGCCGACGCCGCCGCGATGGGCATAGTGCAGATCGGACCCGCAGACGCCGCCGTAGGCGACGTCCACCGCTATCTGGCCTCGCCCGGGTGCCGGGACGTCGATGTCCTCGACCCTCAGATCGTGTGCTCCGTGTACGACACAAGCCCGCATGTGTTCTGCGCTCCGCTCTTCGATGAAACTCGGTGTGGTCTCTAGACGACCGCGGTCATACCGCCGTCGACGTACAGAATCTGGCCGTTGACGAAATCCGATGCGCCCGAGGCCAGGAACAGCAGTGCACCGACCAGCTCGTCGGGGCGGCCCCAGCGTCCGGCCGGGGTGCGCCCCGCGAGCCAGGCCGAGAAGTCGCCGTCCTGGACCAGGGCTGAGGTCAGTTCGGTGTCGAAGTAGCCTGGCGCTATGGCGTTCACGCACAGCCCGTGCGGTGCCCAGTCCGCACACATTCCGCGGGTCAGCATCTTCAGGCCACCCTTGCTCGCGGCGTAGGGGGCGATACCGGGCCGGGCGAGATCGCTCTGGATCGAGCAGATGTTGACGATCTTCCCGACCCCACGTTGCACCATCGCGCGGGCGAATTCACGTCCCACGAGGAACGCGCTCGTGAGGTTGGTGTCGAGTACCCGCCGGAAGTCGTCCTCACTGAATTCGAGGAGGGGACTGCGGTGCTGGACGCCGGTGTTGTTCACCAGGATCCGGACGGGGCCTACCTCCTTCTCGATCGCGGCCGCGGCGTCGGCGACCTGGGCCGCGTCGGTGACGTCGAACGCGTAGGCGAACACGTTCGCCCCGGTGCGTTCGTGGATCTGCTTGCGGGCCAGCTCGAGTGCGTCGGAGTTCCGGCCGTTGAGTACGACGACGGCACCGGCCTGTGCGAGCCCCTCTGCCAGGGCGAAGCCGATTCCTCGACTCGACCCGGTGACGAGCGCGATCTGGTTTTCGATGTCGAACGCGGGGTGGCTGGTCACGCTGGTCCTCCGATGAAGGTCGGCCGGTCCTGATCCGTGTGCAGTCCACTCGCGTCGAGTGCTGCCCTGGCCAGGTCGGCGGGAGTCTGTACGGCCTCGAGTTCGATCCCGATTTCTCCGGGCTGCAGTCGCTCGAGGATCGCGAACTGGGAGTCGAGGAGGCTCGTGGGCATGAAGTGGTCGGTGCGAGCGTTCATGCGTCCCGCGATGAGGTCCGGGTCGGCTCGCAGATGAACGAAGAAGATCGGTGCGCCACCCGACCGGAGGACGTCCCGGTAGCGCCGTTTGAGGGCGGAACAGGCTATGACTCCAGGTATTCCGGTTTCGGCGCCGTCGGCGAGCCATCGGGCGATGTCCTCGAGCCACGGCCCGCGGTCGTCGTCCGTGAGCGGGACTCCGCGGCTCATCTTGTCGATGTTCGACGCGGGATGCAGTTCGTCGGCCTCGCCGAGTCGCGCTCCGGTGATCTCGGAGATGGCCTGAGCCACGGAGGTTTTGCCGCAGCCGGCGACCCCCATCACGACGATCTGCAGGGCCGTCACGTTCTGACCCCGTTGGACCACGACCGGGACAGGTCCTGCTCGCCGCGGGCGGCGGCCCAGCCTGTCAGAGCGCCGCGCAGTGCGGCGAAGAGCTGGGTGCCCACCTGCTCGGCCGACAGGCCCACCGTGTTGAGTAGGTCGAATATCTCTCGCGGGTCGAACAGGAGGTTCCAGAGGAACAGGGCCTCGTCGCCGATGTCGGCGATGCCGAGCTCTCGCGCCGACTGCTGCAGTGGCTCGAGCAATGCCTCCGCCTGCACGGTCAGGTAGTAGGTGTCCTCGCGCAGCCGTTCCAGGTATCCGTGCCGCGACCTGGTGGCGACCATGGCCTCACCGTGCTCGACGACGAGTCCCACCCAGCATCGGCAGAGCTCCTCGAGCCGTTCCAGTCCGACCGTGTCGAGCGTGCGAGCGTAGTCCCGCATCCGGCAACCGACCTCGAACCGGTACTCGCCGAGAATGTCGTCGACCGAACTGAACTGGCGGTACGCGGTGGCCGGCGACACCTCGGCGGCCTTGGCGACCTCGGTCATGTTGACAGGCTCGTCGTTGCCGGAGGACAACTTGACGGCTGCCTGGATCAGGCTGCGTCGATTCCGTTCGGTGTCACTGCGCATCGGCTTCTTGGCCATCGTCATGATCCTCTCCCTCGTTCTTACGCCAGCGAGGCCAGCCCGCGCGCCAGCCGGGCCACGCCTTCGGTGATCGCCTCCGAACTCGCAGCGTAGGACAGGCGCAGGTGACCTTCGCCGTGAGCGCCGAACTCGCTGCCGGGCCGGACCGCGACGCCGTGCTCGCGGAGGATCCGCACGACCTCGACGGAAGGGACGTCGGCCGAGTACTTCGGGAAGAAGTAGAAGGCGCCCTCGGGGTCTCCCAACTCCAGCCCGGGAACCTGGGACAGGGCGTCACGCATCAGGATCCGACGCGCCCGGTAGGCCTCCCGCATGGTGGCGACGTCGTCGGCGCACTCGGTGAGCGCGGTGAGGGCGGCACGTTGGACGGCCGTGTTGACCGAACCGTTGTTGCTGTTGTGCACCCGGGCGCAGGCGGTGATGACCGCACTCGACCCGGCCAGGTATCCCACCCGCCACCCGGTCATGGCGTAACTCTTCGAGAAGGTCTGGCAGTACAGGGTTCGTTCGACCAACTCGGGAATCTGCAGTGCCGAGGTGAAAGGCTCACTACCGTAGACGAGTTCGCTGTAGGCCTCGTCGGCGATCACCAGCGTGTCGGACTTCCGGAGGATCTCGCCGAGTACCTCGAGTTCCTTGGTGCGGTGCACGACGCCGGTGGGGTTGGAGGGGTTGCAGAACACGAACAGCTTCGCGCCGGCGAGTGCAGCGGCGAGCGAGTCGAGGTCCCAGTGCAGGTCGTCCTGCAGCGCCACCGGCACGCACACGCCACCGGCCAGGTGAACGAGATCCGCGTACAGGGAGTAGGTGGGGTCGGGAATCACGACCTTGTCTCCCGGGTTCACAGTTGCGAGGATCGCCGCTGCGAGTCCGCCCGTACCGCCGTGGGTGACGAGGATCTGGTCGGACCCGTAGGTCGTTCCGGCGAGGGCGCTCACCTGTTCCGCTACCGCGGCGCGCAGATCGGCGTCACCGAGTTGGGCGGCGTAGTGGGTGTAGCCGGCCTCGAGTGCGGCGGCTGCCGAGCGACGGATCCGCTCCGGGGTGTCGAAATCCGGTTCGCCCATGGCGAGGGACACCATGTCGCCGCCTGACTGCGGCTGCTGAGTCCGGAGTGAGGCTTCTTCGACCCGGTTCACCGCGTCCGAGGGGGCAAAGTTGATCACAGGTCTACCGATCCTTTCGAAATCTGCACGATCTCAATTGAGTACTGCATCGCATATGCGAATAGTTTCTCATCTACCGTGGTGCACGTCAAGGCCTCTGAGGATGTCTTCCGGCGCTCCCTTCCACCGGCTGACCTCGAGGTCGCCGGAGATGTCGCGCTGACGGGTCGGGGCGATGACGAGTTCGGGGATGACCGTCCGCGGCGGGAGTGTGGCGGCGAGGTGCACCGCGCGGGCGACGTCGTCGGGTTGGACCATGGCGTCACGTACTTCCTGGCTGGGCGGGTTGGCCCGGTTGTCCATGATCGGGGTGCTCACTTCGCCGGGCAGGATGCACGTGGCGCGGATGCCGTCGTTGCGGAACGTGTTGTGCAGGTAGGTCATGAAGTTCCGGACGCCGGCCTTCGCGGCGCCGTACGCCGCACCGCCCAGCAGATTGGGATT
This sequence comes from Rhodococcus jostii NBRC 16295, assembly GCF_001894825.1. Classification (GTDB taxonomy): domain Bacteria; phylum Actinomycetota; class Actinomycetes; order Mycobacteriales; family Mycobacteriaceae; genus Rhodococcus_F; species Rhodococcus_F jostii. The sequence goes on along the minus strand of NZ_BCWY01000007.1, from coordinate 85,683 downwards.
CGCGGCGGCCAGTGAGGAAACGGTGACGATCGTGCCGGCGCCCCGCTCGAGCATGCTGGGCAACACCGCCTGAGTCAGCAGATACACGGCGGTGAGATTCACACCGAGGATCTCGTTCCATTCGTCCTCGCTCGTCCACCGGACGTTGAGCACCCTTCCGCCCGCACCGGCGTTGTTCACCAGGATGTCGATCGGACCGGCCTCGCTCTGCACCGAATGGATCAACGAGTGAATCTGCTCGCTGTCCTCGATGTGCGCCGGCTTCACCAGTGCGGTGCCGCCGGCCTCGGTGATCGCGGCGGCGACCTCGGCGAGTACCGCCTCCCGGCGGCCGACCAGGACGACGGTGGCGCCCTCGGTCGCGAGCTTGATCGCCGATTCCCGGCCTATCCCGGTTCCGGCACCGGTGACCAGGGCAATCTTTCCGTCGAGCAATCCCATTTCGGGGTGTCCTTTCGTGTCGTGCGCAGAGAGAAAGCGAGGGCCGGGGCGGATACCGTCGGTGGTTTCCGCCCCGGCCGTGTCGTACGAACGCCGGGTCTACGTGTCCTGCAGGGGCCGGCCGGCGGTTTCGACGAGCTTCAGCGCCGTCAGCGCGGTGATGATCGCCGTCAGGATCACCGCGTACGCCGGGATGCTCTTGTCACCCGTCAGTCCGATGAGCCAGTTCATGACCAGTGGGGCGCTGCCACCGAACACGACCGTGGTGATGTTGAACCCGATGCTGTACGCGCTGTAGCGCACGTTGGTCGGGAAGAGTTCGACGAGCTGGACCTGGATCACACCGGCATGTCCGGCGAACAGTGCCGCGAGAATGATTCCCGCCAGCGCCGCGGCGGCGAGGTTGCCCGTCGAGATCATCTGGAAACACGGGTAGGACGCAACACCCATGGCGAGCGCGGAGTACAGCAGCACCGGCTTGCGCCCGATGCGGTCGGAGAGCCGCGCCGCGTAGGGGATCGCGATGAGGATCGCCACCAGGCTCACCGCGGTCACCAGCAGTCCCTGGAGCTGGCTGAATCCCTGCTCCTTCTTCAGGTAGGTCGGCATGTACACGAAGAGGATGTAGTAGCCGGGTCCGTTGAGTGCGGGAAGCGCGATGGTCATGGCGATGGCCTTCAGGTGCCGCTTCGAGGTGAGCGCCACCTTCAGCGGGTTCCGTTCGACCACCTTGGCCTCACGCAGGGCCTGGAATCGGGGGGTGTCCTCGAGCCGGTTCCGGATGTAGAAACCGACCAGACCCATCGGCACTGCCAGCAGGAACGGGATGCGCCACGCCCAGGATTCGAGCACGTCCTGGCCCAGCAGCTGGATGATCGCACTGGAGATCAGGCTTCCCGCCAGCAGGGCCGCGAACGAACCCATGGGCAGCCAGCAGGTGGTGCGGCCACGCTTGTCGTCGTCGGCGTACTCGCCCACGAACGACATGGCGCCCGACGCCTCGCCGCCCGCGGAAAAGCCCTGGATCATCCGCATGCAGATGAGCAGGATCGGCGCGGCCCAGCCGATCGTCTCGAAGCTCGGAATCATGCCGATGGCAGCGGTGGAACCGGAGATCATCAGCAGCAGGAAGGCGAGGAGAGTCTTGCGGCCCAGCTTGTCGCCGAGATAACCCGAGATGACACCGCCGAAGGGCCGCACCAGGAAGCTGATGAGGAACCCGACGTAGGTGAGCATGATGCCACCCGAGCTGCCGTTTCCCGGGGCGAACACGATAGCGAGGGTGGGTACGAGCAGACCGTAGATGCCGTAGTCGTACCACTCGACGAACGAGCCGATACCCCCGGCAATGGTGACCTTCTTGACTACCTTCCGGTTGTCGGAATCGGTCGCGGGTGGATTGGTGACAGTCATGACCTTGCGTTCCCTTTCTCCGGGATTATCGCTGATGTGGCGGACACGGGCATCTGTCAGCTGAAGGTCGCCGCAGCGACCTCGGCGTCCAGGGCCTCTTCACGCGCGACCACCGCGAGAACGGCGTCGAGCACTTCGCGGGCACGTGCAGGCGGAATGACGATGATGCCGTCGCTGTCGGCGCAGACGATGTCACCGGGATGGAAGACGACGCCGCCGATCGCGACGTCCTCACCGATCACGCCGGGTCCGTTCTTGAACGGTCCGGCCGGGGTCACGCCCCGCGCGAAGACCGGAAAACCGAGGTTCTCGATGGTCTCGCGGTCGCGGACGCACCCGTCGACGACCGCGCCGGCGGCACCACGTGCTGCGAAGCGCTGGACGAGGTTGTCGCCGATGAGAGCACGGCCGAGGTGACCCGCCCCGTTGACCATGACCACGTCGCCGGGCTGGATGAACTCCTGCGACTTGATGATGGCTGCGTTGTCGCCCGCCGTCGTGAGGATGGGGAGCGCTGTGCCGACGAACTTCGCGCCGGGCCAGATCGGGGAGATGCCGGAGTCGCAGATTCCCAGGCGCTCCATCGCGTCGCCGAGATTGGCGACCTGGAATCGGGCGAACTCTGCGACCAGCTCCGGCGCCGGCCGGGTCCAGCCGGCGGAGATGCGGAGTTGTGCGCCGTCCAGTTCAGACATCGGGGCTTCCCTTCGGTTCGTCTCGACTCGCGGGATCAACCACCGACAGAGTGAGAAATGTTTTTCTATTGAGAGCAGCTTCACACTTGGTTATGTCCGCGTCAAGACCTGTTTGTAAAGATCCGGTGACACGGGCGACCGATGTGTGAACTCCCGCAAAGGGAGGGAGCGTCCACGCACGCCACTGAGGCCCCGGAGCGGTGCTCCAGGGCCTCTGTACGGTGCGGGGACCTCAGGCGGTCGGCTGGACCACCCGGGTGTGATGCGGCAGGTTCACGGCGTCGAACACCCGCTGCACCGCCTCCTCCAGCTCGTCGAGGTCCGCCTGCTGCGAGCGGTACGTGGCGATTGCGTCTTCCATACTGCTCCAACGGATTCGCAGCTTCTGCCCCGGGCCGGCCTGGCCGAGAATCGACATCGACGAGGACGTCACCACCGCCACGATCGGATATCCGGCGGTCAGCGACCGCGCTCGCCCGAGGATGATCAGCTCGTCCGAGTGTGGAATCTCCACACCCCCGATGGGGACCCCGTGGGAGATGATTTCGTCGAGCCCCTCGGGGTGCGCGACCGGACCCGACAACCTGAGCCCGACGTGATTCGACCGATCTGTCACCGTGTACTCGGAGGATTCGAGAAGCTCCCGAATACCCCCGACTGCAGCCGTTTCCGGACCGTCGGTCACGTCGACGACCCAGCTGTCGCGGCGCCGGTCGGGGATCCGAACCGGGAGCCGGAGCAACGGCTGCTGCGCGTACGGGTGCACGAAGTCGACGTAGTCCGTCCGAAGCCGGACCCGCTGTCCGGCTCCGAGGCGTTGCGGAAAACCCATGCGCGCATCGGGGGCAGCGCTCCCGAGGAAACGGTCGGTTTCCAATTCGCCGTTCACGCACAGGTAGGTTCGAATACCGTTCCGCACGTTGCGAATCGTGATGCGAGATCCCGCCGGGACGCACAGCGGCGCCCACATCGGAGCGCGGTGCCCGGACACCCGGACGTCGGCGGTCGCTCCGGTGACCGCGATCAGCAGATCGGCCGTGACGGTCGCCGAGAACTCGGTGGCCATGATCTCGATCAGCGTGGCGCCCCGGGCATTACCGACGAGGACGTTGCCGACTGCGGCGGAGTACTGGTCGGAGGCCCCGCTCACCGGCACACCGAGGTGCTCCGACCCGGCCCGGCCCAGGTCCTGCAGTGTGGTCAGCCAACCCGGTTGCTGGACAATGATTTCAGCATCTGCGGTCATGATGTCAAGGCACCTACCGGTTCGAGAGGACGTCCGGCCAGCGTGGACCACTCGGATTCGGAGACGGCCCTGAATCGGAATATGTCTCCCGGCGTGTAGTGGACGACTGGATCACGGTGAATGTCGAACAGAGCGAGCGGAGTCCGGCCGAGGATGCGCCAGCCGCTCGGCCCGGGCGCCGGGCCGATGATGGCATTGTGGCCCGCCACCATGACAGCGCCCGCGGCGACGTTGGCGCGGGGCGTCCGGCAGCGGGCCACGGAACCCGGGAACGTGGCCCCGTGCATCATGGGCGCAATTCCCGAGCCGAGAACGTCGACGGTCATGGACGCCGACGTGAACAGGTCGACGAGTTCGTCTTCGGTCAGGCCGAGTTCACCGGCGACGGGCGCCAGGTCGGGTCCGTGCTCACCACCGAACACGGTCGGCACCAGAAAATGTCTCGCGGCCGTGTCGTCACCGTCGGTGTGCACGATGGCCCCGATCAGGCGGTCGAGATCGCGCGAGACGTCGTCGTGAATCACCTGGGCGCAGTCGAAACGCACCAGTACCGATTCGAGTCCGCCGACCACGTCGACGACTCCCCGAGGCGTGTCGGTGAGCACCGCCTTCCGCAGCGCACGCGTGACGGCGCGCCGGGTCTCGAGATCCGACCCCGACACCTCGATCATGACCGCAGCGTCGCCGTAGACGATCTGTGTGATTGCCGGCGTTGCGGAGGGCAGCATCGGATCAGACCGTGACGGCGCGAGCTTTGTCTGCCAGCACCTCACGCAGAGGCTTGACGGCGACGTGGGCGTCCACCAATGCCGAGCGCAGCTTGTTCGCGTTGACGATGGCCTCCGCGTTGTCGCCGTGCAGCAGGACGAGGTCGCATTCCTGCGGGATGTCGGTGCCGTGCACGGTGCGCACGACACCCTCCTTCGCCATCCGCACGGTACGGGCGGCAACCTCGTCGGCGTCGTGCAGCAAGGCGCCGGGCTTCGTGCGCAGCACGGGGGTGCCGTCGTCCTCGTAACCGCGGTCGGCGAGGAAGACGAGGGCAACACGCAGTCCCCGGGCGCGCGCTTCCTCGGCGAGCAGGCCCTCCTGCGTGACGACGATCAGCTCCGGGTCGAAGGCGGCGACGGCGTCCGCGACACCCCGCGCGTGCACCGGGTCGGTGACGGTGAGGTTGCCCATCCGGCCGTGCGGGTTGACGTGGCTGAGCGTGCCACCCTGCGCCTTCACGAAGGCGCTCAGCGCACCCATCTGGTACAGGGTGTCGGTGCGGATCTCGTCTTCGGTACACGCCATCGCCCGGCGGCCGAATCCGACCAGGTCGGGGTATCCGGGGTGGGCGCCTATCTCGACGCCCCGCTCGATGCAGGCACGAACCGTCCGCTCCATGACCCGCGGGTCACCGGCGTGGAAACCACACGCAACGTTGGCCATGGTCACCAGATCCAGCACCGCGTCGTCGTCGCCGATGGTGTAGTTGCCGAAGCTTTCGCCGAGATCCGCTACCAGGGCCAGAGACTTGTCAGCCATGAGTTCTCCTCAGAAGGTGTCCAGAGATCCGAGAACTGCGCCGAACGTCGTTGTTGCTGGCCCAGCCGTATCAGATTCCAAATATGCGAATAGGTTCTCATTTTAGTCGTGAGGTGTCAACGCCTCGGCACGATTTCTTCATGGCAGAGCGGGCCGGCGTTCGGGCGGTGTCCTAGAGGTGTTCGCGACCAGCGGCTTGCCGGAACCGCAGTTCCCGCCGTACACCCGCCGCTGGTGCGCATCCTCGGGCAGAAAGGCTTCGAGGTGGGCGACACCTTCTCATGTCGCGGGTTCGACACCGGGCTAGCGTTCGCGATCGTCGACGGTATCCACAAGGGGTTACCCGGCGTCACCGATCTCGAGTCCAACAGCGCTATCGCGTGATCGTCGGGCCGCCGAACGTCCGGGTGCCGGTCCGCGACCCCGCCGATCGGCCCGGTGAGTTTCGAAAAGTGGTACGCAACAATACAAATCACTACCAAGAATGGTGAGACGGTGCAGGCACGTGGAGACATGCCATACGGCTGTACCCACGACCCGCTCACCGACCGCGAGCTCGACGACAAGTTCGTCGAATGCATGACGGTTCCGGGAGTCGCCTGGGACGGCACCGAACTGCTCGCCCGGCCGCGCAATCTCGAGCATTGGACGAACGTCCGTGAGGTCCTGGCCTAATGCACACGCACACTCCACTTCCCGATTTCGCCGACCGAACTCGAATCCGCAACCACCGCTCTCTGCTCGCGTGTGCCTGTGCCGGGGTGTTTGCCCTCGTCGTCGGCTGCGCCAACAGCACGGAGTTGTCCTCGGCGAACGGCCGCACCACGATCAAGTTGGCGTCGTTCGCCGGTAGCTCGTTCCTTGTCGTGACCGCTGGTATCGAGCAGCTTCGATAGGGACGGCATCGACGTCGAGGTCATCAAGGTCAAGAGCACGGCAGAGAGAGCCGCGGCGGTGGCGAGTGGACAGGCCGACGTTGCGACCATACTCACCGAGGGCGTGATCTCGTCCCGGGCGTCGGGTTCGGACCTGAAGATATCGCCAATCTCCACACCGAGGATCAGCACATCCTGTACAGCAGGCCGGGCATCGACTCCATCGGACAGTTCGCCGGCCACAAGTTCGCGATCGTCGGACCCGGCAGAGGAGGAACCCTGGCCAAAGGCCTGTTCGCGGCGTCGGGGGTAGATCCATCGACCGTGGAACACATCGCTTCCGGACCCCTCGTGATTCGCGTACGGGCCGCAACGGGAGGCGACCTCGACCACCCGCCGAAAATGACCAGCTATCAGGCACCGGTTCACCAGACCACGAACACCGCGCGGAGGGTGCCGCACACAGGCTGGAGATCCGCAAGAAACCGGCCGATGGGTCGAATCCGCAGAAAACGGAGTTCGAGTACGACCGCGGGCCCAATAGGTGAGCGCAACGGCCCCTAATGGGTGAACACCGCGGCGGGGGTGTTCACCCATGGCGAGCGATGATGCGGGCCTTGGTCGCTCCACGAACTGACGGGCCGGTAATCACGCGTAAGAGGGGCCTCCAATCACACCTGATTCCGCTTGCGGCGGGCACGTTCGCGCACTACCGGTGAAGGGTAGTGATCGCTGCAGATCGTTCTGGTGGCCGCAGAGCGTCGTGAGTCGCGTTTTCACGCGGGGTTCTCAATCTGACTGGCAGTGTCCCGGATGCGACAACGCTTCCCGCAAGCCCTGCCGGGAGACCGTCGATCAACCACTTTCCTGCGTCACACGCTGCGATCCCACTTTCTCGTCCCTGGCTGTGATTACCGTCCGTCCTCACTCGTGGGCACCGGAGCGCCCTCAGAGTCACTCGGGTGCGGCGAGTACGGTTGCGCCGATCGCACGATGCAATTCGATCTCGTCCCCGTACCACGCGCGTAGGGCGAGGGCGCGCTTGTAGTACCAGTGCAGTTCCACTTCCGTGGTGAACCCGATCCCGCCGTGCATCTGTAGTGCGTCTTCGCACACGCGCAATGCCGCGTCGGCGGCGTAAGCCTTGGCCACTGCCGCGGTGTGGGCGAGTTCCTGCTCGGTCGAGGCCGGAGCGTCGGCCATCGCTGCGGCGCAGAGGTTCCTCAGGGAGCTCATGCGTTCATACATGTTCGCCACGGTGTGTTTGACGGCCTGGAATGTGCCGATCGCGGCACCGAACTGTTGCCGCTGCTGGACGTACTTCACGGTGCGGTCGAGTAGCCTCTCGGCGATTCCGGCCAACTCACACGCGATGAGTAGCCTTGCCCACGAACGTATCTGACCGACCAACGCGTTTGCCTCGGAGCCGACGGCCCACGGTGCGATGTCGCGGTGTGCACCGTTGAAGATCACCCGCCCGTACCGTGCGGTGGGATCAGCGCTGTCGATCTCCTCGACGACGACTCCTGGGTCGGCAGCGTCCACCACACACACCGCGTGGTCGTCACCGTGCCGGGCGATGACGACGAAGGAGTGTGCGTGGGCTGCGAATCGCGCCACCGCGACGCTGCCCTGCAGCCCGTCGTCGGTGAGGGTGATTTCGCCGACCTCGGAGAGCCAGTCGTCGGTGATTCCGGGGTCGGCGAGGGCGAGCACTGCTCCCTCGGCGACGGTGCGCTGCAGCCGCGCGGTCGAGGCCGCATCGTCGCGTCCGTTCAAAAGTACCGCCGGGAGGAGGAGACTCTCGAGCATCGGACCCGGCACCAGGTGCCGGCCGAACGTGGTGAAGACCGGGCCGAGCGCGCACAGCGGAAAACCCAGGCCATCGTGACGCTCGGGAACCGCGAGTGCGAACCAACCCAGCTCGGCGAGCTCAGCCTGGAACTGAACGTCCAGTCCGCCCTTGTCGAGTAGCGAGAGTCGCCGGTCCGAGTCGAACGATCGGGTCAGGTACTCGCTGACGGCGGATGTGAGCGCGTCTCGGTTGTCAGGATGGTCAGCCACGAGGAAGTCCTAGAAGTCGTTCGGCGATGATGTTGCGCTGGATCTGGGAGGTCCCGCCATAGATCGAGGCGGCACGAGAGTAGAGGTGGTTGTGGACCCATCGCCCCGCGTTCAGGCCGAACGGCCGGGCGGACGGCGACGACCGGAGCGGACCGAGTAGGTCGGCGATCGACGCGAAGATGGCCTGCTCGAGGTCGTTGAGGAGGAGCTTGTCGACCGAGTCCTCCGGCGTGGGACCCACGTTGTCGGCGAGGCGAGTGATCGTCTGGCGGGTTTGGGCATCGAGGACGTCCAACGCGACCCGGGCACGGCCGATCGCAGTGCTGACCCGGTCGGGTGCGGTCTCACCTCGGTCGTGGAAATACCGGCGGATCTCGGCGACAGCGTCGTCGACCGCTACCTTGTAGTCGACTCGACGTCGGAGGGTGTATCCGGCGCGTTCGGTGCCGAGTGTGTGGATGGCCAGTGGCCAGCCCTCGTTGATCCGGCCGACCAGGTTGCGTCGAGGGACGCGGACCTCGTCGAAGAAGACTTCGCAGAACTCTTCGTCGCCGGTCATCTGGACCAGGGGGCGGACGGTGATGCCGGGGGAGTTCATGTCCACCAGCAGATAACTGATCCCCTTGTGTTTCGGAGCAGCCGGATCGGTGCGGACGAGCAGGGCGCACCATTGGGACAGGTGAGCCCAACTGGTCCACACCTTCTGCCCGGATATCACGAAATCGTTCCCGTCGACCCGGGCACGGGCCCGGAGGGACGCCAGGTCGGAACCGGCGTCGGGCTCCGAGAAACCCTGGCACCAGATGTTCTCACCCGACAGGAGCCGAGGCAGCAGTTCCGTACGCTGCCAGGGCGAGCCGTAGTGGTCGATCGACGGGCCCACAACGTCGAGGCCGATCAGTCCGATCGGCTGCGGTGCGCGAGCTCGGGCAAGCTCTTCGGTGAAGACCAGGTGGTGCATGGGTGTCAATCCCTGTCCACCCGCCTCGACCGACCACGCGATGCCGACCCATCCGGCTTCGTACAGGGTCTTCTGCCAGTCACGTAGAACGGCGAATCGCTCGGTGAGCGCGAGTGGGACCTCCGGGATGGCGGCAGTGCCCAACCACTCGCGGGCCTGCTTCCGGTAGCGGGCCAAGTCAGAGGCGAGTTCCTCGTCGAGAATCGGCATGTCAGCGGCCCACGTAGACGGGCGTACGCCCCTCGACGACCGCGTTGACCGCTTCCTTGGAATCGTCGTACCCGGACAGTTCACCAGTCAGGCCCTGCTCGAACTCGTATCCGGACTTCAGTTCCATGTATTCGATGGTGTTCAGGCTGCGTTTGGCGAAGCCCAAGGTGACCGGGCTGTGACGAGCGATCGACTGTGCCACCGCCCGCGCAGCGTCCACGAGCTGCTCCGGCGGGACGATCTCGAGGATGCCGCCGTACGGCTGGAGCTTCTCCGCCTCGATCAGATCCCCGGTGTAATGCATGAAGCGGACCATCCCCTGCGGCACCAACCGGGACAGGTGCTTGGCACCGCCCATCACACCGACGTTGACTTCGGGAAGGGCGAACCGGGCTCCCTCGGCCGCCACCACGAGGTCGCACGACGCCGCGATCGCCAGGCCCGTGCCGACAGCCACACCGTGCACCGCTGCGATCACGGGAACCGGGTTGTCGTAGATCGCCCAGAACGCATTGCGCACCAACTTCATCCGTTCGGACGCATTCGACGGATCCATGGTCTGGAACTCGGCGAGATCGTTTCCGCCGCAGAAGTGCCGGCCCCGGCCCGCCAGGACGACAGCACGGGCGTCGGGCAGGTAGTCACGGATGTTGTCGAAGAAGCTCTTGATCTCCTCGTACATCTCGCCATTGACGGCGTTCACCGGTGGTCGATCGAGCCAGACCGTCCCGATCGATCCTTCCGCCTGCCAGTCGATGAACTTCAGATTCTTCATTGATGTTTCCTGTTTTCTCTCGAAATCGTTGAACAGCCAGGGGAGTGCCGGCGGAGGCTCAGCGGCTGCCGCCGTCGCAGACCAGGCACTGACCACTGACATAGTCGGTCTCGGGCAGGCATAGTGCGAACACGGCGCCGGCGGCCTCGTCCGGTCGTCCGGCCCGTCCCAGTGGAATGATGCGCTCGGCCGCGGCGAGCAGCTGCGGGTTGACGCCGACCTTGATCTCGCGGCCTTCGATGTCGATGGTGGAGTTGCCGTCTGCCGACCCCTTCGTCAGGCGGGTGTTGATCAGTCCGTAGGCCACGGCGTTGACGTTGACGTTGTATCGGCCCCACTCGCGGGCGAGGGTCTTGGTCAGGCCGATGATGCCGGCCTTGGCGGCGGCGTAATTGGACTGGCCGGCGTTGCCGACGACGCCGGCGTTCGAGGAGATGTTGACGACCTTGCGGTGGTAGTCGGTGGGGTTGGCCTTGATGTAGGGATGCGCCGCGCGCAGGATCTGGAACGGCGCCTTCAGGTGCAGGTCGAGGATGGTGTCCCATTGCTCGTCGGTCATCTTCTGGATGACGTTGTCCCAGGTGAATCCGGCGTTGTTGACGATGATGTCGAGGCCGCCGAATGTGTCGACGGCGGTGGAGACGAAGCGGTCGGCGAAGCCTTCCTCGGTGACGGAGCCGGCGCAGGCGACCGCCTTGCCGCCGGCGGCGATGATGTCCTCGACGGTTTCCTTGGCCGGTCCCGGGTCGAGGTCGTTGACCACGACGCGGGCACCTTCGGCGGCGAACTTCATGGCGATGGCGCGGCCGATGCCGCGACCGGATCCGGTGACGACGGCGGTCCTGTTGTCGAGCTTGCCCATGATGGGTGTCCTTTCGGTCGGGGGAGGATCAGGGGGTAGCGATGACGGCGTCGCCACGTAACGTGACGGAGCCGTCGGTGAGGGTGACGGTGAGGTCGAGGTGCGCCAGGCCGTCCTCGACCCTGACGACGGTCCCGGTGCAGATCGGCCGGGCGTGTAGCGGGGTGATGGCGGCGAAGCGCACACCGTAGGAGCGGATGCGTTCTTGCGGAACGTAGTTGGTCAGCAGCCGGCCGAGGTAGGCCATCGACAGCATGCCGTGGGCGAACACGTCGTCGAGGGCGGCCGAGCGGGCCACGTCGAGGTCGATGTGCATCGGGTTGTGGTCGCCCGAGGCGCCGGCGTAGAGGGCGAGCGTGGTGCGGCTGATGTCGGCAAGCTCCAGTGGGGGAAGGGTGTCGCCGGTCTTCACTTGGTCCCCTTCGGGTTGCGGACGACCAGGGTGTTGGTCAGTCGTGCGATCGGCTTGCCGTCGCGGGTGACGTCGACGGTGCGGACGAGAAAGTCCAGTGCACCGTTCTTCTTCGAGTAGGTGTCGGTCACGCGGCCCGAGTAGCTGAGCGTGTCGCCGGCGTAGGCGGGCGCGGAGTACTCGAATCGCTGCTCGCCGTGCAGGATGTACCGCACGTCGATGCCGAGGTCGCGGAGGAGGCCGAACGGATCGGGCTTGTCCATGTCCAGGCAGAACAGGAAGGTCGGGGGGACCAGGACGTCACGGTGACCGGCGGCCTTCGCGGCTTCGACGTCCGAATAGATCGGATTGGTCTCGCCGATCGCCTGTGCGAAGAACCGCAGCCTGCCGCGTTCGACGAGCACCTCGTGTCCGGGGAGCTCGCGGCCGATGACCGCGGGATCGATGGCCACGTCAGTCCACCTTCTTGTAGAGGGTTACGACGCAGGCGCCGCCGAGACCGAGGTTGTGCTGCAGGCCGATGCGGGCCCCGTCGACCTGGCGGGCCTCGGCCCGGCCACGCAGCTGCCACACCAGTTCGGCGCACTGCGCCAACCCCGTGGCGCCCAATGGGTGGCCCTTGGACAGCAGGCCGCCCGACGGGTTGGTCACGACACGGCCGCCGTAGGTGTTGTCGCCGTCGAGGATGAACTTCTCGGCGGTCCCCTCGGGTGTCAGCCCGAGGCCCTCGTACGTGATGAGCTCGTTGGCCGTGAAGCAGTCGTGCAGCTCGACGACCTGAACATCCTCGGGACCGATGCCGGCCGCCTCGTACACCTGGGCAGCCGCGGCGGCGGTCATGTCGTAGCCGACCAACTGCATCATGTCGCGTGCCTCGAACGTGCTCGGGGTGTCGGTGGTGAGCGCCTGGGCTTCGATGACCACGTCCGCGGCAAGACCGTGCTTGCGGGCAAAGTCCTCGCTGCACACCACCGCGGCGGCAGCACCACAGGTGGGCGGGCAGCATTGGAAGCGGGTCAGTGGTCCGAACATGTGCGGCGAGTCGAGGACCTGTTCTTCGGTGAGTAGTTCCCGGAAGACAGCATTGGGGTTGTGGGCCGCGTGCTTGCGGGCTTTCACCGAGATCTTGGCGAAGGTCTCCGGTTTGGTGCCGTATTTGCGCATGTGGGAAACGCCTGCGCCACCGAAGATCTGGGCCGCGCCCGGGGTGGCTTCGTCGTATCCCTGTAGGTCCGCCATGAGGTTGTTGAAGCGGAGCATCGGCGCCGGGCGGTCGTCCCAGACCCGCTTCAGCGCCCCGGGCCTCATCTGCTCGAACCCGACGGCCAGGGCGCACTCGACGGCGCCGCTGGCAACGGCCTGGCGGGCCAGGAACAGCGCCGACGAGCCGGTGGCACAGTTGTTGTTGACGTTGATGATCGGGATTCCGGTGAGGCCGACGCCGTACAGCGCGGCCTGACCGGCCGTGGAGTCGCCGTACACGTAGCCGACGTAGGCCTGCCGGATCAGTGAGTAGTCGACGCCCGCGTCCGCCAGCGCGGCGCGCGCGGCCCGGCCGCCCATGATGTCGTAGTTTTCGCTCTTCCCGGGCTTGGTGAAGGGGATCATTCCGACCCCGGCCACGTGGACCTTTCGTGTCACTGTCAAACTCCTGGTTTCGTCGGATGAAGATGTACTCGAGGCTGCCGAAGTCCGGGCGGTCAGAACCCGGCAGACTTGGCGATGATGGTCTTCATGACCTCATTGGTGCCGCCGTAGATGCGTGAGACGCGGGTGTCCGTGTACAGCCGGGCGATGGGGTACTCGAGCATGTAGCCGTAACCGCCGTGCAGCTGCAGGCACTTGTCGATGATCTCGCCCGCGTTCTCGCTGCAGAACAACTTCGCCTTGGCGGCGTCGGCGACACTGAGATCACCCGTCTCGTGCAGCTCGATGGCTTTGTCCACCATTGCCTGCGCGGCCTCCAGTTTGGCGATGCATTCGGCGATGACGAACTTGGTGTTCTGGAAGTCCGCTACGGGCTGACCGAACACCTTGCGGTCGCGGACATAGTCGCAGGCGAACGTGATTGCACTGGCGGCAGCGGCGGTCGTGCCGACCGCGATCATCAGGCGCTCCTGGGGCAGGTTGTTGGCCAGGTAGCCGAACGCCGCGCCTTCGTCACCGAGCATATCCTCGGCGGGCACCTTGACGTCGGTGAAGGAGAGCTCCGCCGTGTCGGAGGTACGCAAGCCGATCTTCTCGAGCTTGCGGCCCACCTTGTAACCCTCGCTGGTAGCGTCCACCACGAGGATGCTCAGGCCGGCGCGCCGGTTCTCCTCGGTGGCCGGGGATGTGCGGCAGACCACGAGGACGCGGTCGGCCTGGACACCGCCGGTGATGAAAGTCTTTGCGCCGTTGAGGATGTAGTGCGTGCCGTCCTCCGACAATCGGGCGTTGGTCCTGATGCCGGCGAGATCTGAGCCGGTTCCCGGTTCCGTCATGGCGATGGCGGTCATCATGTCGCCGCTGACGAATCCGGGCAGCCAGCGCTGCTTCTGCTCCTCGGTGCCGTAAGCCAGCAGGTAGGGCAGAACCAGGCCGGTGTGCACGCCGTACGCACCGAAACTGACTGCGGCACGTGCGGTCTCCTCAACCAGCACCACCTGGTATTTGAAGCCGGTTTCACCTGCCCCGCCGTACGACTCGGGCACAGTCATTCCCAGTACGCCCAGCTTGCCGAGCTGGCGGTAGAAGTCGCGCGGCACCATGCCCTCGCGCTCCCACTCGGTGAAGTTCGGGCTGACCTCCGACTCGATGAAGTCACGGATGACTCTACGGAAGTCTTCATGTTCCTGGTTGAATACATTGCGCTGCATGTCTATTCCTCAGTATCGGAGATGCGGGGCACGCAATCGTGCCGCCGAGGGGCGGTGATGAAAATGAGTACGTCAGCCGAGGAGCCGGGGACGGTCCGGGACGACGTCGACGCCGAAGCGAGGTCTGCTATCCGGAGGGCCGCAGGCCCGCCAGGTCGGACAGCCGATCTCGGTGACGCTGCAGCGGACCCAGCAGTGTCTGGGCGCTACGTGCGCGGCGGTACGCCAGATGCGCGGGATGTTCCCAGGTGAAGCCGATCCCACCATGGACCGAGATGTTTCCCTGCGCGCACACCGAGAGCGCCTCTACACAGGCGAGGAGCGCATGTTCGGTATCGAGCGGAGCGGGTTCGCCGTCGCGGTCGATTCCCTGCACCGCCTCGTCGAGCACGACGGCCGCGGTTTCGAGGGCGAACCACATATCGGCGAGTCGGTGTTTGACGGCCTGAAAGCTTCCGATCGGGCGGCCGAATTGCCGACGCGAACATGCATAGTCGACGGCCTGGGAGAGGGCCGTTCGTGCAGTTCCCAGGCATTCGGCGGCAAAGACGAAGGCCCCCAGATTCAGGGCTGTCGCCAGCGCGGCGGAGGCTCCCGAGGCGGGGCCGAGGGGGACAGCCGGTGCATCGACGAAAGCGAGGCGGGCCTGCTTGCGGGTGAGGTCCATGGTGGCCAGCGGATTCCGCTGGACACCGCCACCTTCTACCGGAGCGACGGCATAGAGTCCGGTTCCCGCGTCGTTTCGCGCCGTGACAATGACGAGTTCCGCTGTGCAACCATCGATTACGTCTGTCTTGGTGCCGGTGAGGAACCATCCGCCGTCGCGAAGTTCGGCACGGGTCGCGATGGGGTCGTGTGCGGACGAACTCGCGACGCTCGGGGCCGCCCTTTCCTCTTCTCTCAGTGCGACGGTTGCCGTGATTCTTCCATCCGCGATGGCGGGAAGGTAGCGTGTGCAGGCGGACTCGTCGCCGGACGCCTGTAGTAGCGCAGTCGCGAGTACGGTCGACAGCAGCGGGCCGCCGTACAGTGCTCGACCGGCCTCCTCGAATACGGGTGCGAGGTCGGCCGCCGAGAACCCGGCACCGCCATGTTCCTCGCTGATGAGCATGGCGGTGACTCCCATGCCGGTTGCGAGTTCTGACCACAGACCGCGGTCGTAGTCGTCGGGGAATTCCATCCAGTTCCGGACCGCCCCCTCGTCGTGTCGGAGGGCGAGCAGGCGGCGGACCGCAGTGGAGAGCTCGTCGCGCTCGTCGGTCGCCGTCGTGAATGGGGTGATCGTCGTCATTGCTCGTCCTTGGGCTAGGAGTTCTTCAGGCGATTGAACGGTGTGCCGCGTTCCGGGGAGGGTTCGCGGGGCAGTCCGAGGATTCGCTCGCCGATCGTGTTGCGTTGGATCTCATCGGTTCCGCCTCCGATTCCGAGACCGGGCGCGTCGAGGATTTCACGAGCCAGCGCGGTAGTGGCAGCGTCCGACGGGTCCCAGCTCGCGCCGGCGGTGAACGCGAGATCTGCGGCGACGCGCGCGTTGCGCTGGCCGTTCCTGGTGCGGTGCAGCTTACCCAGCGAGGTCTCCGGTCCGGGCAGGTGGCCGGCCAGGGTCCGGGCGCTGATCCTGCTGCTGATCAGCGCTGCGGCCCGCTCGCCCATCCACGCTTCGAGGAGGTCCTGTTGGACGGCCGACTCGCCGAGGCGGCCGTTGCACTCGGCCAATCGCACGAGTGTGTCGACGGGTAGTGGCCGGCGCGAGGACGCGCTGCCGGAACGGCTGACCGAGCGTCGCTCGCGTCCGAGCACCGATGTCGCGATCTTCCACCCGTCACCGGGTGCGCCGATCATGCGGTGGCCGGGTATGTGGACCTCGTCCAGGAAGACCTCGTTGAACTCGCTGTCTCCGGTCATCTGCCGCAATGGCCGAACCTCGACGCCGGGAGCGTGCATGTCGAGGACGAACATACTCAGCCCCTTGTGTTTCGGCGCTTCGGGGTCCGTTCGTGCGAGCAAGATTCCGACATCGGCGTACTGCGCATAGGATGTCCAGACCTTCTGCCCGGAGACGATCCAACGATCGTCGCCATCGGATACAGCTCGAGTGCGTACCCCGGGAAGGTCCGAGCCGGCGTCCGGTTCGGAGAACAGTTGACACCCGATCTGGGTTCCCGAAAGCAGTGCGGAGCCGAACTCGGCGGCCAGGTCGTGTTCTCCGAACTCGATGAGAATGGGCAAGATGAGGTGTTCGCCCACATGGTGGATCTTGTCCTCCGGCGGAGTGCTCTCGACGCTCAGTTCTGCGAATGCGGACTCGAACTCGTCCGGCATGCCCTGGCCGCCGTAGATTCGAGGGATGTTCAGTCCAGCTAGACCGGCGTCGAACAACGCGCGCCGATAGGCGGAACCGCGCGGGCGGAATTCGGTGTGCTGCTCGAGAATAGGTGGAACTTCGCAGGTGAAAAAGGTGTTCACTCGGTTGCGGAAGTCAGTGGCTGCGTGTGTCGTATTCATATCCAGTTCCGTGTTGGTTGATATGTCGCCCGAATCCGGCTGTCCCGGTGAGGGTGCGCTCATCGTGCCGCCTGCTCAGCGTGTACCGCGAACCTCGCGGCATCCCGGTCGGGACGCACTAGGAACGTTGCGGCGGCACCGCCGACGGCCATCAGCAGACCGGTGATCAGGAAGCCCTGTTCGTACCCGGAGATCCTGTCTGCCGCATTTCCGACGAAGTAGCCGAGAAGCAGCGGCGCGATGACACCCGCCATGCTGTAGAACGCAACGATGCATCCCAGGACCATCCCGCGCTTGCGTGGATGCACGACGTCGCCGATTGCCGCAAACGCGACCACATACGCCGCAGTGTTCGCCGAGAATGAGACGGTGATCAGGGCCATTTGAAGCCAGCCCGTCGGCAGTGCGGTGAAGCCGGCCATCGACAGGCCCGAAAGGACGATCAGGCCGCCGGCCAGATAGCCCCGGGCCACCCGCCGGGACGTGCCTCGTGACACAAGCCGATTCGACAACCACCCCACTGCCATCGATGCGACAGCGGCGACGGCATACGGAATCATGATCAGGCGACCGGTTGTGAGCGTGTCGTATCCCAGTCCATCGGAGAGATAGACGGGGAGCCACGCGACCTTCAGCGTGGTCGACCAGTACGAGAAGAACAACAACAGAGCGACACCGACGACCGTTCCCGTGGTCAGCACTGTGCGGAGCGAGCTCTCGGCCAACGGACTGTTGTCGGAACTCGACTCCCGGAGAACGTCGGATGGCGCGTTCCTGCCGAAGATCAACCACACGACGGCCCACAATCCGCCGGCGACGATGAGCACCCCGAAGGCGGCATGCCAGGACCAGGTCGCGATGACCCACGTCATGATCGGAGCTGCGAGCAACGGTCCGATCGCGGCGCCGGACGTCGTGATGCCGAGGGGCAATGCCCGTTTGTGGGCGGGAAACCAGGATTGGACGCAGTGCGTAGCGAGCGCGGCGGCGGGGCCTTCCGCAAACCCGAGAATGATTCGGCACGCGAGGAGAACACCGAAACCCACCGGGCCGAGGAGAGGAACCATCGTGACAACCCACACCAACATCAGCCCTGCGAGCAGCCAACGCAGGCTGACACGCGTGGACAGCGCTCCGAGCAGGATGGCACCGACGGCGAACAACCAGAAGAAGGCGCTCTGCAGGAGGCCGAACTGTTGCGGAGTGATGCCCAGATCCCGCTGAATATGTACCCCGGCAAACCCGAGTACCGCTTTATCGGCGAAGTTGAGCAGCATGAACAAGAACAAGAGAATGGTGATCAGCCAGGCACGTCTCGAGACCGGATGCGTCTCGGTGGACCGCACTGCGGTAGTGGTCATAGTGGTACTCCGAATGTGGATGAGGAATGGGGTCGGCGCAGGGATCAGCGGCCGGTGAAGACCGGCGGACGCTTTTCGAGGAAGGCTGCGGCTGCTTCCTGCACGTCATCGGATCGGGCGCACTGCACGAGGCGCTCCGCTTCCGCGGCGAGGTAGTCGCCGAGGGCCGTCGTAGACGACTGGAGAAGGTTCTGCTTCATCGATCGCAACGCGAGTGGGGCTGCGGCTGCCAAGCGTCGCGCGGTATCTTGCGCTGTCGCCTGCAAGTCGGCTGCCGGTACGACGGAACCGACGAGTCCCAGACCGAGCGCCTCGGAGGCGGAGACCTTCCGAGGCATGAGGTATAGCTCTCGCGCGAGTGCACCGCCGAGCAACCTGCTCATGAACCAGATGCCGCCCAGATCGCCCGGAAGCCCTGCGGTGAGGAAGGCAGTGTTGAAAACCGCTCGCTCGGAGGCAATCCGAAGGTCTGCGGCGAGAGCGAGCGACAAGCCGGCGCCGGCGCACCCGCCGTCGATTGCCGCGATCGTGACTTGGGGCATCTGGTGGAAGTGGTTCAGCATCGTGTTGATCTGCCGGAAACGCTCGGTGTCATCGGCGACCGATTCTCCGCGAACAGTTTTCGTTTCGCGAGGCGCTGCGAGATCCGTGCCCACGCAGAAGTCTGACCCTCGACCGGTCAGGATCACAACCCGAACATGGGAGGAAGACGACAACCCGCTCAGGGCCGCCCCGAGATCGTGGAGCAAGTCGAAGGACAGGGCGTTGCGACGATCAGGGTTGTCGAACTCGATCGTTGCCGTTGCCCCCTCGATCCTGGTCGTGACTCGATTGGCCATGGTGTCTCCTCGAATGTTGTGTCGAAGTAGCGTGTTCCGGGTGTAGCCCGTGGTGTCGCGGATGGCGTCGCCGGTGACCCGACCGATCACCCGGCGAGCGCGGCATCATCCTCGGTCCGTACGATCCCGGCGGCGAGGAGTGCGGCCAATTCGGGCTCGGTGTAGCCGATCTCGGCGGCGATCTCGGCGGAGTGTTCACCGAGTCTCGGCACCCGCCGCACAGCACGGTCGTGCTGTGCGCCCAGCCGATAGGGCATCCGGACCACGTCGAACAGGCCGCCGTCCGGGCATTCGCCGCGGGTGAAGAGCTCGCCTGCGGCGACGTCACCGGCACTGCGAACCTGGTCGTAACTGCGTACGGCGCCGACCACGACGCCGTTGCCGGCGAGCAGTTGTACACACTGTTCGCTGGTGCGGTCACCGAGGGCGTCGGACAGGGCGACGAGGAGCTCGTCCCGGTTTGCCACGCGCGCCTCGTTGTCGGCAAATCGCGGATCGGTGGCCAGGTCCGGTCGGCCGAGCACGTCGCACAGGCGCGGCCAGTGTTGCGCGGAGTACCCGGAGACCACGATGTAGCCGTCTGTGGTTGCGATCAGGTCTGCGGCCGGTGCGACCCCGGGTTGTCCGTTTCCGCGGCGTTGCGGGGCGACGCCGGTGAGGTCGTAGGAAGTCCACTCGGTGGACTGCAGGTGCACGGCGACCTCGAGCAGGGAGACCTCGATCGGGGCGATCCGACCGAATCGTTCCCGATCGAGTAGTGCCGCGAGAATGGCCTCGGTGAGAACGTGAGCGGTCGCGGCGTCGATGATGGTGGTACCTACTCGAAGCGGGGCGCCGCCCATTTCTCCCGTGATGGCCATCAGGCCGCTTTCGGCCTGGGCTGCGATATCGAGTCCGGGCCGGTTTCGGGATGGTCCGTGCAGTCCGAACCCGCTTACCGTGGCGTAGATCGCTCGTGGGTTCAGTTCCCGAACTCGGTCAGGTCCGAGGCCCAGCGCCGCCATCGCGCCCGGACGCATGTTCTGGATGACGACGTCGGCGTCGGTGATCAGCCGTTCAGCCACCTCGAGTCCGCGGGGGTCCTTCAGGTTCAGGGCGATCGAGCGTTTGCCGCGGTTGTAGGAGCGGAGAATCGCGTCCCCGAGCGAAGTGCCGGATCTCACCCAATCACCCTCGGGTGGCTCAACTTTGATCACATCGGCACCGAGTTCGGCGAGGGCCTGCGAAGCGCCCGGGGCTGCGACGAACTGGCCGAAGTCGACTACGCGGATCCCCTGGAGCGGGCTGTGCTTCATGGTGTGGTCCGATCTCGTGAAGAGGTGCGAAGGAGGCGGTGCACCTGCCCGGTGGCGGTGTACCGAAGTGAGGCGTGCAATGCGGCGGTTGATGCCATCGCGGCCCCGGTCCTACGACCATACGATCGGATGTGATGTATATCTAGACTAATATTGACTATGCATACCCTAGTTTGTGGCTATATTTCTGATTCGCGCACCGTTGTGGATTCCCGAGACTCTCGCGCGACTGCGAGGAACGCCTGGGCTGCCGGTGAGGGGTCGTCGGATCGGTAGTAGATCGCATGACCGGTCGGGAGGTTGGCGTCGAAGCTTCGGACCACCGCCCCCAAACGCTCTGCTAGTTCAGCCTCGCCCGACGGCAGGATTCCCCCTCCGACCCCGGCGAGGATCAGGGGAAGGACCATCTGTCGATGGGCGGTCTCGACAACCGAATCGATGTATGGGAGTCCTCGCGCAGCGAGCAGTCCGTTGAGGTGCGAGCGGCCGGCGGTCCCGGGGAACGGGCCGGAAATCCAGTCCCGGCCGATCAAGTCCTCCAATCGGAATGGACGGTCCGGAAATCGAGAACCGGGCGGCAGGACGGCCAGCACCTCGCACTCGCCCAGCGACAGCATCTGAAATCCAGTAGCAGCTGGGGGAGTTTCGTTCAATAGCAACTCGATGTTTCCGCGCGCAAGATCGTCGAACCCGCGAAGCCCGATCGGGACCGTCCGGACGCGAATATTGATTCCCGGGTGCCGCTCCCGATAACGGGCAATCAGCCCGGAGAGGGGGTCGATCGCGCGGTTGACCACACACCCGATCTCCAACTCACCGGACTGCAGTTCGGAGATCTCTTCGATGGCCCACCGGGCCGCATCGAGAGCCCGCAGTGCCGCGCGGGCGGGCCCGACGAGTGCCCGCCCACCGGCAGTCAGGCTCATCCCGCGACCCCGGGTGAAGAGCTTGCACCCGAGTTCGTTCTCCAGTTCTTGAATCGTGTTCGACACCGACGGTTGGCTCAGCTGTAGCCGCCGTGCCGCCGCCGATATCGAGCCCTCATCGACCACCGCGAGGAAGTGCACGAGAAACCGCTTGTCCATAGTCGTGGACTATATAGGCGTTCATTCATATGGGTCCGGTCTCCCGCTTGATCAACCCCCAGTTCGACACCGTTGGTACGTGTGGATGGAACGCGACAACCCGGTTGTCAGTCCCGAACTGGTTCGATCCAGACATCGCTGAATGCGCGCCTCTGTGGCGACCCGAAACGTGGCACGGGCGATGGCGTGCGGGAGAAGCGTGGCGCAGGCGCCGGTTGGGTGATGCCGTTCAACTCGATCAACGTTCCCCGTGCGATGAGGTGCTGGTCGTCAGTGGCTTCGTCGTAGTCGAGGACGGGAGACACACATGCATCGAGGGGTTCGAAGATGCGAGCCCACTCGTCACGTGTTCTGGTCATGAATGTCGTCGTGAAGATCTCGCGCATTTCATCCCAACGCTCCGTCTCGAACCGACCCGGGACGACAGTCGGGTCGAGCCCGAGACCCTGTACGAGTTCGGCGAAGAACTGTGGCTCCAGCGCTCCCACGGCCATGTATCGGCCGTCCGAGGTTTCGTAGGTGTCGTAGAACGGGTAGCCGCCGTCCAGCATGTTGGTGCCCGGTGTGTCGTTCCACTGTCCGGCGCCGCGTAGGGCCCAGATCATGTGGCCCAGGACGCTTGCCCCGTCGACCATTGCGGCGTCGATGGTCTGCCCTGTGGCGGAATGGACGCGTTCGAACAGCGCTGCAAGAATTCCGACGACGAGAAACATGGATCCGCCACCGAAGTCCCCGACCAGGTTGAGCGGTGCCTGTGGGCGCTCGCCGTTGCGGGCCATCGCATGCAAATGGCCGGTCATGGCAAGGTAGTTGATGTCGTGCCCGCCACGCTTGGCGGCGGGTCCGGCCTGACCCCATCCCGTCATGCGTGCGTAGATCAGGCCGGGGTTCCTGGTGGCGCACTCGTCGGGGCCGAGCCCCAAGCGTTCGGCGACGCCCGGCCGGAATCCTTCGATCAGGACATCTGCCTTCTCCACCAGTGTGAGTACGTGCGCAACCTCGGTGGGGTCCTTCAGGTCTGTCTCGATGATGGTGCGTCCGCGCGCGACGTGTTGTTTGTAACCACCGTGAAGTTCTGCAGTGCTGCCGTGCCGCCCGATCTGTACGACGTCGGCGCCCATGTCGGCGAGCAGCATCGCGGCATGCGGTACAGGTCCGACTCCCGCGATCTCCAGGATCCGGACACCTGCTAGTGGTCCGGAGGATGCGAGAGGACCAGTCGGGCGTGAGAAGTTGTTGGTCATCGTCCGGTGAACCTCCCGGGCCGGCGCGCCGCTACTGCGGCGACGCCCTCACGAAAATCGTCGGTGTGGAACAGTTTTTGCTGTTCCTCCTGCTCGTGCGCCGTCGCGGCGGCGAACTGCTCCGCGAGGTCTCCGCGAAGTGTCTGCCGGATAGCTCGGACCGCGAGCGGTGCGGACGTCGCTATCCGAGCCGCGAACGCGCGCGCCTCGTCGCGGAGGTTGCCGTCCGGGTCGATCACGGTGTCGACCAACCCGGCGGAGTGGGCCTCCGCGGCATTGATCCTGCGTCCTGTGAAGAGCAGGTCCATGGCGACCTGCTGCCCGACCACTCGGGGCAATGTCACGGACAGCCCGAAGCCGTGGTGGATGCCGATTTGGGCGAAGTTCGCTGCGAAGCGGGCCTCCGGTGACGCAATCCGAAAGTCTGCGGCCAGGACCAGTCCCAGTCCGCCTCCGATGGCGGCGCCCTGTACCGCGGCGACCATGGGGAGGGGCTGCCGGAACAGTCTGAGCGCCTGCTCGTATACCGCGCCCGGGTCACGGTCGTCGGGCGAACTGGTGAAATCAGCTCCCGCGCAGAAGGTTCGGCCTTTGCTGCACAGCACGATCGCTCGAGTGTCGCCGTCGTCGGCCAGGCCCTCGCACGCCTCGGCCAGGCGAGTCAGTAAGGACAGGTCGAAGAAGTTGCTGGGTGGACGGTCGAACTCGACGACGGCGACGTGGTCGTCGCCGACCTCGACCGACACATCGACCAGGTCAGGTATTGGGTGGACCACGATTGTGGCTCCTTCTGGGGGTAGATGACTTCGTGAACGTGATCGAGACTGCCGCGCTCCGATCCGCCGGCAGTGTCGCTCGCATCGGAACCGGGGCCGACGTCGACAAGGCGTGTTCGGCGCCGGCCGGTGCAGCCGCGTGCTCGTCAGACGGCTGCGTCGCCGAGTGGCCCACCTACGTGCTCGAAGGGCGGCGAAACTGAAGTGTCTCGTGGCAGCGTCAGGCGCCACCCTACCTTAACTCGACATTAATGTCGATACCGAAAATTCGGTGGCGCGGATGCGCGAGTGAGTCTTGCCCAACCGTCGGGCCGGATGTACTGTCCAGGCATTCGACAAGGATGTCGACTTACGGGTTGCGGCGACTGACACCACCCTGGCGACCTCGATCCGGCATGAAGGCAGATCCGGCATGAAGGCAGTGGTGCTGCATTCATCCGACTCGGCATCTCGAGTACTGAAGAACTGGAGAACTGATGCATTTCCCACCCACCGTCCTCACCCCGGACGAGCGATCTCTACGAGCGAGCGTGCGCGAGTTCCTGCACGACGAGCGGAGCCGCATCGGGAGCGGAAGCACGAACTTCGGCGGCGGCTCGGATCGGGAGTTCAGTCGCAGACTGGCCGACCGGGGATGGGTCGGGATGTCGATCCCCACTGAGTTCGGCGGGCACGGCCGGACCGCAGTGGATCGTTTCGTCGTGGTGACCGAACTGCTTGCAGCGGGTGCCCCGGTGTCGGCGCATTGGATCGCCGACCGGCAGACCGCGCCCAGCATCCTGAAGTTCGGTACCGACGCGCAGAAGCGATGCTTTCTTCCCCGGATCGCCAAGGCGGAGTGTACTTTCTGCATCGGGATGAGCGAGCCGGACTCGGGATCCGATCTCGCCTCGATCAGGACCGCCGCCACCCGCACCGACGGGGGATGGCTGCTCACCGGCACGAAGGTGTGGACCTCGGGCGCACACGAGGCGGACTTCGTCCTCGTGCTGTGCCGGACGTCGCCGCTCGGCGAGAACCGACACGAGGGCATGAGCCAGCTGATCGTCGACCTCACCAGTCCCGGTGTCGCCGTCAACCCGATCATCAGCATGAACGGAGCGCACCACTTCAACGAGGTGGTATTCGACCAGGTCTTCGTCCCCGACGATCTGCTCCTCGGCGAGGAGGGTCAAGGGTGGCGTCAGGTCAACTCCGAACTTGCGTACGAACGTTCCGGCCCTGACCGATGGCTGTCCACCTATGGGTTGTTCCGCGCCTTCCTCGGCAGCAATGCCGACACGACCTCGGACGCAGTGACCAACGCGGTGGGCCGCATCGCGGCACGATACCGGACTCTGCACAATCTCTCGCTCTCCGTTGCTCGGATGATCGATGAGGGCGGGGCCCCCGCTGCGGAGGCGGCGCTCGTCAAAGACCTCGGCACCGTTTTCGAGAAGCAGGTCGCCGAAACCGTACGCGACCTGGCGGGAATCTCGCCCGATATCGATGCACCGGAGACCGAAGCGGGAATCCTCGCCGACGCGATCTTTTCGCTACCCGCCCTGACCATTCGAGGTGGGACCACGGAGATCCTCCGCGGTGCCGCCGCCAAGGAGCTCATCCGATGATCGCCGCAACGATCGACCCGATCCTGACCGAGACTGCGCTCCGCATTTTCGCGGAGCACTGCAGCCCTGAAAAACTGGGTGAAGCCGAGAAGGCGGGCTGGTCGGAGGCTCTGTGGACCACTTTGTCCGACAGCGGGCTCACGAGGGTCGGCGTCGACGAATCGGGCGGCGGGAGCGGCGGGTCGGTGATCGAGGCTGCCGAACTCGTGCGGCTCGCAGCCTATTCGGCTGCCCCGGTACCCCTGGCCGAGGCGCTGCTCATCGCCGGTCCCGTCCTGGCGTCGGCGGGGTTGCCGCTGCCGGAGGGTCCCGTCTCGGTGGCTCCGGAGCCCGGGGAAATTCATGCCGAAAGGGCGTCGGCCGAGTGGACGCTCAACGGGCGGGCGACCGCGGTGGCGTGGGCGCGGATTTCGGCGCAGATCGTCGTTCTCGCCGAGAGCGCTGACGGGCCGGTCCTTGCGGCGGTCCCCACCGCAGAGGTCGAGATCGCGGCCGGACGCAACCTGGCCGGCGAGCCACGCGACACCGTGATCATGCGCGACGTGCGGGTCGGCACCGCGATCCTGGCATCCCGGATCAGCCTCGACGCCGAGACGTGGCGTGCCCGTGGAGCAGCGGTCCGCGCCCTGCAGATCGCCGGGGCACTCGAGAGGACCCTCGAACTCACGGTCCGGCACGCGAAAGAGCGCCACCAGTTCGGCCGGCCTATCGCCCGGTTTCAAGCAGTCGGACAGTTGATCACTCTCCTCGGTGAATCTGTGGCACAGGCGCGCATGGCCGCCGAGGTCGCAGTGGTCTCCCATCGGCTCGAAGACGCGATGATCGCGAAGATCATCGCCGGCGAAGCCGCCACTCAGGGCGCGGCGAACGCGCACCAGATACACGGTGCAATGGGCACCACGCGGGAATGCCACCTGCACTGGTTCACCCGCCGCCTGTGGTCGTGGCGCGACGAGTTCGGCGCCGAGACCGCATGGGCCCGGCGTCTCGGAACGAACATCTCCCATCGGGGCTCCGATGGCCTGTGGAACCTGATCACCGCAACTACGATCGAAGGACAAGACTGATGAACGGAATTTTGGACGGCAAAGTCGTCGTCATCACGGGCGCCGGCCGAGGAATCGGGCGGGGTTATGCGCTCGAATTCGCGCGACACGGAGCCAAGGTCGTGGTGAACGACCTCGGAGGTCCCGCGGACGGTTCGGGTTCGGGCAGCGGCGGACCGGCCGACGACGTCGTCGCCGAGATCGTCGCGGCAGGGGGTGAAGCGGTCGCCAACACCGATGACGTCGCCGACGAACAGGGCGCGCGCAACCTCATCGATACCGCGATCACCACCTTCGGCGGGCTCGACGTTCTCGTCAACAACGCCGGCATCCTGCGCGACCGCACCGTCGCCAACATGTCTTTCCAGGAGTGGGATTCGGTCATTCGCGTACACCTTCGAGGAACCTTCGGCCCTACGCACTACGCGGTGCAGTACTGGCGCGAGCAGCACAAGGCAGGCAATCCCGTCGATGCACGCGTGATCAACACGTCCTCCTCCTCGGGGCTGTACTGCAACCCGGGCCAAGCCAACTACGGCGCGGCCAAGGCGGGAATCGCCGCATTCACCGTGATCACCGCCCAGGAGGTCGCCCGCTACGGAGTGACGGTCAATGCGATCTACCCGACCGCCCTCAGCCGTCTGACCGAGGACGTGTTCAGCAAGATCAAGGCGAAGTTCGACACGATCGAAAGCGACTTCGACGCTTTCGATCCCGACAATATCGCCCCGGCGGTGGTCTGGCTCGCCGGCCCGGCAGCGCGGGACATCACCGGCCGCGTGTTCGGTCTGCGCGGAGGGAAGATCACGGTCGCCGAGGGATGGGTCAGCGGCCCGACGGTCGAGGTGGACCGTCGCTGGCGTGTCGAAGAGCTCGACGCCATCATCCCCGACCTGGTCTCCCAGGCTCGCCCGAACGCCGGTACGGATGGTCGGCCCAAGCATGCGGTGGCGGCGTCGTGACTCTGGATCTGCAGGCAGTCGGCCGCAGCGCCGGCCCCGACACCGTGAGCTGGACATCCTTCGACGCGTTGCTGTATGCGCTCGGAGTCGGAGCCGGACAGGATGACTCGGCACAAGAGCTCGAATTCACCACGGAGAACACCGAGGGCGTACCGCAGCAGGTTCTGCCTACCTACGCAATCGTGCTCGCGCAGCGGGCGCCCGGTCTGAAAGTCGATATCGGCGACGTCGATCGCACCAAGGTCGTCCATGCCGGACAGGGGCTCATCATGCACCGGCCGCTTCCCGTCGAGGGGAAGGCGAGCCTGACCAATACGGTGACGGGAATCTACGACAAGGGCTCGGGAGCCCTCGTGAGGACGAGCGCCGAGGCGGTCGACTTGGAGACGGGCGAGAAGATCTTCACCACGGAGGGCGCGATCTTCATCCGCGGTGCCGGCGGTTTCGGAGGCCCGCAGGATCCAGCGGCCGGCTGGTCGGTGCCGGAAGGGGAGCCGGATCAGGTCGTCTCGGCGGCCACACGGAGCGACCAGGCGCTCCTCTACCGCTTGTCGGGCGACCGCAATCCGCTGCACTCGGATCCTGCATTCGCCGCCCGAGGTGGTTTCACCGCACCGATTCTGCACGGCCTCTGTACCTTCGGGGTCAGCGCCCGAGTGGTGCTCCGTGCGATCGGCGTAGCTGCAGACCAGCTGGCGTCGATCGACGGCAGATTCAGCAAGCCGGTCCTGCCCGGCGAGCGCCTCACCGTGTCGGTGTGGAGCGACGGCAAGACGCACCTGTTCCGAACCACCAATTCGAGCGGGGAAACCGTTCTCGACCGTGGTGTGCTGACCACCCGTTAGGAAGTAACGACGCCATGGAAAACATCGACGAGTTTCGAGCACGCGCACGCGCGTGGCTCCACGCACATGCCCCGCGAACGGACATCACGCACGATCTCGCGGCGGCAAGAGTATTCCAAGCCGCGCAGTACGATGCGGGGTTCGTCGCGATCACCTGGCCGAGGGAACACGGCGGTCAGGAACTATCCCCCGAGCACGAACGGGCTTACCTCGAGGAAGCCGAACACTACAGGCTGCCCGCCGAACCCTTCGGGATTGGCATCGGGATGTGCGCACCCATCCTGAGAGAACTCGGCACCGCGTCCCAGCGCGAGCTGAACCTGCGGAAGATTCTTCGTGGTGACGACATCTGGTGCCAGCTGTTCTCGGAACCCGGCGCGGGGTCGGACGTCGCAAGTCTGCAGACCCGCGCCACTCGGGACGACGCCGGTTGGGTGGTCACGGGGCAGAAGGTGTGGACCTCCCGCGCCCACTACGCCGATCGTGGAATACTGCTGGCACGGACGAATGTCGATGTTCCCAAACACCAGGGCATCACGATGTTCGTCGTCGACATGCACGCGGTCGGGGTCGACGTACGCCCGTTGAAGGACATGTCGGGTGGCGCGTACTTCAACGAAGTGTACTTCGACTCCGTCCGACTGCCCCTCGACGCGGTCGTCGGTACCGTCGACGACGGATGGAACGCGGCCGTCGCGATGCTGAAATTCGAGCGGATTGCGATCGGGACTGCACCGCGCAAGCAGTCGAATACGTTGTCGGCATCCAATCTGGTGAAGCTCGCGCGTCAGCACGGTAAGACCGCCCATCCGCTCCTACGGAGTGAGTTGGTGCGGCTGTCGATCGACGAGCGTGCGGCAAAGCTCTTGGGAGTTCGCCTCGACGAGCAGCGGAAGAAGGGCGTCGACATCGGCGCACGTGGTTCGATCGCCAAGCTCGTCGGCGCTGAACTCACCCGGCGGGCAGCAGGGCTCGCGGTCCGACTGAGCGGATCCGCCGCGGTCGGGTGGGATACAGGCGACGACACCGCCGCCGAGATCGCCCGGTCGATCAATGCCGCACCGTCCGCGGCGATCGCGGGCGGCACCAACGAAATCCAACGCAACATCATCGGTGAACGGGTGCTCGGACTGCCCAGGGAACCGACGGTCGACCGTGACATCGCCTTTCGGGAACTCAGAAGCGGCACACACCGTGGCCGGTCCGAAAGTGCTTTCCAGGCAGGGGAGGGATCGTGACTCTAGTTCTGACGGATGAGCAGGAAGAACTACGCTCGTCGGTACGTAAGGTAATCGCCGCCAAATGTTCCATTGAGCAGGTACGCTCGTTCGTCGCCAGCGGCGGAGTGGACCAACCTCAGGGCCTGTGGACGGCAATGGCACATCAAATGGGACTTGCCGGCATCGCCATCCCCGACAAGTACGGCGGTACCGGCTCGGGGATACGCGAAGCGGCCGTGGTGACGGAAGAACTCGGGCGAGGCCTTGCGGTGGCCCCCTTCCTGTCCTCGATCGTGCTGGGCGGGCAGGCATTGCTCGCCCTCGACGACGAGTCGGCGCGTCAGGACTTCCTGCCCTCGATCGCGGACGGCACCGTTCGGATGACGTACGCCTGGTCCGATCACGATTCCACCTCGAAGAGGGGTGTGCGTAGTGGTCCCGCGGGCCTGACCGGAACGGTTCCCTTCGCCCTCGACGGCATGACGGCAGACCATATCGTCGTCGAGACCGTCGATGCCGGCGGTGAACTCGGGTTCCATCTCGTCTCGACCACCGCGCCGGGACTCACCCGGACGGAACTCGTCAGCGCCGATCCGACACGGTCGGTCGCCCGCCTCGACTTCGACGGCACACCGTCGCGACAGTTGAGGTCGATCGAGCCTGAATCCACTCGTAGCCGGATCATCGATCATGCTGCGCATGCACTTGCGGCGGAGCAGCTCGGCGGGATCATCCGATGTGTGGAGCTGACCGTGGAGTATGCGAAGGTGCGCGTGCAGTTCGGCCGGTCCATCGGTTCCTTCCAGGCGGTCAAACATCGACTCGCGGAGATGTATTCGGTGGTTGAGCTCGCCACGGGTCTCGTTCGTGATGCGGGCCGGGCCGGTGACGAGGATCCCGCAGCGTTTGCGCTGGCAGCCCGGTCGGCCTTCGCATACTGCAGTCGGCAATACCCCCGGCTGGCTC
This sequence comes from Rhodococcus jostii NBRC 16295, assembly GCF_001894825.1. Classification (GTDB taxonomy): domain Bacteria; phylum Actinomycetota; class Actinomycetes; order Mycobacteriales; family Mycobacteriaceae; genus Rhodococcus_F; species Rhodococcus_F jostii. The sequence goes on along the minus strand of NZ_BCWY01000007.1, from coordinate 55,587 downwards.
GCGAGATGATCCAACTACACGGTGGCATCGCGTACACGTGGGAGCATGATGCCCATTTCTACTACAAACGCGCACATGCGAGCGGCCAGATGCTCGGAGGCCCGGAACCTCACGAGAACGTCGTCGCAACACTTCTCGGATTTTGAGTACCGGTTGGAGGACACAGTGAACACCACACAAAGCCAGGACGAGTTGTCAGCTGCTCGTGTCGATGGGGCCCTGGGGTTCTGGGAGATCGCACGAGCACAGCCCTACCGAATCGCTGTCGTCGACCCGGCCGGCGCGCAGACCACATTCGGGGATCTCCTCGGTCGGGCGGACGCGATCGCATGCGAACTACTGGACCTGGGTTTCCAACCGGGCGAATCGGTAGCCGTCTTGATGCGGAACGAACCCCTTTTCGTCGCAGTGCAGTTGGCGACGTCTCAGATCGGGCTCTACCTGACCGCGATCAACTGGCATCTGTCTGTCGACGAGGTCACCTATATCGTCCGAGACAGCGACGCACGCGCGCTGTTCACCGGCTCCGAGGCGGACCTCGCCGGCACCGCAACAGCGGCTGCAGATGCCGCCGGACTCGCGGCGCACTGTCGATTCGCCAGTTCAGCGGTTCCGGGCTTCCGCGATGCCTCGAGCCTTCCTGAGAGAGACGTTGATCCTGCAGCACGACAGCATGGGATGTCCATGCTCTACACCTCGGGGACCACCGGGCGACCCAAGGGCGTACGAAAAGAGAATCCGAAGACGACACCGGAAGCCGCCGTTGCAGAATCAATTCCCGGTCGGGAACGACGGCACGGCATCAAACCCGGTCCGGGCGTGCACGCCGTCGTCGCACCGCTCTACCATGCTGCACCGAACGGGTTCGCGATCAGCGCCCTGCACATGGGCCGCCCACTGATCCTCTTCGACAAGTGGAATCCGGAGGAGTTCCTCGAGGTCGTCGAGAAGTACCGGGTGACCGACACCCACATGGTGCCGACCATGTTCCACCGACTGCTGGCACTGCCCGCCGAGGTGCGCACCCGCTACGACGTAACCTCGCTCGAGGCGGTGGTCCACGCCGCTGCCCCGTGCCCGGTCCACGAGAAGTGGGCGATGCTCGAGTGGTGGGGGCCGATCCTGTTCGAGTACTACTCCGCGACCGAGGGCGGCGGTACATCAGTGACCGCACAGGAATGGGTCGAACATCCCGGCACTGTGGGCCGCGTGTGGCCGGGCGCCGAGCTCAAGATCCTCGACGCGGACGGACGGGAACTGCCCGCGGGCGAGATCGGCGGAATCTATATCCGCAACAGCACGTCCTTCGAGTACTACAAGGATCCGACCAAGACCGCAGAGGCGCGGGAGGGCGACTTCTTCACCGCCGGTGATGTCGGCTATTTCGACGAGGACGGCTGGCTGTATCTTTCCGACCGCCGCTCGGATCTGATCATTTCCGGCGGGGTCAACATCTATCCGGCGGAAGTCGAGGCGGTACTGCTGACTCATCCGGCCGTCATGGACGCCGGCGTGATCGGTGTGCCCGACCGAGAATGGGGAGCCACCGTACACGCAGTCGTCGAACCGGCCGCCGGCTGCGATGCCAGTGATGCTCTGGCATCTGAGTTGCTCGAACATTGCAAGTCCACTCTCGCAAGGTTCAAATGCCCTCGCACCCTGGAGTTTCGCGTCCTACCGAGAACGCCGACCGGCAAATTGAGTAGAGCCGAGCTGCGAGCATCAATCGTCGGTGATTCGACACGACCGCCCAACCAATCCAGCTCGGGCGACAGCAGCCGCTGACCGGCCTGTCCTTCCCATCCACCCCTGTCACTGAGGAGAACTCCATGCGCGATGCCGTTATCGTCGATGCCGTCCGCACCCCGATCGGGCGGCGCAACGGCGCATTGTCCGGGTTCCACCCCGCACGTCTTTCCGCGCACGCTCTGTCCGCCCTCGCGGAGCGCAACGGCCTGGATCCGCTGACCGTCGACGACGTGATCTGGGGCTGTGTCAGCCAAGTCGGGGAGCAGTCGGGCAACATCGCCCGCATCGCGGCGCTCGCGGCGCGGTGGCCCGAGACCGTTCCCGGCACCACGGTGACCCGCGCCTGCGGGTCCAGCCAGCAGGCAGTGTCGTTCGCCGCGGCCACCGTCATCTCCGGCCAGAACGACGTTGTCGTCGCCGGTGGAGTGGAGGCGATGTCCCGCGTGCCGATGGGATCGGCCGGCACCATTCTGGGCCAGTCCTACCCGACCGAGGTCACCCACCGCTACGGCGTCGACCAGTTCAGCCAAGGCGTCGGTGCCGAGATGGTGGCGGAGAAATGGTCGCTGTCGCGGACCGAGCTCGACGAGTACGCCCTCCGCTCCCATGCGCTGGCCGCGGCCGCAGCAGACTCGGGAGCGTTCGACCGGCAGATGGTCCCCACCGACACGCTTTCCCAGGACGAGGGCATCCGCCGCAACGGGTCGCTGGAGACGTTGGCCAACCTGAAACCGGTTTTCAGAGAGGACGGTGTCATCCATGCCGGCAACTCGTCGCAGATCTCGGACGGTTCAGGAGCGCTGCTCATCACCACCAGCGAGTACGCGGCCAAGCAGGGCTGGAAGCCGATTGTCCGGGTGCATACAGCGGTCGCCCTGGGCGACGACCCGCTGATCATGCTCACGGCGCCGATCGCGGCCACCGCCAAGGCGTTGAGCCGGGCAGGCCTGACCGTTGACGACATCGGCGCGTTCGAGATCAACGAGGCGTTCGCACCCGTGCCGCTCGCGTGGCAGAAGGAAACCGGTGCGACCATGGATCGGCTGAATCCGCTCGGTGGCGCAATCGCCGTCGGCCATCCGCTCGGTGGGTCCGGTGCCGTCCTGATGACTCGGCTCGTTCATCACATGCGGGACAACGAGATCCGATACGGGTTGCAGTCGATGTGCGAGGCCGGGGGAATGGCCAACGCCACGATCCTCGAGTTGCTCTGATCGCCGAGATCGAGAGCGATTCGGCCGCTGAAGATGAGCCCCACATGCTGATCCGAGGCGACGGTGCACTGCGCGTTCGCGGTCCCCATCGGCGTCGTCCGACAACTGTCGGAGGATCGCAGGGGTTCGCGCCGCATCTGCAGGCTGAACGTGTTCTGGTTCTGCTGCGGGCCGCCTCCCGGTATAGTCGATAACTATGTCGAATTATGTCCCGTGCGATGTGCCGGTGGTCGGCGGAGAAAGGATGTTCAATGCCGTCGTCTAAGGGTGTCCCCAGCTCGAATGATGCAGGGGAAACGGGAAATCCGTCGACAGCACGGGACCGAAACGGTAAGGGCCCGCGGACTCGTGGGGGATGGACGCCCGCGGGGACCGCGGCGAAGCGCCGCGAGACCCATTCTCGGCAGGGAACTGCGCGCGGTCAGCGACGGCGTCAAGAAATCCTCGATGCGGCTCGTCGGGTCTTCGAGCGGGATGGATACATCGACGTCAACGTCGAAGACATCGTGAGAGAGGCGGATGTTTCGAGGGGAAGCTTCTACACCTACTTCCCGTCGAAATTGGATGCGTTCCAGGCCTTGACGTCCGAGATGGGCGATCAGATCGACCAAGCGGTCACGTATCGGGCGGACCCTGCGCATGTGAGCCCGGTTGATGACTTACGTGAAGCCAATCGTCGGTACATCGAGGTTTATCGGAAGAACGCGGCGTTCTACGGGTTGGTGGAGCAGGTATCGACCATAGACGCGGAGACCGGGAGTTTCCGGCAGGTCGGCCGCAGGCGCCACATAGACCGGGTCGCCCGGCGAATACGGGCGTGGCAGAAGCAGGGCTACGCGGATCCGGCGATACACCCGACCAGTACGGCTGCCGCCCTGGTATCGATGACGAGCAGCCAGTGCTACTGGTGGTTCGTCGGCGGTGAAAAGAGCAGCCACCCCGATCGCGATGACGAAGTGCTTACCGATATTTGGGTGCGGGTGCTCGACCTGCGCGACGAACCATGTGGTGAGTGGATGGAATCCGCGTAACCTGTCCACTCGGGGCGGCTGCGCGCTGGCCCGGCGGCTTCTTTTTCAAGTCGGCATCCGATGACATTCGACGGTGCGGATCGTGGAAACTCGTCCGGCCGCCCGGGGTCGGCAACCAATTATGCACAGTGAGCCGTGAATAGGACGGCTGGACTGGGCGATTGGTTGAATATCCCTGGCTGTTCTGGCCAGTGGGGCATGCCGCCGCACGCGGCGTTCGTGGATGCTTCCGCTTGTCATGCCTGGCCTCGTCGTCGAGTTCGGCTGATCTCGAGGCGACCCTCCTCGCGGGCTCCCCGGCGGTGGAACATCCTCCAGGACATCGGGAATGGCGACGGGGACCGATCGGTGCAATGTCCTGAATGCGAACGGTTTTCGACGTCACCTCTGCCGCCGACCCGTGGCCGCACCGGGGGTTGACGAGTGACCGCGATCACTTTAATCTCTATTTCGACAGTGATGTCGAAATAGAAGATGGCCGACCCCGACTGAGCACCGCCATTTCTGCAGGAAATGCGTAAGGCCTCACTCGACTACTGATTCCGACCCGAACCTCATGAAGGATTCTCATGGCCACAGCCAACTTTTCCGTCGACCGCGCGGACGCGGGCGCCGCGCAGGACTCTCCGACGACCACCACACGTGCGTGGGGGATGACGGGCCTCGTCCTCTTCCTCTACGTCGTCAACTATGCGGACAAGGCCGTCCTCGGCATCGTCGCTCAGCCGCTCGCGCACGACCTCGGGCTCGATCACGCCCAGATCGGGCTCGTCGGCTCGCTGTTCTTCGTTACGTTTACCGTCGGCGGGTTCCTTGCCGGCCCGTTGGCCAGGTACCTCACGCTGCGCTGGGCACTGCTTGCACTCGCTGCGGCATGGTCGCTGGTCATGCTGCCGCTCGTGATCGCCGCGAGCCTGACAGTGCTCATCGTCAGCAGGATGCTGCTCGGACTGGCCGAGGGGCCGGGCTCCGCGCTCATGCACACCGCCACGTACTCCTGGCACCCGCCGGCCAAGCGTGGTCTGCCAAGCGCGCTGCTCCTGGGCTCCGCATCCATCGCGAAGATCGCCCTCGCGCCGATCCTCACTTTCGTGACCATCCAATTCGGTTGGCGGGCAGCGATCGTGGCGCTGTCCGGTCTCGGGATGGTGTGGGTCGTGTGCTGGCTGATCGGCTGGAAAGACGGTCCGTTCACCGGCAAGGCGGTGGAGACCGTCGCTGTCGCAACAAGTTCGGACGGTGTCAGTGCTCTCGCGCACACCGAGCTGTCTGTTCCCTGGCGTCGCATCTTCCTGTCGCGCACGTTCGTGAGCATCGCAGTTCTGGCGATGGTCATGTATGCGCTGACGACGGTCGTACTGACCTGGCTGCCGTCCTACTTCGAGCAGGGCCTTGGCTATACGAGATTGCAAGCCGGATCGATGTTCGCCGCACCCTCCATCGTGGCACTGTTCCTGATGGTCACCTCCGGCTCGGTCACCGACCAGCTGATCCAGCGAGGCGCCACCTCGCGGCTCGTCCGCGTCATCGTGCCGTGCACCGGTGTCCTTCTCTGTGGTGCAGTTCTGGCCGCGTTACCCCTGATAGAGATCCCAGTGCTCGCTGTCGTGGTGCTCTCGATCGGGTACGGGTGTGGAATGATCGCCCTTCCGCTCGTAAGCGCCGCGATCTCCGAGCTGTGCCCGCCGCAGCAGACCGCCGGCACAATGGGTGTGTTCATGGCACTCGCCGCCATCGGCGGGCTGGTCGCCCCGTACGCGACCGGTGTCATCGTCGATAATGCCGCCACCGCCGGCGACGGGTATGCCTTGACGTTCCAAGGCATCGGGATCCTCGGTGCCCTCGCCGCAATCCTGGTGCTGGTGTTCGCGAACCCAGAGCGGGACCGAGAGCTCATCCGCACCAAGGCATAGTCTGTGCACAACCACTCGTCGATACTCTCGGTGTCCGGCGGGTGGTTCACACATGTGAAGCGCCGGTTCCCGCCTCGGCCAAGAGGTGGGCGGCGTCGACGGGACAGCCCGTGCGGTCGTCGGCCGGTGGACCGCGACGTACCGGGCCTTGGCGGACCGCGCGATTACCGAAGGCGACTTCCGTGAGGGTGCGGATCCCGGGGATGCGGGCCGGTTTCTGGTGGAGGTGACATTCGGCGCGCGGTTGGTGGCTGTCGGTCCGGGCGGCCGTCGAAGCTCGGCACGGACCAGATCGAACTCGCGCAACGCCTGTACGACGCAGACGATCACACCGTCGTGCTGATCGCGGGCATGCTGAAAGTGCTACGGGCGCCGAGGCAGCCCACCAGAGCGCTGTCCTCGCGGTGATCTGGCTAAACCTTCGACATCGCCTGCGGCATCTGCGGCGACTGCCCCATCCTCACCGGGTCACTCGCCAAGCGGGCCGAGAACGGCGAGCTGACCGTGCGGTGCAACGATGGCTCGCCGCCACCGGATGGACCATCACTTCGGATCTTCTCAGCCGGACCATGCAGGGGACATCGTGAACTGGGCTCGGCCCCTCGCAGCGTCTCGCGAAGTGACGGAGTACCTCAGCCTGGATTCGCTTGTCGTCAGTCTGGATTCGCTTGGCATCATCAATGAGGCGCACTGCGGAGCAGGGTCCGGGTGCGCGACCGTGAAGGGCTCGAGGGGGCAAAAGGGCGCCCGTCCTCGGGATCATACGATCACGAATTCTTCCCTGACCTGTGGACGAAAGCTGCTTCCGGCCGGCGCGGCACAGGCGCCGTCGACTCCGCCAGTGTCGGCACCCGCACCCCTCCGAGATGTCGAGGATCGACACGAACCGGTCCTCGTAGGCCACGCTGTCCTCGCCGGTAGCGAAAGACCGGAAGCGTCCGATATCGAGGTCGGCGGGCTCGTCCCGGGGAGACCGCATCGGGTGGGAACGGCTGCGCGCGGCGAACATGCTGTGCGCGCTCAATGCCACGAATGCCCGCATGGTGTTCCGGCACCACGACGCCCAACAAGAGCCCGCTGCCACGGAGGAACCCGAGAAGGCTTACCGGACCGAGCCGACGTCGGTCTCCGAGCGAAAGACAGCGCGAGGTGTACCCACCGGCGGAGCGCGTGACGTTCGGTCCGCGAAGGTCTGCTCCTCAGCGGGTGGTGGACATCATGGTCGCGACGAGCACAGCGGGCCGCTCGGACCGGTTGCTCCACGCGTGCTTGGTGCCTCGCTGCACCACGGAGTCGCCGACCCGGAGCAGGGTCTCTGTTTCCTCCAGGACGACGTAGATCTCGCCCTCCACGACGGTCAGGACGTCGACCGTGTCGGTGACGTGCATCCCGGGGACGTCGCTGTCGACGTGGGCGTCGCCGGCGCCGACCTCGCCCATCGCGTCGGCGAAGGCGTCGGTGCCTTGCCATTCGGCGTCCGGAGGGAACCGGAGCATCCGCACCACGAGCCCGCCTGCCGGTGGGTCGAGCACGATCGTCTCGCCCAGGGTGCTTTCCGAGCCGACTGCCGCCGGGAGGGCGTCGACCTGCCACAGGTCGACCGCGCCGAACATCGGGGTCACGAACCGGGTCGCGCCCGGGCCGTCGCTGATGATGGTGGAGCGACCGTCCTCGATCCCGGTGACGACGCAACGGCCGACGAGCTCGTCCGAACTGCTCATGATGTGTCTCTCCTTGACGTAGGTGCTGTTGGTGAGGTGATGGGATGAGGCGGTGCGTGAGCTGAACGAGTTGATCGGCAGTTCAGCCCGGCGTGGCGGGTCGTCGCGTCGCGCCGGCGTGGGCGATCGTGTTCCAGTTCTGCGCTGTATGGCTCTCGACGTCGTAGCCGGCGTCGCGGATGGCCCGGTCGGCTCGTCGGTAGGACGCCAGCAGGGTTCGTGCGGCCAGGGCGTGGCTGCGTGAGATCTGGGCACCGGCGGAAAGCGCGGCGGGGATGAGGTCGTCGTGGGCGACGACCTGGGTGACGAGTCCGGCGGCGTGGGCGGCTGCCGCATCGAGGGGTTCGCCGGTCATGCTCATCCTCATCGCGGTGCGGCGGCCGACTGCGGCCGGCAGCAGGACGGTCAGACCCCAGCAGGGCAGCACCCCGACCCGGGCGTGGGTGTCGGCGAAGGTGGCGCGCTCGGAGGCGATCAGGAAGTCGCAGTGCAATGCGACCTCGAGCCCGCCCGTGACCGCGGAGCCGTTGATGGCGCCGATGACCGGTTTGGCGGTCGCCGGCCACGGCGCGTGCGAGGCTGCTCCCACGAGTCTCAACAGGTGGGGGTCCTGGGCGGCGACTGCCTTGAGGTCGATGCCGGCGCAGAACGCGGGGTCGGCGCCGGTGAGCACGATCGCGTCGACGGCGTCGTCCTGGTCGGCCGCCGCCATCGCGGTAGTCAGCTGCTGGAGCACCGGGCCGTTGAGGGCGTTGCGCGACTCGGGCCGGTCGAGTGTGAGGACGGCGGTCCGGTCGTGAGTCTCGCACCGGACGAGCTGGTCGGTCATCGCGGCCCACCTCCCACCACGGCATGCGGTCTGGGCTCGCCGGACGCGGTCGCGTCGACCCTCAGCGGCCTCGTGGCGAGGCGCTCGGAAGCGGTCTGGGTGCTCATTGGACGTTGCTCCTGTCGGTTCAGTGGTAATCCCGTCCCAAGGGGATCGTTCGCCGTTGTGTCGCTGTCGAGCGGCGGGGTGGGCTCGCACGATGTGTTCGCACGGGGTCAGAGGGAGCGGGCGACGATGTCTTTCATGGTCTCGTTCGAGCCCCCGTAGATCCGCTGCACGCGTGCGTCGGCGTACATTCGCGCGATCTTGTACTCCCGCATGTAGCCGTAGCCGCCGAAGAGCTGGACGCACTTGTCGATGACTTCGCCTTGCTGCTCGGTGAGCCACCACTTGGCCATGGCGGCGGTGGCGGAGTCGAGGCCGCCGTCGAGGTGTCTCTGGATGCAGGAGTCGATGAACACGCGGGACGCGTGCGTCACGGTCGCGCATTCGGCCAGCACGAACTTGGTGTTCTGGAAGTCGAAGATCGTCTGGTCGAACGCCTGTCGGCTCTTCACATAGGTGATCGTCTCCGCCAGCGCGGTCTCCATGCCTGCGACGGCTTGGAGCCCGATGTAGAGGCGCTCTTGCGGCAGCAACGACATCAATTGGGCGAAGCCCTGGCCTTCGACCTCGCCGAGCAGGTGCTCGGTCGGAACGCGAACGTCTTCGAAGAACAGCTCCGCGGTGTCCTGACCGGGGAGGCCGACCTTGTCGAGGACGCGTCCTCGGGTGAAACCTGGGCAGTCGGCGGTCTCCACCAGGAGCAACGAGATGCCCCGTGCCCCTGCAGAAGTGTCGGTCTTGACCGCGAGCAGGACGAGGTCGGCGGTCGCGCCGTTGGAGATGAAGGTCTTCGCCCCGTTCACGACGTAGCTGTCGCCTTCTCGCACGGCCTTGGTCTTGAGGTTCTTCAGGTCCGAACCGCCGCTGGGCTCGCTCATCGCGACTGCCGCGATCAGTTCGCCGGAGGCCATGCCCGGAAGCCACCGGTATCGCTGTTCCTCGGTGCCGTAGGCGAGAAGGTAGTGCGCGACGACGCCGCTGTGCACGGCGTTGCCGAAGGACAGCTCTCCCACGAGCGACTGTGCCTCCAGAACCGCGAGGTCGTGCGCGAAGGTCCCACCACCGCCGCCGTACTCCTCGGGGATCGAGCAACACAGCAGGCCCAATTCTCCGGCCTTCGCCCAGATCTCGGGGTCGACCTGGTGCTGGGCCTCCCACCGCTCCCGATGGGCGAGTAGGTCGGTGAAGAACTTCTCCGCCAGCGACCCGACCGCTCGGACCTCGTCATCACGCCAGGAGGAGACGTACCCGCCTCCGCGCCGCGAATGGTTCTCTTTCGCAGCCACCCTCATCGCTTCGCCTCCAGGTCGACATCCAACCGTGAAGAACCGCCACACACGCCCGTCGGTACCGGCGGATCCATCGTGTACATCGAGGCGATCTGCGCGGCGTAACGATCGTTGACGGACTTGCGGCGCACCTTCATGGTGGGGGTGAGTACGTTGCTGCCGGGCTGCCAGTACTCCGGCACCACAGTGAACGCGCGCACCTGTTCGGCGCGTGACAACTTCGAGTTGGCGACATCGATCCCTTGTTGCATGGCGTCCTGCAGGCAGGAATGAGAGGCGAGGGCGGCGATGTCGGGCGGAAGGCCGTGCTGCGCGGCGAACACGGCCGCGGCATCGGGGTCGAGCACCACCAGGAGGGAGACGAACGGTCTGTGGTCCGCGATCGCGACGACCAGGCCGGCCAGCGGACATGCGTCGCGGACCGTGCTCTCGATGTGGGACGGGGACATGTTCTTCCCGGAGGCGTTGATGATGAGGTCCTTCTTTCGGTCCACGATCGCAACGTGGCCGTCTTGGATGGTGGCGATGTCACCGGTGTGAAGCCACCCTTCGGCGTCGACGGCCTCGGCCGTCTTCTCGGCTTCCTTGCGATAGCCCCGCATCACAACCGGACCGCGGATCAGCAGCTCACCGTCGTCGGCCAGGCTCACTTCGACCTCGGGGTAGGGCGTGCCGACCGTGCCGACCCGAATGTCGTCAGGGGGGTGCGTCGTCGCGATCGCGGAGCTCTCCGTCATGCCGTAGACCTCGCGGACAGGGATGCCGAGCATCATCATGAACTCGTGGGCCTCCGGGGTCACCGGGGCGGCGCCTGAGGCGGCAACCCGGAGCTCGTCGAGGCCCACACGCGCCCGGAGCGGAGCGAGGACGAGCCGGTCGGCCTCGGCGTGCTGCGTCAGGAGCTCGCTGTCGGGATCCTCACCTGTCTGCTCGGCACGGACCTTGCGCATCCCGATCTCGAACGCCCACGCGGCGGATTCCCGAATGGCCTGATCGGTCTCGGCGGCCACGGCCAGTTCGATTCCGGTCCTGAGCTTGTACCAGGTCTGCGGGACACCGAAGAAGACGTGCGGGCGGACCTCGACCAGACCAGCGAGCACGTCCCTCGGATTCGCGATGTCCGTCACCTCGGCCGCTTGAACCATCGCCACGTAGTGGGCGAGCAGCCGGTTGGCCACGTGCGCGTCGGGGAGGTAGGACAGCACACGCTCGTAGACTCGCGGTCCGAGGTCGGCCCTGATGGTGGCCCGGGCGCTCACCAGCGTGCCGGCGTGTGTGAGCTCGACGCCCTTGGGTGTGCCGGTGGTGCCCGAGGTGTACACGATGGTCAGCAGGTCGTCCGGCTGGACTGCCCGCCAGGTCGCGTCGAAGTCGAATTCCGGTGCGGGCGCGGACTCGACCTCCGCGAGGCTGATGGTGCCGTGAGGCGCACCGTCGACGCAGACGATGTGCTCGACGCTGCTGCCCTCCGCCTGCGCCTCGAGCAGCACCGGGACGAACGCCTCCTCGCAGACCACCACCCGGTTGTCGGCATTGTCGAACAGGTAGCGGATCGTCTCCACGGGGTTGGTGTTGTACACCGAGAACGGCGCTGCGCCGAGATGGAGCGCCGCCGTGTCGACCAGGTGGAACTCGGGCCGGTTGGTGAGCATCAGTGCCACCGTGTCACCCGATCGAACGCCCAGCCGTGCAAGCCCGGCCGCGATCGTCCGAACCCGGTCGGCGTACTCGCTCCACGTGATCGACACCGCGCCGCCCGGTGTGCGCAGCGCGACTCTGTCCGGGTTGGCCGCGGCGGTCTCCTGGAAGACATGACAGAAGGTCGGGGGGTTGCTCATGGGGGCTCCTGTAGAGAAGGTTCGCTGAATAAGTGAATCACACGTCACGCAAGCTGGCAATGAACTGCTGAGAGATGGTGACCGATCCATTGCTCCGAGTGGTGTTCGATAGAATCGAGCGTCACGAAAAGTCGTCCCAAGCCTGCGACGTCACTCGTGCGCCCACCGTCGACGGCGGGAAGGCCCGCAGTTCACCCGAGCGGATCGGTAGGCTGCCCAGGCGCATACGAAAGGTCGTGAGGTGAATGGCGACGGGTACCCGGCCGCGCAACCGCAAGGCCTTGATCCGAGTGGCGGCAGCCGAGCTCTTTCGCGACCGCGGCTACCACAACGTCTCCATGGCAGACGTAGCCGAGGCCGTGGGGATGACCGCTCCGGCCCTCTACCGTCACTACCACAACAAGCAGGACCTCCTGGCGGACACGGTGCACTCCGTGGTCGACTCCATCGAGGAGGTCCTGGCCGGGGCGGACGGGCTCGACGACCTGTTGCGCCGGATGGCGACCCTCACTGTGCAGCAGCGCGGCCTGGCCGCGATCTGGCTGCGTGAGTCCCGCAACCTCGACGACGAGCAGCGCGCAGCGGTCGCCCAGCGCTCCTTCACGCTGATGGAGACGTTCCGGTCCCACCTGCGCACCGAACGCCCGGATCTGCCGGAGTCCGACTGCGTGCTGCTGTCGGTCGCGATCATCGGCGTATTCGCGATGCCGACGACGGCGCGCCAGCCCCTCTCTCGATCCCGGCCCGAACACCTCCTCTACCGCGCAGCGTGGGCGAGTGCCAGATGCGAGCTCGGCTCGTCGGGACCGGTCGCATTGCTGCCCGATCTGGGACCCGACGACTCGCACGCGGTCGCCGGCGTGCGGATGCCTCGTCGCGACCTGCTGCTCAACGCGGCGATTCGGCTCTTCGATGAGCGTGGCTTCCAGTCCGTCGGTCTGGGCGACATCGCCGACGCTGCCGGAATCGTGCGCTCCGGTGCTTACCGGTACTTCGACAACAAGACCGAGTTGCTCGTCGCCGCCACGACGACGGCCGCCGACCGGATGTGGCACTCGGCCACAGCGGCCCTCGCGATGGCCGAGGAGCCGCACGAAGCACTCGAGCGCATCGTCGGCGGCCACGTGGAGTTCGCGCTCGAGAACCCGCACCTGTTGGGGATCATGGCCTACGACCAGGGCGAGCTGCCCGACCTCGAGAGACGGCGGTTCGACCGGCTGGTGAGCGACTACGACGACGTCTGGCCCCAGGCCCTCGTCCAAGCGTTGCCCGACACCGACACCGCCGAGGGCGTGAGAAAGATCCACATGGCCCGGGTGATGATCTTCTTCTCGGTCCGGTGGGGGCCCCAGCCGCGGCGCGTCGACCTCGGAGAACGCCTCGCAGAGATCGCGATGGCGATCCTGCAGGCATGACAGAAGTGAATTGTGCGGCACATGTCGGAAGCTCGAGTCACTCAATTCATCCACGCTGAGCTTGGGGTCTCGTGTTAATAGTGCGTCACTTGCCGGGAGGTGGTCCTGCCTGCGTCATTCTTTCGTTGACCTCCACGGTGCGATGTCGCGTGGGAACTCATCCGCGCTGGGTGAGGCTGCTACGCCTATGGCTTGGTAAGTGTTGGTTGATCGAGCGAGGACGTCCATTCTTTCGAACGGAGCGACCATGTGCTACCAGCCGAAACCGGCCACATCGGAGACCGCGCGGATCAATCGGGACGCGGTCGAACTGTATGACCTGGCCGATCGGCGTGACTTCGCCGACGCCCGTCGCGGGCTGATCGCCGAGCTGCCGGGAAATGTGCTCGCGGACGATGGTTCGGTGGCATTCGACCCGCACGCATTCGACTGGATCGGGGACGATGATCCCGCCCCGGAATCGGTGAACCCGAGTCTGTGGCGGCAAAGCCAGATCATCCGCCACGGCGGTCTGTTCCAGCTGGCCGATGGCCTCTACCAGGTGAGAGGCAACGACATCACCAACCTGACCGTGGTGGAGGGCACGGACGGACTGATAGTGATCGACTGTTTGAACGGTGTGGAATCCGCACGTCAAGCCATGGGCCTGATTCGCGAGCATGTCAGCGACAAACCGGTTGCCGCGGTGATCTATACCCACACCCACCTCGACCACTACGCGGGCGTGAAAGGCATCGTCGATGCCGACGACGTGGCTTCGGGCAAGGTGCCGATCATCGCGCCGGGGCATCAGTTCGACAGGTACGCCCTCGGGGAGAACGTCATCGCCGGAAATGCCATGGCAAGGCGCAGTTTCTACGCTTTCGGCGGATTCCTGGATCTGAACTCTTGTGGGTATGTCACCGGCGGCATGGGCATCGGCAGCCTCAAAGGACTGACCGTGTCCTACATCCCTCCGACCGACCTGATCACCGAAACCGGTGCCAAACGCGAGATCGCGGGCATCGAATTCGAATTCCTCTACGCTCCCGACACCGAAGCGCCTGAGGAGATGCATATCTGGATACCGCAGTTGAAGGCGCTGACCTGCGCGGAGAACGCCAACCACTCGCTGCACAACATCCAGACCTTGCGTGGCGCGCGGACTCGTGATGCCCGCAATTTCGCCCGCTACCTCGATGAGACCCTCGAACGGTGGGGTGAGGTCGCCGAGGTGCACTACGGCCCGCACACCTGGCCGGTGTGGGGAAACGAGCAGGTGACTGCATTCCTCGAATCCCAGCGCGACACCTACAAATACATTCACGACCAATCCCTGCGGTTGGCCAACAAGGGCTACACGCCCCTGGAAGCGGCCGAGCTGCTCGAGCTTCCCGAGGAGTTGCGCCGCAACTGGGCCAGCCGCGGTTATCACGGCACCCTGCACCACGATGTGCGCGCGGTGTTCACCAAGGAACTGGGCATGTGGGACGGAGACCCGGTCTCGCTGCATCCGCACCCACCGGTGGAAACGGCGAAGCGATATGTCGAATTCGCCGGTGCCGACGCGATTCTCGCCGAAGGGCGCCGCGCGTTCGAGGCCGGCGACTACCGCTGGGCCGCGCAGATCCTGCACCAACTCGTGTTCGCCGACCCTGCCAACACCACCGCTCGTGAACTACAGGCAGATGCCTACGAGCAGATGGGTTATCAGGCCGAAGGTCCGCAATGGCGGGGAATATTCCTCAGCGCGGCAAAGGAACTGCGCCTCGGTGTGCAACCGCCGCCCTATGTCACCGCGAGCCGCGACACCATTCTGGCGATGCCGATCGATATCCTCTTCGACTTCCTCGCCGTACAGATTGCCGGCGACCGTGCCGCCGATGTAGACATCACCATCGACCTGGACTTCGCCGACATCGGCGAACAGTGGACGATGTGGATCCGCCGCGGCGTCCTCAACGCCCGCCGCGGCCGTGACGCCGATGCCCGGCTCACCGTCACCGGCCCCAAACAGGCATTGACCGGTGTACTCCTCAATCCCGCCACCGCCGAAAAGTTGGCAGGGGATGGCACCGTCCAACTCACAGGAGACCGCACCGCGCTAGCGGAGCTGACCGCGATCCTGGACCACTTCGAACCCACCTTTCCGATCGTGACCCCCTGACACGGTTGCGCCGATCCTGCTGAGCGAGTGCGTTGTTCAGGGTTTGAGCTGGATCTTGACCGCCCCGTCCTGCTTCTTCTGGAAGATCTCGTAGGCATGCGGAGCCTGTTCGAGGGGGAGTTCGTGGGTGGCGAAGGTGTCGACGCCGAGTGGGTCGTCGTCGCCGAGGAGCGGCATGATGTCGTCCACCCATTTCTTGATGTTGGCCTGGCCCATGCGCAGCTGGATCTGCTTGTCGAACAAGGTGAGCATGGGAATCGGGTCGGCCATGCCGCCGTAGACGCCGATGATGGAGATGGTGCCTCCGCGGCGGACGATGTCGATCGCCGAATACAGCGCGCCGAGTCGGTCGACTCCGGCCTTCTGCATGAGCGGCGCCGCAACCGCATCGGGGAGATACCCGACGATCTGCTGGGCGAGTTTGCCGATCGGTGAACCGTGCGCCTCCATGCCGACCGCGTCGATGACCGAGTCCGTGCCTCGACCGTCGGTCGCATCGCGGATCACGTCGGCGAGATCGCCGCCGTGCTCGTCCAGATCCAGAGTTTCGATGCCCCGAGCCCTGGCGCGGGCAAGGCGTTCGGGGACGTTGTCGACCGCGATGACCCGTGCGCCCTTGTGGTGGGCGATGCGTGCTGCCATGTCTCCGATCGGTCCGAGGCCGAGCACGGTGACCGACCCGCCCTCGGGGATCGCGGCGTATTCGACGGACTGCCACGCCGTCGGCAGCACATCGGACAGGTAGACGAATCGGGAATCCGGCGGTCCCTCCGGAACTTTCATGTGGGTGAACTGGGCTTGGGGGACGCGCAGGTATTCGGCTTGTCCTCCCGGCACCTCGCCGTAGAGCTTGGAGAACCCGAACAACGCCGCTCCCATGCCCTGCTCACGAACCTGCGTCGTCTCGCACTGCGTATACAGCTGCATGTTGCACATGAAGCAGTCGCCGCACGAGATCTGGAACGGGATCACGACGCGGTCGCCGACCTTCAGATCGCCGGCCTCCGCCCCGACTTCTTCGACGATCCCCATCGGCTCGTGGCCGAGAATGTCCCCCTCACCCATGAACGGACCGAGAGTTTCGTACAGGTGCAGATCGGAACCGCAGATATTCGTCGTCGTGACCTTGATGATGGCGTCGGTCGGGTGTTCGATCTTGGGATCGGCGACGGTGTCGACGCTGACCTTTCGTTTGCCTTGCCACGTGACTGCTCGCACTGGGAACCACACCTCTCGTCGATCGATGTCGATTTTCGGGTGCCCGACGGGGGAGGAAGGTAAACCGTGCTCGTCGTGCTCTTCCTCCGCCATGCCGTGAGGGCGTGAGTCAGCAGGCTGCGAACGTCCCAGCCAAGGATTCTGAGGTTCGTGCGGTGATCGCAACACCACTGATCAAAGGGTTGCTGCGATGGCGAAATATTCTCATCGGATGGCTCCGGAGTTCTTTCACACGTTCTGGGCGGGGATGGCTGCGGGTGAGTTCATCACTAGGGACACGAGGTTGTCACGCCCCGCGGGCAGGACAGATGCGTCGCGGTGACCGTTGCGTCGCGATCCGCGATGGGCACAGCAAACCCCGCCCCAATCGAAGGAGCGGTTTCGCATCTGCTTCGCAGGGCATAGCTACAGGAGATGTCAACCGCAGGACGAAGCAGAGAATCCGGCGTTCTGGTGCGTCGGTGAGGAGTGATCATGGGTACCGAACCGGGTAGGCAGTTGCATGAGGAGCCTCAGTCCGAGCGTGGCCCCAAGGGCTCGCGAGACGCGGGCCCGGACGAGGCTGGAACAGGTCAGACGGACCGCACGCCGGGGTCTCTGGATCAGGAGGAGGTCACCTCTACCGCGGAACCGGGCAAGAATCCCGTGCCCGCCGCCGGCTCGCTGCCTCCCGGCGACGCCGAGTCGGCGATACCGCCGTACGACGGCCGGACGACGAGCGCGAAGGAGGGGCGCCCGGAGCACGACGACCACGTGGACGCCGGCGGAATGCAGTCACCGGAACCCGAGGGGACCCCTCGCGGCGCGGTGGCGTCGCCGGCGGAGGAGGAGCCCGCAGCACGTGCCGCCGAGACCGAGGGCAGCGATTCCGGCGTGGGACCCGCTCATCAGGGAGGCGTCGGCAAGGCCGAGGACAAGAAGTGACAGCCCCAGGGGTCTGCGTCTTCTGGGACTGTCGCAGAAGGGGTCGGTGATGTGCCACAAAACCATTCGGGTTCCCGGGGTAGGGAGGATGTGGGGTGGGTCGCGCATCCGGCCGCCGATCCCGGGTCGGGGTACCGGCCCGGTCGATCTCCCCGATGGCGAATAAGCACGCTGCAAGTCGCATGTTGGTCCGAGTGTTGTCGTGGTTGATCCGCAAGCGATCCGATCTGGTCAGAGTCTGGAATCGAGAACGGGAGACGGCACCTGCCAACCCGCCCCTTTCACAACAGATGCTGGGATTTACATGAACATGCTTTCGGGTAGCCAGTCTGCGTCGAACAACCGCGCGAGCTTCCCGAACGCCGCGAGATCACCATCGACGCTGGCCGAGGTCACCATCAACCGATTGATCATGATCCGAGCCGCCTGCTCTTCCACCGTTCCGGCGGCGAACAGGAGTGACCATGAGCAAACCTGCCCGTCGCGATGCGCACGACCCATCGTTTGGCGTGCCGCAATCCCGGAATAGCGAGGCTGGTGGAAGAACCCGATGCGACGTGCCGATGAGGCGCGGGAGCCGTCGACCATCAACTCGGACGCCTGCAGATTGATCGCAGATGCGGTGTTGAACACCACAACCGGGTTGTGGCCGCGCTGAAATCTGATGCGCTCCGCCTCGAGATCGCCCCCGCCGAAGATGCGCGAGACGCCAATGCCGTGCTCCTCCAAGAGGCTCGCAACCGGGTCGGCGGCCGTGGTGACCAATTCGACGGCAACGAGCACCTGGTAGCCGCGTTCGACGTGTGCGGCTACCAACTCGGCGGTCTGCGGGGCTCTCAGCATGCCCGCCTTCTGCCGGAATCGCATCAGAGCGGCACGGCCTCGGGCGGTGTCGTTACCCTGGCGGGCGATCTTCATTGCGCTCCGGAACTCACTCCAGTCCTGGTGGTACGCAGCCCATTGTGTGGCGGTGAAGTCGAGCGGCAGGCCGTCGATAGGTGCCGCCCCCCACGGCGCGTCGCGATGCACCATGACGGGCGGGTCGCAGTCGGTCATCCACTTCCGGACGTGGGTGACGGCCTGATTCTGCAACCGCTGGGAACCTTTTGCTTGGTCGTTCCAATCCCATTTGCCCTTGTCCCACCCGGGAGCCAGGGGAAGGCCATGCTCGACCAGCTTCTTACCGAGATCGGCCCACTCACCCGGCGGGTCATCGTGCAGTTGCGCGAAAAGCGCAGACAGGTAGGTGTATTCGCCGGGGTGATGACCCGGCGTCGCCGTCACGGTGATCACGAACGGCGCCTTCTCTGGTGATGCGGAGAGGCGGTTGACGCGCCGCTGGTACTGGGTGCGCTGGGCCGTGAGGTGCCTGAATTGCTGTGCTTCGTCATTGATGATGAGGGAAAAGGAGTACTTCGGTTGGCCGTTGCGCCCGAGCAACTTCTTCAGCTGGTCCGGGGAGATGATCAGCCACCGATACCCTCCGTCTCCGAACGCAGCGAGGGCGTCGCGCCACGCGGCGATGGTGATCTGGGCCGGCCGGTCAACGGTGATGAGTACGGTGTCGCCGCCCCCCAATTTCAGCGCAGCCTTCGCGCCGATGATCGCACTGCCGGTCTTGCCTACACCCGGCTCGTCGGCCAGCAGGAATCCACGCTTACCGTGGTCAAAGGCCGTCGCGATCGCCTTCGCGGCGTCCACCTGTTCGGGGCGCGGTGTCTTGTGGAAGCCGGTAGCGCCCGGTTGCCGCACGCCGTTGAGGTCCTCTTCGACCCAGCGGCTGTACGAGTACGGCTTCGACGCGTAGACGACGAGTTCGTCAGGCAATTGAGCGCCGATGTAGGCATATGCTTTGAGTGCCTTGTAGTACTTGGCACCGGGCGCGGGCGCCCGGTAAGGGACGTCGAGGATCCAGATCTGCTCCCCGTGCCCCGGGGTGGGTATCAGCGGCGCGACGCTGGCTCGTCTGGGACTGGAGCGTCGCTGGGTGGTCTTCCGTGCGGCCATGAGTGCAGGCTATTCCCAAGGCGAATCGTCGAGGTCAACGACGTCGACTGCGGCGGGTGCGGCTGCGACCGCCGCGGCGGCTGGCGCCGAGGAATCGCGTGCTGCCGCATAGGGCGCGGGGCCCGATGCAGGGCGATTATCTACGTCGATGGTCTCCACAGCCTCAGGTTCGGCGGACGGTTCCACTGCTCTCGACGCGGCGGTGCTGGGCGGGCGTGGAGGTTGCGCGGCACCGGGAAGGGCCTGCCTCCTGCGTCATGATTCATACAATTCAACATTGATGAAGTTTTAGCAACAGCTATGCGCAGGGTATTCGACGCTGATCGACGCCCCAGACCGCGCACGGTGACCAACAGGTGCGGGTGACCTGGCGTTAGTTTCGATACTCGAATATCGCACCAGATGCAATTCCGCTCGTTATGACCCGTGGCCCGTCGGCGACACTCCGCCAAGCCAAGGAGCGCACAGCGTTTGATTCCTTCGGAGGCGTTTTGCTTCGAACCGGGCGAGGACGGTGGGATCGTCGAGCCACGAGCGCCTCGGCGACGCGGATCGGCTGCGTCACACCGATCAGGACCAGCTGTTCGACCGCAGGTGTGGGAGTGGGGGAGGGGTCCCCGGCAGTCACCCCGAACTGAGCGGCGGCGTTCGACGTCAGATCAGCCAAGCGGCGGTCGGCAATATACGGAAGAGGGATGATACGTCACCTGAAGGGTAAAAGCAATGGTGCGCCAACACTTTTGGGATCGCCACGATGCGCTGACCAGGAGTCGGTCATCCTCATCAACGACGAACCGACCTTTAGCCCGCGTCCGGCCAGCTAATCAGGTCAGGTGGTGCGCGGCGACCTCGACGAGCTGCTGGCGCAGCCAGATGCTGGCAGCGTCGTTGGTGAGGCGGTCCGACCATGTGAGGTGGTACTCGGTTGGTGCTAGCTCCAGAGGCACGTCGAAGCTGGTGAAGCCGTGGGTGGTGGGGCCGCCGGCCCACCCGATGGTGACCAATTCCGTGCCGTCCAGGATCACTGGTATCAGTTCGGAGTTGGTAATTCGGACGGCGATGGAGCGCGTGTATCCGCGTTTCGCAAGCATGTCATCGATTAATTCGTGGACCAGCGCGCGTTCGACAATGACGTGTTGTAGTGCGCAGAACTCCTTCACGCTGAGCGGTTGAGCGACCGCCTCGTTTTCGGGCGTTGCCAGTCCGGTCCACTGGACGGCGCCCAAACGTACGGACGGATCCGAGGGTGGCACGCGAGAGGCCGGCAGTACGACCGCATCGACGGTTCCCTCACGTGCGGTCCTGACTGCTGCCCGGATGCGTAGGTGGAACTCGGAGCGCTGGACAATACCCTCGTCCTGTACATCCTGGGCGACAACGGCGCCTCGGCCGAGGGCGGCATTCATGGCAATTTCAACGATATTGCCGCGCTGAACGGTGTTCACGACACCACTGAGAACATCCTCCGCAGGCTCGACGAGATCGGCGGCCAGCAGGCGTACAACCACTACCCAGCAGGGTGGGCGCATGCGATGGACACCCCCTATCAGTGGACGAAGCAGGTGGCCTCGCATTGGGGCGGCACTCGGGTGGGAATGGTCGCCCATTGGCCGCGCGGCATCAACGATGCCGGCACGGTGCGGGATCACTGGCAGCACGTGATCGACGTGTACCCAACCATTCTCGACGTGGCGGGACTACCGATCCCCACCTCGGTCAACGGAGTGCCGCAGCAGAGGATCGACGGCACCAGCTTCGCGGAGACCTTCGCCGACCCGGCCACGCCGCACCGCGCGGTCACCCAATATTTCGAGATGTTCGGAAACCGCGGCATTTACCACGACGGGTGGTCCGCGTGCACCAAACACTGCACACCCTGGATCCGGGACGGCCTCCCTGACCTCACTGACGACGTGTGGGAGTTATACGGTCCGGAGGATTGGAGTCAGTCACACGACATCGCATCCGAATTTCCGGAGAAGCTGGCCGAGCTTCAGGCACTGTTCCTCGCAGAGGCAGAACGCAATTACGTGCTCCCGCTGGATGACCGACGATCGGAACGGTTCGACCCAGGCATTGCCGGCCGACCGGATGTGCTACGCGGACGCACATCGATGCGACTGTTCCCCGGCATGACCAGACTCGGCACCAGTTCGGTGCCCAACATCAAGAACAAGTCGCACCGGGTGGAGGCAGCGATCGAGGTACCCGAGGAGGGCGCCGCAGGCGTGGTCATCGCACAGGGCTGCAGATTCTCCGGGTGGGTACTGCATATCGTCGACGGCTACCTGACCTACACCCACAACTACCTCGCGGCCTCCGTGTACGAGGTCACCTCTGACGCTCCCTTACCCAGCGGGCGACACGTCGTGAGCTTTGATTTCGAGGTCGACTCGGGGCCGGGCTTCGGACGTGGTGGTCTCGTCCAGCTCACGGTGGACGGTGAAGTCATTGGTGCAGGAAAGATCGATCGCACTGTGCCATTCCTGTATTCGGGAACCACCGACGTCGGATGCGATATCGGTAGCGGTGTGGCTCCGACATACGAGACAGAACGCGGAGTGTTCCGGGGAGCGATCGACTGGGTCGGCGTGGACATCATCGCGGGTCCGGAGGCGACAGCGCCGCCGGTAGAGGTTCTCAACGAGATTGAGATCGCAACCCAGTGACCATGCAGCGGCCTAACCGTAGTGATCGAAGGCGGCGCTGGAGGGTTTTCGATCTGGTGGAACTGAACGACGTGGAAGGCAAGAAGAAGATCGCGGTTGATCTCGAAGAGATCGGTGGCGACGTCGTCCGAGACTGACGGGTGCCGGAGGCGCACAATCGGTGAATGGCTTTTCGGTTCGTACAGGAGACAGTCCGTTTTCTCGCGGTCTCCGATCCCGGCAGGCTGCGGCTACGTGCCGCAACCGCCACGACGATCACCGTCGTTCTCGCGATGGGGGTGCTGCTACCGGGTTCCACCGTGATCGGCCAGCCACTCACCGTCGCGCTGCTCGGGACGGTCGTCGCGATGCAGTCCTCGGCGGCGGTCAAGGACAAGGATCAGCACAGCAGGGTGATCACGACACTGCTGCTCGTGTTCCCTGCAATCGCAGCGGTGTCGATGTCCGCGATGCTGTCACAGTTCGGGAAGGTCGCCGATGTGGGCTTCATCGTGGTGCTCTTCGTGGCAGTCTGGGTGCGGCGCTACGGCCCGCGAGGTACAGCTCTCGGGATGGTCGCGTTCATCTGCTACTTCTTCGCACTCTTCCTTCGGGCCCAGCCTGGGCAGATTCCCATCCTCGCCGTGTCCATCGTCGCCGGCGTCGGTATCTCGCTCCTCGTCCGTACAGTGATCCTGCCGGACCGGCCGGGGCTCGAACTCAAACGGTTGGTTCGGGCGCTGCGGGCCGCGTCGATCGACGTGCTGGAGGTGGCGTCGAACAGAGGTGAACGGAATCTCGATCTACTCCGCAAGAAACTCGACCGGCTCGGAAGCACCGCACTGATGATCGACGACTGGCTCGACCGCCACGATGCAGCTCAGCTGCTGAGCGTCACGAACGATGATCTGTCCGTTCGTATCTTCGACGCGCAAATCGCCACCGAACAACTCGTCAGCGCGCTGTGGGCGCTCGACCCGAACAAGTCGTGGCCGAATTCGCTGGGGCAGGCGACCACTGCACTGGGATCGTGCCTGCAGAACAATCCGTCGGACGACCAACTCCGCGCCGCCCGACGCCTCGCCGCCGCGGCCGCAGACAAGTCCGATCCATCGACGCAGGCGGGTATCGCGACCGCCGGCGCGATGCGAGCAGTGCAGGCGCACATCGCGATCCATCACATCACCAGCAATGCCCTGCGAACCGAATCCGAGCCGAAAAAGAAGCCGGACGAGGTCGAAGAAACGGACACCGGATGGAATTCGAGCACCAAAGCCGCGATCCAGGTGGCCGTCGCGACCAGCGCTGCAACGATTCTCGGGGAGCTCATCTCGCCCGACCGTTGGTACTGGGCGGTTCTGACGGCCTTCCTCGTTTTCACCGGTGCGTCTACCCGCGGTGAGATTCTCTCGCGCGCAGGCCACCGTGTCGTCGGCACCATCGCGGGAGTTCTTGCAGGAGTATTGCTGTCCGCCTTGGTCGGAAACAACCAGCCGTTGCAGCTGCTCCTGCTCGTCGTCTGCGTATTCTTCGCGTTCTACCTCGTCACGGTTGCCTACGCATTGCTCTCCTTCTTCGTCACCGTCATGCTCGCGATGCTGTACGGACTGCTCGGCACATTCAGCATCGAGGTACTCGAGCTGCGCATCTACGAAACGGCCGCCGGGGGACTCGTCGGAATAGCGGCGGCATACTTCATCTTCTCCACCGGAACGAGATCGACGCTGATCTCGAAGATCGACGACTACCTCGATCAGATGACTGCCATCATCGACACCGGTATCGGAGCCGTCGTCCAACCAGGCCACGAGACTGACCTCGTCGCCGACATCCGGAAGCTGGACAACGCCCTGAAGGACCTTGTCACGGCGGGCAAACCCTTGGAAATGGGACCGACGACGCGGACTCGTCGCGGAGCGAAACGGTTGTTGCGGATCATGACGGTCAGCAATCGGTCGTCTCATGCACTCGCCCGAGCAGGGGTGAGCGCCTCTCGCGGCGAACCGGACAGCGGACCGTCGCAGGAGACGAGGAGGGCATTGCGCCACGCAGCCGACGTCACCAAGGCAACCATCGCCGACGTCAAACGCGCACTCGCCGGTGAGCACGTAGAGCCGCCGGAGAAACTCACCGAAACCTCGGCACCCGACGTCATGCTGCAGTCGACCACCACGCCTGGGCCGGTTCGCAGTGCCGTCCGCTCGCTCAGCACCCTCAACCGCACGATGGGGGAAGCATTGACGCATGTCTGATGCCGTCGTACATGCTGCTGAACGAAGCACAAAGCAAACCAGTCGACGGGGGAAGCCTGTCACAGCCGGCGAATCGACCGGCGGGAGTGACTGCTCGCTCGTCTACTTCGGCAAACCCAGAATCCGTTCGCCGATGATGTTGCGCTGAATTTGATTCGACCCGCGTGCGATACGGCGTCCCCGGCTCTCGAGGAACACGCGTTGCAGGGAGTCGAGTTGATATCCGCCCGACTCGGGGCGGGTCAGAGCCGACGCTCCGAGAAGCTCCAGCGCCGTCGACCCGAAAACGCAGTGATACTCCGACCAGTTGATCTTGTCGATCGCCAGCAACTCGTCCACGGCCTGTCCGTCTGCAACACGGGCACTGATCACGGAACCAACGGCACGCATCAACTCGACCTCGACGACGAGGTCCGCCAACCTCTGGCGGACGATCACGTCGCCGAGGCGACCGTTCTTGTCCAGCCGCTCCACCAGCACGTCTAGTTCGTGGCGATAGCCGACGTACTGCGTCGCCGCCTTGCCTGCCCGCTCGGCACCGAGTGTGGTCATCGCGACCGCCCAACCGTTGCCGAGCCCACCCACCACATTGCTCATGGGGGCGCAGGCATCGGTTATCCGTTCCTGCGCAAATCCCCTGTCGCCCGACGCCATCCGGATAGGATCGACATCGATGCCGTTGTCAGTCATGGGGACAAGGACAAACGAGATGCCGCGGTGTCTCGGCGCATCACGGTCGGTGCGGCACAACAGGAACATCATGTTGGCCTGGTCGCCGTGGCTGGTCCAGATCTTGTCACCGTTTATCCGCAACTCGTCGCCGTCAACGGTTCCGCTGGTCCGCAGCGAGGCGAGGTCGGATCCGGTCTCGGGTTCGGAGAAGCCCTGGCACCAGATGTCTTCGCCCGACAGAATGCGGGGCAGGAACCGGCGCTTCTGGTCCTCGCTCCCGTGCGCCAACAGGGCGGGCGCAAGCAGGGTCTCGCCCATTCCGAGTTGGGGACGTCGAAGTCCCGCGCGCGCAAACTCCTCCTCGACTACCAGAGTTTCGATTGGTCCCAGTCCTCGGCCACCGTGTTCCTCCGGCCACGACAGGCACAGCCAACGCCCCTTCCGCAACAGATCGATCCAGTGCTTCTCCGCGTCGGTGACTTGGTACCTGAACGGCTCATGAGCGTATTCGAGCCTCGTTCCCTCGGCGCGGTGCTCGGCCAGCCAGGCGCGGACCTCGGTCCGCAGGTCCGCCAGCGGAGCGGGTTCGTCGGCCCGCGCCGGCGCCTCGAACGCGGAGCCGGCGGCGAGGACTCCGGCGAGCAGACGCTCGCCGTGCCACGCCGACGACCCGAACATCAGCTGATCGGTCTTCGCCCGCTTGAGATGAACGTGAGCCTCGTGCTCCCAGGTGAAGCCGATCGCGCCGTGCAGTTGAATTGTTTCGCCGGCGATCTGCAGGTACCTTTCGGCGCCCGCGACGCACAGCAGGCTCACCAGTGCCGGCAATTCCGGCGCACCGTTATCTGCGGCGTCCGCGGCAACGTCGAGCGCGGCGGCGACCGGTTCAAGCGCACGGATCAGGTCGGCCAGTCCGTGTTTGACTGCCTGGTTGGTTCCGATCGGATGACCGAACTGGTTGCGGGTCTTCGCATACTCAGTTGTCAGGTGCAGGCACCGGCGAGCGCCGCCGACCCTCTCCGCCGCCTGCACGACAAGCGCCATGTCGAGCGCTCGGGACAGCGCCTCCGAAATGTCTGCGGTGCCGCTGATCCGTTGCGCTGCTGCGCTGTCGAAGGTGATGGTCGTCAGCGGGCGGGTCAGGTCCAGCGCGGGTTGCCGGACCCGCAGAATGCTCGCGTCCGATGGTTCCACCAGAAACAGGCCGGTCCCGTCTTCCGTTCGGGCGGCGACGACGATCGTGTCGGCGCAGTGTCCGAAGATCACGTGATCGGCCCGTCCGTCGACCCGCCAGCCGTCGCCGTCCGGGTGTGCACGCACCGTCTCCGAGCCGGCCTGCCACCACCCGTCGGCGTCGGCAAATGCCAGACACCCGAGTCGAGTGCCCGCGGCGAGACCTGGCAGCAGCTCACTGAGCCACCGCTCCCGGGCGCAATTCGCGATGGCGAGCGTGGTCAGCACGGAACTCGCGAAGAAGGGGCTGCACGCTGCGGAGCGCCCGAATTCCTCGGCGACCACCACGAGGTCACCGATACCCGCGCCTGATCCGCCGTATTTCTCGTCGACGAGCAGTCCTTGCAGTTCGAGTTGTTCGGCCATCGTCGCCCACATCTCGGGTCGGTATCCGAGTTCCGTGTCCTGGACGGCCAATACTTCGGCCGGTCCACTGGTTGCGGTGAGAAACTCGCGAACCGTTTCGCGAAGGGCGCGGTGTTCAGCGGTTGTTGTCATACCCATTCGATTGTCTCCTTCGAGTGTCCCGTGTAGCACCACGTCGGTCGGGATCCCCAGACCTGGGATGACCGGGCGTCCTGCGACCTGTCCGCCCCGCTGTGCATTGTGTTGTCTTGTGGCTCCTCGACCGCAGGTGCCGCCGTGCGCACGCACTCACACGAGCAGTGTTCTGCGCGTCAGAATCGCTTGCTTCATGGCGATTCCCCCGCCCTTGGGGTAGGCCGCAATCTTGTCGGTGAGCTCGGTTGCCCGGCCCAGAACCTGCTCGTCCGGCACCATCGCGTAGGCGAAGCTGCGGCGCAACAGGTCGGGACCGTACTGACGTTCACAGGCCAGCGTGAGCTGCAGTGCCTGGTTCACGTCGAATTTCGCGAGCAACCACCGCAGATTGTTCGGCGCCGCTACCCCCATCTCCGCCTCGCCGACCATGAGGAACGACGTCTCTCCCACCACAAGAAGGTCACAGGCCAGCGCGATCGCCGCCGCACCGTTGACAGCGGCCCGCTCCAGCGCCCCGATCAGCGGCTTCTCGAACCCGGACAGGGTGGTGTGCAGGTCGGCGATCGCCGCGGTAATTGCCGGCTCACCCGGGCGTACCTCGGCCAGATCCAAACCGGAACTGAAGCACCCGCCCGCGCCGTACAGCAACACCGCGGTGACTGTGTCGTCGCCCTGAGCGTCAGCGAACGTTCTGGCAAGCTGGGTGACCATCGGGACCGTCAAAGCATTTTTCCGTTCGGGACGATTCAATTCGATGTCCAGCCGTCCATTCTGATGGTGCCGAACGACCACGACATCGCGCTCCGAATAACTCACACCATGCTCCTCACGAGTCCGTCGAACTGCCCGGCGGGAGCAGCCGGCCGCCCCGCGGCGTATTCGCCACCTATCAGGCGCACGTTGCCTCCCAACGACATTGAGGTGTTCATCGCTTCCTTCCAGAAACGCCAACGGCAGGCTCGTGCACTCAGGCCAGGCGCATGGACAGCGGTGCCGTCGACGTTCCGGTTCGGCCTACTTGTTCGGGTCGTGTGCGGCGATCGTGGTTGCATCACGTTCGGGGTTGACCAGGACGGCGGCGGCGAGTGCGCCAACCAGCATGATGACTCCCACGATGACGAAGCCTCGGCCGTATCCAGCGGCGGTGTCGGCG
Source organism: Rhodococcus jostii NBRC 16295 (assembly GCF_001894825.1). GTDB lineage: Bacteria > Actinomycetota > Actinomycetes > Mycobacteriales > Mycobacteriaceae > Rhodococcus_F > Rhodococcus_F jostii. The sequence continues at coordinate 27,729 of NZ_BCWY01000007.1, read as the reverse complement.
GCCCCGGAGACGAGGGAGCCGATGAGAAGCGGCGCCGCCACACCGCCGAGGCTGTAGATCGCGACGGTGATAGACATGACGGATCCGCGTTGCTTGGCGGGTACCACGTCGGAGAGCAGGGAGAACGCCAGTCCCCATGCTGCGGTGTTGAGGGAGAACGCGAGCGCGATCAGCACCATCTGAGCGGGTCCGACGGGCAACGCGGTGAATCCGATCATGCACACACCACCCGCAGCGAGTAGGCCGGCCGCGAACAGGGCGCGGGCGGTGCGGGACGATCGTCCGGCCAGCGAGAGGCGCGTGGAGATCAGACCGGCGAGGAAGGTCAGGATGACGGCCGCGGCGAAGGGCAATGTGATCAGCAACCCGGTGGCATTGGCGCTGTAGTGCAGGCCTTCGCGCAGGTACAGCGGCAACCAACTCACCTTCAACGCGGTCGCCCAATAGGAGCAGAACGAGAAGATCGCGACACCGATCACCGTGGGACGAGTCCACAGGAGCCGGACGGGCACGGTGTCGGGAAGCCTCACCGCCTGATTGCCGGTGCCCGCCCCCGCATTGCCGGCGGGTCCTTCACCGCCGATGAACAGCCAGGCCACCAGCCAAACCACTCCGGCGGCCATGAGCACGAGAAACGCTGCGTGCCAGCTGTAGCTCTGGATGATCCAGGTCAGGACCGGGGCAGCGATCAGCGGGCCGAGAGAGGCTCCCATGATGACTACCGAGGCCGGTAGTGAACGACGCTTGGGAGAGAACCAGGTGTGGGCGATCTGCTGGGACAACGCCCCGGCGGGGCCTTCGGCGAATCCGAGCAGCATTCGGCAGGCGAGGAAGACCCCGAATCCGACCGTCGTGGTCATCGGGGCCAGGCTGAGCACCCATAGTCCGACCAGACCGGCGAGGAGCCATCGCGCGGAGATGCGGCCGCCGAGGGATCCGAGGGCGACCGCGCCGACGGCGAAGAGCCAAAAGAACGCGCTCTGCGCGGTGCCGAACTGCTGATTACTCAACCCGAGGTCGGTTTTGATCTCGACGCCGGCGAGGCTGACGACGACCTTGTCGGCGAAGTTGATCAGCATGAAGGCCATCAGCATCAGGGTGATGGTCCAGCCACGCCGGCGAACGCGAGGGCTGTCGAGTTCAGGGTCGCCGACGAGGTCGCCCTCCTCGGCGCGGGTTTGCGGATTCTGCAGGGACACGAGGGCTCCTGGGGGTCGTGAGCGGTGAGGGGTAGGTGGCGGGTCAGGTCACGTCAGGGAGTACTCGCCCAGCCGGTAGTGGGCGACGATCTCGTGGCTGTGTTCTCCGAGTTCGGGGACCCTCCCGGCGTCCGCGGTGCGGGGGGTGCTGCGGGAGCGGTACGGGAGTCCTGGGATGGAGTATGTGTGTCCGTCGCCGGTGTTGCCGGTGGTGAAGATGCCGCTGGCAATCACGTCGGGGGCACTGGGGACCTGGTCGTAGGTGCGTACGGCGCCGGCGACGATGCCGACGGATGTCAGCGCCGCAAGGGCGGCTTCGGTGTCGAGGCCGGCGAAGAACGGTGTGAGCGCGGCGAGGAGTTCGCCGCGGTGGGCGACCCTTGCCGGGTTGTCGACGAAGCGAGGATCCTTCGACAGGTCGGGTTGGCCCGCGAGGGCGCAAAGCTGGGCGAATCGTTGCTCGGTGTAGGCGGAGATGACGATCGAGCCGTCAGCGGTGGGGAAGATGTCGGCGGCAGGTGCCGCGGTGGGTTGCCCGTTGCCGCGCCGACGGGGCGCGACGCCGGTGATGGAGTATTCGCCCCAGTTCACGCATTGCAGGTCGATCGCCACGTCGAGCAGTGACACATCGATGTCGTCCCCGAGGCCGGTGCGTTCTCGTCGGAACAGGGCCGCCAGCACCGCCTGGGTGACCACGTAGGAGGTGGCATGGTCGACGATTGGGAAACCGACGCGTTGCGGGTCTCCGTCAGCCTCTCCGGTCACCGACATCATGCCGGTTTCCGCCTGGGCGGCGATGTCGAGGCCCGGCCGGCGGCGGGAGGGTCCGTCGGTGCCGAAGCCGGACACCGCAGCGAGGATCACGGTGGGATTCAGTTCACGTATTTCGTCGGCCGACAAGCCTAGCTTTTCCATCACCCCTGGTCGCAGGTTGTGGATCACGACGTCGGCTCGGGAGATGAGGGCCCGGGCACGGCGGAGATCGTCCTCGGCTTTGAGGTCGAGGACGATCGACTTCTTGCGCCGGTTGTAAGCGCGCATGATGGCCTCGCCGTATACGCCGATACCGCGTGCCTGGTCGCCGCCGGGGCCTTCGATCTTGAGGACGTCGGCGCCGAGGTCTGCCAGGGTCTGCGCGGCGCCGGGCGCCGCGATGTACTGACCGAAATCGACGACCGTGATCCCGGCCAGGGGCAGGTCATCGGGAGCGAACTCAGAGTCTGGCATGGTTCCTCATTCTGTGCCGAGGTGGACTTCAGGGCTGGTGGAGCCGTTCTGGGTCCCCAGAGTGGCCGAAGGGGTTGCTGTCGTACCATCGGCGGCTGTCACACTCTTCACGTCACAGGTGTGTGACCCGTCACATCTAGGAGGCGTTCGATGCGCACCGCGCCCGAGGCAACCACAGACGATCTGCAGGGCACGATCGGCCGTATTCGCCGGTCGGTGCCGCGAATGGCACGGGCAACGATCGACCGCTACATCGCCGCCTCGCCGCTCTACACGCAGACCGCGGTGCCCGAACATTTGCACCGGGAAAGCGCCCACACGGTTCGATCGATGCTCGAGGTGTGCCTGCAGTCGGTCACCGACGAGTCCATCGACGTCGCCGACACGATGCGCGAGAACATCGAACGCGGTACCGAACGCGTCGCGGAAGGGTTGCCGCTACGGGAGTACATGCGCTGCTGGCAGATCGGATTCGACGTACTCTCCGAAGAGCTGGAACGCGAACTCGGCACCGACCACGGACTGTTCTGGTTCGCATTCCGCCGCGCCCGTATCACCTTCGACAGCATGCTACGAGAGGTCGTCTCCGCGTACGAGATCCACGCCCACGACCTCATTGCGGCGCAAGACCGAAACCATGCCCCCACCATCGATGCCCTCCTGCGTGGCGACGGGTGGGTGTTCGACGACCCCGACTCCGTCCCTGCCGAACCGAGCATCATGTTGCTGCACATCGGTGACACCCCCGCCGAGGGATCCGGCGACCGGAACGCCCGATCACTGGCGGCCACGCGGAAGGTCCGCGCGATCCGTGCCCACCTCGCCAGGGCGGTCGCCGGCCTGTGGCTCATCGATGTCCGGCCTCGGCACGCTCGGATCGTGATGCATCCACCGATCGGGGCTCTCGACCCGCTGGCCGTGGACCTTGCACGGGTCAGCGGCGCACCAGTGACGATCGCGATCGAGAACGCCACCTCGATCACCGATCTTCCGCGGGCGGGCACCACGGCCGCCGAGGTACTCGACATCGCGATCCGGTCCGGCCGCACCGGCACGGTCAGCCGAATGAGCGATGTCGCACTTGCGCACCATTTCGCCCACACCAGTGCGTCGCTGCCGGTGCTGCTGGAGCGCTGCGCCCCGTTGCAATCGCGACCGGACCTGGTGCACACCCTCCGGGTCTATCTGGCCAGCAACCTGGACCGGCGCGCCACCGCGGACACCCTGGTGGTCCATCCCAACACCGTCGACAACCGGCTCAACCGCGTCCGCGAGCTGACCGGCCTCGACGTACACATCACCACGGAGCTCCTCACTCTTGCGGTCGCGGTCAGCGCCGCCACCGTTCACCCCGACGCGGAGGCTGCCCACCTGCAGTGAATCTGTGATCGGTCACAGATTGGGGCCGGCAGGGGTGTGCGCGCAGACGATTGTTCGGCTGATGTTCGGTGCACAGAATGAGGCGCACGGATCGCAGTGTCGCGGTCCGACAGCCACGCCGAGGAGAGCGCCACATGACGGACATCATCGACTACGCCGACAAGGTCTGGAAGGGCGAAGCCAACCAGAACGCCTACCACCACGGAGACCTCCGGAAGGAGGGAATGCACTACATCGCGGAAGGCGCATACATGTGGCCGGCGTTCGGCAACGTCTACGTATTTCCCACTAACGCGGGGCTTTTCGTGTACGACACCGGCGACCGCCGCACCGCCGAAGACCTGTTCGCAGCCACCCGGCGAATCTCCGAGCAACCGGTGCACACGGCCGTCTACTCGCACGGACACGTCGACCACGTCTTCGGCATGGAACCGTTCGACACCGAAGCGCGCGAGCGCGGCTGGACCCGACCCACGGTCCTCGCACACGAAAACGTCATCAGCCGGTTCGACCGCTACAAGACAACCCGCGGCTACAACGGCATCATCAACCAACGCCAATTCCAGGCGCCGAACCTGACGTGGCCGGACGAATACCGATACCCCGACGTCACCTTCACCGACCAGACCACCCTCGCCATCGACGACCTGCAGGTGCAACTCCATCACGCCCGCGGCGAGACCGATGACGCCGCGATCGCCTGGATCCCCGACCGCAAGATCCTGTGCTGTGGTGACTTCTTCATCTGGGCCAGCCCCAACGCCGGAAACCCACAGAAGGTGCAACGCTTCGCACACGAATGGGCCCAAACCCTGCGGTGGATGGCCGACCTGGGCGCCGAAATCCTCCTCCCCGGACACGGGCTCCCGATCCTCGGCGCCGACCGAATCCGCACCACCCTCACCGACGCCGCCGAACTCCTGGAAATCCTGCATGGCCGCACAATCGAGATGATGAACGCGGGAGCGACCCTCGACGAGGTCGTGCACACCGTCACCGCCCCCGCCGAACTGCTCCGCAAGCCCTACCTCGCCCCCTCCTACGACGAACCGGAATTCGTCATTCGCAACGTCTGGCGCCTCTACGGCGGCTGGTACGACGGCAACCCCGCCAACCTCAAGTCCGCCGCCCGCGCCGACCTCGCCCGCGAGGTCGCGGACCTCGGCGGCGGCGCCGCCCAACTGGCCGAGCGGGCCCGCGCCCTACTGGCACGAGGCGAACACCGGCTGGCGGGACACTTCGCCCAGATGGCCACCGACGCCGATCCGCAGAGCCGCGACTCGCATCAGGCCCGCGTCGACATCTTCGGCCAGCTGGAACAAGGTGCCACTTCCACCATGGCGAAAGGCGTCTACGGCTGGGCAGTGGCCGAATCGCGGGCCTTCCTCGACGGCAGCGACCACGCGACCGAACTGAAAGCCAAAACGGCCGGCCGCGCGCGATGGGCATTCTGACCTCAGATTCGGTGGATGAGGAACCGGACTACCGGTACACGCTGGCGAACGAACGCACCTACCTGGCATGGATCCGCACCGCTATGGCGCTCCTGGCGGCAGGCGTGGCTGCCCATCAGTTACTTGCGTTGCCCTCCGGGGCACTGCAGATGACGATCACGATGGTGTGTTTCGGGCTATCCACTGTCCTCGCCTCCGGCGCATATCTGCGCTGGAGGGCCGCGCAGTCGGCCATCAGGCGGAACCTGCCACTTCCGGGCTCCGTCCTCGTGCCCGCTCTCGCTCTCGGTCTGGGGATCCTCACCCTCCTCGCCGCCGGAGCGGCATTGTCGTCGTGATCGGGTCCCTTGACCGGGATCCGGGACTACAACCAGACCGCACGGCGCTGGCCTGGCGGAGAACCACACTCTCCGCCGCCGCGACGACGGTGGCGCTCCTCCACCTTCCCACCGCCCATGGTGACCGCGCTGCTTCGCTCACCTTGGTACCGATGGCGGTTCTGCTGCTCGTGATCACGCACGTCAGCCACCGACGAGGCCGTTCGCTGCGGCGGGGGACTCAGGGAATGACCGGACACCATGCCGGGCTGATAGCTCTACTCGTCACGGCCACCGCCGTCGCAGCTGCCGCGACCGCCGCCTTCGCCCGATAGCCACACTCTCGAACTACAACTCGAACTACAACTCGAAGCACACACTGGAAGGAGACTCCGATGCCCGTAGCGGAAATCGAGAACAACCCGCTGTTCGGCGGCACCGAAATCACCGTTGTTGCGCCAGGAATTTTCACGATGGGCCTACAGGGAAACAGCTTGGCCGTAGAAACTGATGAGGGATTGCTCGTCGTTGACTCCGGACCGAGTCCATCCGTGGTTCCTCAGGCGCTCGCACAACTCCGCGAACACACCGACCAGGCAGTCCGCTGGATCGTCTACAGCCACGGCCATCTCGGCTACAACTACGGTGTGCCCGGGTTCCTGGTAGAAGCCGAAAGGCGCGGGGAACCACGCCCGACAATCATCGCCCACGAGAATGTCGTTCGCCGCTACCGTCGCTACATCGAGACCGCCGGACTCCAAAACCACATCAACTCCCGCCAGTTCCGTCGGCCGATCGAAGAGTTCGCGCCAGTGCCGACCGTCACGTTCCCCGACCAAACCTACCGGGATGCAATGACACTCGGCGGCCCAACCAGGCAGGTCCGGCTATTGTGGGCGCCTTCGGAGACAGACGATGTCACCGCCGTGTGGTTGCCACAGGAACGGATCCTCTACGGGAGCGCCGCAGTCATCGACAGCATCCCGAACATCGGCACCCCCATGCGCACCATGCGGGACGCCGGGCGGTGGGCGAACACCCTCGACAGTCTTGCGGCCCTCAACCCCGCCGTCCTGATCCCCGAGTTCGGATCAGTCATCCACGACGTCGGCGCCGAGCAGCTGGCCGCCACCTCGGCGGCACTTCGCTGGCTGCGCAGAGCCGTCGTGGAACGCCTCAACAAGGGAATGGGTGTCGACGACATCGTGCACGATATCGACTACCCGACCGAACTGTTCGACGTGCCGTGGATGCGACAAGCCTACGGGCATCGGGACTTCATCGTGCGGGACATCGTCCGCTCGGAAACCGGGTGGTGGGACGGCAACCCCACCCACCTACACCCCGCCCGGCCCGACATCGCCGCCAACGCGCGCGCGGCAGCGATCACCGACAAACAGGCCGTGCTCGACCAGGCGCACCGACTACGTGACGCCGGACGGGTTCAGGAGGCGCTACACGTCGTCGATCTGCTGGCACTCGCGACCGCAGACTTTCCAGAGGCCCACCACGCCCGCACACTTAAGTTCGAACTGAGTGCGCTTCTGGCTAAAGACGCACCCAGCTACGTCTCGCGTAGCTTCTATCGCGCCTCGACCTGAGGCTAGCCTCGGGATTTCGTCTTCCTCGGGGTGAGGGCGGCGTGTAAAGCACGGAAGTGCCTGCCTGGTAGTGGATTCTTGGCTTGTCGAAGGTCAAGGTCCGCTACTCAGAGAGGCACCCCGCAGGTGAAGACTAACCTCTATCCGAGTCTGGTTCTCAACCGCGGCCGCGAGTCGCTGATCTCGTCGTCGGGAGCGCTGCTGCTGCGCGAGTCCGTCCGGGTCGCGGGAATTGGACCGAGCCCTGTCAGCAGCGTGGGAACCGTGGCGGCCACCGCGATCGATCCACAATCCGGCTGCCCGCGCTCGGGCACGGGCACGGGAAGCGGTGTGGGCACGCCGTCGGCCACTGGCCGGTATCCCGGGCAGTCGCCGGAGGTGGCCAGGTGATCGTCGACCACGGTGAGCACGGCACCGGGGAACCGCTGATCCTTCACCTGCGGCCCGGCAAGGCCTCACCGTGGAGCAAGGACGATCACATCGCCGCACTCGACCGTGCGCTGGACCAACTGCCCGCGGCAGGGCGGGGTCCGGTGCTGGTGCGGACCGACTCCGGTGGATGATGCCGTGCCGAGGCGCCCAAGCGGCACTCCGGCGCGCGCCGCGGTAACAACACAGCAGGAGATCGCGAAGTTGACCTTGTGCGGACACTGATACTGATCGGAACAGCAGTCCACACGGTCCTGTCAGGGATGCAGCAACCGGGGTTCGGTCCACCTTTCCGTGATCGAGGCGCCGTCCGTGGACCCGGTGATGATCTGAAAAACCGAGGTCACGTGCAGCGATGGCCCGAGCTGGTCACGAATGTCAGTCGGCTACGTGTCGCTCGTCGAGTGGGGAGGACCGCGGCGCGGACCCGTAGGGAGAGCCCACCAGGGCGCTCGCGGAGCGGCAATGATGACCGCGAGCCCGGCCACCGCGTACTGGGAGGTCGGCCGAACTGTGCGTGCAGTACTACCGTTTGACTGCCGTCGATCTCGGCGACTGCGTGTCCAGTGTTCGTGTGGGGGCGGGATCCGTATTGCTCGCGCCGAGTAGGCGCAACGCGAACTCCATGTACTCCTGGATCACCGTCGATCTGTCCAATCTGCCGGATCCGTGCAACCATTCACGGATTCCGTTCAGCATGTCCAGCACGTCGGTTCAGTGACCCGGCGATTCGTGGGTTACGAACTGGTGGGGGTGTAGCCGTGTGCGGCAGCAACTTCCGCGGACAGCAGCTCTCCGTCGTGCGTGGACAGTCCCTCGGCGAGTCCGGGGACGGTCGCGGTGGCGTCCTTCCAGCCCTTGTCGGCGAGGGCGACGACGTAGGGGAGGGTGGCGTTGGTGAGCGCGTAGGTGGAGGTGCGGGGAACGGCGCCGGGCATGTTCGCGACGCAGTAGAACACCGAGTCGTGGACCTGGTAGGTGGGTTCGGCGTGGGTGGTGGGCCGCGAGTCCTCGAAGCAGCCGCCCTGGTCGATGGCGATGTCGGCGAGCACCGATCCGGGCTTCATCCGCTTGAGTAGTCCGTTCGGGCCGACCAGCTCGACACCCTCGGCTTTTGCCTGGGCCAACAGTTGTTGGGCCAGTTTCTGGTGGTCGATCTTCGACTGATCCATGGGATCGAGTGTTTCGGTCATTGTCTTGCCTTCTCGCCAAGAGAACTCGGCGTGTCGACCAGATCCAGTTCAACCGTTATCCCGACAGTCCCGAATGATCCGAGGTGAGGTCACGTGGTCACTGCGGCGAGGAGTTTGTCGGTGATCGCTGTGGGCGTTACTGCTACGGCGAGCTGTTGGACGCGGCTGGCGGTGTCGAGGATGTAGCGCCGTTTGGGGCGCGGCGAGGTCAGAGCGTGGTGGACGGCCGTGGTGACGCGTTTCGGAGGAGCTGCGATCTTTTGCATTCGACCCAACAGGGTGCGGCTGCCGGCGAGGTGCGCTGCATAGAGTTCTCTGTTTTCTTGGCTCAGCTGTGCGGTCATGGCGTCGTAGTCGTCGAGCATTCCCTCCCACATGTCGGTACGGATGGGTCCGGGTTCGATCAGGGAGACGGGAATCTTCCATGGACGCAGTTCGATTCTCAGTGCGGCACCGAGGGATTCGATCGCGTACTTCGATGCGCTGTACGCGCCGGTGCCGGGGGTGGTGATCAGGCCGCTGACCGAGGACATGAACACGATACGGCCGTGTGCTGCTCGGATCGCCGGCAGGACGGCTTGGGAGACGGCGATCTGCGAGACTACGTTGACGTCGAGTTGACGCGAGAGGTCCTCGATCGAGAGGCCTTCGACCGGTCCGCTGACGATGATGCCTGCATTGTTGACCACTGCGTCCAGCCGTGCTGGAAGGTGTCGTGGTAGTGCCGCGATCGCCGTTCGATCGGTGATGTCGAGCGGGACCGCGTGGACGCGATGCAGCTGGTCGAGGCGGGCGAGTGCCGACTCCGACCGGGCGGTTGCGTAGACGGTCCACCCGGCTTCGCTCATGCGGTGGGTGATGGCCAGACCGATGCCTCGGCCGGCTCCTGTGACGAGTACTGAAGGCATGCGTTTTTCTCCGATCCAAAAGGGCGTGTGTACCGAGAGGTGTTCAGAGACCGAGGAACTCGACGGCGACGGGAGCGAACTTGTCGTGGTATTGGAAGACTCCGCCGTGGCCGGAGTCGGGGTAGATGATCAGTTCGGAGCCGGGGATGCGGCGTCGTAGATCTTCGGACAGTGGGGTGGGGACCATGCGGTCGTGGTCGCCGTTGGCGATGAGGGTGTCGGCGGTGATGCGGGATAGATCCGACGGGGCGGAGCGCCCGTACTTTTCGATGGCGGCGAGTTGTGTTCGCAGAACAGATATTCCGACGGCTGTGTCGCGGTCGGTGCTGCGTTCGTGGAGTCGCCCGATGAATGCCTTGGCGGCGGTCTTGCCGGCTGGGTTGCGGTTGAAGAACAAGAACTCTTTGGGGTCGGCCCGCACGAGCGTTGCGCGCAGAATGTCGAAGTAGGTCGTTCGGGAGACCTTGTCGATGTCCTTGCCTCCGCGTGGTCCTGTTCCGGTGAGGATGAGCTTGCGGACCAGGTGCGGGTGCTCGAGGATCAGATCTTGGGCGATGAAACCGCCCATCGAGAAGGTGAACAGGTCGACTGTGTCGAAGCCGAGCGCGGTGATGAAGGTGTAGGCGTCGGCGGCCATCGCCTCGATCGTGTCCGGCACCTTCCCTGTGGACGCGCCGACACCGACGTTGTCGAAGGTGACGACGTGACGGTTCCGTGCGATCGCGTCGACGATTCGGGGGTCCCAGTTGTCGAGGTTGGCGGACAGGTGGACAAAAAAGACGACGGGGATACCGCCTTTCGGTCCCAATTCGCGGTAAGCGTAAGTATTCCCGCCTGCGGTGATGGTCTTTGTCCGGGCTGATGCGTAGGCGGCGTGATTGCTCTGGGTGCTCATGGGGGTGTTGTCCGGCGATTCGGTGGGTTCAGGCGGTGGGCAGGGTGATGACGGCTTTGCCGCGGATGCCACCCGAGGCGAGGGCCGTGAGGGCGTCCGGTGTCTCGTGGAAGGGGTACGTTCTTCCGACGATCGGACGGATCGCGCCGTGGTCGACGAGTTCCGCAATGCGGCGTAGTTGCTCACCGCTGGCACGCATGAAAAGGAATTCGTAGCTCACGCCCGCTTTCGCGGCTTGTCTGCGTATTTTGCGGCTCAGGGCGGTGATCGCGAGACGAACGATCGGATTGACGCCGGCGGTGCGGGCGAACGTGGGGTCGGGTGGGCCGGCGATACCGATTGCCTTGCCGCCCGGCCGGAGCACGCGCAGTGACTTTTCGAGGTTGTCCCCACCCAGGCTGTCGACGACCACGTCGTAGCCGTCGAGAACGTCTGCAAAATCTTCGGTGCGGTAGTCGATGACGACGTCGGCGCCGAGTTCTCGGACGAAGTCGGCGTTTCGGCCGCTGGCGGTGGTGGCGACGCTCGCGCCGAGATGCTTGGCGAGTTGGATCGCGATCGACCCGACTCCGCCCGCACCGGCGTGGATCAGAACTTTCTGCCCGGGTTGCACATTCGCTCTGTCGACGAGTGCCTGCCAGGCGGTGAGCGCGACGAGGGGGAGTGAGGCGGCTTCGACCATGCTGATCGATGTCGGTCGTAGCGCGAGGTCGTCCTCGTGGACGGCGATGCGTTCGGCGAAGGTGCCGATTCGGCCGTCGCGGGGGCGGGCGTAGACCTCGTCGCCGACGGTGAAGTGTCCAACGCGGGCGCCGACTCCGATGACGGTGCCGGCCAGGTCGTGTCCGAGAGTCAACGGCGTCGGATAGTGGAGCAGTTGTTTGAATTCGCCGGTGCGGATTTTCTCGTCGAGCTGGTTGAGGCCGGCTGCCTGAATTTTGACGAGTACGTCGTGGTCGCCGACGATCGGCTCGCGCACGGTCGTCTCCTGCAGCGGCCGCTTGTACGCAGCGAAGGCGAAGGCTTTCACGACTGATCGCCAGTGTGGGTCGCGGAGGAGGCGGCGGCGGTGTGCGGCTCCTCGCCGAGGAATGCGAGCACTTCCGGGACGAATTCGCGGTGGTATTGGAATATGCCGCCGTGTCCTGAGCTCGGGTAGATGGTCAGCTGCGAATTGGGAAGGCGCCGTGCGAGGTCGGCGGAGTGCTCACTGGCGACCATGAGGTCGTTGTCGCCGTTCGCGACGAACACTGGCGCGGTGATCTGTGACAGGTCGTCGGGTGCTGCTTTCCCGCCGCCCATGATTGCTTTCAATTGTGCGAGGCGCGCCTGCATCGAAATGCGTGTGTCCCGGTCGACGGCACGTTCGGCGAGCCGGGCGAAATAGGCGTCGGCGGAGCGTTTGCCCTCGGTCGTGCGTGGGAAGAACAGGAAGTGTCGGGCATCTTTGCGGGCAAGGGCGGCTTTGAGGTAGGCAAGTCCGACGATCCTGCGCATGTGGTCGATACCTCCGCCGCCGCGTGGGCCGGTGCCTGCCAACACCATTCGCCGAACCAGTGTCGGATTCTGCAGGGCGACCATCTGGGCTACCCCCCCGCCCATAGAAAACCCGAGAAGGTCGACGCTGTCGTGACCGAGCGCTCGAATGAACGTAGCCGCATCGCGTCCCATCTGCTCGAGATCGGCGGGGACCTTCGAGTCGGTCGCACCGACGCCGCGGTTGTCGAATGTGACGACGTGGTGATGCGCGGCGATGCCGTCGATGATGCGGGGGTCCCAGTCGTCCAGAACGGCGGCGAAGTGATGCAGGAACACCACGGGCACGCCTCCCGTGGGGCCGAGCTCGCGGTAAGCGAAGTTCGCGCCGCCGGCGAGGACGGATTTGGTCGGGACCGTGATCCAGGTGCCGGCTGGAGCGCCGTGGTTGGTTGCCATGTCTGTCCTCTATCCGAAGGAAGTGAGCCTGGCCCGTGAAAGCCCGATTGAATTACGCTCATACTATTATGATCGTAAGGTTATCGGATAGACTTCGGTAGGGCAAGGACGCGGCAGTACGGAGGATCATCGACATGGCGAGATACGGCAGCGAGCACAAGGCGCAGACGCGCGCTCGGGTGGTGGAGGCGGCGGGTCGACGTCTGAAGAAGGATGGGATCGACGGGGCAGGCGTCAGTGCGTTGATGTCCGACGCCGGGCTGACCAACGGCGCCTTCTACGCGCACTTCGCGTCGAAGGACGAACTCGTCGCGGTGGTCTTGGCCGATCAGCTGACGAAGCAGCTGGATACTCTGCGGGCGCTACCCGACGACGGCCACTCGTTGCAGTCCTACATCGAGGGCTATCTGTCGGCGAGTCATCGTGACCAGCGTGAGAACGGATGTCCGTCCGCCGCCCTGCTCAGCGAAATCAGTCGGTCGAAACCGATTGTGCAGCAATCGTTCACGGATGGCATCGCGGCCATGATCACCATCGTCGCCAGTCGTACCCACATCGACGACACAGCCGCGGCGCAAACGATAGCGATCGGCCTGATGTCAAGCCTGATCGGGACCCTGCAGTTGTCGCGGGCGGTGTCGGATTCTGCGCTTTCCAACGAAATTCTCGCGTCCGGGCTCGTGAACGCGTTTCGCCTACTCGAAAAATGAAGCAACCGACTGGGAAGAGACTGCAATGACAACGACCACGCGTGACCGCACCCGAGATCGACGCCAAGATGGACGTCGACGTGCGTGCGCGGCTCGAACGGCGCCACCAGGCACGCCAGGTAAACGCTTTCGCCCCGCATGGCGCCCGCCGTCCTGGCGGGTCCCGGCGGTATCGCGGGCCTGCTGTTCCTTCTGTCCGGGTTCGTTGCCCGAGCAGTCCCGTCTCGATGCGCGCGCCGCAGAGCGTGCCGACGACGTCCCGCAAACCGGGTACCCCCTGCGGCTGCGGGCGCACCATCACGCTCGACGACGCCGATGACCCGGACATGCGGATGCCGTTCCAGCACGGAACCCTGGCCTGGGAGGCGCCCTATCACCGCAGGGTCGGGATCGAGAGCCTGTTCGCCGACCTGAAGAAGAACCGGCTCGGCGTGCACCGCGGCTACTTCCGGGGCTTCGGGATCCGCCGTTAGACCCTGCTCGCCGGCTTCACCCTCGCCGCCCTGAACATCCTCAATCTGCACGACTGGGCCACCAGGCGGGAAGTTCTCGATTCCTGGGGGCGGTTCCTGGGCGAACCGGAACCCGAACGCCGACCCCGACGGCGTCGTCGCCGCACCCACTCCGCCACGCGCCACGCAGCATCTCTGGCTGCCACGGGACCGGGCAGATAGCTACCCCGCCCCGCCGCCGGAATCCACGGATCCCGGTAGCTGACCTCGACCACCCGTCGAAAATGACCCATTATCAGGCACGGGTTCGCCAGATTCACCGCCCCACAGCGTCGAACGTCTCGCACACCGACCGAAGAAGCGGGCGTCACAGCGTCGAATGCGCAGAAATAGGGGTCCGAATCCGATCCCGGGCCTAATAGGTGGGTGGTGAGCCGATGACGGGAATCGAACCCGCGTATTCAGCTTGGGAAGCTGATGTTCTGCCATTGAACTACATCGGCGCGCACGATATTGGGCGCCCGTAGGCAGGCCCAACACCCTGCGGCGGAAACATTATCAGATGGTGATCCGGACTACCCGACGCCACACGCCGAAGGTCATACGAGAGGTTTGCCGGCCTTGATTCTGCGTCGCAGATCGAACATGAGCACGTTGTACGGGAACTCTCGGATGCGGACGGGGATGCGCCGGCTGACGGCGCCGATGGTGCGCAGGGTGCGGTCGAAGCGCTTCTGGTCGTCGGCGGTCCACGTCAGGTGCATTTCGTCGCGGAACTGCTGGGGCAGGAAGCCGTTGGTGAAGAACATATTGAGCCGGCCGAAGAGGCGGGACACGATGGCGGGCAGGAATTCGAGGCGTGCGATGGAGAGGACGTGTGCGCGGATGGTGTCGTCGATCGACACCTTGTCGAGGGCCTTGTTCCAGTACTCCTCGAATGCGGCGCGGTCTTCGGGCCACATTTCCGGTGGCACCTGGAGGGTGGTGCCGAAGGTGGCGCCTTCCTTGTAGAAGAACGCGGAGGCTGCGGGGGAGAGGTCGCCGTGCAGGGCGCGGTTGACGTCTTCGAATCCGCGGTAGATGCAGGCGGCCACCCACAACTGCAGTTCGGGGTCGAACGCGTTGTATTGCACGGGGCTGTCGGGGGTGGAGCGCACCTTGGCGTGGGCGCGGTTGACGCCCTTGCGGAAGGCCGCCTTTTCCTCGTCGGTGCCGCGGGCCGCCACCACGAGGTAGGTCAGCGTGGTGCGTGACCGTTTGATCGGATGCTTGAACAGCTGGCCGCTCTCGACCTTGCTCTCGTACACGCCGTACCCGACGCCGGGATGGGCGAGCTGCATGATGATGTTCGCGGCGCCTGCCAGCAGTCCGGCGCCGTCCATGACCTGGTCCAGACGGTCCGGTACCTCGAGTGACGTCGACATTCTCGCTCCTTCTCCCTCCACGGATTCGCTATCTGAATACGACCGTACTCACATATATGTTCGCCGTCCAGAGGGGAGTGGAAAGATGGTCCGCATGGCTACCGCACCGGTGAACGCGAAGGGCGGAAACTCGACGAGCGACGGCGGGCGCGTCTACGGCGGCCAGGAGATCGATCAGCGTCGGTCGGAACGCCGCGGCCAGCTCATCGAGGCCGGACTCGACCTGCTCGGCAGCGCGGACGGCGACCACGCCCTCACGGTGCGGGGGGTCTGCAAGACGGCCGGGCTCGCCACCCGCTACTTCTACGAGAGCTTCCCCGACCGCGATGCGCTCACCGTCGCCGTCTACGACCACGTGGTGGACCGCATCGCCACCAGCACGCTGGACGCCGTGTCGAACGCCGGGCCGGGCGAACGCGACATCGTGCGCGCCGGGGTCCGCAACATCGTGCGGGAGGTCGGAGAGGATCCGCGGCACGGCCGGCTCATGTTCTCGGTGGCGCAGTCGAGCGCGGTGCTGGCGCAGCGTCGCCTCGACAGCTCGCGACTCTTCGCCGGCCTGGTCACGAAGCAGACGGTGGGGTACTACGAGGTGGCCGAGAGCCCTCGCCTCGACCTCGCCGCGCACTTCATGGTCGGCGGCCTGGCCCAGACCCTGACGGCATGGTTGAACGGCACCGTGACCCTCCCCGAGGACGAGCTCGTGGACACCTGCACCGAACTGCTGCTCTCGATGGCCATCCACACCCGTTAACCTCTACGTGTGCTCCTCTCCGATCGCGATCTCCGTGCCGAAATTTCCGCTGGACGTCTGGGCATCGACCCGTTCGACGATTCGATGGTCCAGCCCTCGAGCGTGGATGTCCGCCTCGACAGCCTGTTCCGGGTGTTCAACAACACCCGCTACACGCACATCGACCCAGCTCAGCGGCAGGACGAGCTGACGACGCTGGTCGAGCCGGCCGAGGGCGAGCCGTTCGTCCTGCACCCCGGGGAGTTCGTTCTCGGATCCACGCTGGAGGTGTGTTCGCTGCCCGACGACCTGGCCGGACGCCTGGAGGGCAAGTCCTCGCTCGGCCGTCTCGGACTGCTGACGCACTCCACGGCCGGGTTCATCGACCCCGGTTTCAACGGGCACATCACCCTCGAACTCTCCAACGTCGCGAACCTGCCCATCACCCTCTGGCCGGGGATGAAGATCGGCCAGCTGTGTCTGCTGCGGCTGTCGAGCGCGGCGGAGCACCCGTACGGCAGCTCCGCCGTCGGCTCCAAGTACCAGGGCCAGCGCGGGCCGACGCCGTCGAAGGCCTACCTCAACTTCGCGCAGCGCTGAGCCCCGCGACCCGGCGAAAAAACTGCAAACCGAGTGGTCCGCTACTCGTGTGTATTGCGGCGGGTGAGAGAAGACTGGGATTCGAAGCCGCCCTCTCCTGGGCGTTCGATCCCGGAGGCCGCCATGCAAGACGTAGTCGTGTTGTTGCCCGGCATCGGCGGGTCGGTCCTCGCCCGCGACGGCAAGAACGTGTGGGCGCCGACACCGGGAGCCGCGCTGGCGGGTGTGCTGTCGCTGGGCGGGAACATCAAACGCCTGCAACTCGACGGGGACGATCCGGACCTCGACGACCTCGGTGACGGCGTCGTCGCCACCCGGCTGGTCCCGGACTTCCATTTCGTTCCCGGGCTGGACTGGAAGATCGACGGTTACACGAAGTTCCGGAACGACGTCGTCCGCCGGTTCGGGGTGGTCCCCGGCGACAACTATTTCGAGTTCCCCTACGACTGGCGGCGCGACAACCGGGTGGCGGCCCGCGCCCTGGCCCGGCGATCCCACGAGTGGCTGTCGCGGTGGCGCGAGACGTCGGGCAATGCCGACGCGAAGCTCGTCCTGGTGTGCCATTCGATGGGCGGAATCGTCGCGCGCCTCTTCCTCGAACTGCTGGACGGCTGGCGTGACACCCGCACCCTCGTCACGTTCGGCACCCCGTACTCTGGCTCGGTCAACGCGCTCGAATTCCTGGTCAACGGGTTCCGCAAGGGCTGGGGTCCGTTCACCGTCGACCTCAGTGCGCTGATCCGCTCGTTCACCTCCGCCTACCAGTTGCTGCCGTCGTATCGGTGCATGGCGGGCGACGACGGGTCGTGGCTCGCGCTCGACCACGAGAAGCTCGACTGGTCGGGGACCGGTCTCGACGCCGACCGGATGGCTGCGGCGGTGCGCCTGCACCGGGACCTGCGCGACGCCGTCGACGAGCGGCTGAAGCCGGGACACGACGGCTACGACATCCGTCCGGTGATCGGCGACTTCCAGCCCACCAAGTGGGCCGCCCGGCTCGCCGGGGACAAGGTCGAGACGCTCACCGTGCGCGGACCGGGGGAGAGCGGCGGCGACGGCACCGTGCCGAAACTGTCGTCGATCCCGCACGAACTCATGACGGGATGGAAGAACGCGGCCTTCTTCAGCCAGAAACACGGATCCCTGCAGAACGACGACCCGGTGCTCGACCACGTCGGCGGCATCCTGACAACCGCAGTTCTGGCGCCCCCGAACGTGTTTCCGGCGGTCAACGAATCCGTTGCACTGCTCGTCGACGACGTCACCACCGCCGAGCCGCTGGTGATCCGAGCGCGAACCGGTGCCGAGGCCGCGCGGCTCGTCGCGACGGTCGAGCCCGTCGCGGGCGGTCCGAGCCGGCAGCACCCCTTGTCGACGACCGTCGACGGCTGGCAGCGGACCAGCCTCGACGGGCTCACCGCCCAGGACTACCGGATCACCGTGCACGCCCCCGGGGTGCATCCGGTGACCGACGTCGCGAGTGTGGTCGACCTCGACGAGATCGCCCGGTCGGTCGACGTCTAGAGGAGCGCGGAGACATGAGACCGCAGACCGCACCCGGATTCGAGGAACTGGAGATCAGCGTGCTGCGGGCGGGCGACCACGTCTGGCTCTCGGCGCAGTCGCGGATGGGCTCGGTGTTCGCGGTGCGGCGATCCGTCCCGGAATGGAAACTGCCGAACGACGTCACCGGCAAGACGGTCGACGCGCCGTCCGACTGGCTCACCGACACCGTCCGGCATGCGCGCACCGACGCGGCCTCCCACGCACTCGACGTCGGGAAGGTGTTGACGGACCTCGTGTTCGGGGTCCCCGACATCGTCACGCTGCTGCAACAGAGCCGGGGAATCGCGGGTACGTCGGGGACTCAGCTCCTCGTGCGTGTCCTCGCCGCGCCGCAGGAAGTGTGCGCCTGGCCGTGGGAGCTGCTGCTCGATCCGCAGCGACCCGACCAGTTCCTCGCCATGGCCCGCGACGTCCACGTCGTGCGATCCGGGCGGTCCCGCACCTACCCGATTCGGCAGACCCCGATCGAGCCGCCGCTCAATCTCCTGCTGGTGATGTCGAGCCCCCTGCGGGTGGGTCCGGAGGATGCCGAGGCCCCGTTCGACCTGTATGCCGAGAAACGCAGCCTGCTGTCGGAACTGCAGCCGCTGATCGACCGTGGCCTGCTCCGCGTGGTGGTCGAGGACCGCCCGTCGGTCGAACGGCTCCGCAGTCGAATGGGCATGCAGAGACGCGGTTTTCACCTCTTCCACTACCTCGGCCACGCCAATCCGGACGGGCTCAAGCTGGAGCGTCGCAACGGCCGCGGGATGCTGCTGCCCAGCCAGGAATTCGCGTTGCTGCTGCAGCAACTGCCGGACCTTCGGCTGGCGGTGTTCGCGGGCTGTGAGACGGCACGCGCGCCGGACGGCGTCGTCGACGACGACCCGTGGCCGGGGCCGCTGTCGTCGGCGGACATCTGCGTGCGGGACGCGTGCCCGATGGTGATCGGGATGCAGGCGGTGCTGCCCTTCCGGACGGAGCGATTGCTGACGCGGTTCTTCTACCAGGCGTTGACCGCCGGGCAACCCGTGGCGGAGGCGTTGCGGCTGGCCCGGCTCGCGATCAACGGCGACGAGAACAGCGGCGAACCGCTTCTCGACTGGGCGGTGCCGTGCCTGTTCGTCGGCGGCAGTGAACCCGGCGCGATCATCGACCCCGAGGCGAAGGCGCGGCCGGAGCCCGCCCCACGACGGATCGGACTGCGACTCGGCATCCGCCAGGGCGAACTCCGGTTCATCTCCCGGCTCGCGGAACTGCGTGAGGGGGTGGATGTGCTGTCCGGGCAGACGTCCGCGCGCCTGCTCCACGTCGTCGGAATGCCGTCCACGGGAAAGACGGCCCTCCTGGACCGGATTCTCGAAGAACTCGACCCGGGAATCGCGCTCCTGTTCATCAGCGCGAAACGTCTTCTCGCGGAACCGGACCCGGTGCGTGAACTCGCCCGTCTCGTCGCCGAACTGATGCGGGACGCCGGGGCGCGCACCGTGCGGGAAGGCAGATTCAGTGCCGGTGACTGGTGGGAGCGACTGCTCGGCGACCTCACCGAAGTCCCGGCCGCGATCGTGATCGACGACGGCGATCTGCTCCTCGGCGACACACCCGGCGCCGCCGATCTGCTCAGCGCGCTGATGCTCCTGACCGAACGGCGCGGGTGTGCGCGGTTGGCGGTGGCGACCACCGGGGACCTCGCCGAACTGACGCGGCCGCTCCGACCCTCGGAAGTGCGCACGATCCGCCTGGACGCCCTGTCCTGGCCGGAAGTGTGGCAATGGATCCGGCGCAACCTGCCGGCACTGACCCGCTACCCGGAGAAGGACCTCTCCCGCCTCTACACCGACGTCCGGCACCTCGAATTGTGGGAGCAGTTGGCGGATCTCGCCGCCCAGAACGGGACTTTCGAACCGCAGGAGCTGCCGAACCTCGTCCGGCAACTCGGCGTCGGTACCGCGAAAACCCCGGAACCGGAACCGAGCGGATCCGACTTCTTCGGGGCCGAGACCGCGGTGCCGGAGGTAGCCGCGGCGACCGCGGCACCGGTGCGGCGCGCGCTGCGGTTGGCGGTGGCGGGCCCGTTCACCGTGGGCCGACGCGAGGAGATCGCCGTCGCGGTCACCCAGTGCGCCATCAAGCACGGGGTGCCGGGGCGGGTGGTCGCCGGAGAAACGGGGGAGGGCGAATCGGCTCTGGCCGAACTGCTTCCGCAGGAGCTGGCCTTCGCGGACGGAGTCCCCTCGGAGCGCGACGTCTGCCGGTGGATGGCCGATGCAGCCGCGGCCGACGCCGACATCCTGGTGTTCGACTACGGCAACGCGGTGCCCTCGGACGCGCAGAACGCCGTGATCGCCCGCCTGGGAAGCGACGGAAGACTCGTGATCGTCTCGGGTGACCACTCGGACGAGCCGGCCTATCCCGCCTGGACCGCGGACGCCTTCGCGGTCGGCGCCATCGAGGACGACGGCACACTCACCCACGAAACCCCGTACTACCCCGATGTCGGCAAACCGGACGTCTACGCGCCGCGGACGATCACCGACACGGCCTGCGAGCACCTCGTCGATCGGCCGGAGATGGAGGGCACGACGTTCGCCGCGCTGTACGTGGCCGTCGCGGCAATGCTGGTGTGGGCGACCGACCGCGACCTGTCCGCGCAGGAGGTCCGGGCGCTGCTGGTGAAGACGGCGGCACCGATACCGACGGAGCGCGGCGGCACCGCGAAAAGACTCGACGTGGAGGCGGCACTGAACTCCTCGCGACGCAATGTCCTCGTCGGCGCGATCGGGTCCGACGCACTCGAACTCGGGCAACTCCTCGCGGAGACCCCCCTCCGTCCGGAACTGGCGGTCCCGCTGCTCGACGGCCTCGTCGCGGACGGCACCCGCATACGACGGGTCGTCCGGAACGGCGTCGAGCAGTACGAACGCGCCGACGACGATGCCGGCCCCAGAAACGAGTAGCCGACTACGCATGACCGGGGCGGACGCGGCGAGGAGGCTCGTCCTCACAACACAGAGCGGCCGACCTACGTGAGGACAGCGTCATGACCATCGTCGACAGCATCGGAGACGGGCAGTCGCAGCGCGAGATGCCCACCGGAACGTTCGCGTCGGAACGGCAACGGCAACACGACGCGGCCGAACTGCGTGCCCGCGAACGGGCGCCGCAGCGAGGCGAACACGTCGACGCACTCAACGGTCCCGGCGGCGTCGCGGCGGCGGACACTCCCGAACGGATCGCCAAACGCGTGGACCGACTCGGCCGTTACTACGCGGCCGGTGAGTGGGAGTCCGACACGATCCCCGATCAGGTTCTCGAGAAGATCATCAATACCGCTGATTTCGTCGGCGCCCGGTACCTCGAAGCCGGTGTCGCCGCGGCACGGTCGATCGGGCGCGTGAACATCCGCGACGCACGAGGCGCTCTGCAGGGCTACGGCACCGGCTTCCTCGTCTCGCCGACCCTGCTGCTGACCAACCATCACGTGCTGCCGGACGCGGACACCGCCCGCTGCAGCGTGATCGAGTTCGACTACCAGGACGGTGTCGACGGGAAGCCACGCCCCGTGCAGATGTTCCCCCTCGACCCGGCCCGGTTCTTTCTCGCCGACCGCGAACGCGACTTCGCCCTCGTCGCCGTCGGTGCAGAGCCCGGCGCGCTCGCCCAGTTCGGGTTCAACCCCCTGATCCAGGCGGAGGGCAAGGCCATCATCGGTGAATTCGTGACCATTGTGCAGCACCCCCGCGGCGACAAGAAGCAGATCGCCCTGCGGGAGAACCGCATCGTCGACATTCCCGAACGGTTCCTGCACTACTCGGCGGACACGGAACCCGGATCCTCGGGCTCACCGGTCTTTAATGATCAGTGGGAGGTGGTCGCATTGCATCACGCCAGTGTGCGGGCGCCGCAGCACATCGAGTTCGGCGGGTTCCTCAACGAGGGGGTGCGGATCAGCCGGATCCTCGAATTCGTGCGGGCCCAGAACCTGCCACCACACTCGCGCGGCCTCGTCGACGACATCGTCCGCGCGGAGCGGACGGCACCGACGGTCCCCGCGGCTGTCGAACACGAACAGGAAGTGACCGTCCGGGTGCCGCTCGAGATCATCGTCCGCCTCGGATCTGTCGAGTCGCCGGCAGCCGGGCGAAACGCTGCGCCCGAGGCGATCTCGATCGACCCGAACTACAGCACCCGCGTCGGGTACGACCCGAACTTCCTCCGCGTTCTCCTGCCGCTTCCGGAGCCCGGGACGCCGTCGGTCGCGTCACCGGAGTTGAAGTATCACCACTTCAGCGTCGTGATGCACCGCGAGCGGGCACTCGCACTGTTCACCGCCGTGAACATCGACGGCACACAATCGCAGAGCCCGAGACGCGACAGCGACCGATGGATCCTCGACCCCCGACTTCCGGCCGAACAGCAGACCGGGGAGGAGGTGTATCGCGACAACCCGCTCGACCGCGGGCATCTCGTGCGGCGTCTCGACCCGGCGTGGGGTCCCCTCGCCAAGGCCGCGAACGACGACACATTCCACTTCACCAATTGCGCCCCGCAGCACCACAGTTTCAACGCCGGCCAGACACTGTGGCTGGGCCTCGAAGACTACGTCCTGAAGAACGCGGAGACCGCCGATCTCGCCGTCAGCGTCGTCACCGGACCCGTTCTGGCGCCGGACGACCCCGAGTATCGCGGGGTGTCGTTGCCGCGCCAATTCTGGAAGACGGTGGCTATGGTGAAGCAGGACGGCGCGCTGTCGGTCACGGGATATCTGCTCAGCCAGGCCGCGCTGCTCGACGAGTTCGCGGAAGGGGAGGAGGCGTTCTCCTACGGCGCGTACCGCACCTTCCAGGTTCCCGTCCGGCGGATCGCCCAGTTGACCGGGCTGGGCCTGGACCCGTACATCGCGGCAGACCCGCTCGAGCGGATCGAGGCGAGCGCCCTGCCTCGCGAACTCATTCGCCCCCAGGACCTCGTTCTCTGACGCCGGAAAGGACCCACGTCATCATGAGCAGCAACGAAACACCCGTCGATCCGCCCACGCGCCGCACGTGCGGGGCGATGGACGTGCATCGCCGGCTGTTGACCGAATCGGAGTCGTACCGGATCGCCCGGTCTGAGATCGAGAACCGGACCCTCGAACTGGAATCGTTGCAGTCGATCTCCGCCCGCGGTGTCGCGCGGATTCCGGTGGTGGTGCACGTCGTGTCGAACACTGTCGCGCAGAACATTTCGGACGCGCAGATCGAGAGCCAGATCGCGGTGCTCAACAAGGATTTCCGGGCCGCCAACGACGACGTGGACACCGTCCCGTCCGTCTTCGAGCATCTGGTCGGCGACGCGGGCATCGAGTTCTTCCTCGCCGACACCGACCCGTCCGGACGTCCCACGAACGGAATTACCCGCACCGCAACCGAAGTGACGGCGTTCGACCAGGGCGACGGCGTCAAGTCCGCAGCCAGCGGCGGCGCCGATCCGTGGCCGACACCGAGATATCTGAACATCTGGGTCTGCGCGCTCGGCGGCGGACTGCTCGGGTACGCGCAGTTCCCGGGCGGCCCGGTCGCCACCGATGGCGTCGTGATCACCTACACCGCGTTCGGGACGACGGGCACCGCTCGGGCCCCGTTCAACCTCGGGCGCACCGCGACCCACGAGGTCGGCCACTACTTCAACCTCTTCCATATCTGGGGTGACGACGGCACCGGGTGCCGCGGCTCCGACGAGGTCGCCGACACCCCCAACCAGGGCGGACAGAACGTCGGGATGCCGCGTTTCCCCCACGTCAGCTGCGGAAACGGCCCGCACGGCGACCTGTTCATGGACTACATGGACTACACCGACGACGTCGGGATGGTGATGTTCACCAAGGGGCAGGGCGCCCGGATGGGTGCCTGCCTCGATACGGTCCGGAAGCAGTTGTGGACCGGGCGGGCCGCGAGTCCGGCCTCGTCCGCCGTCCTCGCCAGAGACGCCGCCGGCCGCTGGGGGCATTCGTTCGAGGAAGACCACGACGGCCTCCGCGTGTACCGGCCCGCCGGATACGACTTCCCGCGGGCGCGGGGGCGCGGCGGTATCGAATTCCGGCCGGACGGCTCGTTCGTCGATTGGGTGATAGGCCGGGGTGACGCCAACGAAGCACGGGAGGGCACGTGGGTGTCCGCGGACGACGGCAGGCTCGAGGTGACCACCGCGGCAGGGGAACCGCGCACCGTTCGAGTGGTCCGGCTCGAGGAGGACCGACTCGAATTGGACCTCGGTGGCGCCTCCGAATAACCCCGCGACCAGACCTGCTCAGGTGGTCGCGGGGTTCGGCGGCACTACGGTGTGACGATCGCAAAGTCCGGGTCGGGAGCGTCGAGGTAGCCGACCAACTCCGTCAACGTGGTGGCGTCGCCGTCCACTTCGACGCTGCCGCCCGAGATCATCTCGCCCAGGTCCTTGCCGCCGAGCAACGCCGCGAGTAGGTCCGGCCGGGTCAGGGTGAACGCCGCATCGGGTGCGGGCATCTCCCCGTCGACGTCGAAGTGCACCAGTACCCCGTTGTGTAGCTGAGTTCGGTGTGCGACACCCTCATCTTTGATGTTCCAGTCGATGGTGAGGTCGGCAGACCAGGCTCGGGGCCCGTCGACCCGCAGCGCGATCGCGTCGAAGGCCTGCTCCACCGTCAGTGCCGCCGAAATATCCGGGGAGGCAGTGACGATGGGCGTACCGACAGACCCGTTGCGGAGTTCGTAGGCGCCCATGAGGAAGAAGTTCCGCCAGGTGCCGTTCTCGGATCCGTACCCGAGCTGTTCGAGGGTGTCGGCCTGCAATGCCTTCGCCTCGGCGTTGCCGGGGTCGGCGAAGATCACGTAATTCAGCACCTGCGCGACCCAGCGGAAGTCGCCCGCGGCATAGGATTCGCGGGCCTTGCGGAGCGTCTCGTCCACACCGCCCATGAATTCGACGTGCCGCTTGGCGGATTCGACGGGCGTGTGCTCCCACAGCTTCGCGGGATTGCCGTCGAACCAGCCCATGTAGCGCTGGTAGATCGCCTTGACGTTGTGACTGACCGAACCGTAGTAGCCGTGCGTGTGCCACGCCTGTGCCACAGCCGGCGGCAATTCGATCGCCTCGGCGATCTCGATTCCGGTGGCGCCCTTGTTGAGCGCTCTCAGAGTCTGATCGTGGAGATACCCGTACAGGTCACGCTGGACGGACAGGAACTCGGTGAGCCGGTCGGTTCCCCACGTCGGCCAATGATGGGAGGCGAAGAGCACGTCGGTGCGGGCGGCGTACCGGTTGATCGACTCGGTCAAGTACTTCGCCCATACATGGGGATCGCGAACCAGGGCGCCGCGCAACGTCAGCAGGTTGTGCAGCGTATGGGTGGCATTCTCGGCCATGCAGAGCGCTCGCCGGTCGGGGAAATAGAAGTTCATCTCCGACGGCGCCTCGGTGCCCGGGGTGAGCTGGAACTCGATCCGAACTCCGTCCACGGTCTCGGTCTGGCCGGTGTGATCGATGTCGACGGTGGGCGTAATGAGGGTGGGAGTTCCCGTCGAGGTGGTGGGGCCGAGCCCGGCCCCCACGGCGCCTTGCGGCCCACGAGGCAGCGCAGCCCCGTACATGTATGCGGACCGTCGTGCCATCGCGGCGCCGGCATACACGTTCTCCGCGACGGAGTGTTCGACGAAACCCGCCGGTGCCAGAATCGGGCAATGCCCTGCCGCGACGTCGTCTTCGGTGGTGACCCCCTTGACGCCGCCGAAGTGATCGATGTGCGAATGCGAGAAGATCACCCCGGTCACCGGACGGTCACCGCGCTGAGCCCGATACAGCGACAGCCCCGCGGCCGCGGTCTCCGCGGAGATCAGCGGATCGATGACGATGACGCCGGTGTCGCCTTCGACCAGGGTCATGTTCGACAGATCGAGGCCACGGATCTGGTAGATACCGTCGGTGACCTCGAACAGGCCTTGCCGCGCACACAGCCGCGACTGCCGCCACAAACTCGGATGCACCGTGGGCGGGCAATCCTGCTCGAGGAACGAGTACGCGTCGCTGTCCCACACCACCTTTCCGTCGGTCCCTGTCACGACACCGGGCTCGAGAGCCGCGACGAACCCCCGCTCGACATCGGCGAGATCCTGTTCGTCTCCGAACGGGAGCTGCTGCAACGCGTCCCCGTTCGCGCCGTGCACGCTCGCCGTGGCATCTGTCTGGCTGGACATGGAACCCCTTCCACCGCGCCGCGCAGGCCTCCGCCGGCCGCAACTGTCCGCGGGCGTCGACCTCGTGGTCATTTCACATGGCGCGCGGCCGGCGATCTTCCTCCAACGCAGCACCCGGACTTACCCTGCACAGTGTCACCCCGGTTACGACGTGACCTCACCCGAGAGGGGTGAAACCACGCAAACCGCCCATCCGCTTTCACCCGCGGAGGATGACAATTCAGCCATCCGAACGACCTACCGTGTCTGGAAACCCTCTCTGCCCGACATTCGGAAGGAGCCATCCGATGAATCAGATCCAGCCGGGAAGACCAGCCACTCCCACCGTCGACGCGAAACGGCTGTGGGCCGGAGGTGCCGCCGCGGGATCGGCGCAGACTCGGCTGGAAAAGTGGTGACCAGTCGCCTGGGGATCATTCCCGACAGGCACCGTCGCACGCTGACCGAGCTCGGCGAACGCCTCGACCTCTCGGTCGGCGACCGGGACGCCAAGCGTTCCGCCTTCTGGGTGATGTTGACGCTGTCGGCCGTGATCGCGGTGGCGGGTGTGGTGGGTGATTCCACCGCCACCGTGATCGGTGCGATGATCGTCGCGCCGCTGTCGACGCCCATTCTCGGGGTGGGGTTGGGCATCACCGCCGGCAACGGGCGCCTGATCGGGCACAGCCTGTTCTATGTCCTCGCCGGCATCGCCCTCGTCGTCGTGTTGGGGATGGTGTTTGCGCAGGTGTTGCCGAATCCGACGAACGTGCTGACCAATTCGCAAGTAACCGGCCGTACCTCGCCGACACTGATGGACCTGGCCGCCGCGCTGGCCACGGGCCTGGTCGGGGCCGTCGCCGTCGCGAGGAAAGACGTCGGTGACGTACTTCCCGGCGTCGCCATCGCCATCTCCCTGGTCCCGCCCCTCGCGGTGGTGGGGGTGTGCCTGGGCTCGGGGGCACCGTCGCTGGCTGTGGGAGCGTTCGTGCTGTTCGCGTCCAATGTCGTGGCGATGGTCATCACCGCGACGGCCGTGCTCGTCGCCGCGGGATACGCCCGGGAGGTCGGGAGCGCCACCGGCGCGCACCGGCGACGCGCGTATACCGTCCTGGCACTGGTCCTGGTCGCGGTCGTGATCCCCATGGTGGTCAACTCGCTGTCCTCGCTGTGGGCGCGGCAGATCTCCACCGCAGCGGAGAATTGGCTCGCCGGCACTCCCGGCGCCGAGGTCACCGACGTCACCTGGCAGGGCGGCACTGCGACCGTCGCGGTACTCGGTCCCGAGACGCTTCCGCCGGTCGACGAGCTCGAGAAATCCGTCGATGCGCTGGTCCCGTGGAATCCGGACGTGCAGGTGGTGCACACCGTCGGGGCTCGACTCGTGGCGGAGTGACCGGTTGCCGCCTATCTCGCCTTCGCCGAACCGGCACGAGTCGAAGCAGTCAGTATTTCTTGGCAGCAGCATGTTTCGTTGCTCCCTCGCTGTCGTGC
Source organism: Rhodococcus jostii NBRC 16295 (assembly GCF_001894825.1). Classification (GTDB taxonomy): domain Bacteria; phylum Actinomycetota; class Actinomycetes; order Mycobacteriales; family Mycobacteriaceae; genus Rhodococcus_F; species Rhodococcus_F jostii. Next base: position 44 of record NZ_BCWY01000007.1, on the reverse strand, counting down.
GCGGCGAGTCGGCATCCGGCCGCCGAGGGGATCGACGACGCTCA
>NZ_BCWY01000006.1 GCF_001894825.1 Rhodococcus jostii NBRC 16295 | reverse complement strand
TTTCGATACCACCGCCGAGGGTGTACATGCAGGTGTCCAGGTCCGGGCAGATCCGCAGCCCGTGCATCCACACGTCGTCACCGACATTGACCACCGCGGTGATGCCATGGCCGGAATCGGCGCCCACACGACCGGGCGTATCGGCCCCGAGAAGCCTGCGCACGCCTTGCAAGAATCGGGCCCCGCCGACCCCGCCCACCAAAACAGTCACGTTCACGATGCAAGCCTAGGCGGTGGCCGTCCGCTTCCTGTGAGTGCTTCCCCCGAGCGATTGGAGAGCGCGAAATAGTAATGGACTTTCGGCACTTAGCTTGACCGCGACACGCTGGGCGTGTCTAATCACAAATATGTCATTCCAACGTTGTGGGCGTGGAATCACTTGCAGCGGGGATCAATTCGAACGGTTGTTCGAACGGGTGGCAGGGGTGTTCGGTTCGGGGTGCGTGATCAATCGAAATTTTCTGCGCTATCACAGGTGAGGAGGCGGAACGATGCCCAATGAGCAGGTCGAGTCGGAGACTCGCTGGAGCACAGTAAGCGACGAACCGCAGACCAATTCCGAAGCAGGCGCAGTAGACGGCGTCTTTGCTCGAGAAGTCTGTGTGCAAGAAGACAGTGTTGTGCAAGAAGACCGTGTGAAGGAAAGTCCTGTGCCGGAGCTCGTCGCACAGGAAGTCGAGACGACGGGCACCCGCCCGGCGTTGAGTCTGGTGACCGGTTTCGACGAGCTTTTCGAGACCATCGAGGATCAGTGGCAGGAACGCGCGCTGTGCGCGCAGACCGACCCTGAGGCCTTCTTCCCCGAAAAGGGAGGCTCCACCAGGGAAGCGAAGCGCATCTGCCTGGGCTGCGAGGTCCGGGACGAATGCCTCGACTACGCACTGGCCAACGACGAGCGGTTCGGTATCTGGGGTGGCCTGTCGGAGCGTGAGCGCCGGCGCCTGAAGCGGGGAATTGTCTAGTTCAGTCTTCGTCGCCCGGTAGGTCCGGGTCGATGACCTCGGGTTCGACCCCGAGGTACGTACTCACCTGCTGTACGAGCACGTCGTGCACCAGGTCGGTGAGGTCGTCCGGGTCGTTGGCGCGCTGTTCGAGCGGTCGCCGGAACAGGACGACTCTCGCCCGCGTCGTGGCTCCATGACGGTCGATTCCCGCTGGGATCAATCGTGACAGCGGCACGGGCCCGTCTGCCACGACCTCGGCGGGCCAGTTGACCGAATCCGGGTCGAGCGCATGGATCTTCGGGACCTCGTCGACGGCGATGTCCAGCTTCGTCAGGCGTTCGCGCCAGCGGGCGTCGATCGGCGCGAACGCTTCCAGGACCACCAGGTCGAATTTCTCCGCGCGGCTTCGACGCGCCGGCGCGTCCGGAGGGAACACAGATCCGCGGATTCCACGTCCCCGTCGGTCGACGGATCGGGTGGTGACGGGACGCCTGCGTCGTGCTCTGGACATGGTGTGGACATTACGACAGCCGCACACTCTCGGTGTGTCCGAGTAGGTGTCGGGCCTTCGTGGGCTACGCTTCCTAGCTGTGAGATCTCTGCGTCGATGCTGCCGCCCCGGGTGCAAGAACCCCGCTGTCGCGACGCTCACGTACGTCTACTCGGACTCCACCGCCGTCGTCGGCCCGCTCGCGACGGTCGACGAACCGCACTCGTGGGATCTGTGCGACACGCACGGATCGAGGATCACCGCACCCAAGGGCTGGGAACTGGTTCGGTACGAGGGTGGATTTTCGTCGAGCACCCCGGACGAGGACGATCTGACCGCGCTGGCGGAAGCCGTGCGGGAAGCGGGCCTCGGTGATCGTGGACGGTCCGAACGGGCTGCGTCCACGGAGGATCGCGCGGAGACCGGCACCCAGCCCGGCCCGGCGCGTACCGGTCGCCGTGGCCACCTGCGGGTTCTTCCCGACCCCGCCAACTGAAGTCCCCGCTCGTCCCGGGCCGGAGGCCCGCGGTGTGCCGTGCCCGCGACGGGCAGGCACTAGGCTTGCGCCAGCACTGGTGCTCGTAAAGGAGAAAACAGAAGTGGCGCGATCAGCCGAGTCCGTACATGCCGTGATCAAGGCTTACGACGTGCGGGGAGTCGTCGGTGAACTCATCGACGCCGCGTTCGTGCAGGACGTGGGTGGCGCATTCGCACGGCTCGTTCGCGAGGAGAGCGCCACGAAGGTCGTGATCGGCCACGACATGCGCGCGTCCTCCCCGGAACTGGCCCGCGCGTTCGCCGACGGCGTCACCGCCCAGGGCCTCGATGTCGTTCTCATCGGCCTCGCGTCGACCGACCAGCTGTACTTCGCGTCGGGGCTGTACGACTGCCCGGGTGCGATGTTCACGGCGAGCCACAACCCTGCGAAGTACAACGGGATCAAGCTGTGCCGCGCGGGCGCCAAGCCGGTGGGGCAGGAAACGGGCCTCGCCACGATTTCGGCCGAGGTCATCGACGGGGTCCCCGAGTGCGACGGCGCTCCCGGCTCGGTGTCCGAGGAGGACGTCCTCGAGCAGTACGCGAGTTTCGTCCGCGGACTCGTAAACCTCTCCGACCTCCGTCCGCTGACGGTGGCCGTCGACGCGGGCAACGGGATGGGCGGCCACACGGTCCCCGCGGTGTTCGAGCCGATGCCGGTGAAGCTGGAACCGCTGTACTTCGAGCTCGACGGCACCTTCCCGAACCACGAGGCGAATCCGCTCGACCCCGCGAACCTCGTCGACCTGCAGCGGTACGTGCGGGAGACCGGCGCCGACATCGGTCTGGCCTTCGACGGCGACGCCGACCGCTGCTTCGTCGTCGACGAACTCGGCAACCCGGTGTCGCCATCCGCCGTGACGGCTCTCGTCGCCGAGCGTGAGCTGGCCAAGGAGCCCGGCGCGACCGTCATCCACAACCTGATCACCTCCCGTGCGGTACCCGAACTGGTCACCGAACTGGGCGGACACCCGGTGCGCACCCGGGTGGGGCACTCGTTCATCAAGCAGCAGATGGCCGAGACGGGTGCGATCTTCGGCGGCGAGCACTCCGCGCACTACTACTTCCGCGATTTCTGGGGCGCCGACTCGGGCATGCTCGCCGGACTGCACGTCCTCGCCGCACTGGGGGAGCAGGACCGCCCGCTGTCCGAACTGATGGCCAAGTACGAGCGGTACGCGGCGTCGGGAGAGATCAACTCGACGGTCGCGGACGCCGCCGAGCGGACCGACGCGGTGGTGGCGGCGTTCGCCGGTCGCACCACGGGCGTGGACCGGCTCGACGGTGTCACCGTCGAACTGACGGGCGACGCGTGGTTCAACCTGCGCGCCTCCAACACCGAACCGCTGCTACGACTCAACGTCGAAGCGCCCACGACGGCAGACGTAGATGCACTCGTTACCGAGATAGTGGGCATCGTCCGAGCCTGACTGCCATAGTTGAAACCACAGGATCTGCGTGCTGCGAATGTGGCGTGCACCGATGAAGGAAGGGGGTGCGGTGTCATGACAGCGCCGACGCCCCTGCTCGATCTGGACGACGGGGACGCCCTGGTCTCCGCGGACACCGAGGGCGTACTGCGGTCCGCGGCGATGGGGGGTGCCCAGATCCGGGCCACCCGCTCCGCGGTCGAGGAAGGCACCCTCGAGCGGCTGCGCGGCCTGCGTCCCCGCAGTGTCGTCGTGGTCACCGGCGCCGGCCGGGCCAGCCGCGGCGCGGCGATCCTCACAGCGGTCCTCGCCGAACGGATCGGATTCCCGCTGCTGCGCGCCACCCGCACCCCCGTGTGGGTCGGCCCCCTCGACGTGGTCGTGGTGGCCGGCGACGACGCGGGCGACCCCCGGCTCGTGCAGGCCATCGACGCCGCGGTGCGGCGCGGCGCCGAAGTGGTGGTGGCCGCACCGGACGAGGGACCCTTGCAGGCTGCGGCCGCCGGACGCGTCGTGATGTTCGCGCCGCGCGTGCACGCTCTCACCCGGCACGGACTGTTGCGGTACTTCGCAGTCCTGCTCGCCGTCCTCCGGGTGGTCGGTTCGGAGCGCTGGGGCGACGAGGTCCCCGACCTCGAGCAACTCGCCGACGCCGTCGACGGTGAGGCGTTGCGTGACAGGCCGAACAACGAGGTGTTCCACAACCCGGCGAAGTCGCTGGCCTCCCGCATGCAGGGGCGCCGCATCGTGCTCACGGGCGATACGGAGAGCGCGGTGGAACTGGCCCGGCACGGCGCCGAGGCACTGCTGCACGCCGGCCGGGTGGCCACCGCCTCCGAGTTGCCGGACGTTCTGAGTGCGGCGGGCACGTTCCGCGTCGACCAGGCGCTCGGATCGCACGACTCGATATTCCACGATCCCGAACTGGACGGTCCGCCGCCCGCCAGCCCGGTCCGCACGTTCGTGTTCTCGGCCGATGCGGATCGCATGATCACCGAGCGCAAGATCGTCGTCCTGGGCGACGCCGACCTGGTCGTCGCGTCGTCCGACGAGGGGCAGGTGCCCTCGCAGCGTCCCGAACTGGAACAGGCGGCGGTTCTCGTCGGCCGGCTCGACATGACTGCCGCGTATCTGCAATTGATGGGCGGTATCTAGTGCACCGACTCGAAGGTGCGCTTCGGTCCTACGCGTGGGGATCGCGCACAGCCATCGCTCAGTTGCGCGGACTTCCGGTTCCGACGGCACATCCGGAGGCGGAACTCTGGCTGGGCGCGCACCCCGGCGATCCGGCCCGCGTCCTCACCGACGAGGGTCCCCGGTCGCTTCTGGACCTGGTGCACTCGGAGCCCGAACGCCAGCTCGGCAAGCGGAGTGTGGAGTCGTTCGGCGACCGCCTCCCGTTTCTGCTGAAGTTGCTCGCGTCGGAGGAGCCTCTGTCGTTGCAAGCGCACCCGAGCGCGGAACAGGCGTGGGAAGGGTTTGCGCGGGAGAACGACGCGGGCATCCCCCTCGAGTCCTCAGTGCGCAACTACAAGGACGCCAGCCACAAACCGGAACTGGTCGTGGCGCTCAGCCGGTTCCACGCGCTCGCCGGTTTCCGGGACCCGCAGCGCACCGTCAAGCTGCTCGAGGCGATCGCGGTTCCGGAACTGCAGCCCTACGTCGGACTGATTGCCGGGCAACCCGACTCGGACGGTCTCCGCGCGTTGTTCACTACGTGGATCACGCTGCCGCAGCCGGTGCTCGGCGCGCTGATGCCGAGGGTGCTCGACGGTTGCGTCGACTACCTGTCGAACACCAGGGATGGTGAGTTCACGGCGGAGGTGCGCACGGCCCTCGAACTGAGCGAGGTGTACCCCGGCGACGCCGGCGTGCTTGCCGCGCTCCTCCTGAACCGGGTCACTCTCGAACCGGGGCAGGGCCTGTACCTCGACGCCGGCAACCTCCACGCCTATCTGCACGGCATGGCCGTCGAGATCATGGCCAACTCCGACAACGTGCTGCGCGGGGGACTCACTCCCAAGCACGTGGACGTTCCGGAGTTGCTGCGTGTCCTCGACTTCGACACCGTCGACATTCCCATCCTGGAGGCGGAAGAATGCCCGGGCAGTGGCGAGTTCGTGTACTCGACACCGGCGCCGGAGTTCGTGCTCGCCCGGATCGACCTGTCGCCCGACGGTCCCGCGGAACACCGACTCGACACGGAGGGCCCGCACATCCTGCTGTGCACGTCGGGTTCGGTGGAGCTGCGATGCGGAGCCGACACGCTCGCACTGTCGCAGGGCAATGCCGTCTGGATCGCGGCCGAGGACCCTGAAGTGGTGGTGACGGCGGGCACGGATCGCGCCCAATTGTTCAGTGCGAGGGTCGGGCCGCCGATCGCGTAGCCTGTGAGCCGCCCTGAGATCCGAGAAGGGCACCGCGGCCCGTCCTGTGGGCCGTGTGCGACCGAGAGGAGAAGTCAGTTGTCGGCTCATGGGGGAAAGAAGGCGATCCTCGCCGCGCTCGGCGCCAATGCCGGTATCGCGGTAGCCAAGTTCGCCGGCTTCCTGATCACCGGTTCGTCGTCCATGCTGGCGGAATCCGTGCACTCGGTGGCCGATACCTCCAACCAGGGCCTGCTCCTGCTCGGCCAGAAGAAGGCCGAACGCGCCGCCGACGATCTGCACCAGTTCGGTTACGGCCGTAGCCGTTACTTCTATTCCTTCGTCGTCGCGCTCGTGTTGTTCAGCCTCGGTTCGCTGTTCGCGATCTACGAGGGGATCCACAAGATTCAGCACCCCGAGGAATTGACGTCGCCGCTCGTTGCGGTGGTCATCCTGGTGATCGCGATCGGATTGGAGACATTCAGCTTCGTCACGGCCGTGCGGGAATCGCGTCCGCTCAAGGGGCGGGCGAGTTGGTGGGGGTTCATCCGCACGTCGCGCAGTCCCGAGCTGCCCGTGGTGCTGCTCGAGGACACCGGCGCGCTGGTCGGTCTGGTCCTCGCGCTCGGCGGTGTCGGTCTGACGATGCTCACCGGCGATCCCGTGTGGGACGGCGTCGGCACCCTCTGCATCGGCGCGCTGCTCGGAATCATCGCGATCATCCTCATCGTCGAGATGCAGAGCCTGCTGATCGGGGAAGGGGCCACCGCCGACGAGGAGGCGCGCATCCTCGCCGCCCTCGTCGACGGCGACAGGATCGAGCGCGTCATCCACTGCAAGACCCAGTACCTCGGACCCGAGGAAATCCTCGTGGCGGCGAAGGTCGCGGTGGCCGCCGGATCGGACATCAGCGCGGTCGCCGACGCCATCGACGGAGCAGAGGCACGGGTCCGCGAAGCCGTCCCGGCGGCTCGCCGCATCTACATCGAACCCGACCTGTTCCGGGCAACCGAAGGCATAGGCTGAACGGCAACTTTCGATTGAGGAGGCTGATGTGGCCATCCAGGACAAAGGCGGCGGAGAACCGGAACTCGGCGGTAGGCCGACCGGGTTGTTCCGCACCAAGTCGATCGAGCAGTCGATCCGAGACACCGACGAACCGGAAACCAAGCTCCGCAAGGATCTGACCGCGTGGGATCTTACCGTCTTCGGTGTCGCGGTCGTCATCGGTGCCGGTATCTTCACACTCACCGCGCGTACCGCAGGCAACGTCGCGGGGCCCGCGGTGTCGGCGGCGTTCGTCATCGCTGCCATCGCGTGTGGTCTCGCGGCCCTCTGCTACGCAGAGTTCGCCTCGACCGTCCCTGTCGCAGGCAGCGCGTACACGTTCTCGTATGCGACGTTCGGTGAACTCGTCGCGTGGATCATCGGCTGGGACCTCATCCTCGAATTCGCCCTCGCCGCGTCGGTCGTGGCGAAGGGCTGGTCGCTGTATCTCGGCGAGGTGATCGGCAATCACACGCCGATAGCTCAGATCGGTTCCGTGAAGTTCGACTGGGGCGCGGTCCTGATCGTCGCGATCATCACCGTCGTGCTGGCCACGGGCACCAAGCTGTCGTCGCGGGTCTCACTCGTGATCACGTCGATCAAGGTGGCCGTGGTGCTGGTGGTGGTCGTCGTCGGCGCGTTCTACATCGACCCCGACAACTACACCCCGTACATCCCGCCGTCCGAGGCGGGCAGCACGGGCGAGGGCATCCACCAGTCGCTGTTCTCCTACGTCACGGGCGCCGGCGGCAGCACGTTCGGCTGGTACGGCTTGCTCGCGGCGGCGAGCCTGGTGTTCTTCGCGTTCATCGGTTTCGACATCGTCGCCACCACCGCCGAGGAGACGAAGGATCCGCAGAAGGCGCTGCCCCGCGGAATTCTGGGATCCCTGATCATCGTGACGATCCTCTACGTGGCGGTGACGCTGGTGCTCACCGGCATGGTCGACTACCACGAATTGGCCGGGGACACTTCCAATCTGGCCACCGCGTTCGGCATCCACGGGATCACGTGGGCGAAGAACCTGATCTCGTTCGGTGCTCTGGCGGGCCTGACCACCGTGGTGATGGTGCTGATGCTCGGGCAGACCCGGGTGCTGTTCGCCATGTCCCGGGACGGACTGATGCCGAGACGGCTGGCGCCGACCGGCAAGCACGGCACACCCGTTCGGATCACCGTGCTCGTCGGTGTCGTGGTGGCGGTGCTCGCGGGCGTCTTCCCGATCGGCACCCTCGAGGAGATGGTGAACATCGGAACGCTGTTCGCGTTCGTCCTCGTGTCGATCGGTGTGATCGTGTTGCGCAGGACCCGCCCGGATCTGCCCCGCGGATTCCGGGTGCCGCTGGTTCCGTGGGTACCGATCCTCGCCGTCCTCGCGTGCCTGTGGTTGATGTTCAACCTGTCGGTCGAGACGTGGATCAGGTTCATCGTCTGGATGGCGCTCGGCGTGATCATCTACTTCGCCTACAGCCGCAGGCACTCGATGATGGAGAGACGCAGCCGCGGCGAGGTCTGACACGCAACGGGATTCGATGTCCGGGGGCCGGAGCGGCAGTACCGGGCGAGTACCCCGGAGGCGGCGGGCACTAATGTCTTCGCCATGACTTCGTCGCGTGTCAGGGTGCCCTATCAGGAGGCCGCGCGGCTGCTGCTGCGTCAGTCGGTGCTCGATGCGATGCGGGATCTCTTGTTCGAGAAGGACTGGTCGGACATCACGATGTCGGATGTCGCGGTCGGTGCCGGGGTGAGCAGGCAGACGCTCTACAACGAGTTCAAGTCCCGGCAGGGCCTCGCCGAGGCGTATGCCCTGCGGCTGGCCGACGAACTGGTCGACGCCGTGGACGGGGCGCTGGTGGCGAACGTCGGGGAGGGCCGCGCCGCGCTTCTCCACGGATTCGCCGCGTTCTTCGCCGGCAGCCTGTCCGATCCGCTGGTGCAGTCGCTCCTGCGGGGTGAGACCAAGCCCGACCTCCTCCGGCTGATCACCACCGAGAGTGCCCCGATCATCGAGCGGGCGTCCACGAGACTCGCCGAGGTCTTCCAGCGGGGGTGGGTACGGGCGAATCCGTCGGACGCCGGGATTCTCAGCCGGGCCATCGTGCGCCTGGCTATGAGTTACATCTCGATGCCCCCCGAATCCGAGGCCAACGTCGCCGAGGATCTGGGTGCTCTCCTGGGGCCTTTCGTCGACAAGGCCGTCGACGGGGCCGACCGGGAGTGACCGCTCGGTGGCGCGGCGTCGTGTGAGTGTCACCCCCGGGCCGTCGTACCCGATAGCCTTGATCGAAACAGCAGTCAACCAGGAGAGGCAGATGACGACCTCAGTTTCAACCACGCCCGTGGCCGAGAGCCGAAACGGGATCGATTTCAAGGTGGCGGACCTTTCGCTCGCCGAGTTCGGCCGCAAGGAGATCCGGCTCGCCGAGCACGAGATGCCTGGACTGATGGCGCTTCGCCGCGAGTACGCAGACGTGCTGCCGCTCGAGGGTGCTCGTATCTCCGGTTCGCTGCACATGACCATCCAGACGGCCGTCCTCATCGAGACGCTCGCCGCGCTGGGCGCAGAGGTCCGCTGGGCCTCGTGCAACATCTTCTCCACGCAGGACCACGCCGCCGCCGCGATCGTCGTCGGACCGCACGGAACGCCCGAGGAGCCGCAGGGCACCCCGGTCTTCGCGTGGAAGGGCGAAACCCTCGAGGAGTACTGGTGGGCCGCCGAGCAGATGCTCACCTGGCCGGACGCGGACAAGCCCGCGAACATGATCCTCGACGACGGCGGCGACGCCACGATGCTCGTCCTCAAGGGTGCGCAGTTCGAGAAGGCCGGCGTCGTGCCGCCCACCGACGACGAGCGGGATTCCGACGAGTACAAGGTGTTCCTCGCCCTGCTGCGTCAGTCCCTCGAAGCGGACAAGACCAAGTGGACCACGGTCGCGGAGTCCGTCCAGGGTGTCACCGAGGAGACCACGACCGGCGTCCTGCGTCTCTACCAGGTCGCGGCCGCCGGTGAGCTCGCGTTCCCGGCCATCAACGTCAACGACTCGGTCACCAAGAGCAAGTTCGACAACAAGTACGGCACGCGCCACTCGCTGCTCGACGGCATCAACCGCGGCACCGACGTGCTGATCGGCGGCAAGGCGGCACTCGTCTGCGGTTACGGCGACGTCGGCAAGGGCTGCGCCGAGGCTCTGCGCGGACAGGGTGCCCGCGTCGCGGTCACCGAGGTCGACCCCATCAACGCCCTGCAGGCTCTGATGGACGGCTTCGAGGTGAAGACGGTCGAGCAGGCCATCGGCTGGGCCGACATCGTCATCACGTCCACGGGCAACAAGGACATCATCACGTTCGACCACATGAAGCAGATGAAGCACCAGGCGATCCTGGGCAACATCGGCCACTTCGACAACGAGATCGACATGGCCGGACTCGAGCGTTCCGGCGAGGTCACCCGCATCAACATCAAGCCGCAGGTGGACGAGTTCCGGTTCAAGGACGGCCACTCGATCATCGTGCTGTCCGAGGGTCGCCTGCTGAACCTCGGCAACGCCACCGGTCACCCGTCGTTCGTGATGAGCAACAGCTTCTCCAACCAGGTGATCGCGCAGATCGAACTGTGGACGAAGCCCGAGGAGTACGACAACGAGGTGTACCGCCTCCCGAAGCACCTCGACGAGAAGGTCGCGAAGATCCACGTCGAGGCTCTCGGTGGCACGCTCACCAAGCTCACGAAAGAGCAGGCGGAGTACATCGGCGTCGATGTCGAGGGCCCGTTCAAGCCCGAGCACTACCGCTACTAGAGATCACGGCGTCCCCCGGTTCGGTGCGTACGGGCCGGGGGATAGCCTTCTTCCTCGTGGGAACACTGATTGCGCTGGAAGGCCTCGACGGCGCGGGCAAGCGAACACTCGTCGGCGCAGCGGTGGCACACCTCACCCGGCAGGGCATGACGGTCGGCACGCTGGACTTCCCCCGGTACGGCAGGTCCGTGCATGCCGACCTGGCGTCCGAGGCCCTCAAGGGCGCGCACGGCGACCTGAGCGAATCCGTGCACGCGATGGCCGTGATGTTCGCCCTGGACCGGTCGGGCGCCGTCGGGGAGTTGTCCGCCCTGCTCGCCGATCACGACCTGGTGATCCTCGACCGTTACGTGGCGTCCAACGCCGCCTACGGTGCGGCCCGACTGCATCAGCGGGCGGACGAGGAGTTCGTGGGCTGGGTCGAGAACCTCGAATTCGAGCGGCTGGGGCTTCCCCGGCCCGACCTGCAGCTGTATCTGGACGTTCCCGTCGCGCTGGCCGAGCAGCGCGCCCGGGGCCGCGAGTCGGCCGACGCGAGCCGGGCGCTCGACGCCTACGAGCGCGACCGCGGACTGCAGGAACGCACCGGCGAGGTGTACCGCGAACTGGCCGCGAAAGAGTGGATTTCCCCGTGGTGGGTGCTCACCCCGGACACCGATCCGGTCACGCTCGCCGAAAACCTGGCACTCTGGAAAGACAGCACGGCACGCCGTGACGAGAAAGAACACGGCACGCCGTAACGGCGAACGGGCTGTTACGGCCTCCGAAGATGCAACGATAGGGACATGAAGCCAAGGATTCTGGTTGTCGACGACGACACTGCGCTCGCGGAGATGCTCACGATCGTGCTCCGTGGCGAAGGATTCGATCCGTATGTGGTGGGGGACGGGACCCAGGCGCTCACCGCGGTCCGGGAGACACGCCCGGACCTGGTGCTGCTGGACCTGATGCTGCCCGGCATGAACGGCATCGACGTGTGCCGCGTCCTGCGGGCCGATTCCGGTGTTCCCATCGTGATGCTGACCGCGAAGACGGACACCGTCGACGTGGTCCTGGGGTTGGAATCCGGCGCAGACGACTACATCATGAAGCCCTTCAAGCCGAAGGAACTGGTGGCGCGGGTCCGGGCCCGGCTCCGCCGCACCGAAGACGAGCCGGCCGAGCTGCTCAGCATCGCCGACATCGTCATCGACGTCCCCGCCCACAAGGTGAGCCGGGGCGAAGAACTGATCTCCCTCACCCCCCTCGAGTTCGACCTCCTGGTGGCCCTGGCGCGCAAGCCCCGTCAGGTGTTCACCCGCGAGGTGCTCCTCGAGCAGGTGTGGGGTTACCGACATGCAGCCGACACCCGCCTGGTCAACGTGCACGTTCAGCGTCTGCGGGCCAAGGTCGAGACTGATCCCGAGAATCCCGAAGTGGTTTTGACGGTCAGGGGGGTCGGCTACAAGGCCGGACCGCCGTGACAGGTGTTTCCCGATGGCGGCGTCGCGTCAATCGACGCGTTTCGCCGATCCTTCGGTGGGGTCACTCACTGAGCAATACCCTCGCGCACACGTGGCGTCGTTCGCTGCAGCTGAGGGTCGTCGTCTCGACGTTGACGTTGTCTCTCATCGTCATCGTCGTGCTCGGCGTCGTGCTCACGAGCCAGATCACCGACCGTCTGCTCGAAACGAAGATCAACGCGGCCACCGAGGAGATGGACCGTGCCCGCAGCACGGTCGAGGGGCAGCTGGCCGGCGCGGACGACAGTAGTTCGCCCACCACCCAGCTCGACGGAGCCCGGGCCGCGCTGACCAACCGGGAACCCGACGCCGGGCAGGCGTCGGGTTCGGCGGGGACATTCGATCCGGTGCTGATCGTGCCGGGTGACGGCCCCCGCGCGCCGACGTCGAGTGGTCCGGCCGACCAGATCCCGGAATCGTTGCGTGCGTTCGTCCAGGCCGGTCAGGTGGCGTACCAGTTCGCCACCGTGAACGACCCCGAGGGCTATTCGGGCCCCGCGCTGATCGTCGGCAGCCCGACCGCGTCAGCCATCTCGACGCTCGAGCTGTACCTCGTGTTCCCGCTGGCCAGTGAGGACCGCAGCCTGTCGCTGGTCCGCGGCACGCTGCTGGTGGGTGGTGCGGTGCTCGCCGTGCTGCTCGCGGCCATCGCGCTCCTCGTCGCCCGGCAGGTGGTCCTGCCCATCCGGTCGGCGTCGCGGATCGCGGTGCGTTTCGCCGACGGCCGGTTGAAGGAACGCATGCCCGTGCGCGGCGAGGACGACATGGCCCGGTTGGCGATGTCGTTCAACGAGATGGCGGAGAGCCTGTCCAAACAGATCACCCAACTCGAGGAGTTCGGAAATCTGCAGAAGCGGTTCACGTCCGACGTGAGCCACGAGCTGCGGACACCGCTGACGACGGTGCGCATGGCGGCGGACCTGATCCACGACGGCAGCGACGATCTCGACCCGGTGCTCCGGCGGTCGTCGGAGTTGCTGGTCGCGGAACTCGACCGGTTCGAAGGTCTGCTCGCCGACCTCCTCGAAATCAGCAGGCACGACGCCGGCGTCGCGGAACTCGCCGCCGAGCAACTGGACGTCCGGATGTGTGCGCGCGCGGCGATCTCGACCGTGCGGCACCTCGCACGCGAGAGCGGGACCGAACTGATCGTGGACCTGCCCGATCAGGCAGTGATGGCCGAGGTGGACCCACGTCGCGTGGAGCGGATTCTGCGGAACCTCCTGGCGAACGCGATCGATCACGGAGAAGGCAAACCGGTGCTGCTGCGCCTGCGCGCCGACGACAGCGCCGCGGCGTTCATCGTGCGCGACCAAGGCGTGGGACTGCGGCCGGGCGAGGAGAAGTTGGTGTTCAACAGGTTCTGGCGGTCCGACCCGTCGCGCGTGCGGCGGTCGGGCGGTACCGGCCTCGGTCTCGCGATCAGTGTGGAGGACGCGAACCTCCACGAGGGCAGGCTCGAGGCGTGGGGTGAACCCGGCCGCGGCGCCTGCTTCCGTCTGACGTTGCCCCGGGTACGGGGCCGCAAGGTCGTGTCGAGTCCGCTGCCGCTGAAACCGGGTACCGCGAAATATGTTCAAGGACAGCCGGTCCCGGACGACTCGACGTTGCCGGTCCGCAACGAGAGCCGGGAGACGGCGGTCGACGACTCCCGCACGGTTCCGCAGAAGCGTGAGCGTGAGCGGGCACACGTCGGTGACCGTGAGGGTTCGCAGCTGCCGGAGCAGGACCTGTGACGCCCCACCGCAGGACTGCTCTCGTGTCGCGGTCGGTGTGCGGTGCGCTCGTCCTGGCGGTGCTCGTGGCGGTCAGTGGCTGCGCGAGCCTGCCGGATTCCTCGACGCCGCAGGCGATCGGCACGATCAACCGTGACTCACCGGGATCGAGTGTCGCGGCCCCGGCGCCCGGGCGTGAGCCCGACCTGTTGCTGCGCGACTTCTTCAAGGCCAGCACGGACCCGTCCGACCGGCATCTGGCGGCCCGCCAATTCCTCACCGCCGGGGTGTCCGGCAGCTGGGACGACGCGGCCAGCGCAACCATCGTCGACAAGGTCGACGTGCTGCCGGAGACACGGTCCACCGACAAGGCGACGTACACGATCCGCGCCAACAAGGTGGGGCAGCTCGAGCCCGGCGGACTGTACGTCGCGGAGGAGGGCAGCTTCGAGACGAAGATCAGTCTCGAGCTTCTCGACGGGGAGTGGCGGATCTCCGAGCTCCCCGCCGGGGTGATCCTGGACCGGGCGCAGTTCCTGAACACCTACCAGCGCAAATCGCTGTACTTCCTTGACCCGGCCGGGACGACGGTGGTGCCGGATCCGCGGTGGGTGTCGGGTGCCCAGGACCAGATGGCGTCGCAGCTGGTCGGCCTGCTGATCGACGGGCCGAAGGCCGCCCTGGCGCCGGCTGTGCGGAACGAGCTCGCCGGGGTGTCGGTGCGCGGGCCGATCACGAAGGCCGACGGCCGCACCGCGCAGGTGGGCGTGGGGCTCGGCGGGATCAGGATCGACTTCGCCGGGGTGCCGCCGATGGACGAACAGGCCAAACAGCTGTTCGCGGCGCAGGTGATCTGGACTCTCGCCAACGCGGAGATCTCGGGACCCTACGTGCTGCTCGCCGACGGCGAGCCGTTCGACGACCGGTTCCCGAACGGGTGGACCACCGCCGACGTCGCGTCGATGAACCCGTTCGCGACGTCGAGCGCGACCGTCGGATTGCACGCATTGCGTGAGGGTTCGCTGGTGAGTGTCACCGAAACCGGTGTCACGCCGGTGCCCGGATATTTCGGTTCGGCCCGCAACATGCGCTCGCTCGCGCTGTCGCAGGACGGCAAGCTGGTTGCCGCGGTCGCGGATACGGGCCGTCCCGCGCCGGAACCCGCGAGCTCCCTGATGGTCGGCGCGTACGAGGACGGTGCGGCGTCGGTGCTCGAGGGTGGCGCGATCACCCGGCCCACGTGGGCCCCGGACAATTCGGCGATCTGGGCTGCGGTCAACGGCAACACGGTCATTCGCGTGCTGCGTGAACCCGGCACGGGCCGGACGTCGGTGGTGAACGTGGACGCCGGTGCCGTCACCGCGCTGGGCACGACGATCACGGAGCTGCGGCTGTCCCGGGACGGGGTGCGTGCCGCGCTGATCGTGGACGGGAAGGTCTATCTGGCCATCGTGACGCAGATGCCGGGCGGTGAGTATGCGCTGACGAACCCCCGAGCGGTCGCGATCGGACTGGGCAGCCCGGCGCTCTCCCTCGACTGGAGCACGAGCGACACGATCGTCGTGGCGCGCGCGGCCTCCGACATCCCCGTGGTGCAGGTGGCCGTCGACGGTTCGCGGATGGACGCGCTGCCGAGCCGCAACCTGACCGCGCCGGTGGTGGCCGTGGACGCGTCGACGACCACCGAGTTCGTCGCCGACTCGCGCGCGGTGTTCCAGTTGAACAACAACGATCCGGCGGGCGACCGGTATTGGCGGGAGGTTCCCGGGTTGACGGGTGTGAAGGCGATCCCGATCCTGCCGGGCTGAGGCTGTCGGTGCGGGCACGGATACTGCCCGCATGCCAGCCCTGCCCGGCCTTCGGAGCCTGCTCGACCTGATCCTGCCCGCCGAATGCGGCGGGTGCGGGGTGCCGGGCACGCAGTGGTGTGCCCGCTGCGCCGCGGAGCTGGCCGACGATCCCGTGCTGCTCCGGCCCCGCGTGGATCCGGGTGTCGACGTGTGGGCGCTCGGACCCTACTCGGGTCCACGCCGGCGGGCGGTGATCGCTGCGAAGGAACGGGGCCGTCGCGATCTCGCGGTGCCGCTCGGAGCCGCCGTGGCGGGTGCGGTGAGCCGCCTGCAGCAGTGGGGTGAACTCGACCCGCCGGACCTGGCGCCGGTGGTTCTCGTGCCGGCCCCGACGCGTCCCCGGGCGGCCCGTGCGCGCGGCGGCGACCCCGTCACCCGGATCGCCGTCGCCGCGGTGGGGGCGAGGCGGGTGTGTCCGGCCCTCGTCATGCGTCGCGGCGTGCGCGATTCGGTCGGACTGAGCGCCGATCAACGTCGAGTAAACCTCGAGGGTGGCGTCCGGTTGACGCGTAGCGGTGCAGGATTCGCACGCCATCTCGCCTCGGAATCGGCTGCGCCGCAACGCACCTCGGTGGTGCTGGTGGACGACGTGTCGACCACCGGGGCGACCGCTGCCGAGTCGGTTCGGGTGCTGTCGCGAGTGGGTATCCGAGTCGGTGCGGTGGTCGTCGTGGCGGGTGTCGGATGAAATTCTGCCGAACAGTGGCACTCGCGCGCGTTACGTACTAGCGTCGCGGACACACCCGAAAACACAGGTAGGAGGTGGAACTTCGAACCTGGTGCCGGGCGGACCCCCTTCCGGCATTGCTCAAACTCGCCGCCGCCCACCAAGGGGCGGGGCCGTAATCGGGAGGTACGAGTGACGACCCCTTCGCAAGCCTCGGTTTTCGTCGACGACCGCACTACGGATGCACAAGAGAAGACGGATACCCCCCACGCCGAGATCGTCGTCAAGGGACGCAACGTCGAGGTACCCGACCACTTCCGCGTGTACGTCTCCGAGAAGCTGTCGCGCCTCGAGCGCTTCGATCCCTCCATATTCCTGTTCGATGTCGAACTTCAACACGAACCCAATCGACGCCAGAGGAAGAACTGCCAGCGCGTCGAGATCACTGCCCGAGGCAAGGGGCCGGTAGCCCGAGCCGAGGCAAGCGCCGACAGTTTCTACGCAGCATTCGAGTCGGTGACCGCCAAGCTCGAGAGCAGGCTCCGCCGCACCAAGGATCGGAAGAAGGTCCACTACGGGGAAAAGACCCCGGTGTCGGTGGCGGAGGCCACCGCCGAACTCGCCGAGGACGACAGTCTCGGCATCAGTCCCGACATCTCCCTGGATGGTCAGGTGTCGGAAGAGCACACACCGGGTCATGTCGTGCGCACCAAGGAACACAAGGCCACGCCGATGACCATCGACGACGCTTTGTACGAGATGGAGCTGGTAGGACACGATTTCTTCCTGTTCCACGACAAGGAATCGGACAAGGCGGCCGTCGTCTACCGGCGGCACGCGTTCGACTACGGATTGATACGTCTGGCGTGATGTACTCCCGTTCCGCTTGACGATCTGAGCGGTCGGTCTACTCGTCCGATCGCGGAAGCGCCTACCATGGAATCCGGCCGGGGTTCTCGGACCTCCGGCCGGATTTTGTGTGTCACCCATCCACTGCCGAAGATTGAGGACGAACAAGACTGTGCCGTCGCTGTCGCTATCGAAGCTGCTCCGTGTTGGTGAAGGTCGCATGGTCAAGCGACTGAAGCACATCGCCGACCACGTTTCCTCGCTGTCACCCGAGGTCGAAGACCTGACCGACGAGCAGCTCCGCGCGAAGACCGAGGAGTTCCGCGCCCGCTACCGGGACGGCGAAACGCTCGACGAATTGCTGCCCGAGGCGTTCGCGGTCGCCCGCGAGGCGGCTTGGCGGGTCATCGACCAGCGGCACTTCCACGTGCAGATCATGGGCGGCGCGGCCCTGCACTTCGGCAACATCGCCGAGATGAAGACGGGTGAAGGCAAGACCCTGACCTGCGTGTTGCCCGCCTACCTCAATGCGATTGCCGGTGACGGCGTGCACGTCGTCACGGTCAACGACTACCTCGCCAAGCGCGACTCCGAGTGGATGGGCCGTGTCCACCGCTTCCTCGGCCTCGACACCAGCGTGATCCTGTCCGGCATGTCGCCCGCGGAGCGCCGCGCGGCATATGCGGCCGACATCACATACGGCACCAACAACGAGTTCGGATTCGACTACCTGCGCGACAACATGACGCACTCCCTGGACGATCTCGTCCAGCGCGGTCACAGTTTCGCCGTGGTCGACGAGGTCGACTCCATCCTGATCGACGAGGCTCGAACCCCTCTCATCATTTCCGGCCCCGCCGACGCCTCGAGCAAGTGGTACGCGGAGTTCGCCCGCATCGCCCCGCTGCTCAAGCGCGACGTGCACTACGAGGTCGACATCCGCAAGCGCACCATCGGCGTCCACGAGGCCGGCGTCGAACTGGTCGAGGACCAGCTCGGCATCGACAACCTGTACGAGGCCGCCAACTCGCCGCTTGTGAGCTACCTGAACAACTCCATCAAGGCCAAGGAGCTCTACACGAAGGACAAGGACTACATCGTCCGCGACGGCGAAGTGATCATCGTCGACGAGTTCACCGGCCGCGTCCTTGTCGGCCGCCGGTACAACGAGGGCATGCACCAGGCGATCGAGGCCAAGGAGAAGGTCGAGATCAAGGCCGAGAACCAGACCCTCGCCACGATCACACTGCAGAACTACTTCCGCCTGTACGACAAGCTGTCGGGCATGACGGGTACGGCCGAGACCGAGGCCGCCGAGCTGCACCAGATCTACAACCTCGGCGTCATCCCGATCCCCACCAACCGGCCGATGGTCCGCGTCGACAACGGCGACCTGATCTACAAGACCGAGGAAGCCAAGTTCGACGCCGTCGTCGACGACGTGGTCGAGCGCCACCAGAACGGCCAGCCCGTCCTGATCGGCACCACGAGCGTCGAGCGGTCCGAGTACCTGTCGAAGCAGTTCACCAAGCGCGGCGTGGCACACAACGTGCTGAACGCGAAGTTCCATGAGCAGGAAGCCCAGATCATCGCCGAGGCCGGCCGGTCGGGCGCGGTCACCGTGGCGACCAACATGGCAGGTCGTGGCACCGACGTCGTGCTCGGCGGCAACCCCGACATCATCGCGGACATCGCTCTGCGTAAGCAGGGACTCGACCCCGTGCACACCCCGGAGGAGTACGAGGCGGCGTGGGACGACGTCCTCGACCAGGTCAAGGCCGAGGTGAAGGCCGACGCGGACAAGGTCCGCGAGGCGGGCGGGCTGTACGTTCTCGGCACCGAGCGGCACGAGTCCCGGCGTATCGACAACCAGTTGCGCGGCCGGTCGGGCCGTCAGGGCGATCCGGGTGAGTCGCGGTTCTACCTGTCACTCGGCGACGAGTTGATGCGACGGTTCAACGGTGCGGCGCTCGAGTCGATCATGACCCGGCTCAACCTGCCCGACGACGTTCCCATCGAGGCGAAGATGGTCTCGAAGGCCATCAAGAGCGCTCAGACGCAGGTCGAGCAGCAGAACTTCGAGATCCGCAAGAACGTCCTCAAGTACGACGAGGTGATGAACCAGCAGCGCACGGTCATCTACAACGAGCGCCGCCAGATCCTCGAGGGCAAGGACATGGAGGGCCAGGTCGAGAAGATGATCACCGACGTGGTCACCGCCTACGTCGACGGCGCCACCGCCGAGGGATACGTCGAGGACTGGGATCTCGAACAGCTGTGGACGGCGCTCAGGACGCTGTACCCGGTCGGCGTCGACTATAAGGAACTGGTCGGCGACAGCGACGACGGCGAGACGAACGACATCACCGCCGACGAACTACGCGAGACCCTGCTGAAGGACGCACACGAGGCCTACACCCGTCGTGAGGCGGAGATCGACGGTGTGGCCGGCGAGGGATCCATGCGTGAGCTGGAACGCCGGGTCCTGCTGAGCGTGCTCGACCGCAAGTGGCGCGAACACCTCTACGAGATGGACTACCTCAAGGAGGGCATCGGTCTGCGGGCGATGGCCCAGCGTGATCCACTCGTCGAATACCAGCGCGAAGGTTTCGACATGTTCGGCGGCATGCTCGAGGGCCTGAAGGAGGAGTCGGTCGGATTCCTGTTCAATCTCCAGGTCGAGGCGCAGGCACCGCAGGCTGCACCGGCCGCGGGTGTCAGCGTCACCGCGGCGTCCGCAGCGGCAACGGCCTCGGCCGCACCCGCTCCGGCGGCACCGCGTCCGCTGCCCACCCAGGAGGCCGCGCAGCAGGCTCAGGGCACGGCCGCGCCGTCCGCCCTCCGTGCGAAGGGACTGGACGACGGCGAGCCGCGCGGGCTCACGTACTCGGGGCCCGCAGAGGACGGCAACGCCCAGCTCAGCCGCCGCGGAGCGGGCGAGTCGGAGGACGCCGGCGACGCGGGAACTCGTCGCCAGCGGCGTGAGGTCGCGCGGTCGCAGACGAAGGGCAAGAAGGCCCCGCGGACCAAGCGCAAGCGCTGACCGCGGAGCGCCTGATCAGCCGATCACCAGAGAGGTGACGATCCAGCCCGTGTCGGACGCTCGTTCGACACGGGCTGCGATCACGAAGACCCGGGGTCCCCGGCCGTAGGTGCCGAACGCCTCGAACGCGCCGGGGTCCACCGCGCGCAGGTGCACGCGGACGAGCGTCGCGACGCCGAGCCGCCTGCCCGGCGAATCGGCCAGCGCCAGCGTGCGCACGACGTCGACGAGCGACGGCGACACCAGCGGCCGCAGTTGTCGCACGTTGCGCCGCCGATCCAGCACCTCGAGCACGAGCCGGAACGCCTGCTCCGTGAATCGCTGGACATCCCGCGGGGGAAGCGGCAGCGTCTCCGGCTGCGCCGCCGCGGTGGTTCTCGGCGACGCCCCGGAGTGGGGCGAGGGACGGTGCCGACCGCGGCGCGGTGCATGGCGCCCGCCCGAAGGCGCGTCGGGACGCGCCGGCAACGGCGGTGCGGGAACGTCGCGGGCAGCCGGCTCGAAGTGCGGCACCCGTGACAGGAACGTGTAGGACTCACTCATTTCTTACCCCCCGGTTTCGGCATGAGACGGCCGTCGTAGCGGTCATACTCGCACGGATCCGGTCGTCGTGTCGCCGAACCGTGGAGCGGACCCTAGGGTGGGGACGTGCGGGGATTGATATTGGACTTCGGCGGCGTTCTGGCGGGTCCCGGTTCGGACATGGACGGGCTGTCGTCCGTCCTCGCCGGTGCCCGGAACCGTGGTGTGCGGACCGCGATCCTCAGCAACGATCCCGGGGGACCCGGCGCGCAGTGGCTGCGGGAACTCGGCGACGGCCGGTTCGTCGACCGGGTCGTGCTGTCCGGGGATGTCGGTGTCGCCAAACCTGATCCGCGGATCTACCGGCTGACCGCCGACGCACTCGGCCTGGACCCCGGGGACTGTATCTTCGTCGACGACCTGCCGGTCAACGTCCGGGGTGCGGTGGCGGTCGGGATGGTCGGGGTCCACCACGTCGACGGTGCGGCCACCGCGGGCGAGATAGCGATACTTCTCGACGTGGATCGAGACGGGATGCAAGGGGGACAGGCGCCGACATGGTGACGAGACTGACTACGCAGGATGCGTCGTTCTATTTCCTCGAGGCGAGCAGCACGCCGATGCACGTGGGTTCGCTCGCGATCTTCCGGAAGCCGCGAAACGGATTGTCCTACGAGGAATTACTGAGCCTCGTCGAGGAGCGGCTGAGTCTGGTGCCGCGCTACCGCCAGAAGGTGCGGGAGGTGGCCCTGGGGCTGTCGCGTCCGGTGTGGGTGGACGACCAGGACTTCGACATCGAGTACCACGTCCGGCGGTCGGCGCTGCCGAAGCCCGGATCGGATGCCCAGTTGCACGACCTGGTCGCGCGGCTCACGTCCCGCCCGCTCGACAACACGCGCCCGCTGTGGGAGATGTACCTGGTGGAGGGGTTGTCGAACAACCGCTTCGCCATCTTCACGAAGTCCCATTCGTCGCTCGTCGACGGCGAGACTGCGCTCGAGATCGGTCAGGTGATCCTGGACCCGGCGAAGACCCGGCGGCCGATGGCCGAGGAGTTGTGGATGCCGAGCCCCGCGCCCAGCGAGTCCACGCTCATCGCCGGGGCGCTGGCGGAGATGGTGGCACGGCCGGGCGAGGGATTGACGGCGCTCCGGGTGACGCTGGGTGACATGGCGTCGGCGCTCGGCGAAACCGTGCGCGCGGTCGGCAAACTCGCCGCCGTGGTGCGCACCGCCACTCAGGTCGCGCCGGCGAGTCCGCTCAACGCGACCATTTCCCGCAACCGGCGCTTCGCCGTGGTCAAGACCGAATTGGGCGACTACCGGAAGATTCGCGCGCAGTACGGGTGCGAGGTCAACGACGTCATCCTCGCCGTCGTGTCGGGTGCGATGCGGTACTGGTTGCTCTCTCGCGGCGAACCGGTGGCCGAGTCGACGACGGTCCGGGCGATGGTCCCGATGTCGGTGTATGCGACCGACCCGGACGACGCCGAGGAGGAGTCGCGCCGCGGCGAGTGGGCGGATCCGCGGAGCATGGTGTCGTCGTTCCTCATCGACCTGCCGGTGGGGGAACCGAATGCCGTGGTGCGACTTTCGCACGTGGCCCACGCGATGGAGGCGCACGCGAAGCAGAGTCAGCGGGTCACCGCGGAGACCCTGGTGCGTTTGTCGGGTTTCGCGCCGGCCACGCTGCACGCGATGAGTGCCCGTGTGGCAAGCAGTTTCTCGCAGCGGATGTTCAATCTGATGATCACCAATGCGCCGGGTCCGCAGATGCCGCTGTACGTCGGGGGAGCGCGGATGCTCGAGATGTATCCGGTGTCGCCGCTGCTGAAAAACCAGACTTTGAGCATTGCGCTGACGTCCTACGACGGCAACGTCTACTACGGTTTGAATGCAGACCGTGACGCCATGGCCGACGTGGACGTGGTGGCGGCGCTGCTGTACGAATCTCTCGAGGAGTTGTTGGATGCCAGCCGGTGAGAAGTCCGCGGTGCGAATGACGGGTGACGCATGACGAGGGTGTACGTTCCCGCGACGATCGAGATCCTCCAGCGGCTCGTTGCCGACCAGGAATTCGATCCGATGAGCCGTACCGCCTTCGCCGTCACCGCCACCCTCCGTGAGGCGTACTCGTCGGGCGACGACGACGAATTGGCCGAGGTCGCGATGGCGGAGGCTGCCCGGGCCTCGCTGCGCCTGATCGCGGGCCGGGTCGCGGAGGGGGGGACCGACGGTGTGCGCTTCCGGCGCGCGGTGGTCGCCGCGGACGTGGACGACGTGACGCCCCGGCCGGATCTCGACGACGCGGTGGTGCGGCTGCCCGGGCCCGTGACGATCGGCCGGGTCGCGTCGGTGCACGTGGATCTGGCGGAGGCGGAACCGGACATCGAGCGGGCCGTGTCGGCGATCGACGAGGCCGATCTCGGGGATCCGGACGCCGAGTTCGTGCTCGGTGACGCGGAAGATCATGTTCTGGCGTGGTACGCCACCCAGGAGCTTCCGTTCCTGCTCGAACTGCTCTGACCGGGTACATCCTCTTACCTCGGGGTAACCTACGGTACCGTAGCTTGTATAACCTACGGTAGCGTAGGTCATGACGGAAAAGGTGGAGGTCGGATGGGTCTGAAGGATTGGATCGAGGCGCCCGCAGCAGCGGTCGTGCCCGCCAAGCGGTCCAAGCTCAATTGGTTGCGCGGTGCGGCTGCACGGCTCACGACGCCGTTGCTGCCCGACGACTACCTGCACCTGGCCAACCCGCTGTGGTCGGCCCGTGAACTGCGCGGGCAGATCGTCGAGGTGCGCGCCGAGACGGCGGACTCGGCCACGATCGTCATCAAACCGGGCTGGGGATTCGACTTCGACTACGAGCCGGGTCAGTACATCGGCATCGGCCTGCACATCGACGGGCGCTGGCACTGGCGTTCGTACTCCCTCACGTCGCCGCCGAACTGGGACGACAAGCTCATCTCCATCGCAGTCAAGGCGATGCCCGAGGGATTCCTGTCGAGTCACCTCGTCAACGGCGTGCCCTCGGGAACGATCGTGCGGCTCGCGACCCCCACCGGCAACTTCGCGCTGCCCGACCCGCCGCCGGAGCGGATCCTGTTCCTCACCGCCGGTAGCGGCATCACTCCCGTCATGGCGATGCTCCGCACGATGAACCGCCGCGGTCAGCTCCCCGACGTCTTCCACGTCCACTCGGCGCCCACCGACGCCGACGTGATGTTCGCCGACGAGCTCACCCGGCTCCACGAGGAGCACGACGACTTCCGGTGCAAGATCCAGCTCACCCGCAGTCAGGGCAAGTTCGCGCTGTCCGCGCTCGACGAGGTGTGCCCCGACTGGCGTGAACGCCAGACGTGGGCCTGTGGACCGCTGCCGATGCTCGACGAGATCGAGACGTTGTGGCGCGACGAGGGCATCGAGGACAAGCTGCACCTCGAGCGGTTCGCCGTCTCCCGGGCGGACACCTCGGGCGAGGGCGGAACGGTCACGTTCGCCAAGGCCGAGAAAACCGTCGCGATCGACGGCGCCACCACGCTCCTCGAGGCCGGGGAGCAGGTCGGTGCGCTGATGCCGTTCGGCTGCCGGATGGGTATCTGCCAGACCTGTGTCGTGCCGATTCTCGCCGGGCACGCCATCGATCTGAGGTCCGGCAAGCAGCATGCCGAAGGTGACCGAGTCCAGACTTGCATCTCCGCGGCGGCAGGGGACTGCACGCTCGACGCGTGAGCGTCAGCGTGTTGTTCACCTGACTCCGCTATTCTCGGACTCTCACCAGACGGAGGAGCACGGTGGCGATCACCGACATCAAAGAGTTCGCGCATCTGACCGAAGCGGACATCGAATCGCTCGGGCGTGAGTTGGATGCGATCCGGCTCGACGTGGAAGATTCGCGGGGCGTCCGCGACGCCCGCTACATCCGCCGGGCCATCCGCGCTCAACGACTGCTCGAGCTCGGTGGCCGGCTCGCGCTGTTCGGCAGCCGATACCGACCGGCGTGGCTCGCCGGCACCGCCATGCTCTCCCTCTCGAAGATCAT
This sequence comes from Rhodococcus jostii NBRC 16295, assembly GCF_001894825.1. Taxonomy (GTDB): domain Bacteria; phylum Actinomycetota; class Actinomycetes; order Mycobacteriales; family Mycobacteriaceae; genus Rhodococcus_F; species Rhodococcus_F jostii. The sequence goes on along the minus strand of NZ_BCWY01000006.1, from coordinate 196,758 downwards.
CGAGAACATGGAACTCGGGCACAACGTGATGCACGGCCAGTGGGATTGGATGAACGATCCGGAGATCCACTCCATGTCGTGGGAGTGGGATCAGACGGGCCCCTCGGAGCACTGGAAGCGGGCCCACAACTACTCCCACCACACGTTCACCAACATTGTGGGAATGGACTCCGACGTCGGATTCGGGATCCTGCGGATGACTCGCGACGAGGAGTGGCGGCCGATCAATCTGCTGCAGCCCTTCGCCAACATCATCCTGGCCGCCACCTTCGAGTGGGGGATCGCTCTCCACGACCTCACCTTCGCCGCCGAACTCGAGGGTGCGGAGAAGGGGCAGCTCAACTCCCAGGCCAACAAGGATTTCGCTCGCAAGATCTTCCGTCAGGTCGGCAAGGATTTCCTCCTGTTCCCGGTGCTCGCGGGGCCCGCCTGGAAGTCGACGCTGTCGGCGAACGCCACCGCCAACCTCGTCCGGAATCTGTGGGCGTACGTCGTGATCTTCTGCGGCCACTTCCCGGACGGCGCCGAGAAGTTCACCGTCGCGGAGTACGAGAACGAGACCCGGCACGAGTGGTACCTCCGGCAGATGCTCGGCAGCGCCAATTTCGACTCCGGCAAGATCATGGGCTTCATGAGCGGGAATCTCAGCTACCAGATCGAGCATCACCTGTTCCCGGATCTGCCCAGCAACCGGTACCCCGAGATCGCCGTGAAGGTGCGGGCGCTGTGCGAGAAGTACGACCTGCCGTACACCACGGGTTCGCTCGCCAAGCAGTACCTGCTGGCCCTGCGCACGATCCACAAGCTCGCGCTGCCCGACCGCTTCCTGCGGGCAACGGCCGACGACGCCCCCGAGACGTCCTCGGAACGCAAGTTCCGCGATGCCCGCGAGGCGGGTGCCGCGATGGTCGAGACGTTGCGTACGGACCCCGTCACGGGGCAGCGCCGGGGGCTGCTGTCGGCGCTGCGTGCCCGCGCAGAGGCCAAGATTCCTCGCCGTCGACGGTGATTTCACTCACACCTACACCCAGGTAACCTACGGTGTCGTAACTTACGGTACGGTAGGTCCAGTCAGCGCCTATCGGGTGTGAACTGTCGACCCAGCCAGGAGGAGGTCCCCCATGGCGATTGCAGACGTCAAGGAATACGCACATCTCACCGAAGCCGACATCGAGTCGCTCGGACGCGAGCTGGATGCGATCCGGCGCGATATCGAAGAGTCCCGCGGGGAGCGTGACGCGCGGTACGTGCGCAACACCATCAGACTGCAGCGTTCCCTCGAAATCGGTGGCCGAGCCGTGCTCTTCGCCAGCAAGCGTCGACCCGCCTGGCTGGCGGGCACGGCCTTGCTCTCGCTCTCGAAGATCATCGAGAACATGGAACTCGGCCACAATGTCATGCACGGCCAGTGGGATTGGATGAACGACCCCGAGATCCACTCCACCTCGTGGGAGTGGGACGTCACGGGTCCGTCCGCTCACTGGAAGCAGACCCACAACTACATTCACCACAAGTACACCAACGTCCTCGGCATGGACGACGACGTCGGATACGGACTGCTGCGCGTCACGCGTGACCAGCGGTGGAAGCCGTTCAACGCCGGCAACTTGGTGTACAACACCCTGCTCGCGCTGTTCTTCGAGTACGGAATCGCGGCGCAGCACCTCGAACTCGGCAAGGTCGCCAAGGGACGCGTGCCGAACGAGGAGACCCAGCGCAAGCTCCGCGAGGTCGGCGAGAAGGTCGGCAAGCAGATCCTCAAGGACTATGTCGTCCACCCCGCGGTCACCGGTCCCGCGTGGAAGAGCACGCTCACCGCCAATATCGCCGCGAACATGATCCGCAACGTGTGGACCAACGCGATCATCTTCTGCGGGCACTTCCCCGACGGCGCCGAGAAGTTCACCAAGGCGGACATCGACAAGGAAACGCCGGCCCAGTGGTACCTGCGGCAGATGCTCGGTAGCGCGAACATCGAGGGCGGCAAGCTCATGGACTTCATGTCCGGCAACCTCAGCTACCAGATCGAGCACCACCTGTTCCCCGACCTGCCGAGCAACCGCTATGCGGAGATCGCCGTGCGGGTGCGGGAACTGTGCGAAAAGTACGACCTGCCGTACACGACCGGGCCCTTCCTCGTGCAGTACGGGAAGTCGTGGCGCACCATCGCCAAGTTGTCGTTGCCGAACAAGTACCTCAAGGCGACGGCGGACGACGCTCCCGAGACTGCATCGGAGCGAAAGTTCGGTGGAAACACCACGGCGACAATCGATCCCGTGACCGGCCGCCGTCAGGGGCTGCGTAGCGCGATCACGCGCACCCGCAAGCGTCGCGGTCTGCGCGCGCTGCTCTCCCGCTAGAAAGTTCCGCTACGGGCGCGGTTCGTCCCTCACCAGGCTTCGTTGGACGCGATGGCCGTGAGGAGGTGACGGACCGCGCCGACGCGTTTGGCGGCCTTCCCCTCGAGCTGGTCGAGAGCGCATTCCGGGTCGGCAGGCGGGCCGAGGTGGGTGCACCCTCTCGGACAGTCCTCGATGGCCGCGGCTAGATCGGAGAACGCGGCCACGACGTTCTCCGGGGAGATGTGGGCCAGTCCGAACGACCGGATGCCCGGGGTGTCGATCGCCCAGCCCCCCGTCGGAAGCGGCAGCGCGACCGATTGCGTGGACGTGTGGCGGCCCTTGCCGACGCCGGAGACCACGCCGACGGCCCGGTCGGCATCGGGCACGAGGCGGTTGACGAGAGTCGACTTCCCGACCCCCGAGTGGCCGATCAGCGCGGTGAGCCGGCCCGACAGCATCGACAGGACCTCGTCGACCGGATCGTCACGACCGGCCACGATGACGGGGACGTCGAGGTCGGCGAACGCACTCGCGAACTCCTCGGGCGGCTCGAGGTCGCTCTTCGTCAGGCACACGATGGGACTCAACCCGCCCGCGTACGCGGCGACGAGTGCGCGTTCGACGAATCCGGTCCGCGGCGGCGGGTCGGCGAGCGCCACGACGATCAGCAGTTGCTGGGCGTTGGCCACGACGATCCGCTCGTACGGATCGGTGTCGTCGGCGGTGCGTCGCAGCACCGTGGAGCGTTCGGCGACCCGCACGATCCGTGCCAGGGTGTCGGGCTTGCCGGACAGATCACCGACGACGCTCACCTCGTCGCCGACCACGATGGGAGTCCGGCCCAGTTCCCGGGCGCGCATGGTGACGAGGGGACGCTCGGGGTCGCCGCCCAGCACGCAACCCCACCGGCCGCGGTCGACCGAGACGACCATCGCCGACTCCGCGGCGAGGTGCTCCGGCCGGGTCTTCGTGCGCGGGCGCGTTCCTCTGCCCGGGCGCACCCGGACGTCGGACTCGTCGTACTGCCTGCGACTCAGAAGCTCGCCTTCCGTTCGGTACCCGCGGCTGCGGACAGCATTGTGGCCCACAGGTTCTCGAAACCGGGCAGGGTCTTGGCCGTGGTGCCGATGTCCTCGATCACGATGCCGTCGACCGTCAGACCGACGATGGCCCCCGCGGTCGCCATCCGGTGATCGGCGTAGGAGTGCCACGTCCCACCGTGCAGGTCGGCCGGGACGATGGTGAGGCCGTCCTCGGTCTCGGTGGCATTGCCGCCCAGCGAGTTGATCTCGTGTGCGAGAGCGGCCAGCCGGTCGGTCTCGTGACCGCGGAGGTGCGCGATGCCGCGCAGGTGGGAGGGGCCGTCGGCGAGGGCGGCGAGCGCCGCGACGGTGGGGGTGAGTTCGCCCACGTCGTGCAGGTCGATGTCGATGCCGTTCAGCTTCTGCGGGCCGCGGACGGTCAGGTTCGACCCGTCCAGCCGGACGTCCGCGCCCATCGTCAGCAGGATCTCGCGGATCGCGTCGCCGGGCTGCGTCGTCCTGCTCGGCCACAGGGGCACGGTCACCTCGCCGCCGGTGACGGCGGCGGCGGCCAGGAAGGCGGTGGCGTTCGACAGGTCGGGCTCGATCGCCCGGTCGACGGCCCGCACCACGCCGGGGGCGACCCGCCACGTATCGGCCTCCCCGCCGGTCGCGGGGGTGGACACCTCGACACCCGATTCGCGGAGCATCTCGACGGTCATGTCGATGTGCGGCATGGACGGGACAGTCTTGCCGTCGTGATGGACCGTGACGCCCTCGTCGAACGCGGCCGCCGAGAGTAGCAGCCCGGAGACGAACTGCGACGAGCCCGACGCGTCGATCGTGACCCGTCCACCGCGCAGCGAGCCCGCGCCGCGGACGGTGAACGGAAGGGAGTCGCCGTCGATGTCCGCGCCGAGACCGCGCAGCGCGTTCAGGATGGTGTCGAGGGGACGGGTCCGGGCCTGCTCGTCGCCGTCGAAGTGGACCGTCCCGTCGGCGAGCGCGGCGACGGGCGGGAGGAACCGCATCACAGTGCCCGCGAGGCCGCAGTCGACCGCACCGCCCCGGAACCGGCCCGGGGTGATCCGCAGCGTCGTGTCCGTGTCCGGCCCACCGGCATGCGTCACGGTGTCGATGCTCGTTCCCAGTGTGCGGAGGGCGTCGATCATGAGGTCGGTGTCCCGGCTGCGCAGTGCCCCGGTGAGGGTGGACGGACCGTCGGCGAGTGCGGCGAGGATCAGCGCGCGATTGGTGATCGACTTCGATCCGGGGAGGGCGACCGTCGCGACGACGGGCGCTTCGGCACGGGGGGCGTTCCACAGGCTCAGGCTCACGGACTCCATCTTCGCCTATCGGGCGGGGCCCCGGGCGGGGTGGGCGGCGTGTCGCGGGTGTCGGTGGTTCGTGCGACTCTGGTGCCATGTGCGGCAGGTATGCGACCACGGCGAATCCGGCGACGCTCGCGGCCGATCTCGATGCGATCAACGAGGCGGGCGAGGAGGAGGGTCCGCCCGATTACAACGTGGCACCCACCACGCAGGTCCTGACGGTGGTCGACCGTCACGACGCCCGCCGGATCCGGCGGATGCGCTGGGGGCTCGTCCCCTCGTGGACCAAGGAGCTCGGCAAGGGGCCGGTCCTGTTCAACGCGCGCGCGGATTCGGTCGACAACAAACCCGCCTTCCGGAATGCGTTCAAGTACAAGCGGTGCCTCGTCCCGATGGACGGCTGGTACGAGTGGCAGACCGAGGCAGACCCGGCCGGGCCCGGGAAGAAGGCGGGCAAGGCGAAGAAGATTCCGTACTTCATGTCGCCGGCCGACGGCTCACGGCTGTACATGGCCGGACTGTGGTCGGTCTGGCACGATCCCGCGGTCGAGGAGTCGCCTCCGGTCCTGAGCTGCAGCATCATCACGGTCGACTCCGCCGCCCAGCTGGAGAACGTCCACGACCGGATGCCGCTGGTGATGCCCCGCGACCGCTGGTCCGCGTGGCTCGATCCCGAGCACCCCGCCTCGATCGACCTGCTCGAGGTGTCGCCCGACGCCCTCTCCGACATCACCGTGCGGCGGGTGTCCACGCTCGTCAACAGTGTGAAGAACAACGGACCGGAACTCCTCGACCCCGAAGCCGGCGGTCGTGACGAGGATCGGGTGGGGGAGCAGATCAGCCTGCTGTGACGGCCGCGGTGACGGCCCCGCTGAGTCGCACCAGGTCGGCGGGGGCGAGTTCGATCTCGAGGCCGCGGCGGCCGGCGCTGCACAGCACCCGGTCCCAGTCGAGCGCCGAGGCGTCGACGACCGTCGGCAGTCCTTTGCGCTGCCCGAGCGGGGAGATGCCCCCGAACACGTACCCGGTGGAGCGCTCCGCCTCGGTGCGCTCCGCCATCACGGCCTTGCCCGCGCCGAGCGCGGCGGCCGCCGCCTTCAGCGACAACTTTTCCGGCACCGGCAGCACCGCGACTGCCAGCTTGCCCGTGTCGAGTTTGATCACGAGTGTCTTGAACACCTGGTGAGCAGTGACGCCGACGGTGTCGCCCAGCGCGTCGACGGCCTCCGAACCGTACGATTCCGCCCGCGCATCGTGCGCGTAGCTGTGCACGGCGTGGTCGATGCCGTGCTTGTCGAGCAGTTTCGTCGCGGGAGTGGCAGTTCCGGCCATGGGCAGACACTCTGCCACGCGGTCCGGGAACACAGCGGGCGGGAGTCGTGTTGGTACGTGCAGAACAACAGCGTGCATCGAAGGGAGTGGTCCGTATCGTGATGTCCTCGGTAATGGAGCCCACGTCGCGTCTCCGGTTGGCGGTAACCTTGACGCCCACGGCGACCGAAGGGATCAGCGTGCAGGAACATGACCGTCCGACGGCAGAACAGGCCGAGCCACAGGACGAGTTGATCGCGCGTTTCGAAAGGGATGCGCTTCCACTTCTGGATCAGCTGTACGGCGCTGCTCTGAGGATGACCAGGAACCCGGCGGACGCCGAGGATCTCGTGCAGGAAACGTACGTGAAGGCCTACACGGCGTTCCGTTCGTTCCGCGAGGGCACCAACCTCAAGGCATGGCTGTACCGCATTCTCACGAACACGTACATCAACTCGTACCGCAAGAAGCAGCGTCAGCCCGCGCAGTACCCCACCGACGAGATCACCGACTGGCAGCTCGCGGCAACGGCCGAGCATTCGTCCACCGGTCTGCGGTCCGCCGAGGTCGAGGCACTCGACGCGCTCCCCGACGACGACATCAAGGAAGCACTCCAGGCCCTGCCTGAGGAGTTCCGGATGGCCGTCTACTACGCCGACGTCGAGGGTTTTCCCTACAAGGAGATCGCCGAGATCATGGGCACCCCGATCGGGACCGTGATGTCGCGACTGCACCGCGGGCGCAAGCAGCTCCGGGGGCTCCTCGCCGACGTCGCACGTGAACGTGGATTCAACCGTGGGGGCGCCGACGATGTGCCCGCCGGCGCTGTCGTGAGTTCGGAACAGGAGGTTTCTCGGTGAGCGAGCAGGACGAATTCGAGCAGCTCGACTGCTCCGCCGTCATCGCGGACGTCTGGCTGATGCTGGACAGCGAATGCGATGAGGCGTCGAGGGCGCGGCTGCAGAGGCACCTCGACGAGTGCGGATCGTGCCTCGAGGCGTACGGCATCGAGGAGAAGGTCAAGAGCCTCGTGAACCGCAAGTGCGGCGGCGAGCACGCACCGGAAAGCCTGCGCCAGAGGCTCTCCATCGAATTGCGGCGAACGATCCTCATCACCAATACCGAACCCGAAGCCTGAGCCGCCAGAACAGTAATCAGGGGCCGGAAAGCATCGCTGCTTTCCGGCCCCTGGTGCGTTCTACGGCGCGTCAGGCGTTGGGACGCTTGCCGTGGTTTGCGGCGTTGCCCTTGCGACTGCGCTTCTTACGACCACGCTTACCCATGAGTAGATCTCCCTTCTTTTCACTACAGTCTTCCACGTGTGGTTGGGTGTCCTTGCAACAGGGCTTTCTCGACACCCGGGAGTGAAGGATCACAATGGCAGAAGACGTGCGGGCCGAAATGGTTTCGACGGTGTATCAGGTTGTGGTGAGCGCGGGTGACGAGGTGAAGGAAGGCGACACCCTCGTCATCCTCGAGTCGATGAAGATGGAGATTCCCGTCATCGCCGAAGAGCCCGGCACGGTCACCTCCGTGGACGTCAAGGTCGGCGACGTGATCCAGCAGGGCGACCTGATCGCAGTCATCTCCTGAGCTGACTGACACCCACCCACGATGTCCACTCTGAGCGATCTGCTCGCCGAACACACTGACCTGCCCGGCGAGGCCGTCGATCACCTCCAGCGGGTCGTCGGCGAATGGCAGTTGCTCGCCGACCTCTCCTTCGCGGACGTTCTGTTGTGGGTCGGAACGGATTCCGCGGCTACCAACCCGACCGGCACCGTGATCTGCGTCGCGCACTGCAGGCCCACCACCGCGTCGACCGCGTTCCCGGAGGATGTCGTCGGGACGGTCGTGTCGGAGTCGGAACACCCGCAGGTGCTGCAGGCGCTGCTCGACGGGAGCGTCGTGCGCCCCGAGGATGGTGGTGGACACGCGGGTCTGCCGCCGCGCGGGGAAGCGGTCCCGGTGCGGTGGGACGGCGAGGTGATCGCCGTCCTCAGCCGAGACACCAATCTGTCGCACCAGCGGGCGCAGAGCCCGCTCGAGGTGGCGTACCTCGACTGCGCCGAGGATCTGTGCCAGATGATCAGCGACGGCACGTTCCCGATCCGTGAGGCGCGGTCGGACACGAATTCGAGTCCCCGCGCCGGCGACGGCTTCATCCGACTCGACACCGAGGGGCGTGTGGTCTACGCGAGTCCCAATGCGCTGTCGGCCTACCACCGCATGGGCCTCAGCTCGGACCTGATCGGTCAGAACCTGGCCGCCACCACCCGATCACTCGTCACCGACCCGTTCGAGTCGCAGGAGGTGGCGGGGTACATCCGCGACACGATCGCCGACAAACCGGGCCGTCGCATGGAGATCGAGGCCAGGGGAGCGACCGTCCTGCTCCGGGCGCTCGTGTTGAAACCCGGGGGGAAGCGGGTGGGCGCTGCGGTCGTCGTGCGGGACGTCACCGAGGTGAAGAGACGGGATCGTGCGCTGCTCAGCAAGGACGCCACGATCCGCGAGATCCACCACCGGGTGAAGAACAATCTGCAGACGGTGGCGGCGCTCCTGCGGCTGCAGGCCCGCCGGACCAACAACGAGGAAGCCCGGCAGGCGCTGAGCGAATCGGTGCGCCGCGTCACCTCGATCGCACTCGTGCACGACACGCTGTCGATGTCGGTGGACGAGGAGGTGAACCTCGACGAGGTCGTCGACCGCCTCGTGCCGATCCTGTCCGACGTGGCGACGGTGAGCACGCCGATCAAGGTCCGCCGCGAGGGCAGTTTCGGGGTGTTCTCCGCGGAGCGGGCGACACCGCTGGTGATGGTGCTGACCGAACTCGTGCAGAACGCGATCGAGCACGCCTTCGAACCCGGCGCTCCGGGCACGGTCACCATGCGGGCGGAACGGTCCGCGCGGTGGCTGGACGTCGTGATCCACGACGACGGGAGGGGATTGCCGCCCGGGTTCAGCCTGGAGCGGTCCGATCGCCTCGGACTGCAGATCGTGCGGACCCTGGTGGCCGCCGAGTTGAACGGTTCCCTCGGGTTGCATCCCGGGGCGGACGGGGGAACGGATGCCGTGTTGCGGGTACCGCTGGGGCGTCGTGGACCGCGGTACTGATCGCCGAAGGGCAAGCAAAAGGCCCGGCACCATGTGGTGCCGGGCCCGTCTCCTTCTGAAGTATCAGACGGTGGTGCGAGCACGCGTCCGAGCATTGCGGCGCTTGAGTGCGCGGCGCTCGTCTTCGCTCATGCCGCCCCACACACCGGCGTCCTGGCCCGACTCGAGTGCCCACGAGAGGCAGTCGGCGGTGACCGGGCAGCGGTTGCAGACAACCTTGGCATCGGCAATCTGCGCGAGGGCCGGACCGCTGTTGCCCACAGGGAAGAACAACTCGGGGTCTTCGTCGCGACAGATTGCCTTGTGGCGCCAGTCCATCCTTCTGCTCCTTAACTGGGTGCGTCGTGCACCGTTTTGTCTTGGTGAGTTCATGTGTGCGTAGAGAATGTTTCCGCACTGTTGCTTGTGAATGCTTTCACGAACTGGCGGGATGTCAATAGAAAACCGCCGCACCGTGGGGGAGCTCACGTAGTTAGGCTGCCCTTTCGAGGTGCGCCGTCCTTTGTACCCCGTCCCGTCACTTCCCGCCAGGTGAAATCGGGGATTTTCGAGATGTTTCTCAGGGTCGCGCCGGCGCGACCACGTCGAGCGCGTCGGGCACCGACACGAACTCGACCACCTTGCGTAGTCCGATGTAATCGCCGTCCATCTGCAGGCCGATGGGCTCCGTCGCGGAGATCCGGACGCAGGGAACGTCGTCGACCCGGACGAGTTTCTTCGCCTTCGGGCGGGTGCCGGGGGTCAGCAGCTGGCGGGCGACCCGCACCGTGGTGAGGATCGCTGTGGACCGCATCGCGAAGACACCGAGTCCGGTGTCGTAGGTGGTGTCGGGATTCGTGTGAACTTCGCGCTTGTTCAGATAGGTCCACGGACTCGCGTTCGACACGAACGCGTAATGAACGCCCTCGACCGGATCGCGATCGGGAACCTCCACGGTGAGCGTCGGGTCGGCGTACTTCGATCGGAAGAACACGCGAATCGCCGCGCGGACGTACTGCGCCGGTGTGGCGGGGCGCCCGTTCTCACGGTGCATGTCGACCGCCTCACACACCTGGGCGTCCCAGCCGAGACCGGCGTTGAACGTGAACCAGCGGTTGTCGCAGTGGGCGAGGCCGATCCTGCGCCGCTGCCTGCGGGCGAGGAGATCGATGAGCTGATTGGTGGCGTCCACCGGGTCGGCGGCGATGCCGAGCGAGCGGGCGAAGACGTTCGCCGAGCCGCCGGGAACGACGGCGATCGGGGGAATGGGCCCCACCGTCACCGCGCTCATGGATTTCGGTTCCGGGGTGCCGAGCAGTCCGTTGACCACCTCGTTCACGGTGCCGTCGCCGCCGTGGATGATGATCAGGCCCATTCCGTCCACGCAGGCCTGCTGCGCCAGCTCGGCGGCGTGGCCGCGGTGTGTCGTGTGCGCGACCGTCAACCGCACCCGGCTCGACAGTGCGTGGGCGAGCAGATCACGCCCGGCCGGGGTCGTCGACGTGGCATTCGGGTTGACGATCAGCAGCGCGCGCACGGGGCCCAAGCCTAGCGGGGGCAGGCGGTGTCACCGTCCCGAGGCCGACGGCGACGGGGTGTTCTAGGCTGGCCGACGTGCCGAATCCGTCTCTCCGTAAGTCCACGCCCACCACGGTCCGCGCGGCGGGCGCCCTGGTGTCGCTCGAGGGTGCGGTCGCCGTCGGCGTGGCCGTGGTGCTGGTGATTCGGGGGCTTCTCGGGCACGACCAGAGTGTCAGCAGCGGCTACGGAACCGCGGCGTGGTTCGCGATTCTCGGTGGCGCGGTGCTCGCCGCCGGACTCGCCCTCATCTTCGGCCGTCGCTGGGGGCGGGCGATCGCGATCGTCGCCCAGCTGCTCCTGCTCCCGGTGGCGTGGTCGCTGCTCACCGATTCGCACCAGCCGTTCTTCGGTGTACTGCTCGGCGTCATCGTGGTGGCGGCCCTCGGGTGCCTGTTCAGCAGTCCCACGTCGAAGTGGTTGGCCGCCGAATACGGCCAGGACACCGACACCGACACCGACGCCGACAACCCCACGGACCGCTAACCCACCTCGGAGGCGAGGCGCCCGAGCGGATCCCCGGTGAGCCGGTACGTGGTCCACTCGTCCTGCGGGTGTGCGTCCAGCGACTCGTAGAACGCGATGGACGGCTTGTTCCAATTGATCACCGACCACGACAGCCGGGTGTAGCCGTTGTCGACGCACTCCTTCGCGAGTGTGGCGAGCAGGGCCTTGCCGTGTCCGGAACCGCGCTCGGACGGGCTGACGAACAGGTCTTCGAGGTAGATGCCGTGTGTTCCGTCCCACGTGGAGAAGTTGCGGAACCAGACCGCGATCCCGACCACCCGGTCGTCGTCGCTGACCGCGACGTGGGCGAACGTGGACGGCCGCGGACCGAACAGGGCGTCGTCCATCTGCTCGGCGGTGACGGTGCACTCGTCGCGGGCCTTCTGGTAGTCGGCGAGTTCGTAGATCATGGCGGTGATCGCGGAGACGTCCTCGGGTACTGCGCGTCTGATCATCGGGCACCTTTCTCGCTGGTCACATTGTGGCTGATCACCTGCTGCGCCCCGTGCTCGAAGCCGAGGACGGAGTAGGCGCCGGGCGACATCGCGAAGCGTCGACCCTCGCTGACGGGAAGTTCCGCCCAGCGGGCGATGAGCGCGCGCGAGAAGTGCCCGTGCCCGACGAGGATCACGTCACGGTCGACGAGTTGTGAATGCGCGACGGACAGCACGAGGTCGCACCGGGTGTGCACCTGCTCGGCCTGCTCCCCGCGGGGGCACGGATGGGTCCACACGGTCCAGTCGGGCACCTGCTGCCTGATCTCCGGGGTCGTCATGCCCTCGTAGATGCCGTAATCCCATTCGGCGAGCGCGTCCCAGGTGCGCTGAATCTTCAATCCCGCCAGTTCCGCCGTCTCCCGAGCGCGGTGCCGCGGGCTGACGATGACGAGGGGGTCGCGCAGTTCGAGTGCGTCCATCGCCGGACCCACCCGCCGCGCCTGGGATTCGCCCAGTTCGGTGAGGTGGACGTCGGTTCTACCGGTGTGTTTACCCCAACGGGCCCATTCTGTTTCGCCGTGTCGGAGGAGGACGATCCGACGGCCGCGCGGCGAATCACTGGGTGGCATCCATCCATCATGTCAGTCAATATGCGTGTATGGCTCGCCTCTGAGGACGAAGTAGGTAAGGATCGAGCCGTGACAACGGTTCTTGCAGTGGCAAATCAGAAGGGTGGCGTCGCGAAGACCACCACGGTGGCCTCTCTCGGCGCGGCTCTCGTCGCGCTGGGGCAGAGAGTCCTGGTGGTGGATCTCGACCCACAGGGGTGCCTGACGTTCTCCCTCGGGCACAACCCGGACCGATTGGATGCCTCCGTCCACGAGGTGCTGACAGGCGATCTGGTGGCGCAGGATGCGGTGATCGACACCGCGGACGGTGTGGCGCTCCTCCCGGCCACGATCGATCTGGCGGGCGCGGAAGCGTTGCTGCTCATGCGTCCCGGTCGCGAATTCGCCCTCAAGCGCGCTCTGGCGCCTCTGCTGGACGACTACGACACCGTCATCATCGACTGCCCGCCGTCACTCGGCGTCCTCACTCTCAACGGCCTCACGGCAGCGCAGTCGGTCCTGGTGCCACTGCAGTGCGAGACGCTCGCGCACCGCGGCGTGGGGCAACTGCTGCGGACGGTGACGGAGGTGCAGCAGATCACCAACCCTGATCTGGTGCTGCTCGGAGCGCTGCCGACGCTGTACGACGCGCGCACGACCCACAGTCGGGACGTGCTCTCCGACGTGTCGGACCGCTACAACCTGCCGGTCCTCGCTCCGCCGATCCCGCGGACGGTGCGATTCGCAGAGGCGACGGCCTCAGGCGCCACCGTCCTGGCGGGACGCAAGAACAAGGGCGCCCAGGCGTACCGGGATCTGGCCGAGAACCTCGCCAAGCACTGGGCGGGATCCGAACTCGCTACTTTCTCGCCTGGAAGTGCCGAGTAAGTTCCTCCGTCGTGGGATTCCACGCTGCGGGCCAATCCTGTTGCCGTAATTGGGCATCCGTGCCCCCGTCGGCGAAGACGACGCTGCCGCAGAACAGTGTCGATCCCGGCCCGAGTAGGAATTCGACGAGCGCGGCGATCTCGTCCGGACGTCCGCGCCGGCCCAGCGGCACCGGGTAGAAGTCCAGAGCCTTCGCGAGTTCGGGGTCGAGGTCGTCCCCGCTGGTCATCGGTGTGTCGATCATGCCCGGCGCGATCGCGTTGAGCCGTATGCCGTTGCCGATCCATTCGGGTCGTACCGCTTCACGACGGATCCACCACGCCAGTGCCAGCTTGGATGCGGGATACGCCGGAATGGCGGTCACCTCGTCGCCGATGCGCACCGCCTCCGCCTCGTCTGCGTCGAGGCACGCGGCCACCAGATGCTCGGGAATACCGGGTTGCGTGGTGGTGCTGCTCGACGAGATCACCACCACCGAGGCGGTGCCGGCGCGTTCCAGGGCGGGCTTGAGGGCGGTCACGAGGTCCACGGCTCCGAAATAGTTGACGGCGACGAGGGTGCCGCCCGGGACGTGGGACAGCGAACCCAGTCCGGCGCAGCAGACGAGACCGTCCACGACGCCTCCGCTCGCTTCGTCGACGGCGGCCGCGGCCGCCGCTCGTCCGCCGGGGGTCGACAGGTCCGCCACCACGTCGGTCTGCGCGAGGTCTACGCCGATGACCGTGTGGCCGGCGGCCTCGAGTGTGCGGCGGCTCGCCGCTCCGATGCCCGAGGCCGCGCCGGTGATCACGTAGGTTGCCATGCCGTGAATTAGAACACGTTGCAGTGTGTGGCGGGTGCGGACTCCGCATAGTGGGCGCGCACTCCCGTGACGCCGGGCGCCCGGTCCTCCCGCAGCACGAAGCGTGCGTCGTAATCGCCGCCGTCCTGCGCACGGAAAGGCAACGGCGCCTCGGTGGACAGTCCGGCGAGGCGATCGATCAGCCGGGCGGCGAGGCCGGGATAGTGGCCGTCGGGCAGCCGGTCCGCACTGTCGATCAGGACGGGCGGCAGCACGGACATCCCCGTGTACCAGAAGATTCCGTGATGGATCGGGAACAGGACCTCGTCCATCTGGCCGTTGATGCCGCGCGGGCCGACGCTGTCCGCGCTGCCGCCGAAACTGACGACCGTCATCGCCCGCTTGCCGGCGAGGGTGCCGTCGCCGTACCGCCGGGTGGAGCCGTTCTCGCGGCGCAATCCGTAGCCGTAGCCCTCGACGAAGACCCGGTCGAACCACCCTTTGAGGATCGCGGGCATGCCGTACCACCACAGCGGAAACTGCACGATCACCGCGTCCGCCCAGTCGAGTTTTCGCTGCTCGGCACGGATGTCGGGGGCGAGAGTCCCCTCGGTCAGGGCCTGCGCCGACCGCGCACCGACCCGGAGGCGACGATGCGGGTCGTGGTCGAAATCGTCTGCCGTGACCACCGGGTTCCATCGCATCCCGTAGAGGTCGGAGGTCCATATCTCGTGGCCGGCGCCGCGCAGCGCTGCGAGGGCGTCACTGCGAAGTGCCGCGTTCAGGGACTTTGGTTCGGGATGTGCCGATACCCACAGGATCTTCATGGTCCACCTTCCGCTCGGTCGTCCTGACTCCTCCGATCATCCGTGCGCAGATGCCGTCGCGACAGTGGCCTGCAGGACACTATGTGAAATAATCGAGCCATGTCCGATTCGGGAGACCGCTCGCGGCTCGTGCGTCCCCACCGTGTGGTCGTGTTCGTGCGCGACGGCGTTCTCCCGATCGAGTTCGGCATCGTCCACCGCCTGTTCGGGGAGGCGAGATCGCGGGACGGTGAGCCGCTCTACGAAGTCCTGACCTGCGCCCTCACTCCCGGTGCCGTCCGCACCGACACCGACGTGACGATCTCGGTCGAGCACGGTCCCGCACTGCTCGGCACGGCCGACACCGTCGTGGTCCCGGCATCGGACCAGGACTACGACCCACCCGAAGACGGCTGCCTGCCCCGCCCGCTCGCAGATGCCTTCGCGCACATTCGCCCCGGTACCCGGATGGCGTCGATCTGCACCGGTTCGTTCGTTCTCGCGGCCGCCGGGCTCCTCGAGAACCGGCGCGCCACGACGCACTGGAAGTCGGCGGACGCGTTCCGGCGGCTCTATCCCCACGTTCGGCTGGACCCCGGTGTGCTCTACACCCACGACGGTGCCGTCCTCACCGCCGCCGGGGTCGCCTCGGGAATCGATCTGTGCCTGTACATGATCCGGGTCGACCACGGAGCGTCGGTGGCCAACGAGGTGGCGAGGGGAACGGTCGTGCCGCCCCACCGCAGCGGTGGTCAGGCGCAGTTCATCACCGAGCCCGTCCCGGAGGCCGCCGGTGCATCCACCGCGCAAGCGCGGGCCCGGGCACTGACCCGGCTCGATCAACCGCTGTCGCTGCGGGAGATGGCCGCGTGGGAGTCGATGAGCGTGCGCACGTTCACCCGGCGATTCCGTGCCGAGACCGGGATGTCGCCGACGCAGTGGATTCTCGAACAGCGGATCATCCGCGCACGCGAACTGCTCGAGAACACCGATCTGCCGGTCGACGACGTGGCCTGGGCCGCGGGTTTCGGCACCGCGACGTCGCTGCGACAGCATCTCTCTCGCACCGTCGGCGTCTCACCCACCGCGTACCGCGCGACGTTTCGATGACGAGTGCGGGGTGCTCATTCGTCCAAGTGAGGGGGAGCGCGCGGCGCTAGCGTCGACACCATGACAGACGCACCCCGGAGCAACACCCTCACGATGCGGGCTCAGCCGCTCCTCGCCGTCGACGACGTCGAACGGGCCGGCGAGTGGTACCGGAAGGTCCTGGGCGCGCACAGCGGCCACGGTGGACGGGACTACGAGCAACTCCTCGTCGACGGGCACATGGTCCTGCAGTTGCACCGGCTCGAGGAGGGACACCACCACGGCCCCGTCGGTGATCCCGCACTTCCGCGGGGGAACGGGGTGGCGATCTGGTTCGAGGCCGCCGAATTCGACGCGACCGTCGCGCGGCTGCGGGAGGCGGGGGCCGACGTGATCACCGACGTGCACGTCAATCCCAATGCGGGACACCGGGAGATCTGGATCCGCGACCTCGACGGCTACCTCGTCGTGTTCGCCGAACCCGCGTGAGCGGTCACCTCAGCGCAGCGCCACGACCCGGTCTGCGCGCTGTTCGAGGACGACGTCGCCTGCCACGGTCGTGGTGATCGGACCGGTTGCGGCGTCGCGGGCCACGGGGATCGTCCGCAACAACGCTCCGGTCGACAGGTCGAGCACGGCGATGCCGGAGTCCACCGGAACCAGTAGATTGCCGGCCATCACGGCGCCGGGGCCGAGAGCGCCCGGAAAGGCCCAGCGGGGTGCGAGATCGGAGGCGCCGAGGGACACCACCTCGGAACCCGTCCACCACGTGACCACCGAACTGCTCGTCGAGGTGACCGGTTCCGGTCCCACCGGACCGGACAGCGCGTACTCGGACACGGCGTTGCCGGTGCCGTCGAACAGACCGAGCCGCGGCCCGTACGTCTTCCCCGCGGGGAGATACACGGCCGTGGTCTCGCCCGATACCCCGAGGATGCGGGCACCCTCGACGCCGGCGTCGACACCCGCGAGGACGCTGGAGCCGTACTCTTCGGGTTCCTGGTTGTCCTTCGGCGACGGATTCATGACCGTCAGACGATCGGCCGCCTCGCCGGGGCAGCGCTCGAGAACGGAGAACCGGCTACTGCTCGAACCGGCGTCGATCAGCGTGCACCCGCTGCGGGGCTGCTTCTTGGGATTCACCGGCGCGTCCACCCGGCCGTACTCCACGGTGCGCACCAGGTCGGAACGCCACAGCTCCAGACGACTGTCGCCGAGGGACGCCACATAGGTGCCGTCGGACGTCAGCGACACCTCGGAATCCGCGTCGCTGTTCCGCTGGGCCAGGCGCTGGCCGGTACCGCCGTCGAGTTCGGTGACCTGCGAGCATCCGCGGTGGTCGCGGTACACGGCCACGACCTTCTCCCAGGACGCTGTCACACCGCACAGGTCGAGGTCGCGCTCGTACCGCCACAGTTCGGCGCCCGACATGCGGTCCCGTCCGACGACGTCTCCGCCCTCCGCGGTCACGACCGCACCACCGACGACGAGGGGTGCGGTCGTGGCGGAGCTGGACGAATCCCAGATCGGGTTCAGCGTCTCCGGCACGGTCAGCGCCGTGACGAGCGCGGCAGGCGGCTCGGCCGCGGTGATCGAGGTGGTGCCCCGGGCGTCGCTGCGGAACCACACCACGGTGATGGCGACCACCACGGCCAGTGCGATTCCGGCCGCGACGACGAGATCGGCGCGCGAGCGCCGCTCAGGTGCGAGCACGGTGGCCGGCTACTCCGCGTTCGTCGCGGCGGCGCCGACCTTCGTGGTCCGGCGGCGGCGGCGCCGGCGGGGCTTGGATGCGCCTTCGCCGTCGCTGTCCGTGCTCGGAGCAGCGGATTCGGGTGCCGTCGGCTCCGGCGACACGGACTTGGGGCCCACGGAATCGGCGGGACGGCCACCGCGGGTGCGTCGACGGGCGCGGGTGCGTGCCGGACGCTCCGTGCGCTCGGCTCTCTCACCCTGCTCGGCGTTCTCGCCCTGCTCCGGAGCGACCTTCTCGGACTTCTCGGCCTTCTCGACGCGGGCGCGCTTGATCGTGCCGGTCGCCTCGGTCGGGATCGACAGTTCCTCGTACAGGTGCGGTGAGCTGGAATACGTCTCGACCGGATCGGGGATACCGAGACCGAGGGCCTTGTCGATGAGCTGCCAGCGGGGAATGTCGTCCCAGTCCACGAGCGTCACGGCGATGCCGGTGCGGCCCGCGCGGCCGGTGCGGCCGATCCGGTGGACGTAAGTCTTCTCGTCCTCCGGGCACTGGTAGTTGATGACGTGCGTGACGTCGTCGATGTCGATACCGCGAGCTGCGACGTCCGTCGCGACCAGCACGTCGATCTTGCCGGTCCGGAACGCTTTCAACGCCTTCTCGCGGGCAACCTGGTTGAGGTCACCGTGAACGGAGCCGACGGAGAATCCGCGCTCGGCGAGATCGTCGGCGACCTTCTGCGCGGTGCGCTTGGTGCGTGTGAAGATCATCGTCGCGCCGCGACCCTCGGCCTGCAGCACGCGGGCGACCATCTCCGCCTTGTCGAGCGCGTGCGCCCGGTAGATGTGCTGGCTGGTCCGGTCGTGCACCGCCGAATCGTCGGCCTGCTCGGCGCGGATGTGCGTCGGCTGGGTGAGGAACGTGCGGGCAAGGGTGATGATCGGGCCCGGCATGGTGGCCGAGAACAGCATCGTCTGCCGCTTGTCCGGAACCATCCCGAGGATGCGCTCGATGTCGGGCAGGAAGCCGAGGTCGAGCATCTCGTCGGCCTCGTCGAGCACGAGGACCTCGACCTTGCCCAGGATCAGATGACCCTGGTTGGCCAGGTCGAGGAGGCGGCCGGGGGTGCCGACGACGACGTCGGCGCCCTTCTGGAGAGTCGCGATCTGCGTCTCGTAGGGGCGGCCACCGTAGATGGCGAGGACCTCGAGCTTGTTCTTCTCGCCCTTCAGGTACTTCGCGGCGCCCTCGAGATCCTTGGTGACCTGGATGCACAGCTCGCGGGTGGGGACGATGATCAGCGCGCGGGGCGTGCCGTCGAGCGCTGCGGTGCCGGTGGTGCCGGTGGAGATGCGGTGGAGCAGCGGGACGCCGAAACCGAACGTCTTACCCATGCCCGTGCGGGCCTGACCGATCAGGTCGTCGCCGGCGAGGGCGAGGGGGAGCGTGAGCTCCTGGATGGCGAAGGTGCGCTCGATGCCGATCTCGTCGAGCGCGCGGACGATCTCGTCGCGAACTCCGAGCTCGGCGAAAGTGGGGGCGACGTGCGTGGAGTCGAGCTGCGCCGAGAGAGTGGTCTCGGTTGCGTCGTCTTCATGGTCGACAGTGATCTTGCTCAGGGGACTGGCCTTCCTCGTAGCTGCACGCACGCACGAGGTAAGGGCCAGGCCGCTGGTCGGCCCGATTTCCCAGTCGACGCTCTCGTCGATGTCCTCTTCCGAGTCGATCCTGCCTCTGCCTCAGCGCAGAAATCGGAGATTTCGGCGAGGCGCGGCTGGGACCGTCGATCAGGTGCGCGCACATTATCGGTGGGAACCGCCGATCGGATCGTGATCGATCATCACTCGACCCGCGTTCTCCGTGAGGACGAACGTGGTCGCGAGCGGTTGCCCACGATCATTGTAGCCGGAGAACGCCCCACAACTGGTTACGCATGGCAAACATCACTGCCCGACACACTAGGCTGTGGCGCCATGGAGCCCAACACGCCTGCATCCTCTGATTCCACCATTCCCGCTGATCACCCCGGCGTCAGTGAACTCTTCGCGGTCCTCGCGTACGGCGAGATCTCCGCGTTCTACCGGCTGTCCGAGGACGCGCTGATGGCGCGCACCCTGCAGGGCAAAGTGGCACTCGCGAGCATGGCGGCTGCCGAGATGGGTCACTTCGAGATGCTCGAGAAGGCTCTGACCGCCCGCGGGTTCGACATCTACGAGGCAATGGACCCCTTCGTCCGCGCACTGGACAACTATCACGCGTCCACCACCCCGTCGACGTGGCTCGAGGCATTGGTGAAGGCGTACGTCGGCGACGGGATCGCCGCGGACTTCTACCGCGAAATCGGGCACTCACTGCCCGCCGAGGCCTCGCGGACGGTCGAGGAGGTGCTCTCGCAGACCGGCCACTCGGAGTTCGTCGTCCACGAGGTGCAGCAGGCGATCAAGGCCAGCAGCCGCGACAAGGACCGCCTCATGCTGTGGGGCCGGCGACTGCTCGGCGAGGCCATCACCCAGGCACAGTTCGTCCTCGCGCAGCGGGAGGCGCTGACCGAACTCGTCATCTCCGCGTCCGGCGACCTCAACGGGGTCGTCGCGCTGTTCGACCGCATGCAGGAGATGCACGCCGAACGCATGGCCGTGCTGGGGCTTGTGTGACGGCACCGCCGTCGTGCCTGCTGTGACGGCACGTGTTCGCTCAGGGCACAGCCCACAGACGCGCACCCGCGGCGGCGGCTGCATTAGCCTGGCCAGGACAGCTGATGTTTCTCGGAGAGTTCGGAGGTTGACCGTGGAGGTCAAGATCGGTGTAATCGACAGCCCGCGTGAGCTCATCGTCAGCAGCGAGCAGACCCCGGACGAGGTCGAGACATTGGTCTCGGACGCCCTCGCCGGAGGCGACGGGATCTTGTCTCTGCAGGACGACAAGGGACGCAAGTACCTCATTCAGTCCAGCAAGATCGCCTACGTGGAGATCGGCCCGTCCGATATCCGCAAGGTCGGTTTCGCTCCGACCAAGTGAGCACACGAGAAAGGGCCCGCAGTCGACTCGACTGCGGGCCCTTTCTCATGCACGGTGCTAGCGCTGTTCGGGATGCAGCGGCACGCGGGACAGACCGCCCCAGGCGAGTGTCACGGTGGTGTCGACCGCCTCTTCCTTCGGGATCGGGCGTGCAGCCTCGAGCCAGTACCGCGCGGTGAACTGGCTGGCGCCCACCAAGCCGACGGCGAGGATTCGGGCGCGGTACGGGTCGAGACCGGAGTCGTGGCTGACGAGGTCGAACACGGCGTCCACGCAGGCCTCGGTGGCCTGCTCGACGCGGCTCTGCACCTGCGGCTCACCCATGAGGTCCGACTCGAACACGAGGCGGAAGCCCTGCGAGTCGTTGTCGACGAAGTCGAAGAACGCCTGCACCGCGGCACGGACGCGCTGCTTGTTGTCCGTGGTCGAACGCAGCGCCTGCCGGACACCGGAGATCAGGCTGTCGACATAGCTCTGCAGCACGGCCACATACAGCTCGAGCTTGCCGGGAAAGTGCTGGTACAGGACGGGCTTGCTCACACCGGCGCACTCGGCGATCTCGTCCATACCGGCAGCGTGGTACCCGCGCGTGACGAAGACCTCGCTGGCTGCGGCGAGTAGCTGCAGTCGCCGGGCGTCACGGGGGAGTCGCGTGCTGCGGCGGGCCCCGGTGCCCTTTCCGGTGGTGGCATCGCGATCGGAGTTCGTCCGATCCGCGAGTTCAGTCATAGCGCTTCCAATCTGCACAAGTATTCCGCGTCACATTCTGTGTAACTGTGTGAACGATACCCGCGCGTAGTGAACCGTTCATGGTGGACTCGCTGGACTCGCCCGGTCAAGGATATTGTCTGACCGGTAGCTGACGCGCCGGTGGCCTCGAGGGCACCTGGTGATCCCGATAGCCGCGACGTTGCGGGCAGCATCCGCGTGACACGCCGAATGAGCAGCGGACAGTGCGCTGGGACGAGGTGGTGCCGGACTGTGAGATTCTGGGCTGCGTGACTGACCGAGGAGGACCGCGTGTTCGCGGCCGGGCTCCGCAGAGCTCCGAGGACGGGGAGCGACGATCGCGCAGCATCGACCAGCGTGAAGTCCCTCCCCGCGCCTCGCAGTCGGCGCCGCGAGCGCAGTCGCATCAACCACTGCGTGCGCAATGGGACCCGACCAGCCGCGACGTCGGCCGGCCCCGGAACCCGCGTCCCGAGCGGCAGGCGAGGAAGCAGAGCCGCATCGGCCGGTTCGTCTCCACCTACGGTTGGCGCGCCTACGCCATCCCGATCCTGCTGGTCGTCACCGTTCTCGTCGTGGTCGACGCGGTCCGGGACACCGGGGCCAACGAGACGACCGCCGAGACCGACACCCCCGGGTTCGGCACCCTGTCCCGCGACACCGACGGCTCGAGCGTCATCGGGGTCCCGCCGGAGGCCGACGGGAACTTCGCCGCCGAACTTCCGTCGGGCGCGTTACCGGAGGGAGGCCCGTTCACCGCGGTGGGCGCCGGCACCTGGCACGTGGTTCCCGGAGCCGGGCCGAAGGTCGGGCAGGGCACCGAACGTGAATTCACCTACAGCGTGGAGATCGAGGACGGCGTCGACACCTCCGGATTCGGCGGCGACGAGTCGTTCGGCCGGATGGTCGACCAGACGCTGTCGAACCCGAAGAGCTGGACGAAGGACCCGCGGTTCGCGTTCCGCCGCGTCGACCAGGGCGACCCCGACTTCCGGGTGTCACTGACGTCGCAGATGACGATTCGTGACGCGTGCGGCTACGACATCCAGCTCGAGGTGTCCTGCTACAACCCCGGTATCGACCGCGTCGTCCTCAACGAGCCGCGCTGGGTGCGCGGCGCGATCGCGTTCCAGGGCGACATCGGGTCCTACCGGCAGTACCAGATCAACCACGAGGTCGGCCACGCCATCGGCTACCAGGACCACCAGCCGTGCGAGACGGAGGGTGGCCTCGCGCCGGTGATGATGCAGCAGACGTTCGGGACGGCCAACAACGACATCGCGCAGCTCGACCCCGAGGGCATCGTCCCGATGAACGGGTTGACCTGCCATTTCAACCCGTGGCCGTTCCCCAGGGCGTGAGCAGGGACCGCCCCGGCGCGACTGCTCGGGTGAGGGGAAGAATGGACCCCGTCGGGACGTTGAATTCAATGCTGTCCGACACATCGGAAGCTGTCGCGCAATCGTCAGGAGTGGACCGTGTCGCTTGACCGTTCTGTGAAGACCACCGGGGCACTGCCGCCGCTGGTGGAACCCGACGCCGAACTTTCCCGTGACGAGGTGGCGCGGTACAGCAGGCACCTGATCATCCCGGACGTCGGCATGGCCGGGCAGAAGCGCCTGAAGAACGCGAAGGTCCTCGTCATCGGTGCGGGCGGCCTCGGCTCCCCGGCCCTGCTCTACCTGGCAGCGGCCGGTGTGGGGACGATCGGCATCGTCGAGTTCGACGAGGTCGACATGTCGAACCTGCAGCGTCAAGTCATCCACGGCCGCTCCGACGTGGGCCGTCCCAAGGCCGAGAGCGCGCGCGATTCGATCCGCGAGATCAACGACAACGTCGACGTCCGGTTGCACGAGTTCCGCCTCGAGCCCGACAACGCCGTCGAATTGTTCGAGCAGTACGACCTGATCCTCGACGGCACCGACAACTTCGCCACCCGGTACCTCGTCAACGATGCCGCCGTGCTGGCGCACAAGCCGTACGTGTGGGGTTCCATCTACCGTTTCGAAGGTCAGGCGTCCGTGTTCTGGGAGGACGCGCCGAACGGTCGCGGACTCAACTACCGCGATCTGTACCCGGAGGCGCCGCCGCCCGGCATGGTGCCGTCCTGCGCCGAGGGCGGCGTGCTCGGCGTGCTGTGCGCGTCGATCGGATCGATCATGGCGACCGAGGCGGTGAAGTTGATCACCGGCATCGGCGAATCGCTGCTCGGACGGCTGATGGTCTACGACGCGCTCGACATGACGTACCGCACCATCACGTTGCGCCGTGACCCGGCGCGGACTCCGATCACCGAACTGATCGACTACGACGCGTTCTGTGGGGTCGTGTCCGACGAGGGCCAGGCTGCGGCGGCCGGGTCGACCATCACCGCCACCGAACTGCGCGCTCTCCTCGACTCCGGCAAGGAGATCGAACTGATCGACGTGCGCGAGCCGGTCGAGTGGGACATCGTCCACCTGCCCGGTGCGGTGCTGATCCCCAAGGACCGCATCCTGTCGGGGGAGGCGCTGTCGGAGCTTCCGCAGAACAAGCCGATCGTGCTGCACTGCAAGACGGGCGTGAGGTCGGCGGAGGCGCTGGCCGCGCTGAAGAAAGCGGGCTTCTCCGACGCCACACATCTGCAGGGCGGCGTCATCGCGTGGGCGAAACAGGTGGACACGAGCCTGCCCGTCTACTGACGCCGGCCGCGGCGTGATTGCCGTCTCCGGGCCAGCGCGCCTTGCGCTGTCCCCGGCCCACCCGGCGGTAGCGTTGAGTTCGTGAGCACAGGCCAACCCCCTCAACACGTGTGCTCCACGTTCGGCCTCCGGGAAGTCGAGCCCATCCCGCTCGGTGCGGACTGGGACGGCGGGTGGCTGTGTGGAGACGTAGTCCTGTCAGCCGTCGCCGACCACGCGCGCGCGGCATGGTCCGCCAAGGTCCGCGAGACACTCGAGGTGGACGGGGTGCGGCTCGCGCGTCCGGTCCGTTCCACCGACGGCAGGTACGTGGTCTCGGGGTGGCGCGCCGACACGTTCATCGAAGGCACACCCGAACCGCGTCACGACGAGGTCGTGTCGATGTCGGGACGCCTCCACGCCGCCACCTCGCAGCTCGACCGGCCCCGGTTCCTGGTGCAGCCCCCGGTCGCGCCGTGGGCGGAGGTCGACGTGTTCGTCGCGGCCGACCGGGCCGCCTGGGAGAAGATCCCTCTCCGTAGCGCGAAGGGCGCCGAACAGCTCGAGACGCCGTCGCCCGACGGCCGGAAGAGTCTCGAACTGATCACCGGTCTCGCGACTCTGCGCAAGCCCGTCACGAGCCCCGACCAACTGGTGCACGGGGACCTGTTCGGCACCGTCCTGTTCGCCGGCGCGCTCGCACCCGGCATCACCGACATCACCCCGTACTGGCGTCCCGCGTCGTGGGCGGCGGCGGTGGCCGTGGTGGACGCCATCTCCTGGGGTGGGGCCGACGAGGCTCTGATCGGGCGCTGGGAAGATCTGCCGGAGTGGCCGCAGATGCTGCTGCGTGCCGTGCTGTTCAGGCTCGCCGTCCACGTGCTGCATCCTCGGTCCACGGCCGAGGCGTTTCCCGGACTCGCTCGCACGGCCGACGTGGTCCGCCTCCTGCTCTAGGTGAGCAGTTCCGCGAACAGGTCGCGGGCGGCGGTGGCCGCCGCGGTCTCGTCCCCGTCGACCACGGCCTGGATCAGACGCCCGTGCTCGTCGTGGAACCCCGCTCCGGTCGCGTGTACGTGCCGGTCGACGGTCTGGGCGATCGAGGGCAGCAGTGAGTCGTAGAACTCGAGATACACGGCGTTGTGACTCGCTTCGACGATCGCTCGGTGCAGCGTCACGTCGGCCGCGACGGCGGCCTCGGTGTCGGATGCGGCCCAGCATCGGCGGCGCTCGTCGAGGAGGCTCTGCAGGCGTGCGACGTCGTCCGGGGTGCGTCGCCGGGCGGCGAGGGCGGCGGCCGTGACGTCGAGCGCCTGCCGCAGTTCGGTGACGTCGCGCTCGTGCGCGCCCGCGAAGTATTTGCCGAGTGTGCCCCCGACGTCGGAGGTGGCGACGACGTACGTGCCCGATCCCTGACGCCGTTCCAGCAGTCCGGTGTGGACGAGGGCCTGCACTGCTTCACGGACGGTGTTCCGTCCTGTTCCGGTGAGTTCGGACAGCGCGGTCTCGGTCGGGATCTTCTCGCCCACCGCCCACCGTCCGCTGCAGATCTCGTCGCGCAGTTGCTCGGTGACCTGTGAGATCAGACTCGAACGCTGCACGGGTTTTCCAAAGGTCATCCGGTCATCCTATGATTTCTCTCGTGACTCTTCTACGCGGCCGCCTCCTCGTCTTCTGTGCGATCGCCATGTCGGCTCTCGTGCTGAGACTGGCGGTCACGTCCTTTTCCCCGTTGGCCTCCCAGATTCGGGAGGACATCGGATTCTCGCCGACGATCGTCGGGGTGTTCGGAATGGTCCCGACGGCGATGTTCGCCCTGTTCGGGCTCGGAACGCCGCTCATCGCGAAGCGGTGGGGCCTGGAACGCACGGCCCTCGCCGCCATGCTGATGGCCGCAGTGGGCATGCTCACGAGGGCCCTGATGAGCGACACCTGGTCGTTGCTCGCGCTGTCGGCGCTCGCACTCGCCGGTATGGGGATCGGCAACGTGGTGATTCCCCCGCTCGTGAAACGGTACTTCTCCGACCGCCTGGCCGTTATGAGCTCGGTGTACATCGTCGGCGTGCAGATCGGCACCATCGCGCCCGCGTTCGTCGCGGTCCCGCTCGCGGAGGCATTCGGCTGGCGGTTCTCGATCGGAGTGTGGGCAGTCCTCGGATTCGCCGCGGCGGTGCCGTGGATTCTCCTTCTCACCCGCGAACGACGTCGCGCAGTGGTCGTGGCGACCGCACCGCCCGCGAACGTCCCGGCGGACCGTCCGCACGGAAACGCGTGGCGTTCACCCGTCGGCTGGGGGATGGCCGGCATGTTCGGGATGACGTCGATGATCACGTACTCGATGTTCACCTGGATTCCCGACATCCTCGCGGACGCCGGTGCGAGCGAGGCGTTCGGCGGTGCCATGGTGGGACTGTTCTCCTTCATGGGCCTCGTCGCGGCGTTCGGCGCTCCCACACTGTGCGCGCGCATGCGCAACCCGTTCCCGATCGTGATCGGGTGCGCGGTCTGCTACCTCGTGTCCTTCAGCGGACTGCTGCTCGCCCCCATGAGCGCGCCCATCCTGTGGATCGTGCTGCTCGGACTCGGGCCCAGCACGTTCCCGATGTCGCTGACACTGATCAATCTCCGCACGCGCAGCCACATCGGATCGTCGACGCTGTCCGGTTTCACGCAGGGCGTGGGCTATGCCGTCGCGTGCCTCGGTCCGCTACTGTTCGGCGTGTTCCACGATGCGTCCGGCGGGTGGACCCTGTCGTTCGGATTCTTGACGTTCGGCGTGATGATCCTCCTCATAGCAGCGTTCCAGGCGTGCAAGCCGCGCATGCTCGAGGACAGCTGGCACGCCGATTCGGAGCCTGAGGACGCTCTTCGACACGCCTAGGAAACATGCAGGAAACCTCACATCGGCCTGGCCGAAAAGTGAGAATCAGTTGACGTTGTGGTCACCGACCGCAGCACCGGCGCAACACCGGTTTTCTACCTTTGGGTCTCCCACACAACGAGGAGGCCCGGGTGAAGCATTACATCGAGCACTGGGACGCGGAAGACGTCGACGCCTGGGAGGCGGGCGGCAAGGACGTTGCCAAGCGGAATCTGATCTGGTCGGTGATCGCCGAGCACGTCGGCTTCTCCGTCTGGTCGATCTGGTCCGTGATGGTGCTGTTCATGCCGACCGACATCTACGGCATCGACGCTGCGGGCAAATTCTTCCTCGTCGCGGTCCCGACCCTGGTCGGTTCGATTCTGCGGATCCCCTACACGGTGGCGACGGCCAAGTTCGGTGGCCGTAACTGGACCGTCTTCAGCGCCCTCGTGCTACTCGTCCCAACGCTGTTCACGCTGTACCTGATGATGAACCCCGGGGCGTCGTACACCACGTTCATGTTGGTGGCCGCTCTCGCCGGCGTCGGTGGCGGCAACTTCGCGTCGTCGATGACCAACATCAACGCGTTCTACCCGCAGCGGCTCAAGGGCTGGGCCCTCGGGCTCAACGCCGGTGGCGGCAACATCGGTGTCCCGATGATCCAGCTGATCGGCCTCCTCGTGATCGCGACGGTCGGTAACACCGAGCCGTGGATCGTGTGTTCCGTCTACCTCGTCCTCATCGCCGTCGCCGCGGTCGGCGCCTCGCTGTTCATGGACAATCTCGGCAATCAGAAGGCCGACCTCCGGGCGATGGGCGCGACCCTGAAGTTCTCGCACTCCTGGGTGGTGAGCTTCCTCTACATCGGCACGTTCGGTTCGTTCATCGGCTTCAGCTTCGCGTTCGGCCAGGTTCTGCAGATCAACTTCCTCGCCGGCGGCGCAACCCCCGCACAGGCAGCACTGCACGCCGCACAGATCGCGTTCATCGGTCCGCTGCTCGGCTCCATCGCCCGTCCGATGGGCGGCAAGCTCGCCGACCGGATCGGCGGCGGCAGGATCACCCTCTACACCTTCGCCGCGATGGCACTCGCCGCCGGTGTGCTCGTCACCGCGGGCACGATCGACGACGGCACGGCCGGCGCCGCCACCGGTGGTGTCATGGCCACGTTCGTCCTCGGCTTCATCGCCCTCTTCCTGCTGTCCGGCATCGGCAACGGCTCCGTCTACAAGATGATCCCGTCGATCTTCGAAGCGAAGGCGCAGAGCCTCGAGGGAGTGAGCCGCGAGGACCGGGCCAGCTGGTCCCGCTCGATGTCGGGTGCGCTCATCGGCTTCGCCGGAGCCATCGGCGGCCTCGGTGGCGTCGGTATCAACCTGATTCTCCGCGCCTCGTACAGCAGCCCCGCCAAGTCGGCGACCATGGCGTTCTGGGTGTTCCTCGCCTTCTACGTCGTGTGCATCTTCGTCACCTGGTTCGTCTTCCTGCGCCGGCCCTCCTCGCACGGCGTCGCAGTCACCGACGGCGACGACGAAAAGGTGTCGGTCTCGGCGTGACCTCTCGCAGTACCGCATGAACTCGAGTAATTCAGCTAGAAGGAGCGACGGCATGAGCCGCAAGTCAGCAGTGGTCATCGGACACGGAATGGTCGGACACCGGTTCGTCGAGGCGTTGCGCGCACGCGACGAGTCGGACGACTGGTCGGTGACGGTGCTCTGCGAGGAGCCCCTCCCCGCGTACGACCGGGTGGGACTGTCCTCCTACGTGGGGGCGTGGGACCCCAAGGAGCTTGCGCTCGCGGGTAACGACTACCCGGACGACGCTCTCGTCGACCTGCGGATCGGCCGCCGGGCGGCCGCCATCGATCGCGAGTCCCGCAAGGTCACTACCGATTCGGGTGAGGTCGTCGGTTACGACGCTCTCGTGATGGCCACCGGTTCTTACCCCTTTGTGCCGCCGATCCCCGGACACGATCGGCCGGAGTGCTTCGTCTACCGCACGCTCGACGACCTCGACGGCATCCGGAAGTGCGCCGACGCGGCCGGCCCCGGCGCGGTCGGTGTCGTGGTCGGCGGCGGCCTGCTCGGCCTCGAGGCCGCGAACGCCCTCAAGCTGATGGGCATGACCCCGCACGTCGTCGAATTCGCGCCCCGGCTGATGCCGCTCCAGGTCGACGAGGGCGGCGGCGCGCTGCTCGCCAACCTCGTCACCGACCTGGGACTCACCGTCCACACCGGCGTCGGCACCGCGGGCATTACCGAGGGTCCCGACGGGATCAGCGTCGAACTGTCCGACGGTTCGGTGATCGAGGCTGCGCTTCTCGTGTTCTCCGCCGGTGTGCGACCGCAGGACCAGCTCGCCCGAGACGCCGGACTCGACGTCGGCGAGCGAGGCGGGATCATCACGGACCTCGGTTGCCGCACGTCGGACGAGAACATCTACGCGGTCGGCGAGTGCGCCGCGGTGGAGGGACGGTGCTACGGCCTCGTCGCTCCCGGCTACACCACCGCGGAGATCGTCGCGGACCGCCTGCTCGGTGGCGCGGCGGAGTTCCCCGGCGCCGACCTCTCCACCAAGCTCAAGCTGATGGGTGTCGACGTCGCCAGCTTCGGCGACGCCCACGCGCAGACTCCGGGCGCCCTGGAGGTGGTCCTCAGCGACGCCGCTAAGGGCACCTACGCCAAGCTCGTCGTGTCCGACGACGCGAAGACGCTGCTCGGCGGCATCCTCGTCGGCGACGCCTCCGCCTACGCGTCGCTGCGGCCCCTCGTCGGCCGCGAACTGCCGGGCGACCCGGCGTCGCTCATCTCGCCCGCGGGCGAGAAGCCCGGAGCCGGGTCCCTGCCCGACGACGCCGAGGTGTGCTCCTGCAACGGCGTCACCAAGGGCGCGATCTGCGGGGCCATCGCCGACGGTGCCTGCGACATCGCACAGGTCAAGAGCTGCACCAACGCCGGAACCACCTGCGGTGGCTGCCTCCCGACCATCAAGCAGCTCCTCGCGTCGTCGGGCGTGGTGATGTCGAAGGCGCTGTGCGAGCACTTCGAGCAGTCCCGCGCCGAGCTGTTCGAGATCGTCCAGGCCACGAACACGAGGACGTTCTCCGCGCTCATCTCGAAGTACGGGAAGGGTTCGGGCTGCGACATCTGCAAGCCCGTAGTCGCCTCGATCCTGGCGTCCACCGACTCGGACCACATCCTGCACCGCAACCAGGCGGGACTGCAGGACACGAACGACCACTTCCTCGCCAACATCCAGAAGAACGGCACCTACTCGGTGGTGCCGCGCATGCCGGGCGGCGAGTGCACGCCCGAGCAGCTCATCGTCATCGGCGAGGTGGCCCGCGACTTCGGTCTGTACACGAAGGTCACCGGCGGTCAGCGCATCGACCTGTTCGGCGCCCGCGTCGAGCAGCTGCCCGCAATCTGGAAGCGTCTCGTCGACGCCGGCATGGAGTCGGGCCAGGCCTACGGCAAGTCGCTGCGCACCGTGAAGAGCTGCGTCGGGTCCACCTGGTGCCGCTACGGCGTGCAGGACTCGGTCGGGATGGCCGTGAACCTCGAGAACCGGTACCGCGGCCTGCGGTCTCCGCACAAGATCAAGTTCGGCGTCTCGGGCTGTGCCCGCGAATGCGCCGAGGCCCGCGGCAAGGACGTCGGCATCATCGCCACCGAGAACGGCTGGAACCTGTACGTCGGCGGCAACGGCGGTCAGTCCCCGAAGCACGCCCAGCTGCTCGCCGGCGGACTCGACGACGCCACCCTGGTCGCCTACATCGACCGCTACCTCATGTTCTACATCCGCACGGCCGACCGCCTGCAGCGGACCGCGCCGTGGGTCGACTCCCTGGAAGGCGGCCTCGACCATCTCAAGGCCGTGGTGTGCGAAGACAGCCTGGGTATCGCGGCCGAGCTCGAGGCGGCGATGGCCAAGCACGTCGAGGGTTACAAAGACGAATGGGCGGGTGTGCTCGACGACCCGGAGAAGCTGTCGCGGTTCGTGTCGTTCGTCAACGCGCCCGAGGAAGCCGATCCGACCGTCGCATTCGACGACACGGGTGTTCGGAAGGTCCCGGTTCTGATGGGAATGCCGAAATTCGCAGCTTCTACACCGGAGTAATCCCCGCTTAACGCTGCGGAAACACCGACCACGAACCATGTATCCAAGTACGGATACACACCAGCCCGAAGGAGGACTGTGATGACCGTCGTCGACATGAACGTGCACAGTGCCAGTGGAACCAGGCGCGAGAGCGTCAAGTCAGGCCGTCTCGAATGGACGTCCGCGTGCCCGCTCAGCCAGCTGATTCCCGGACTCGGGGTGGCGGTGCTGCTGCGCGGTGGGGAACAGGTCGCACTGTTCCTGCTCGAGGACGGATCCCTGCACGCCGTGGGCAACATCGACCCGTTCGGCCGCGCAGCCGTGATGTCCCGTGGCCTGGTCGGTGACCGGGCAGGCGAGCCCACGGTGGCGTCGCCGCTGCTCAAGCAGGTGTTCTCGCTGGTCGATGGTCGCTGCCTCGACGACGATTCGGTGCGGTTGCCCGTGTACGACGTACGGGTGTGGGCAGGCGTCGTCCAGGTCCACAGCACGAACGCGTGAACGACGCGACGCCCCTGTGCGGGTTCACGGTCGGGATCACGGCCTCTCGGCGTGCGGAAGAGTTCGCCATGCTGCTGACGCGGCGCGGCGCCACCGTGGTGCACGCCCCGGCCATCCGCATCATCCCGTTGGCCGACGACACGGAACTCGAGCGTGTCACGCGCGAGATCATCGGCAACCCGCCGGAGATCGTGGTCGCGACCACCGGTATCGGCTTCCGCGGGTGGATGGAGGCCGCGGACGGCTGGGGCGAAGCGGAGGAACTGAGCGAGGCGCTGGCCTCGAGCCGCCTGCTCGCCCGTGGCCCCAAGGCGAAGGGCGCGATCCGGGCCGCGGACCTGCGGGAAGAGTGGTCGCCCGCCTCGGAGTCCTCGGCCGAGGTGCTCGATCATCTGCTCGGTGAGGGCGTCGAAGGCAAACGCATCGCGGTGCAGCTGCACGGTGCCACCACGGAGTGGGAGCCGGTCGCGGACTTCTGCGAGGTGCTGCGCTGCGCGGGTGCGGACGTCATCGCCGTCCCCGTGTACCGGTGGACTCCGCTCGAAGACCAGGCCCCGATGGACCGGATGATCGAGCTCATCGCCACCGGCGGACTCGACGCCGTCAGCTTCACCAGCGCACCGGCCGTGGCCTCGCTGCTGACCCGTGCCAAGGAGACCGGAATGATCGAGATGGTCCTCCACTCGTTCCGGCACCGAGTCCTCGCGGCCTGCGTGGGGCCGGTGACCGCCGGACCACTGCGCGAACTCGAGGTCCCGACGACGATGCCGGCGCGGTCGCGGCTCGGCGCGCTCGCCCGGCACCTCGCCGACGAGCTGCCGCGGCGGGCGAACAAGATCCAGACCGCCGGGCACGAGCTGAGCATCCGCGGTGGATGCGTCGTCGTCGACGGCGAAGTGCGTCAGCTGCCTCCGGCTGCGATGTCGCTGATGCGCACACTCGGCGCCCGCCCCGGCCGGGTCGTGCCACGCGACGAACTGCTCGCGGCACTGCCCGGCGGTGGCGGCGACACCCACGCCGTGGAGACGGCGGTCGCGAGGTTGCGCGCGTCCCTGGGCGCACCGAAAGCAGTCCAGACGGTGGTCAAGCGGGGATACCGCCTCGCCCTCGACCCCGTCGACTGCGTCGATTCACGTGAGGAGGGACAGCCATGAACGACACAGCACTGGTACTGGTGGCACACGGAACGCGGAGTCCCCGAGGCGTGGAAATGATCGCCGCGCTCGCCGACGCCGTCGCCGAGCGGGTCGGACCCACCCGGGTGTCCTTCGTGGACGTCCTCGGACCCTCGCCCGCCGAGGTACTCCGCGACATCCCCGGCCCCGCGGTCGTGGTCCCGGCGTTCCTCGCCTCGGGCTACCACGTCCACACCGACGTTCCCCGGGAGGTCGCGGACAGCGGCCACCCGTCCGTGGCCGTCACGCGGGCACTCGGACCGGACCCCGTTCTCGCGGATGTCCTCCTGCGGCGTCTCGTCGACGCGGGCTGGCAACCGGGCGACGCCGTCGTGCTTGCCGCGGCCGGCTCGTCCGACCCCCGGGCCCTGCGCGACGTGCGCCGGGCCGCGGCGCTGCTGTCGGAACTCGTGGCCTCGCCGGTCCGCATCGGCTACGTGGCGACGGCGGAACCCCGCGTTCCCGACGTGGTCGCCGGGCTGCGCGCGGCGGGCGAGAAGCGCGTGTTCGTCGCGTCGTACCTCCTGGCCCACGGACTGTTCCACGCACGTCTCGCCGACGCGGGTGCGGACGGTGTCGCGGCGCCGCTCGGCGTGGATCCGGACATCGTCGGTCTCGTGGCCGATCGGTACCGCAGTGGTATTCCGGCGGCGCAGCGCGCTGTCGTTCCAGCGCTGATCCGTCGCCGGTTCGCGTCAGCGCGGTAGCGGCACCAATTCGGCGAGATCGCCGTCGACCGCTCCCGCCGGGACCAGCGCCAGCGCTTCGCGGTCGATCAGGCCCGCCAGATGCGCCGTGCGAATTCCGGGGTCGACGCGCCACGTGCCGTCCGGCTGCGGGACGGCCGGCAGGATGCGGGTGGCGTCACCGCTGACCTCGGACGCATTCGCGATCCGACCCCACTGCGGCAGTGCCGGGATGCGGCCCGTGAGCGCGGCCGCGATGGACGGAACCGTGGTCAGGAGCGTCGCGACCGCGGCGTACGGGTTTCCCGGCAGACCGAGCACCACCCGTCCGTCGGGCAGCAGTGCGGTCACCTGGGAACCGCCGGGCCGGCACCGCACCCTCCCCACCACGACCCGGGCCTCCGCCCGGTCGAGCGCCGCCCGCAACTGGTCGGCCGCGCCGCCCCCGGTGGCCCCGACGATCACGATCAGATCGGGTTGGCGTACTTCCCGGAACAGTTCGTCGAAGCTGTCGGACGTGTCACGCAGGTGGGTGTCGGCGACCGTCCGGATGCCGCACGACGAGAGGAACTGGGGGAGAACGGGTCCCAGAGCGTCGCGCGTCTGCCCCCGTCGCAGTGGGCCTTCCCGCCGGATCTCGTCCCCGGTCACCACGACGTGCGCGCGGACCGGTCCGCGAACGCCCGCGGTGGTCACCTCCGCGCTCGCCGCTGCGGACAGGAGAGCGGGGGTGACGGCCGTCCCTTCCTCCGCGAGTCGATGACCTTCGTGCCAGTCCTCGCCGCGGCGCCGCGCATCGTCGCGCACGGGCGTGCCCTCCCTGCGGGACAGCCTCGGGCCCTCGGGAGTGTCTGTCGCCACGGCGAACTCGTCCCGCACGACGGTGGTCGCGCCGCTGGGGAGGTGCGCACCGGTCGCGATGCGTGCCGCCTCGCCGTCCGCCAGTTCGAGTTCCTCGGAGCTTCCCGCGTACCGGACGGCGTCGCGCAGCACCCACGGACCTTCGCCCGCGACGGCGTATCCGTCCATCGCGGAGACGGCGATGCGAGGCAGGGCCTCGGCGGCGAGCAGCGGCTCGGCGAGTGTGGCGCCGAGCGAGGTCGCGAGCTCCGCGGACCGCGGCGGGAGTGGGGGGACTGTGGCCAGGATCGCGTTCCGGGCCTCCTCGACGGTGACCGGTGCGGCCGAGGCGTCGCTCCGGGCCCGCTCGATGTCGTCCGGTGTGTCGCAGTCGGTGACGCCGCGGAAAAGGACGGTGTCGAACGTCGCCGGGACGAGGGCCTTCATCGGCTGATTGACGGCCGAGCCCAGCGAGCGGATCCGGTCGGTCAACGCGCCGACGCGCCACGCGGACAACAGGAACTGCAGACGCCCCGACTCGTCGACC
The DNA here is from genome assembly GCF_001894825.1 of Rhodococcus jostii NBRC 16295. GTDB lineage: Bacteria > Actinomycetota > Actinomycetes > Mycobacteriales > Mycobacteriaceae > Rhodococcus_F > Rhodococcus_F jostii. The sequence goes on along the minus strand of NZ_BCWY01000006.1, from coordinate 162,146 downwards.
GCGAACACGGTATCGGCGTCCTGCACTGCGGCGGCGAGGGTTTCGACCGTCGCGGGTTTGACGAACGGCAGATCCGAGGCGAGCAGGATCACCCGGTCCGCCGGGTCGGCGTCGAGCACGGCCAGCCCTGCGGCCACCCCCGCCACCGGGCCGGTGCCCGGCGGCGTCTCCTGGGTCTGGAGGACCGTCGAATCGAGATCCGAGCGCCTCGGGCCGACGACGACGACGCGCTCGCAGTCGTCGACGGCGTCGAGGGCGGTGTCGAGCATCCGGCGTCCGCCGACGACCACGGCCGGCTTGTCGACGCCGCCCATCCGGGTCGCTCGTCCACCGGCGAGGACGATCGCGTGAACGGGTGCGGCAGAGTTCATTCCCTCATGCTGCCGCACCCGGTCAGTCGTTGTGCAGGTGGCTGCGGGGAGGGCCGGAGAGCCCCGACCGTCCGCCGTGCGCTGTGCTGACGCCGAGCCAGGCCACTGAGGCCAGACTGAGGATCAAGAGGATTCCAATTACCAGCATGTATCGATTATCGGAGCCAAGTGGACCGCAATCTTCAGTCCTCTGTGGAAAAGTGGCCTGTATGAGTAGCGAATCAGTCCGGACCGTCACGGCTGCCGAGTTGGCGGTGCTGCTCGGCGCGGCGACCGCCGGTGGTCAACCGCTGTACCGCGGGCTCGCGGACGCACTCCGCGAGAGGGTCGCCGACGGGTCGATGGCCGTGGGGGTCCGGCTCCCCGCCGAACGTGCGCTCGCGGAGGAGCTCCGGCTCAGCCGGGTGACCGTCAGTGCCGCGTATCGCGAACTGAGAGAGGCTGGTTGGGCGTCGGCGCGGCACGGGTCGGGGACGTTCGTGACGATGCCGTCGGGTCCGCCGGCCTGGGGGAGCATGGTCGGCTCGCCGGTCGACGGGGTCGTCGATCTCGTCAACGCCGCGCCGGCCGCGGCGCCCGAACTCCGCGAGGCCTACCTGGACGCCGTCGACGAGCTGCCCCGCTTCATGCCCCAGCACGGATACCACCCGGGCGGGCTCGCGACGCTCCGCGCCGCAATCGCCGGCCGATACACGCGCCGGGGACGCCCGACCACCGCGGACCAGATCCTCGTCACCGGCGGCGCGGGCGACGCCACCGAAGTGGTGTTCGAGGCGCTGGTCGAGGCGGGCGACCGTGTGCTCGTCGAACACCCGACGTATCCCGGCGCGGTCGAGTCGGTGCAGGCCGCCGGCGGCAGACCCGTCCCGGTGCCGATCGACGCGACCGACCCGGACGCATTCGTCGCCGACGTGGACCGGGCTGCCCGGCAGAGCGCGCCGACCGTCGCGTACCTGATGCCGGACTTCTCCAATCCGTCCGGAGCGCGGGCGACGTCCGCGGGCAGGCGGCGGCTGGCCGCGACGCTGGCCCGTCACGGCGTGGTGACGGTCGTGGACGAGGTGGCGGCCGAACTCGTGCTGGACGGCTCGGACTGCTTCGAGCCGTTCGGTGTCCCGGTTCCCGAATCGGCGACCGTGGCGATCGGCAGCCTCAGCAAGACCGTGTGGGGAGGTATCCGCATCGGCTGGGTCCGCGCCGAGGCTGCCCGCACCGCGCAGATGGCAAAGATCATGGCCCGCAGGCAGTTGTCGGTGTCGGTGCTGGATCAGCTGGCGGCCGTGCGGTTGTTCGCGCAACACGACCGTCTGGTCGAGCGGCGTCGCCGAGACCTCCGGATGCAGCGGGACGTGCTCGCGGCGGCGGTCGACGCGCAATTGCCGGGGTGGAGTTACGTTCTGCCTGCCGGCGGGCTGTCCCTGTGGTGCACACTTCCCGCCGGGACGAGTTCGACGGAACTCGTCGCCTCCGCGCGGCCGAGGGGCCTGCTGCTGGCACCCGGACCGCGCTTCGGCACAGGTCATCTGTTCGACGATCACCAGCGGTTGCCCTTCACTCGACCGGCGTCAGAGTTGGCCGCCGCGGTGAACATCCTTGCCACACTGGTGGTGTCCGGAGACGCCTCGATGTCCGCGACTCCGACGCTCGTCGTCTGAGGGCGGCGAAACTATCTGTGAATCGAAGTATCGGTCAGTGACCTGTTCGGTACCGCGAAAGGTGCTGATCTTTATCGGCGCTCTGGCATAGTGATGCCGTCGACCCGGCTCGTTGAATGTGGGGTAGGTCATGGGCTCGTTGATTCGCAGATCCTTCGGCACCGCTGTACTCGGCTCGGTCCTCGCGCTGACCGCCGCCCTCGTGGGTGCGGGTGCATCCGCGGCGCAACCGCTGTTGCCGGCACCACCCCTGCTGTCGCCGCCCCAGCTGACGCCATCCACTCCCGACGCGATCTTCCCCGTCGCCGATCCGGACCCCTTCTACATTCAACCCGTGGATGTCGCCGACCATGCGCCGGGCGAAGTCCTGAAGATCCGGCAGCTGCCGCCGTCGTACTACTTCCCCGGCAGCGCGATGTGGGAGCTGCTGTTCCGGACCACGGACTCGGAGGGCAGGCCGATCGCGGCGAACACCACGTACGTTCTCCCGCCGAACCACGTCCCCGACGGCCCGCTGGTGTCCTACCAGCACATCATCAATTCGCTGGGCAACAAGTGCAAGATCGCCACCGAGCTCTACACCACCGACCCCCTGCACCAGATCCGCGAGGCCGCCGGGCTCAACATCGCGCTCGCTCGCGGGTGGGCCGTGGCGCTGCCCGACCATCTGGGTCCGAGGATGGCGTACGGCGCGGCCAAGCTCGGTGGCCAGATCACCCTCGACGGCATCCGCGCCGTCCAGCGGGTCCCCGAACTGCAGGTGACGAACAGCAAGGTCGGGCTGGGCGGATATTCCGGCGGCGGCATGGCGACGGCCTGGGCTGCGGCCCTGGCACCGACCTACGCCCCCGAGCTGAACATCGTCGGCGCCGCAGCGGGTGGAACCCCGATGAACCTGGTGAAGATGGCGGAGGCGCTGGGCACCAACCCGCATCCCGCGTTCGGCCTCGCCATGGCCGCCGCACTGGGGCTCGAGCGTGAGTACCCGGACCGGATCGACGTCACCGGCCAGCTCAACGACGAGGGCCGCCTGATGAAGCAGATGATCGGCAATGGATGCACCAACGAGATCATGCTGTTCGGGCTCGGGCACAGCGCGTCGCAGATGACCGACAACAAGAACTTCATGGACGATCCGGAAGCGTGGAAGGTGATGGAGGAGAACAGCCTGGAGTTGTATCCGGGCGTGCCCACCACGCCGATCTTCGAATGGCACAGCCCGACGGATGCGCTGATCCCGGTCGATTCGATCGACACCACCTTGCGGCGGTACTGCGACGCGGGCACCCCGGTGCAGACGCTGCTCACCCCGACTCCCGACCATCTGTCGGCGGCGGCGCTGGGCCTGCCCCAGGGTCTGGACTGGATGGACGCGCGATTCCGCGGTGATCCGCCGCCGAGCACCTGCTGAGGCGGCCGGGCTCAGTCGACGGGATCGAATCGGTGGCGGGCCGCCTCGAGATCCACGCGGCCGTCCCGGATGGGAACTCCCTCGAGTTCGAGCTTCGCGATCTGCCGGTGCGCGAGATGCGGCGCCGGCCGGCCCGACGCTCCCAGCACCCGGTGCCAGGGGAGGTCGGCGGAGTCGGTGCGCATGATCCAGCCGACAGTCCGCGGACTGGACAGCCCTGCTGCCGAGGCGATGTCGCCGTAGGTGGCCACCTGGCCGGGCGGGATCGACGCGACCAGCGCGCGGACCGCCTCGACCTGTTCTTCCGTCGTCGCCACCATCAGGGAACCATCAGAGGAGGGTGCGGATGAGGTCGGCCACCTCGTCGGGCCGGGCCTGCGGGACCATGTGATCGCAGTCGAGGTCGACGGCGGTGAGATCGTCACCCAGGTGGTCGGTGAGAGCCTTCCGGAATTCCGGTGTGACATAGGGCGGCTGCACCTTCGACGCCTGCACGAGGACGGTCGGCAGATGCGCAGGCGGCAGCACCGCTTCGCGGGCCAGTTCGCCCCACGCCGTGACGACGGCCGGGGTGGACAGTCGCCAGTTCACCCGCCCGTTCTCCAGCGGCACCAGGTGTTCGGCGATCTCGTTCTCGAGAACGTCCCGGGCGACCTCGCCCCACGCGCCGTGCACCTTCTCGGACCGCGCCTCCGCGACATCGGTGTAATCGGGGGAGGAGATGGTGAGATCCGCCACCGACTGCATCGTCCCGGGATCGAGCCCGATCGCGGGATCGAGGAGCACCAGCCCCCGGACTCGGTCGGGGACGGCCCGCGACAGGTGCAGTGCGAGGGCGCAACCGAACGAGTGACCGACCACGAGGACCGGCCCCCGCGCGTGCGCGTCGAGCGTGTCGACGAGGCTCGCCACGTGAGTCTCGAGGTTCCACGGCGGCGCCCACGTGGAACGGCCGTGACCGAGCAGATCGGGGGAGATCCAGCGCGCGCCGGGAAGATGATCGGTGGCCAGCGCCTCCCACCGTCTGCCGTGACCGGTGAGTCCGTGCAGGGCGAGGATCTCGGTGCCGTCCTCGGCGCCGAACAGGTACGTATTCAGTGCTGACACCTCACCCATGATGCCGGATCGGGTCGCCGGACGAGATGTCGGACCGTTCTGGTGGAATGCTGCCCATGACGGAATCGGCGGTGCGCACCAAATCGTCGACTCCCCGTGCCCGGCTCGTGCACCGTCGCAGCCCCGGCCGCGAGGCCCGGGTGTGGGACGACTCCACGCAGCGCGTGCTCACGGCCCCACCGCTCGGACTGGGCTGGAATCCCTGGCAGGTGCTCGGCGGCCCCGGCACCGGTAAGACGTCGCTCCTCGTGGACGTCGCGGTCGACCGGATCGCCGGTGGGGAAGACCCCGAGTCCGTGCTGGTGCTCACGCAGTCGCGGCGGGCGGCGGGCCGGGTGCGCGAGGAGGTCACCGCCGCACTCGTCGGGCACGACGAGGAGCACGGGCCCCGGGCCACCCGCGAACCTCTCGTGCGCACCGTCCACTCCTACGCGTTCGCGGTACTGCGACTGCAGGCCGCCGCCCATGGAAACCCGCCGCCGCGCCTCATCACCGGCGCCGAGCAGGACGCCGTGCTGCGCGAGATGCTGCACGGCGACATCGAGGACGGCGGCGAGATGTGGCCCGAACGGCTGCGTCCCGCACTGGCACTGGGGGGCTTCGCCGTCGAGCTCCGCGACCTGATGTTGCGCTCCAGCGAGCGGGGTCTCGGCCCGGAGGATCTGATCAAGCTGGGCCGGCGGCACGCGCGTCCCGAGTGGGTTGCCGCGGGAATGTTCGCCGCCCGCTACGAGCACGGCATGCTGCTGCGCGGCGCCGTCGGGGTTGAGGCCCCCGAGGCCACGGCACCGGCGCTGGACGCCGCCGAGCTCATCGGTGCCGCCCTCACCGCGTTCGCCACCGACCCCGACCTGCTGCGCACGGAGCGCGCCCGGGTCCGGCACCTGCTCGTCGACGACGCGCAGCACCTCGATCCGCAGGCAGCGGAACTGGTCCGGCTCGTCGGCACCGGCACCCGCACCACGGTCGTCGCCGGCGATCCGGACCAGTCGATCTACGGATTCCGGGGGGCCGACCCGTCGTTCCTCGTCGAGCTGGCCGACAAGGGCGATCCGCGACAGGTGCTGCTGCCGGTCAACTTTCGCAGTTCGGCGGAGGTCGCGACCACAGCGGCGCGGATCACGTCCCGCCTCCCGGGCCACCTGCCGCACCGGATCTGGACCCCGTCGCAGGACGGCGGCAGAACCGCGGTCCGGGTCCTGGGCAGCGCGGCGAAGGAGGCGGCCCTGATCGCCGACACCCTCCGTCGCGCCCACCTCCTCGACGGCGTGCCGTGGTCGGACATGGCGGTGATCGTGCGTTCGGTGCCGCGTGCCCTGGCTCCGCTGCGCCGCGCTCTGCTCGGGGCGGGTGTTCCCGTCACCACCGCGGCGTCCGAGTTGCCGCTGGCCCGTCAGCACGGGGTGTCCGGACTGATGCTCGTGCTGCGGGCACTGTCGGGGCAGGAGTTCACCGGCGAGGACGCGCTCGCCCTGCTCGCCGGTCCGGTCGGAAGCGCGGAACCCGTGGCGCTCCGGCGTCTTCGCCGGGGTCTGCGGCGCGCCGAACTGGCGTCCGGCGGCGACCGCGACTCCGCGGAACTTCTCCGTCTCGTCGTCGTCGGTGACATCGACGGCACCCGCCGGGTCACGGCCAAGCTGACCGACGTCGAGGCGGCATCCCTGAACCGGGTGCTGTCCGTCCTGCGGAAGGCGAGGGTGCCGTTGGACCGTGGCCGCGGCATCGAGGACGTGCTGTGGGCGGCCTGGCAGGCCACCGGACTCGAACGTCGCTGGGCGGCCGCCTCCGCCCGCGGCGGCCCGATCGGTGCCCAGGCCGACCGCGATCTCGACGCCGTGGTCGCCCTGTTCGACGCCGCGGCGAGCTACGTCGACCGCCTCCCTCGAGCCCAACTCGCCGGGTTCGTCGACTACCTCACCGGGCAGGCGATTCCCACCACGCGCATCGTCTCGGGCGTCCCGGTCGACGCCGTGTCGGTGCTCAGCGCGCACTCGGCCGCCGGCCGCGAATGGGACGTCGTCGCGGTCGCCGGTGTCCAGGAAGGGCTGTGGCCGACCCTGCGGGCCCGCGGCAGCCTGCTCGGCACCGAGGCGCTGATCGACCTCACGGGCGGGGTGTCCGACGGCAGCGAGACGGCCGCCGACCGGATGTCGCGTACCGCACCGCTCCTGGCCGAGGAACGCAGGCTGTTCCTGGTCGCGTGCAGCCGGGCGAGGCGGAGTCTGCTCGTCACCGCCGTCGACTCGGCCAGCGGCGACACCGATCTCGTCCACTCCCGCTTCGTCGACGAACTGCTCGCCGGAGACCAGGGTTCCGACGTCGAGGAGGCGGTCGTGCCGACGGAGGACCCGGCTGTCCGGGTCCTGGCTCTGCCTGCGCTCGTCGCCGAATTGCGCAGCGTGGTCTGCGATCCGGACGTCGCGGAATCCGATCCTGCCCGGCAGGAACGCGCGGCACGTCAACTCGCCCGGCTCGCCGAAGCCGGCGTGCGCGGCGCACACCCGGACCAGTGGTACGGCACGGCCGAACCGAGCACCGGCGTGGCGTTGTGGAACGCGGAGGACGGGCCGGTGTCGCTGTCGCCGTCCACCGTCGACCTGCTCAACACGTGCCCGTTGCGGTGGCTGCTCGAACGCCACGGCGGGACGGACGGCGACAACACCCATGCCATCGCCGGAACCCTCGTGCACACGCTGGTGCAGGCCCTCGCCGGGCGGATCCCGCCCGACCAGGTGGCGCGCGCGCTCGAGAATGCCTGGGAGTCCATCGATCTGGGATCCCAGTGGTATTCACGCCGTGAACTCGACCGCACCCGGGACATGCTCGCCACGTTCACCGCCTGGCTCGGGAACACCCGCTCCGAACTCACCGAGGTCGGCGTCGAGGTGGCGGTCGACGGTGTCCTGGAACCGAGGGAAGAGGGTGCCCCCGAGATCCGGTTGCGGGGGCGGATCGACCGGCTCGAGCGCGACGCCGAGGGCAGGCCCGTCATCGTCGACGTGAAGACCGCCCGCTCACCCGTCACCAAGGAGGACGCCCAGCAGTATGCCCAGCTGGCGGCCTACCAGGTGGCGGCGGCGGCCGGCGCGATCGACGGGGAGCCCGCGTCGAAACCCGGTGGGGCGCGGCTGGTCTTCGTCGCCAAACCGCACAAGAAGGAAGGTGCCACGCAGCGGGTGCAGGCGCCGCTGTCGGACGAGGACCTCGAGATGTGGCTCGCCGTCATCCACGCGGCGGCAGCGGCCACCAAGGGCCCCGAGTTCCTCGCCCGCGTCAACGACGGGTGCCGGCACTGCCCGGTGCGGACGAGTTGCCCGGCACACGACGAGGGACGGCAGGTGACGTCGGAATGACCATCCGCATCGACCCGGTGGAACTCGCGATCGGCCTGGGCCAGCATCCGCCGACCCCGGAGCAGGCCGCCGTCATCGCGGCCCCCCTCGGCCCCACCCTCGTCGTCGCCGGGGCGGGCGCCGGCAAGACCGAGACGATGGCGGCCCGCGTCGTGTGGCTGGTGGCCAACGGTGTCGTCGACCCCGAGGCGGTGCTGGGGCTGACCTTCACCCGCAAGGCCGCACAACAGCTGACCGCCCGGATCAGGAAGCGTCTTGCCCGGCTGGCCGGTTCGGAACTGCTCCGCCGGGTCGACCCGGGCGGTGACCTCAGGTCGAGAATCCTTGCGGGTGAACCGGAGGTCAGCACCTACCACTCGTACGCCGGACGACTGCTGTCCGAACACGGGCTCCTGCTGCCCATCGAACCGTCGGCGACGTTGCTGTCGGAAACGGAACTGTGGCAGCTGGCGCACCGGGTGGTCAGCTCGTGGGACGGCGACCTCGACACCGACCGGAATCCGGCCTCGGTCACCGAAGCCGTGCTGGCACTGTCCGGGCAGCTGGCCGAGCACCTCGTCGAACCGGACGACCTGCGGGAGGCGCACACCGAGCTCGACAAACTCGTCCACACCCTGCCCGCCGGACCGCGGCAGCGCGGAGGCCCGAGCAAGGAACTGCTCGACATCCTCGACACCCAGCACCGGCGGGTGGAGCTCCTTCCCCTGGTGCAGCGTCTCGCGGACACTCTGCGCCGGGAGGGCGCACTCGATTTCGGCAGCCAGATGTCGCTGGCGGCGCGCGTGGCCTCCGACCATCCCGAGGTCGGACTCGCCGAACGCCGGCGGTTCCGGGTGGTGCTGCTCGACGAGTACCAGGACACGGGGCACTCGCAGCGGGTGCTGCTGTCGTCCCTCTTCGGTGGCGGTCTGGACGGCGAGCTCGCGCTCACCGCGGTGGGCGATCCCATGCAGTCGATCTACGGCTGGCGCGGTGCGTCGGCGGCCAACCTTCCCCGCTTCGCGACGGATTTCCCGCTGACCAACGGAGATCCGGCGCCGACCCTGGAACTGCTCACCAGTTGGCGCAATCCGCCGGAGGCCCTGGCGCTGGCCAACATGGCTTCGGCGTCCCTGCGTGAGCGGGGGGTGTCGGTCAGCACGCTGCGGGCGCGCCCGCAGGCGGTGCCGGGCGATGTGCGGCTGGCTCTCACCGGCGACGTCGTGCAGGAACGGGAATGGGTGGCCGACCGCGTCGCCGAGCAGTACGCCGACGCCGCGAGCCGCGGCGAGGACCCGCCGACCGCCGCCGTGCTGATCCGCCGCAACGCCGACGCCGCACCCGTCGCCGAGGTGCTGCGCTCGCGGGGTCTGCCGGTCGAAGTGGTCGGTCTCGGCGGACTGCTTCACACCCCCGAGGTGGCCGACGTGATCGCGATGCTGCGGGTGGTCGCCGACCCGATGGCGGGCAGCGCCGCCGTGCGGATGCTGACCGGGGCGAGATGGCAGATCGGGGCCGCCGACCTGACGGCGTTGTCGCGCCGCGCGTCCGAACTGGCCATCGGGACCGGGTACGGCACCACCGGCGCCGTCACCGATTCGGCCGCGCTGGCGGACGCCGTCGGCGGGGCACTGCCCGGGGAACACGCCGAGCAGGCCGGATTGGCGGACGCGTTGGCGGATCCCGGTCCCGCCGAACGCTATTCGCAGGCCGGCTACGCGCGGATCACTGCCGTCGCGGGGGAGTTGGCGTCGCTGCGCGAGCGGATCGGGCAGCCGCTCACGGAGCTGGTGGCCGAGGTCGAACGGGTGCTGGGCATCGGCATCGAAGCGCAGGCCCGGACGCGGCAGTCGGCGCGTGGCAGCGCGGGACGAGAACATCTCGATGCGTTCGCCGACGTCGTCGCCGGGTACGCGGGTCGCGCGTCGGCCACCGTCACCGGGCTGCTCGCCTTCCTGGCGGCCGCGGAATCCGTCGAAAAGGGTTTGGCACCGGGCGAAGTGGAGGTGGATCCGCACCGCGTCCAGGTGCTGACCGTGCATTCGGCGAAGGGGCTGGAATGGGAAGTGGTTGCCGTACCGCACCTCACCGCCGGCGTGTTTCCGTCGAGGACGGCATCCGGGTCCTGGCTCGGTGCCGTCGGCGAACTTCCGCCGTCGCTGCGCGGAGACCGGGCCCGACCGGGTGAGTCCGCAGACGGCGTGCCGGTTCTCGAGCTCGAGAACCTGTACGACCGGAAGGATCTCGAGGAGGCCGTGAAGGCGCACAAGGCGTCGCTGGCCGCACGCAAACTCGACGAGGACCGCCGGTTGTTCTACGTCGCGCTCACCCGGACCGAACGGGTGCTGTTCGCCTCGGGTCATCACTGGGCAGAATCCGGCACCGAGCCGAAGGGGCCGTCGGAGTTCCTCACCGAACTGCGCGACACGGTGACGGACGAGGAACACGAGGGAATAGGGATCGTCGACATCTGGGCGCCCGCACCCGAGCCGGAGGAAAAGAACCCGCTGACCAGTACTCCCAAGTCGGCTGCGTGGCCGCGCGATCCGCTCGGGCTCCGCCGGCAGTCGGTGGAGCGCGGAGCTGCCCTGGTGGTCGCCGCGCTGAAGGACGTCGGCAAGCCGGCACCGGCAGGCGAGGACGAAGATCCGGAGAGCTGGGCCGCCGATGTCGACGCCCTCCTCGCGGAGCGGGAAGCACGGGCGAATGCCCGCACCGAGGTGGTGCTGCCCGGCCAGTTGTCGGTGAGCCAGCTCGTCGAACTCGAGGCCGACCCCGACGCCCTGGCCGCCCGGCTCCGGCGTCCCCTGCCGTTCCCACCCAATCCGCTCGCGCGGCGCGGCACCGCGTTCCACGCCTGGGTGGAACGCCGATTCGGGGCCACCCGGCTGCTGGACCTCGACGAACTACCCGGTGCCGCCGACACGGGTGCGGGTCCCGACATCGATCTCGCGACGCTGCAGGACGCGTTCCTGCGCTCGTCCTGGGCCGACCGCAACCCGACGGAGGTCGAGGTGCCGTTCGAGACATCGGTGGCGGGGACGGTGCTCCGCGGCCGGATCGACGCGGTGTTCACCGACCCCGACGGCGGGTGGACGGTGATCGACTGGAAGACCGGTGCGGAGCCGAGTGTGGCCAACGAGAAGGCCGTGGTGATGCAGTTGGCCGCGTACCGATTGGCGTGGGCCGAACTGATGGACGTGCCGATCGAGCGGGTGCGCGCCGCGTTCCACTACGTGCGGACCGGACGGACGATCGCGCCGGACCGCCTGCCCGACGCCGACGCGCTCGCCCATCTCATTCGGTCGGCCGGAGCCGAGGAGACGGTCAGGCCTGACGCTGAGCCTTCAGAGCCTCGGTGACCAACGGGATCTGCAGCGGAAGTCGCAGTACCGCACCGGCTTTCTGCACGTTCGTGGTCTTGGAACTCTTCAGCCAATCGGCCGCCATGTTGATGTTGGCGGGGAATACGGCCACGAACAGGAGCGCGGCGAGGCCGCCGCCGAGCCTACGGGTCCGCGGCACCGCCAGCGCGGTGCCGATGGCGAGCTCGGCGACCCCGGACACGTAGGTGTAGGTGCGGGCGTCGCCCGGCAATTGAGTGGGGACCGTGGAGTCGAAGAACTTGGGCGCGACGAAATGCATCGTGCCGGCGCCGAGCAGCAGCGCGGCAAGGCGGAGTGCGGGCTTCTGGCTCGGTCGTGGTGTGTGGCTCTCTCGTTGCATGACGCCAGCTTGCCCGAACAACTCGGTTCGCGACAACGAGGCTCCGACGTGTCACCGGTGGGACAATCGGGGTTAGGCTGCCAGCCGATGTCGGAGTTCAGTGCAACGTGGAGACAAACATATGGCCGGTAGGCTGCGTGAGAGATTGACCAGGTCGGACACCCTCACCGACCGGCCGGATTTCGCGTTGGTGGGTGTGCTGCGGATCCCGGAGCTGCAGACCAGTCCGGCGCGGGCGATCTACCGCCGGGTGGGTATCGCCCTGGCGGCGTTGGCGTTGGCGGTTCTCATCGTCTACATCGACCGGGAGGGCTACCGCGATGCGCAGGACAACGAGTTGTCGTTGCTCGACTGCATCTACTACGCGACGGTGTCGTTGTCGACGACGGGCTACGGCGACATCACGCCGTTCACACCGTCCGCGCGACTCGTGAACGTCCTCCTGATCACCCCTCTTCGAATCTTCTTCCTCATCGTCCTGGTCGGTACGACTCTCTCCGCGCTCACGCAGAGCTCCCGGCAGGCGTTCAAAATTCAGCGTTGGAGGCAGCACGTGCGCAATCACACCGTGGTGATCGGCTACGGAACGAAGGGACGCACCGCGATCGACGCGATGCTCGGCGACGACGTTCCGCCGTCGGAGATCGTGGTGGTGGACACCGATCACGCCGTGCTCGATTCGGCGGCCAGCAAGGGCCTGGTGACGGTCCACGGGTCCGCCACCAAGTCGGACGTCCTGCGGTTGGCGGGCGCGCAGAACGCGTCGGCGATCATCGTCGCGGCCAACCGCGACGACACCGCGGTGCTGGTGACGCTGACGGCGCGCGAGATCGCCCCCAAGGCCAAGATCGTGGCGGCCATCCGGGAGTCCGAGAACACGCATCTGCTCCGGCAGTCCGGCGCCGACTCGGTGGTGGTGTCCTCGGAGACGGCGGGCCGGCTCCTCGGCATTGCCACGAAGACGCCCAGCGTCGTCGAGATGATGGAGGATCTGCTCACCCCCGAGGCCGGGTTTGCGATCGCCGAACGCTCCGTGGAGCGGGATGAGATCGGTGGTTCCCCCCGCCACCTCGCGGACATCGTGCTCGGTGTCGTGCGGGACGGACGATTGATCCGGGTCGGCTCGCCGGAGGTCGATTCGATCGAGGAAAACGACCGACTGCTGTACATCCGTAGGGTCGCTAACTGATCGGCAGTAGTGTCGACGGCGTGACTGCATTCCGGTTGAACGAAACCCCGCTCCTGTCCCGCTCCGCTGTCGGGCGGGCCGAGGAAATGCGTTCGGACACGGACGCGTTGCGGTCGGGCTGGCGGGAAGCGCAGCTGTTGCGCGTCAATCACCGCGGACAGGTCCGGGTGGGAGACGACGGGCTGGTCTTCGCGGAGGCCACCGAACTCGGCCCCGAGCCGCAACCGGGCGCGGTGTTCCTCGGCATCCGCAAGGACCGGCACGTGTGGGCGGTCCGGGTGCAGGCGCTGACCGGCGAGCTCGCCGATCTCCGGCTGCTCGGCGGGACGCTGGACGACGCCGACGCGGGGGTGCTCACAGGGGCGCTGGCGATGCTCAACTGGCACGACAGCGCCGGCTTCAGCGCCCTGGACGGTGCGCCGTCGGAGCCGACGATGTCGGGGTGGTCGCGGATCTCGACGAGCACCGGGCACGAGGAATTTCCCCGCACCGATCCGGCGGTCATCTGCCTCGTGCACGACGGCGGGGATCGAGTCCTGCTGGCCCGGCAGCCCACGTGGCCGCCGCGGCGGTTCTCGATCCTGGCCGGGTTCGTCGAGGCCGGTGAGTCGCTCGAGACGTGCGTCGTCCGGGAGATCAAGGAAGAGGTGGGTGTCGACGTCCGCGACGTCCGCTACCTGGGCAGCCAGCCCTGGCCGTTTCCCCGGTCGGTGATGATCGGCTTCGCCGCCGTCGGCGACCCCGACGCCCCGCTGACCTTCGCGGACGGAGAGATCGCCGAGGCCCGGTGGTTCACCCGGGACGAGGTGCGCAGGGCACTCGAACTCGGCGACTGGGCGTCGGACGGCGACGCTCCGCTGCTGCTCCCGGGCTCGATCTCGATCGCGCGCGGCATCATCGAGTCCTGGGCGGGAGCAGCGTCGGCGTCCTAGACGCCGAGGAGCTTCTTGACCTGCGACAACGACGGGTTGGTCGCGGTGCTGCCGTCGGCGAACTTGACGGTGGGGACGACGTGGTTTCCGCCGTTGACGCTGCCGACGAACTCTGCCGACGCCGGATCGTCCTCGATGTCGATCTCCACGTAGCCGATGCCGGACTCGTCCAGCTGCGTCTTCAGGCGCCGGCAGTAGCCGCACCAGGTGGTGGAGTAGATGGTCAGGGCAGGGGCGTCGGTTGCAGTCACGGCGCATATAACACCACGACCCCGCGTTGTGTTCCCACTGCGGTTCGTCCGCTTCGCGCCCTGTCGGTTGCCCCTGTCATGATGGACGCCATGTCAGCAGCCGGCGCAGCAGAGGTGACAAGTACCGGTCTCGATCCCGAACAGTCCGCAGCGGTACTCGCCCCCCGTGGCCCGGTGTGTGTGCTGGCGGGTGCGGGAACAGGGAAGACCCGGACCATCACCCGGCGCATCGCGCACCTCGTGGCCAGTGGGCACGTGGCCGCGGGGCAGGTGCTGGCGGTCACGTTCACGGCACGCGCGGCGGGCGAGATGCGCGGCCGGCTGCGCAGCCTGGGGATCGGCGACGGGGGAGCGCAGGTCCAGGCGCGCACGTTCCACGCCGCCGCGCTGCGGCAGCTGAGGTATTTCTGGCCGCAGGTGATCGGCGACACCGAGTGGCGGCTGCTGGACCGCAAATTCGCGGTCGTGTCCTCCGCGGCGGGGCGGGTCGGTCTGTCCACCAGCACGGAGAGCGTCCGCGACCTGGCCAGTGAGATCGAGTGGGCCAAGGCCTCGCTGATCGCGCCCGAGGACTATCCGCGCGCGGTGGCGAAGTTACGCCGGGAGGCGCCGGTCGACGCCGCGAAGGTCGCCGAGGTCTACCACGGCTACGAGCAGCTCAAGGCCCGCGGCCAGGACGGGATGCTCCTCGATTTCGACGATCTCCTGCTCCACACCGCGGCGGCCCTCGAGGAGCATTCGGCTGTCGCCGAGGAGTTCCGCGACCGTTACCGGTGCTTCGTGGTGGACGAGTACCAGGACGTCACGCCGCTGCAGCAGCGTGTCCTCGACGCGTGGCTCGGGGAGCGGGACGACCTCACCGTCGTCGGTGACGCCAACCAGACCATCTACTCGTTCACCGGCGCCACACCCAACTACCTGCTCGACTTCTCGCGCCGGTTCCCCGAGGCGACCGTCGTGCGGCTCGAGCGTGACTACCGTTCGACCCCCGAGGTCGTGTCGATGGCGAACCGGGTCATCGGAGCGGCGCGCGGCAGGATCGCGGGCACCCGTCTCCAGCTGATCGGTCAACGCGACTCCGGGCCGGAACCGAGTTTCGTCGAGTTCGACGACGAACCCGCCGAGGCCGCCGGGGTGGCGCGCACGATCAAGCGGCTCATCGCCTCGGGTACTCCGGCAGCGGAGATTGCGGTCCTCTACCGGATCAACGCCCAGTCCGAGGTGCACGAGCAGGCGCTGACGAAACTCGACATCCCGTATCAGGTGCGCGGCGGGGAGGGATTCTTCACGCGCACCGAGGTGCGTCAGGCCGTGTCGGCGTTGCGTCAGGCCGCGGGCCGCGACGATCTGCCGGACGCGGTCGGCGCCGACCTGGTCACCCTCGTCCGCGCGGTGCTCACGCCGCTCGGGTTGACCGACGCGGAACCGGCGGGTGCGCAGGCTCGGGAACGGTGGTCCTCGCTGTCGGCGCTGGTGGCGCTCACCGAGGAGCAGTTGACGCAGGACCCGGAGTTGACGCTCGACGCCCTGCTGCGCGAGTTGAGTCTCCGGGCGGAGGCGCGGCACCCACCCGTCGTGCAGGGTGTGACGCTCGCGTCCCTGCACGCGGCGAAGGGTCTCGAGTGGGACGCCGTGTTCCTCGTCGGGCTCACCGACGGAACGTTGCCCATCCAGCACGTGCTCGGCGACTCCAACTCGGCGCCGGACGAGGCTGCCGTGGAGGAGGAGCGCCGTCTGCTGTACGTCGGTGTGACGCGCGCACGCGAGCACCTGCAGATGTCGTGGGCGCTGTCCCGGAACGAGGGCGGCCGCAAGTCGCGGCGCCGTTCGCGGTTCCTGCACGGGCTCATCCCCGAAGACTCGCCTGCGTCGCGGATCGCGGCGCCGGCCAAGAGCAACAAGAAGCGCCCCCGGTGCCGGCTGTGCGGAAAACCGCTGATCGGGACCACCGCGACCATGCTGGGTCGCTGCGAGGGATGCCCGTCCAACGTCGACGTCGAACTGCTCGAATCGCTGCGGTCGTGGCGCTTGGAGAAGTCGCGGGAGCTGAAGGTCCCGGCGTATGTGGTGTTCAGCGACAACACGTTGACGGCCCTCGCCGAGCAGCGACCGCAGGACGATCGGGGGCTCGTCGCGATCCCCGGGATCGGTGCGAAGAAACTCGAGCAGTTCGGTGAGGACGTCCTCGGCGTGATCAACGGAAGCGGTAGTCACTGAACCGCTCCCGCGCGGCGGCGGAGTTGTGCGCATCACCGCAGGTCAAAAAAAGGTTGTGCGGTTCTGGAGAATTGCCTACTGTGGTTTCAGTGCGCGGGGAGACCCGTGTGGTTCACATCGGATCGAGAAGAAATGGAGGTGGCAGTGAAATGACGAAGTTCCAAGCACATGTGACGGCAAGCGCTGCTGCCTCCCCGCTGTTCGGCATGAACGCGGCGGAACCGGCACCGGCGATTGTCTGGTCGGCAGCCCGTCGTCGTCCCGCAGCAGCAGTCGAGTCCGTGTATCGGAGTTGTCGAGGAAATCCTCGGTAAAGGTAGAGCAACTCCCACCGTCTTTTCAAGGCCACGGACCCGCATCGCGGACCGTGGCCTTTGTAGTTCGAGCACTTTTCCCGCTCGCAGCCTCGGCTCTGGTTCGCACCCACTCCATCGAACCGAAGAGAATGACCGTCGCAATGAGAGCAGAGGAGAAGGACGTGTCTACCGTGACATGCCGAGGGGTATCCGAAACCTCAACCGCCACAAGCGGATTTGTTCAGATAGTGTCCACCCGTGGCGACCTGCCCTGCCGGGTCGATGATCCCGACCTGTGGTTCGCGGACTCGCCCACCCAGTTGGAGCAGGCCAAGGCGCTGTGCGCGTCCTGCCCGATCCGCTCCCGCTGCCTCGACGCTGCCCTCGATCGGGCCGAGCCGTGGGGTGTGTGGGGCGGCGAGATCTTCGACCAGGGCGTCGTGATCGCCCGCAAGCGTCCCCGGGGACGTCCACGCAAGACACAGACTCTGGTCTGTGCGTAGAAACCGATACGGGGCGGAAGAGTTCGGGCGTTGGCCCGGCCACTCACACGAGTGGGCCGGGCGAACGCCCGTTCTGTGTATCGGGGGTCAGACGGTGTCTTCGTCCTCGGGCGCCGGGTCGGCGAATCCGGGGAGCCACCGTGTCAGGATCTCCATGTACGGCGCGTACGCATCCAGCTGAGCGCAGATCCCGACCGAGCCGACGAGAACTCGGAAGATCATCAGATACTCGGCGGGCAGGTTCAGTGCCCGGGCCGTACGGAACTGGGAACTGTTGAAGTCGGTGGCAGAACCCACGGCCTTCTGCAGCCAGGCGCGGGTGAAGTGGAACGACTCGGTGCGGATCGGATCGGTGACCGGGCGCAGGTAGTCCGCGATCTCCTTGTCGGTGACCGTTCTGCCGGGCAGGACGAACCCGTTGGCGTGCAGCAACTCCGCCAGTTCGTCGAACTGCTCGTGGAGCGACAGTCGCACCATGGCCCCCAGCACGGGCGGAAGTCCGTGCGGAAACGGAGCCGCCGCACCGAAATCGATGACACCGAGCCGGCCGTCGCTGTGCAGCATGAAGTTTCCCGGATGCGGGTCGCAGTGGAGCAGACCGACCCGGGTGGGGGAGGCGAAGTGGAACTCCGCGAGCAGCGCCCCCGCTGTGTTGCGTTCCTCGGGTGTGCCGTCCGCGATGATGGCCGACAAGGGCTTCGCCGACATCCATTCGGTCACCACGACTTTGGGTGCGCTGGCGACCACGTGCGGAATCGCGAACTGCGGATCCCCGTCGTACACCTTGGCGAAGCGGCGCTGGTTGTTCGCCTCTATCCGGTAGTCGAGTTCTTCTTCGGTGCGGGCGGTGAACTCGTCGATCACGGGGCGGACGTCCACTCCGGGCATGACCGACGCGAACAGGCCCGCGAACCGGCCGAGCGTCTTCAGGTCGGCGCGCAGGGCTTCGTCGGCGCCGGGGTACTGAACCTTCACCGCCACGTCGCGACCGTCGGCCCACACGGCGCGGTGCACCTGACCGATGCTGGCCGACGCGGTCGGTGTGTCGTCGAACGACTCGAACCGGTCACGCCATTTGGTGCCCAACTGCTGGTCGAGCATCTTGTGCACGGCCCGCGCCGGGAGCGGGGGCGCCTGCGCCTGCAGCTTGTTCAGCGATTCGCGATAGGGCTCCGCGAACTCCTCGGGGATCGCGGCCTCCATGACACTGAGCGCCTGCCCCAATTTCATGGCGCCGCCCTTGAGTTCGCCGAGGACTGCGAACAATTGCTCGGCGGCCTTCGCGCTGAGCTGGGCGTCGATCTCGTCCCTGTCGCCGCCGGTCAGCTTCCGGCCGAAGCCCATCGCAGCCCGCCCCGCGATCCCCAAGGGAATGCTCGCGAGCTTGGCGGTGCGGGCAGAACTCCTGCGGGGGATGTCGGACACCCCACCATCATGCATCATGACGGACGACGGTTCGATTCGCCCACAGCGGGTGCCAGATACGTGCAGCTGCAACTCGCCTGCCGCGGCCAGCGCCGGGTCACCAGCCGATGCGCGCCGAGATCGATCTCGAGGGTCGCGTCGAGGCTGCTCGGCGGCGCACCTCGCGGAGCGGCCAGAACGGCCTCGAGCTGGCCGAGGGCGACCGCGGCGGTGGCCATGATCACGGCGGGGCTCGCGTGTCCGACGGTCCCGAGGAGCTGCGCGGACAGGTGCGGTCAGTCCTCGTCGTACGTGGAGCGGAGGAGATCGGCGCACCGGAGGCAACTGGTGTGGCCCGGAAGCACCAGGGGACCGACGACGCCGCGCCCGTCTCGCAGCCGGACCTGGAGGTGGGGGATCCCGTTCTGGACGAGATCGGCGACGAGTCGCGGTTCGGCGACCAGTTCGTCTGCGAGCACGACACACAGCGCGTTCCACCGACGGACGTCGCCGTCGGCGGAATAGCGGTGCGACCGGGACACCCGGATACCGCCGTCGATGAGTCCGGCCGAGAGCGCATCGGACAGCGGTCCGCGACCGTGCACGCGAATCGCGATCGTGTCCGCGACGGGGGATACGGCGGCAACCTCGATCAGACCGGCCCGGTCGAGATCACCGAGGAGCTTCGACACGTCCGTGGGTGCCAGGCCGTATCCGACAGCCGTCCACAGGATGTGCGGCCGAGAGTTCTTGCCGTCGAGCAGCCGGATGACAGCCAGGACTTGTTCGGTCCGGACGCCGGGCGGCGGGGCGAGAACGAGTGCGCGTTCGGGATCCCAGCCGAACTGGACCCGTCCGTCGGGGCGGACGAGTACCGGAATGCGAGGGTCGAGGGTGACGCCGACGTGGGGTGGGTGCTGGATGGTCACACGCAGAGAATTGCAGGCCGCCACCACGTGTCAGCCCCTGGAAGACGAGTTGTCCACAGGCCGAAACGTGCTCCGGCCTGTGGATTTCCCGCTGCTGCGAAATTGGTTGGTTCAGGCGGTCAGGACTCGGACTCGTCGTCCTTGCCGGACTTGCCGCGTTCGGCCTCCTCGGCCCGCTCACGGGCTTCGGTCGCCTCGAGCTGCGCCATAGGATTGTCGAAGTTGCCGCCGTCGCCGCCACCGAGCACCCGGTCGACGAACGCGTCGGGGCTGTCCAGGTCGGACGAGTCGGGGAGCAGGTCGGGGTGGGCCCACACGCCGTCACGGGCGTCGATGGTGGATTCGGACGTGAGGCGATTCCACAGCTGCGCGGCCTCCCTGACCTTGCGGGGACGCAGTTCGAGTCCGACGAGCGTCGCGAACGTCTGCTCGGCGGGTCCGCCGGTCGCGCGCCGGCGGCGGAGCGTCTCGCTGAGGGCCGCGACACCGGGAAGGCGGTCGTTCAGCGCCGAACCGACGACGACCTCGACCCAGCCCTCGATGAGAGCCAGCAGCGTCTCGAGTCGCTCGAGGGCCTGCTTCTGCTCCGGTGTGGTCTGCGGTTCGAACGCCCCCTGCTGCAGTATGTTCTCGAGCTGGGAAGGGTCGCTCAGCGCGGACGGATCGAGGTTCTTCGCCATGTCCTCGATGGCGGAGAAGTCCATCGTGATGCCGCGGGCGTACTCCTCGACGGTGGCGAGGAGCCGCTGACGGAGCCACGGGACGTGGCTGTAGAGGCGCTGGTAGGCGGCCTCACGGGCGGCGAGGAAGACGAGGATCTCGCGGTCGGGCTGCTCGAGGCCCTTGCTGAACCGCTCCACGGCGGCGGGAAGCAGTGCACCGGTGCCGGCCGGACCGAGCGGGAGACCGATGTCGGTGGAGGTGAGTACCTCCTTCGACAGCTGGCCGAGCGCCTGGCCGAGCTGGGAGCCGAACGCGAGGCCACCCATCTGGCTCATCATGCCGAGCATGGGCCCGGCCATCTGCTGCGCCTCCTCGGGCAGACCCTGCACCCACATGCCGGCAACCTTCTCCGCGACGGGGTCGCACAGCCGCTTCCAGGTGTCGAGGGTGTTGTCGAGCCAGTCGTTGGGAGTCCACGCGACAGTCTTGGTTGCGCCCGCGGGCAACGTCGTCGCGGCGTCGAGCCACAGTTCGGCGAGCCGGGAGGCATCGGCGATCGCCTCGGAATTGCCCTGGGTGATGGGAGCGACGGACCCCATCTGCTGGCGGGCCAGCTTCTTCGCGATCTCGTAATTGACGGGTCCGGTCTGCTCACCCGATCCCATCGAGGTGCCCATCCCACTCAGCATCTGACCGAACTGGGTCAGCATCTGGCCGAGAGCGGCCGGGTCGAAACCCCCGGCGGGGAAACCACCCGCCCCGAAACCGAAGTCGCCGGAACCACCCGCGTTCTTGTCGCGGTCGGGTCCGTTCTGATCCCCCGTGTTCTTGTCACGATCGGGATCGTCGTCGGAGCTGGAGAAGCCGAACGGCAGATTGCTCATGACTCAACGGTACAAGGCGCATGGTTCCGTGGGTGTCGACCACGTCACGCTGACGGCGAACACGCGGACAGCCGACAGCGGGTCCCGCCGGTTCGCGCTCTACGCTGGTCCAGGTGAATCGACGGATCGTGACGCTTCTGGCCGCGCTGGCCCCGATCGTGGTACTCGGAATTCTCGGCACGGTGATCACGGTGCCGTTCGTGGCTCTCGGGCCGGGCCCCACGTTCAACACCCTCGGCGAAGTGGGCGGCGAGCAAGTCGTCGCGATCCAGGGAACCGAGGTGGACGACACCACCGGACACCTGAACATGACGACGGTCGCGGTGCGCGACGACCTCAACGTGTTCGAGGCGTTCGGATTGTGGGCCAGCGGCCGCCAGGGCATCGTCCCCCGCGAGGAGGTGTACCCGCCGGACAAGTCGAAGGACGAGGTCAAGCAGGAGAACGACGCCGACTTCCAGCAGTCCGAGGACAGCGCCGAACTCGCCGCGCTCCACTTCCTCGGCAAGCCGGTCGACCTGCGGATCGCGAAGGTCGGGGTGGACGGCCCCTCCTCGGGACTTCTGCGTGAGGGCGACGAATTGGTGAGCGTCGACGGGACGGCGGTGACGACGGTCGGCGGCGTGCAGGAGGCGGTGGCGGATGTGGCGCCGAACACGGAGGTGCCGATCGTGATCCGCCGCGACGGCGCCGAGACGACGGTCCGGGTGACGCTCGGGGCGCGCCCGGGCGACGAGTCGAAGGGGTACCTGGGAATCACGCCCGAAGAGGTCCCGGACGTTCCGTTCACCATCGATTTCAACCTGGCCGACGTGGGCGGACCCTCGGCGGGGCTGATGTTCACACTCGCCGTCATCGACAAGCTCAGCCCGGGCGAACTCAACGGCGGCAAGTTCGTCGCCGGCACCGGCACGATCGATTCGGACGGCGACGTCGGCCCCATCGGTGGCATCAAGTACAAGTTGATCGCTGCGGACGAGGCAGGCGCCGAGACGTTCCTCGTGCCCGCGAAGAACTGCGACGAGGCCCGCCAGGGCGCACCCGACGGACTCCGGCTGGTGAAGGTCGAGACCCTCGCCGGAGCCGTCGACGCGCTCGAGGCCATCGACGCCGGTGGCGACGCGCCCGGCTGCTGAGTATCTAGTCTTCTACGGTCGCGTCGAGGGTGGCGTACAGCGCGCTGACGAGATTGGGCGCCAGGTCCTCGTAGGTGAGCAGTTCGATCCCGGCGTACGGGTCGGCGTCCTCGTCGGGTCGCAACTGCATCAGGCACAGCGACGGTCCGTCGCGCAGCACAGCGGCGATCAACCGCGCGGACCGGCGGTCGGGATGCGACTCGGCCGCGGCCCGCGCGGCGTCGTCGGCAGCGTCGCGATCGGACAAGAGAGGGACGAGTGCGTCGTCGAGATCGGACTCCGCCTCGGGCGGAAGGACGACGATCTCCTGAACGAGGGCGCACCCCACCACGGAGTCCGGCCAGCTGGTGGTGGCGAGGAACTCGTCGAGCGCGCGTGACCCGCCGTCGATGTCGTCGGGGAACGGATCCTGTTCCACCGGGGTCAATTCCGCACCGTCGGCGAGTTGGTCGAGCAGGCTCGGTTCGGCGGCCGCGAGGAGTTCGGTCGGGACGAATGCGAACATCTGGGGCGGCTGATCCCACCCTCCGGCGTCGACGAATTCGACCACCTCACGCACACAGCGGGCGAGGGCGTCCGTCTCTCGGTTCACATTCTCTTCACTCACGAGACCCATCTTCGCACCCCCGGAACAGGACCGACGGCCGCATCTCTCGGTTGTTACGTAGAGTGGGACGAAACGGTCACGCCCTCGCTGTTCGGGTGTGGACGGCCGAACGGTGAAGTTGATCGCGGCGCGACAGCGTCGCCGAGTTCTTGGAGTGTGGCACGTGGGCATGCGGCCCCCCGCAGGTTTACCGTCGTTGTCCAAACGCAGTCGAGTGCTGCTGGTGCTGGCGCTTGTCGTCGCGGCCCTGCTGCTGGTGGGTCCGCGGCTGATCAGTACCTACACGGACTGGTTGTGGTTCGGTGAGGTCGGATTCCGTGGGGTGTTCACCACGGTCCTCGTCACCCGTCTGCTGCTCTTCGTCGTGGTCGGGGTGGTGGTCGGCGGAATCGTCTGGCTGGCATTGCTGCTCGCGTATCGCTCGCGGCCGGTGTTCGTCCCGGTGTCGGGTCCCAACGATCCGGTCGCGCGTTACCGCACCACCGTGATGACCCGGCTGCGTCTGTTCGGCCTGGCCATTCCGATTGCGGTGGGACTGCTCGCCGGGCTGATCGCCCAGTCGAGCTGGGTGACGGTGCAGCTGTTCGTCAACGGAGGCGACTTCGGGGTCGCCGATCCCGAATTCGGTCTGGACGTGGGCTTCTACACCTTCGATCTGCCGTTCTACCGGTTCGTTCTCAACTGGTTGTTCGTCGCGGTGCTGCTGGCGTTCTTCGCGAGCCTGGTGACGCACTACATATTCGGCGGGTTGAAGCTGGCGGGCCGGGGCGGGGCACTGACCAACGCGGCGCGGGTCCAGTTGGCCGTGCTCGCGGGAACGTTCATCCTTCTCAAGGCCGTCGCGTACTGGTTCGATCGGTATTCGCTGCTGTCGAGCAGCCGTAAGGAACCCACGTTCACCGGTGGTAGCTACACCGACATGAATGCGGTGCTGCAGGCCAAGCTGATCCTGTTGGCGATCGCGGTCATCTGCGCGGGCGCGTTCTTCGCGGCGATCTTCCTGCGTGATCTGCGGATTCCGGCGATGGCGACAGCCCTACTCGTGCTCTCCTCGATCCTGGTCGGTGCAGTGTGGCCGCTTGTCGTGGAGCAGTTCTCGGTGCGTCCCAACGCCGCCGACAAGGAGAGCGCGTACATCGAGCGGAACATCGCCGCCACCCGGCAGGCGTACGGCATCACCGACGACAAGGTCGAGTACCAGGATTACCAGGGGTACGGAACGAAGCCTCCGCGGGAAGTGCCGGCCGACGTCACGACCATCGCGAACACCCGACTGCTCGATCCGAACATCCTGTCGCGGACGTTCACCCAGCAGCAGCAGTTGAAGAACTTCTACGGTTTCCCGCCGACGCTCGACATCGACCGGTACGACATCGACGGGGAGATGCGCGATTACATCGTCGCGGCCCGCGAGTTGTCGTCCAAGAGCCTGACGGGTAACCAGACGGACTGGATCAACAAGCACACCGTCTACACGCACGGCAACGGACTGGTCGCGGCTCCCGCGAACCGGGTGAACGCCGCCGCCGGCGAGTCCGCGGAGGAAGCCGCCAACAGCAACAGCGGTTACCCCGTGTACATGGTCAGTGACATCGCCTCGCAGGAGGCGGGTAATCAGGTCATACCCGTCGAGCAGCCGCGCATCTACTACGGCGAGGTCATCGCCGACACGGATGCCGACTACGCGATCGTCGGCGGATCGCAAGGTTCGGATCCGCGGGAGTACGACACCGACACCTCGCGCTACACGTACACCGGTTCGGGTGGTGTGCCGATCGGCAACTGGTTCAACCGGTTGGCCTTCGCCGCCAAGTACACGGAACGCAACATCCTGTTCTCCGGCGCGATCGGCTCGGATTCCAAGATCATCTACAACCGGGACCCGCGGGACCGGGTCACCCACGTCGCCCCGTGGCTGACCGCGGACGGCGACTCGTACCCGGCCGTCGTCGACGGCAAGGTCGTGTGGATAGTCGACGCCTACACCACACTGCAGGACTACCCGTACGCCCAGCGCAGTTCGCTCGACGGACTCGTCGAGGACAGCATCGACCAGAACACCGGCCGGCTGCTGCCCCGCAAGGAGGTGTCGTACATCCGTAACTCGGTGAAGGCCACCGTCGACGCGTACGACGGCACCGTGAAGCTGTACCAGGTGGATCAGAACGATCCGGTGCTCGACGCGTGGATGGGTGTGTTCCCGGGTGCGGTTCAGCCGGCGGACTCGATTCCCGACGAACTGCGCGCGCACTTCCGCTATCCCGAGGACCTGTTCAAGGTGCAGCGCGAGATGCTCGCCAAGTACCACGTGGATGATCCGAAGGAATTCTTCACCAACAACGCGTTCTGGTCGGTGCCGAGCGATCCCACGATCGATACGAGCGCGAACCAGCCTCCGTACTACGTGCTGGTCGGTGATCCCGAGACCGGGAAAGCGTCGTTCAACCTGACCAGCGCGATGGTGGGTTACAGTCGCGAGTTCCTGTCCGCCTATCTGTCGGTGAAATCCGATCCGGACAATTACGGCAAGTTCACCGTGCTTCAGTTGCCGACGGACACACAGACCCAGGGTCCGCAGCAGACGCAGAACTCGATGATCTCCGATCCACGCGTGGCGTCGGAGAGAACTCTGCTCGAGAGATCGAACAAGATCCAGTACGGCAACCTGCTGACACTGCCGATCGCGGACGGCGGAATCCTGTACGTCGAACCGATGTATACGGAGCGAAGTTCGACGGGCCCGAACACGTCGACGTTCCCGCAGCTGTCGCGAGTGCTCGTGAGCTACCGCGAGCCGCCACCGAGTAACAGTGTGCGAGTCGGGTACGCCCCGACGCTGGCGCAGGCGCTCGACCAGGTGTTCG
The DNA here is from genome assembly GCF_001894825.1 of Rhodococcus jostii NBRC 16295. Classification (GTDB taxonomy): domain Bacteria; phylum Actinomycetota; class Actinomycetes; order Mycobacteriales; family Mycobacteriaceae; genus Rhodococcus_F; species Rhodococcus_F jostii. The sequence goes on along the minus strand of NZ_BCWY01000006.1, from coordinate 136,660 downwards.
GTGCCGGCACGGGTTCCGTGGCGACGGCACCCAGCGCGGAAGAGGGGACACCTCCGGAGACCGGCACGACGCCGCCCGTCGACCAGGGTGCGGCGCCCGCGCCCACGGCCCCGGCGACTCCGCCGTCCGGTACGGACGTCTCGGCTGCGGTCGCGGAGCTGGACGCGTCGCTCGATGCCTTGACGGTGGCGCAGCGCAGCGGTGACTTCGCGGCGTACGGCGCAGCCCTCGCCCGCGTCCAGAAGGCGGTCGCCGCGTACGAGGCGATCCCCAAGTAGGGGAGCGACACCCGCAGAGAGAACGAGGCCCTGTCATCCGGTTCGGATGACAGGGCCTCGTCGTATCTGATCGGAAGATCAGCGCAGTGCGTCGACCAACTGCGGGTTGGTGTCCACCAGCTGCTGGAACTGCTGTCCGTAGCCGTTCTGCTCGGCGAGCTGACGAGCGGCGTCGAGTGCCTGCTGCGCCGAAGGCTGGGCGGGGGCGGGAACCTGGACCTGGGCCGGAGCCTCGGGGGCTGGGGCTGGGGCTGGGGCTGGGGCGGGTGCCGGGGTGGGCGCGGGAGCCTCGGTGACCTCGCCGCCGCCGGTGGCCAGGTACTGGCCGCACACCGGCCAGGCGCCCTGGCCCTGGGTTGCGAGCACGTTCTCGGCGACGCGGACCTGCTCGGCCTTGCTGGCGCTCGATGCCGAGCCGCTGCCGCCGTTGGCCTCCCAGGTGCTCTGCGAGAACTGCAGGCCGCCGTAGTAGCCGTTTCCGGTGTTGATTCCCCAGTTGCCGCCGCTCTCGCACTGCGCGACGCCGTCCCAGTTGTGGGAGGCGGCGGAGGCGGTACCGGTGCTCAGACCGAGTGGGACGGCGACGACGGCGCCGGTGACGGCGATCCAGCCGAGGGCACGCTTGCTGATGCTGTGATTGGTCATGCGGGTCAATCCTCTCCGCGCTTGCTGGCGTGGCCGGCCTGCGGGCGACGACGGTCGCGTCGTCGATCCGGGCTGCGATTCTGTGCCGCGTTCCTGCCCCTCGAAGGTTTCGGGGATTCCGAACCCGCGGGGCAGAGCTAGCAGCGGCGGGCCGGCTTTCGCCCGGTTGTTTCGGGCCGAGAGCGACCGTACGGGAGGTCTGCCCGCAGTTCACCTGGCGAAAATGGTGGACAGCTGTCCGGCGCCGGAACCGAAATTCCCGTGTCTCTGCAGGTCAGCGACATGCGAGACCGTTTCGGCGCCTGTTTGTTACCCCGCTGTTATGTGGTGGGGATCACCACGAATTTGTGCAGCAGCTCACGAAGAAATGGCGGGGATTCGCGTCCCCGTGGTGTAGGGCGATGCCGTGCAATGCAGGAGTGCCCTGCGCGCAGTCGTGCTGCGCGCAGGGCACTCCGAGCAAGTGTGTGGGTGCGGATCAGAGGTACTGTCCGCAGACCGGCCAGGCGCCGGGTCCCTGGGTCGCCAGGACGCTCTCGGCCACGCGGATCTGCTCCTCGCGCGAGGCGTTGGCCGGCGAGCCGGATCCGCCGTTCGCTGCCCAGGTGCTGTCGGTGAACTGCAGACCGCCCGAGAAGCCGTTGCCGGTGTCGGCGCCCCAGTTGCCGCTGCTCTCGCACGCTGCGACGGCGTCCCAGTCGCCCGATGCGGCCGATGCGGTGCCGGTGCTCAGGCCGAGCGGCACTCCGATGACTGCTCCGGTGAGTGCGACTGCGCCCATGGTCCGCTTGACGATGCTGAAGTTGGTCATGTGGTTGTTTCCTCTCCGCGCCTGCTGACGAGGTGGTCCTGTGGATGACGGCTGGTGTGCCGACCCGTGGGTCGCTCTGTCCTCGTCCCTGCCCCTCGAGGTGTCGGGATTCCGAATCCGCGGGGGCAGGTCGAGCTGCGGCGGATCGGCGTTGCCCGGTAGTTTCGGGCTGGCAACGAACGTACGCGGTGATCACGGAATGGTCACGGGTCGATTTTCTGTGACGACCGTCCAAATACTGGGATGAACGAAGGGTGTTTCCGCAGGTCGACCCTCGAGTTTCGTGTTTCGGCAGCGTTACAGATTTCGCCTGAATTGTGACGAGCGTCATAACTTTTAGGTAACGGATGTGACTCGAGTGGTGCTGAAAGGTTGCTGATCGGACGCTTTCCGGGCGATTTGCAATCCGTTCGTTCGCTCGTGTAACTTTGTTCATGCAACGCGGGGTGGAGCAGCTCGGTAGCTCGCTGGGCTCATAACCCAGAGGTCGCAGGTTCAAATCCTGTCCCCGCTACCACTGAAGAATCGGCGTCCTGGAATCCAGGACGCCGGTTCTTTTTTTGTCTGTCTCGCTTCCGTGCGGGCGGTCTTCACATACGCGTGGTGCGCACCAGCAGTCCGGCCGCGTGCGCGCACGCCGCGGTGCGCGCACCCACCGCATCGCCGGACTCGATGGCGCCGACGATTCGCTCGTGCTCGGTCACGGCGAGTCTCCGATTGAGATCCGCACTCCACATGTCGGACCGGTACAGATGCGACTGGCCGTCCAGCCGGAGGAGTGCTTCGCTCAGCGGCTTGTTGCGGGCGGTTTCCCGGATGTGGGTGTGGAATTCGAGGTCGAGCCGGGAATCGCGGCGCTGATCGGCGGGGCCGTCCAGCAGTTCACGCTGGACCTGCACCATCTTCTTCAACTGCTGCACCGTCTCGTGTGTGGCGGCGGACGTGGCGTGGAATGCGGCCAGACCGTCGAGCACCTCACGGACTTCGAACACGGCCCTGATCGAGTCCGCGTCGAGCGATTCGACCTTGGCGCCCGCGTTCCGCGTGTAGACGGCGATGCCCTCGTAGATGAGTTGCTGCACCGCCTCGCGGACGGGAGTGCGGCTGACATTCAGTTTCGCTGCCAGCGCGGGAACGCTGAGCGGGGTTCCGGGTGGGAGCTCGCCGGAGAAGATCTGCTCACGAAGAGTGTCGTGAACGGATTCGGTGAGCAGGGCTCGTTCCGTGTGTGTCATCGATCTTTCCGAACCCTTTCCTCGGGGCGGGACGCGACCTCGCCGCCGGGCCCGGCTCCTGCGTCGACTCTATTCGATCGCCGGCGGGGCGGCGTCCCTGCTATCGGGCGGACAGCACCCGCTCGGCTTCACGAAGTGCCGCAGTCGGTTTGATGCCCGCCTTCAAGCCGCCGACCTTCGCCGCGATATTCTCCGCGACGGTGATCGGCGGATACCCTGTCTCGCCGTCGCAGAGAGTGCCGGGGGAGCGCTTCGATCAGGGCGTCGTGGTTCCCGTCGAAGAAGAACGCCGCGGAGCGACGGCGCACGATCCGCCCGTCGGTGACGGGCGGATTCACCCGGTGCACCGTCGAGCGCCACCGGTCGTTCGTCCACCGGGCCATGGCGTCGCCGAGGTTGACGAGAAGTGCTCCGTCGGCGGGCTGTGCTTCGTGCCAGGTGTTGTCGGAGCCGAGGATCTGCAGGCCGGGAACCTGATCGGCCCACAGGATCGTGAGGATCCCGAAGTCGGTATGGGCGCCCATGCCGGTGGCATCACCGTCGAATGCGACCTCACCGTGAGGAAGCGCGTAGTTGTTCATCTTCAGTGCGTCGATCGAGTGGTCGACCATCGTGTCGAAATGTTCCTGTTCCACCCCGAGGGCATCGGCGAACGCGGCCATGAGAATTCGCGCGAGCACCTGAGCGTCTACGTAGATCTCATACTATCTGCCACTCGTGTGGCGGACGCTTGAGATGTACGTGTGTCACGGCTACCCGTATCACCTTGCGGTGGTGTGGGTTTGACCGTGTCCCACACCGACGCTTGTGGTGCAGGAACATACCGATTCGGGGCATCTGCCCACGCCGCCGGGTGGTTTTGTTTCTGGCGAGCAGTGCGCGTTTGGCCAGGTTCACCCCGGCGATGTGGTCCCGGTTACCGCCCACCCGGCAGCCCGGGCACCACGCGTCGTGGTAACCGCCGGGACGGCAGAGGGGTTCGTCGCAGCCCGGACACAACGCGGAGGAATCTCGGGCGGGCACCGAGATCACCGCGACACCGACACCGGCGGCGGTGCGCGCGAGCGCGGCGACCGCTTGGCGGCGGGCGGACTGCGCGGCCCGATTGTTGTTGGCCCGTCCGTGTCCGCGGGTCTCGAGGGTGGTGAGATCCTCCGACCGCGATCACGTGCGCGCCCGCCGCGGTGGCGTAGTCGGTGACCTGCCGGGCGAAGTCGAAGGCCAGTTCCCGGTTGATCTTCCCCCTCTTGATACCCACCGCCTCGCGGTGGGCGTCGAGGACGGCGATCTTCTCCTCCAGCTCCGCGCGCACCTCGGGCGGGGCGGTGGCGGCCAGCCGTGTCAGCCGGGCCGCCTTGGCGTGCAGCAGCTGCCCCTCCGTCTGCAGGCGGGCCAGTTTGATCCCGAGGCCGCGGTCGTCGTAGGTCCATCCCCGGTAGTCCGAGGTCAACCCGCCGGGGCCCTCTGCCACGATGGCGGCGGCACCCAGAGTGGTCGGTGACCAGTCCACCCCCACAGCGACCGTGGCCGATTCCAGGTCATCTGCCGGGACGAGTTCGGTCGCGGGGCACCGCCACAGCAGGCCCCGGTGGTCGAGGACCAGGGTCGGCAGATGCCAATCGGTGACAGCTCTGCCGTACAGATGCGCAGGGATGGTCGCGGTCAGCCGGACACTGCGCCACTGCGCCCGACCCGCAGGGGCGGGACAGGTCGGCAGCTTCACCGTCAACACCAACTCGTCGCCGGTGACGGCAAGCTGCGCGAGCTGCCGATCGGCGGCCGACAGTCGGGCCATCGCCGCCATCCGGGGCGGTTCCTGCACCTCGGTGATCCGCAACTGGCCGGCCGGTGCACCATCGGTGCGACGGGCGCGGGCAATCAGCTGGCGCCGGACTCCCCGAGCGAAAGCCGGTGGCACAGCGTCGCCCGACCCGGCCGGCGGCGCCACAACCCCGGTGGCCGGGTCGAATCGGGCCGACAGCGCCGCGATCGCGGCATCCCGATAGGACAGGGTCCGCAGGGTCGCCACCACCTGCGCCGTCACCACCCGCGTCACCCGCGACGGCACATAGACACCGTCCGGGTAGATCGGGTTCCAGCCGAGGCGGGCCGCGGCGACATGGCCCTGTGCGGGCAGCCTGCGGTCGTGGTGGTCCTGGCCGGCGGCGAGCACATCGGACGTCGCCGGCTGCCACAGCCGCAACATCAACTCGCCGCCGGCCGCGGTGATCAGGTCGAGCAGCCACCCCACCCGGGTGTCGACGTCGTCGAGTCCGATCTGCTCGCCGGTCGCGTCGTCGACCGCCATGAATGCGCGGGTCGTCACCGCGAACTGCCGCGGCACAGTCGATCCCAGCCCGGTCATGGCCGGGCACAATTCACGATCGGCGAGCACCCCCGCAGTCGAAGAAGACCCGCGATCCCCCGAGATCTTCACCGGCTACCCCTTCCCAACCGTGCGGCGGCATCGCCCCGAAGCCGGTGTTGAAGAAGCCGGTGTTGAATCTGCATCGACTGCAGCTGATTACAACCAGCCGGACAACGATGCCGGCAACACGATGTCGTCATCCGCCAACTCCCCCCACCGCTCGCCCGCCTCTCGCAGGACCTCGACGGTAACGCCGACCTCCGACATTTAGTCTCGGAGGGAGTCCGCAGGCGGGCCGAACGTCCGACCGGGACACCTGGTGATCCCTGGCTTTTGAGTGGTCGTCTGCGGGCTCGGTGTCTGGTCGAGCGGTGTCCTTGTTCGGGAACTTGGAGCCAGCCCGGTAGGCGTGGACTCCTGCTTGGAGAATGTCTGGGCCGTGGCCGCGATGGTCAGTCACCCGGTGAACAGGGATGTGGACCGACAGGAGCGATGACGATGGCGTGGACGTTGGGGATCGACGTGGCCGGCGGCAAGGACGCCGGTGTGGACCTGACGCTCCGCGCCGGTGGTCCCGCGATCGGATTCCAATCGGTGACTTCGCAGATGTACGTGGATGATTCGATCGATCTTCGGTGTCGTCCACGGGGATCAGGTGATCGCTGCCGCGGCGAGCCAACCGGTGGTGGCGGTGACGCCGCTGCTGTAATACAGTCCGGCGATCCTGATATGGAATCCCGAGACGCACCCGGACTGGCACACAGTGGCCGACATCGGAAGGTCGGATGCCTCCGTGGTGGTGTCCAAGGAACAGTTGTTCCCGCAATGGCTGGTGGCGCGGGGCCTGCTGAAGGAGTCGCAACTCGACACGAGCTACGACGGCGCGCCCTCACGGTTCGTCGGGGATCCTTCGATTGCGCAACAGGGATTCGCGAATTCGGAGCCGTACACCTACGAGCACGAGACGCCCGCCTGGGACAAACCGGTCGCCTACGACCTGCTGAATGATTCGGGATTCGACATCTACGCTTCCAACATCTCGGTCCGTTCGGACAAGGTGGAATCGCTGGCTCCGTGCCTGCAGAAACTCGTGCCCGTCATCCAGCGGTCGACCGCGGACGATGTCACGGCTCCCGAGGCCACCAACGAGACCATCGTGGACGTCGTCTCGCAGGACACCTCGTTCTCGCGGTACGCCGAGGGTGAAGCGGAGTTCAGCGCTCGCTTGCTGAAGGACAAGGGGCTGATTGCGAACGAGGCCGACGGATCGGTCGGAACGTACGACATGGCCAGAGTGCAGGGGACCGTCGACGGGCTGAAGCCGAACCTCGTCTCCGGCGGCGCCGCGATCCCGGACTCGCTGACCGCGGAACAGATCTACACGAACCGGTTCACCGATCCGGCGATCGGGATCGGCATCGGCTGACGCCGCAGCGCCCCGACCCCCGGCGCGTGCCGGGGGTCAGGGGTCGCGTAGCGGTCAGCTCTCCGTGACGTCCATCTCGATCAGTACGCGACGCAGCAACTTGCCGGTCGCGTTGCGGGGGAGTTCCTCGATGAAGATGATCTCGCGGGGCACCTTGTACCGCGCGAGGTTCGCCTTGACGTGTGCCTTCATCTCCTCGGCGTCCTTCGTGGCCCCCGGGCCGGGTACGACGAAAGCCCTGAGGCGATGACCGAATTCGGAGTCCTCGACGCCGATCACGGCAGCCTCGATCACGTCGTCCCGGTCGGCGAGCAGGTTCTCGACCTCGAGGGGATAGACGTTCTCGCCTCCGGAGACGATCATGTCGTCGTCCCGGCCGTCGACGAAAAGCAGGCCGTTGCGGTCGAAGTGTCCGACGTCGCCGGTGGACAGGAGGCCGTTGATGCGCTCCTTGTCGCGACCGTCGGTGTACCCGGAGAAGCTGAGACCGCTGGCGACGAAGATGCGTCCGACGGTGTCGGGTTCGGTGATCCGTCGACTCGACTCGTCGTAGAGCGCTACGTGGCAGGTGACCGGCGCCCGGCCGGCCGTGCCCGGTGCCAGCGCGAGGTCCGCGGGAGTCGCGACCGTGGCGACGGCCACCTCTGTGGAGCCGTAGAGGTTGTGGAGCACCTCGCCGAACGCGGCGGTGGTGCGCTTGCAGAGGTCGGGGGAGAGCGCCGAGCCGGCCGCGAAGATGATCTTCAGGCTCGACGTGTCGTACTTGGCCAGGGTCTCCGGCGCGAGGTCGATGATGCGCTGCAGCATGGTGGGGACGACGACCAGTGTGTCGCAGCGGTGCTTCTCGACCAGACGAATCGTGTTCTCGGGATCGAACTTGCGATGCATCACCACCGTCTGGCCGAGTGCCAGTGCGAGGGCGAACTGAGACACCCCCGTCCCGTGGAACGCGGGAGCCGCCATCATCATCGTCTGTCCGCGCCGCAGCGGCACCCGGTCGAGGAACTGGGCCGAGGCGAGCGGCGACGTGTGTCCGCGCGGAGCGCCCTTGGGTGTGCCCGTGGTGCCGCTGGTGAGCAGGACGAAGCCGCCGAGCGTGGACGGGGCGGGCAGTGAACTGCGGTCTCTGCCCTCCATCAGTTCATCGAGGGTGCGGACCTGCGACGTCGAATCGTCGTCGGCCCATGAACGGTAGGCGATCACCTCGTCGGGGAGCGCCTCGGCGACTGCGTGGAACTCGTCGTCGTACACGAAGGCCTGAACCTGTTCGCGTGCGGCGACGTCGACAAGTTGCGGCCGGGCGAAACCGGTATTCATCAGCACCAGTTTGGTGCCGTTCTTGGCGGCGGCCAGCATGGTGAGCACCAGACCCCGGTGATTGCGGCACATGCAGCCCATAACCGAACCGGGAGTGATGCCGTCGGCCTGCCACGCCCGCACCAGGGCGTTGGACTGTTCCTCGATGTCGGAGTAGGTGAGCGAACCGCGCTCGTCGATCAGGGCCACCGCATCGAGCCCCGCCTCGGCATTCGCGTGGACAGGTCCTGCGAACGGACCGTACTTCCGCACCGCCAGAATGGATCGGATGCCCTGGTCGACCCGGGGAAACGGAACGAGGCCTGCGCGGTTCATCACCCGTACCGCTCCCACGGTGTCCGTGATCTTGGTGAGGAATTGCTGAGCTGGCATGGAGAACCCTTCCGGCTGCGATGACGGATTTCCCGTTCAGCGTAGATGAAGAAAACGGTCCAGCCACGCGGTCCGGCGAAGCCGGACGCTCAGGGAAACGCGCAGGAGAACCAGGTACGAAGAAGCCCCCGCCGCAGGTGAGCGCGGCGGGGGCTACACCCCTCGCGAGGAAAGTCCCGAGCTGCTACTTCAGCTCTGCGGACGACTTCCCGAGCAGACGGCGGGCGACGATCAGCTGCTGGATCTGCTGCGTGCCCTCGAAGATGTCGAGAATCTTGGAATCGCGTGCCCACTTCTCGAGCAGCGGGCGCTCCGAATATCCCAACGTGCCGGCGAGTTCGACGGCCTTGAGGGAGATGGCCGTTCCGGTGCGACCGGCCTTCGCCTTCGACATGGACGCCTCGAGTGAGTTCGGCTTCTTGTTGTCCGCCATCCACGTCGCGCGCAGCGCGAGCAGGTAGGCGGCTTCCCAGTCGGCCTCGAGCTGCAGGAACTCGGCGGCAGCCGCGTGCTGGTTGTAGACGGGGGTGTCGTAGGAGATCTCGACACCGGCGTCCGACAGGATGCTGCGCAGTTCCTCGAGCGCCGCCCGGCCCAGGCCGACGGCCATGCCGGCGACGATCGGACGGGTGTTGTCGAACGTCTGCATGACGCCGGCAAAGCCCTTCTCGACGTTGACCTCCGGCGTACCGAGCAGGTTGTCCGCGGGGATCCGGCAGTCCTGCAGGAGCAGTACCGCGGTGTCGGACGCCTTGACGCCCAGCTTGTGCTCGAGGCGGGCGACGCTCAGGCCCGGGGCGTCGCGCGGGACGACGAACGACTTGATCGCGGCGCGGCCCTTGGTCTTGTCGACGGTGGCCCACACGACGATGTGGGTGGAACGCTCGCCGGCCGTGACGAAGATCTTCTCGCCGTTGAGGACGTACTCGTCACCGTCGAGGACCGCGGTGGTCGTGACGGCGGCGGAGTCGGAACCGAAGCCGGGCTCGGTGATGGCCATCGACGCCCAGACCTTGCCGAAACGCTCGAGCTGCTCGTCGGTGGCGACCGCGGCGATCGCCGAGTTGCCGAGGCCCTGGTAGGGGATGGCCAGGGTGAGACCCACGTCGCCCCAGCAGGTCTCGATGACGTTCATCAGCGACGACATGTTGCCGCCGTTGACGTTTCCGATGACCTTCGGCTCGTCGCCGCGCCCGAGGGCGGCACCCGCCGCACCCTTGCCGGAGTCGTTGAGGCCCTCCACCATGGCGGCCATGGTGTCGAGTTCCTTGGGGTAGGCGTGCTCGGCGAGATCGTACTTGCGGGAGATCGGCCGGAAGATTTCTGCCGCGACCTGGTGAGCCTGGTTCGCGGAGGCTTTGAGCTTCTTGGGAAGTTCGAGGTTGATCATGACAGTTCCTTAGTTCGAGTCCGGCCGCTCAGATCAGGACGATGCCCTCGGCGACGCCGATGGCGCGCAGATCGCGATACCAGCGCTCCACGGGATGTTCCTTGGTGTAACCGTGGCCGCCGAGCAGCTGGACGCCGTCGAGACCGATCTGCATGCCCTTCTCGGACGCCAGCTTTCGGGCGAGCGCCGATTCGCGGGCGAAGGAGAGTCCCTGTTCGGCGCGTGAGGCGCCGCGCAACGTCACCAGACGCAGTCCGTCGAGTTCGATGCCGATGTTCGCGACCATGAACGCGACCGCCTGACGGTTGCTGATCGGCTCACCGAACGCGACCCGCTCGTTGACGTACGGAATCACGTAGTCGAGGACGGCCTGACCGGTGCCCACTGCGAGCGACGCCCAGCCGAGGCGGGCCAGCCGGATGGCGTCGGCGTACTCGGCCCTCCGCACGTCGGCATCGGCGTCGCCGAGCAAACCCGACTCGGGTACCGCGACGTCGGTGAGGTTGAGCCGGCCGATGCCCGCGGCGCGCAGGCCCATGCTCGGATCCGCCTCGACGACGAGTCCCTTGGTGTCGGCCTCGACGATGAAGAAGGAGGGCTTGCCGTCGAGTTCGGCGGCCACGATGAACAGCTCCGACGAGGCCGCGGCGGGGACGAGGCTCTTGACGCCGTTGAGCTTGTAGCCGCTGGGGGAGCGAACGGCCTTGGTCTGCAACGCGAACGGGTCGAACAGTGCGCGGGGCTCGTTGACGACGACGGCGGCATTCGGAACCTGCTCGCCCGTGAACGAGGGGAGGTAGGTCTTCTGCTGGGCGTCGGTGCCCCACTGGGTGAGGGCGACGGCGACACCGCTCGGCGCGAGGATCGGCAGCGCGAGCCCCATGTCGCCGTGGGCGAGGGCCTCGGCGACGAGGGAATTGGTGACGGCGCCCCGCTCACTGGCGGCTCCGTCGAGTTCCTCGGGGACGTTGATGAGGGTGATGCCGAGTTCGGCGGCACGCTTGACGAGATCCGCGGGCGCGGCGGCGGCAGCATCGGCGTCGTGGCCCGCGGGCCGCAGGATCTCGGCCGCGAACTCGCGCACGGTCTCGACGATCATCTGCTGCTCGTCGCTGGGGGTGAGGTCGAAGTAGCCGGCCTTCGCCGTCGGGTTGTCGGGGAGACGCTTCGGGGCGCCGCCGCCGGACACCTTCTGGAAACCGCGGGTCGCGGCGCCGAGTGTCTTGAATCCGGTCTTGGTGCCTTCGTAGGTTACCCGGTCGATCGTCTGGCGCAGGTTGTACTTCTCGGCCAGGTCGGAACCGGTGATCTTGGTCAGCACTCGCATCGCGGCACCCATGGCGTCGCGCTTGACCGGATTCAGGCCGACGGCGGACGTGTCGCGGGTCTTCCGCTTCGCGCTGTCGTGGGGGACAACAGTGTCTTGCTTGCTCATGATCACCAGCTGTTTCTCGGTGTTCGGGCGTGGACACGATCTATCTTACTCAGCGGTAAGGTTGGTGTCTACTATCGAGTAAGTTCCACCGCCGAAGACCCTCCCGACGGCGCGCCGGCTGCGTCCCCTCATGCGTCTCGCGCCGGTGGTGCTCGTGTCTCTCCTGCTGCTCGCGAGCACGTTCCGCGGCGAGTACCGAGTGTCGCCGGCCTACCGCCTGTTCTGAATGATCAGCGGAATATCGTCCAGGCCATACGTTTTCGGCAGGTCGAGGCCTTCGGTCGTATCGTGGTCGCCGTCGCACCTGGCCGGGACGTGCATGCGGATCTCGGACGTGCCCGCTCGCGCGGTGAGTGTGAAGTGCCGGACGCCGGCGTCGTCCACTGTCGACGCCGCCAACGGCGGAATCGGGAGTCGCGGCTCAGGAGACATTTTTGGTGACGGACACCGGCGGTCCGCCCTCCTCGGGGACGAGGATGACCGGACCCGACTCCTCCGCCGAAGCTTGTCAGGAGTATCTGTCCGTGTTACCCCGACGTCAGTGCGAGCGCAGTCGGGACAGCGCCTCGTCGTGCAGCAGCGTGTTGGTGGCCAGTGCGCTGCCCCCGTGCGGACCGTCGGCGCCGGCCAGGTTGGTGAACCGGCCACCGGCCTCGCGCACCAGCACGTCGAGGGGTGCGAGGTCCCACAGCGACACCTCGGGCTCGGCGGCGATGTCGACGGCGCCCTCCGCGAGCAGGCAGTAGGAGAAGAAGTCGCCGAATCCGCGGACCCGCCACACGTCGTCGGTGAGGGTGAGGAACTGTTCGCGGATACCCAGTTCCTTCCAGCCCGACAGGCTCGAGAAGGTGAGGCTGGCCGAACCCAGTCGGTCGACGGCCGACACGGAGAGGCGAGCGGGCTCGGACCCGTCGAACGTCGACCAGGCGCCGGTACCCGACGCGGCCCACCAACGGCGCGCGAGTGCCGGGGCACTCACGACGCCCACCGTGGGAACACCGTCCTCGAGCAGCGCGATCAGGGTGGCCCAGATCGGGACGCCCCGGACGAAGTTCTTGGTGCCGTCGATCGGGTCGACCACCCACTGCCGGCCCGAGAACTGCGCGGCACCGCCGAACTCCTCACCCAGGACGGCGTCCGCGGGCCGCTCGGATTCCAGCGTCGCCCGAACTGCCCGTTCCACGGCCAGGTCGGCGTCCGTAACCGGCGTCAGGTCCGGCTTGTCGTCGACCGAGAGGTCGAGCGCCCCGAATCGGGCCCTGGTGATCGCGTCCGCCTCGTCGGCGATTCGGAGGGCGAGCTGCAGGTCGGCGTGGAGGTCGGTCACGGTCGCTCAGATTACTCGTAGCGCGTACTGGTACCGCGCCGGCGCGAACTCAGTCGATCTTCACTTCTGCGAGCTTTCCGGTGGCGACGTCGAAGACGAACCCGCGGAGGGAGGTGGTTGCCGTGATGAACGGGCTGGACTCGATCCGGCGCAGCGACTGCCGGACGTCCTCGTCGAGGTCGGCGAATGCCTCGGCCGACCACGCCGGCTTGATCCCGACCTCTTCCTGGATGGACTTCTTGAAGTCGTCGTCGGTGAACGTGAGCATCCCGCAGTCGGTGTGGTGGATCAGGATGATCTCTGTGGTGCCGAGCAGTCGCTGGCTGATCGCGAGGGATCGGATCTCGTCGTCCGTCACCACCCCGCCGGCGTTGCGGATCACGTGCGACTCGCCCTCCTCGATGCCGAGGATCCGGTAGACGTCCAAGCGCGCGTCCATGCAGGCGAGGACCGCGACGTGCTTGCTGGGAGGGAGGGGGAGCGGCCCGGTGAATCCGGCCGCGTAGGCCTCGTTGTTCTTCAGGTACTGGTCGGTCACGGTCATCGTCGACTCCGTCCGGGATGGCGGCACATGCATGTGCGTACCCGTGCATGGAACGCGGTGGGTGCGGTGCCGGCAATGCTTCCACGCGACGTGATCGGAAGGGGTGACTTCCGCCGGGACGAAGGGGTGACAGGGCCCCCGCCCGCACCCGGTAACCTTGGGAACCGTGCATCCCGACGTATCCGCAGACCTCAGCGAGCTCGACACCACTCTCCGTACCGTCGAATCGGTGCTGGACGTAGAAGAGTTGCGCCGCCGCATCGACGAGCTCGAACACCAGGCCGCCGATCCCGAGCTGTGGAACGACCAGGAGCACGCCCAGCAGGTCACCAGCCAGCTGTCGCACTCCCAGGCCGAATTGCGCCGCGTCGAGCAACTGCGATCGCGGCTCGACGACATGCCGGTGCTCTACGAACTCGCGGAGGACGAGGGCGCCGACGCGATAGCGGACGCCGACGCCGAACGGCACAGCCTGCGGGAAGACATCGCCGCGATGGAAGTCAAGACGATGCTCTCCGGCGAATACGACGAGCGTGACGCGCTGGTCAACATCCGCTCCGGCGCCGGTGGCGTCGACGCCGCCGACTGGGCGGAGATGCTGATGCGGATGTACATCCGCTGGGCGGAGAAGCACGGCTACGGCGTCGAGGTCTACGACACCTCGTATGCCGAAGAAGCCGGCATCAAGAGCGCGACGTTCGCGGTGAAGGCGCCGTACAGCTACGGAACCCTGTCCGTCGAGATGGGCACGCACCGGCTGGTCCGGATCAGCCCGTTCGACAACCAGGGCCGCCGTCAGACGTCGTTCGCCGAGGTCGAGGTCCTGCCCGTGGTCGAGACCACCGACCACATCGACGTCAACGAGAACGACGTCCGCGTCGACGTGTACCGCTCCTCGGGTCCCGGTGGTCAGTCCGTCAACACCACCGACTCCGCGGTCCGGTTGACGCACATCCCGACCGGCATCGTCGTGACCTGTCAGAACGAGAAGTCGCAGCTGCAGAACAAGGTGTCGGCGATGCGCGTCCTGCAGGCCAAGCTGCTCGAGGTCAAACGCAAGGAGGAGCGCGCCGAGATGGATGCGCTCAAGGGTGACGGCGGCAGTTCCTGGGGCAACCAGATGCGGTCGTACGTGCTGCACCCGTACCAGATGGTCAAGGACCTGCGCACCGAGTACGAGGTCAACAACCCGTCCGCCGTGCTCGACGGCGACATCGACGGATTCCTCGAGTCCGGCATCCGGTGGCGGATGCGCGAGAATCAGGCGTCCTGATTCCCGTGGAGACGACGGCAGCGATGTTCGCCCCGACCCGGAACCTACTCGACTGGCTCTCGTCGTCGGGGCTGGCGGTCTCGCTCACCGTCCTCGGGGCCGTCCTGATGGCGAGACTCGTCAACTGGGGCGGCAGCAAGATCACCGACCGGATCGACAACAACTACAAGCAGGGCGACGCCCTCGTCCGATCCGAGGCCACCAAGCACCGGCACTCGGTGGCACAGGTCATCACCTGGGTGATCATCACGATCATCTACGTCATCGCGACGATGAAGGTGCTCGACCAGCTGAATCTGCCGATCGGCAGCCTCGTCGCACCGGCGACCGTGCTGGGTGCGGCGCTCGGCTTCGGCGCGCAGCGCGTCGTCCAGGACATCCTGGCCGGATTCTTCATCATCACCGAACGGCAGTACGGGTTCGGCGACACGGTGCAGTTGGCGGTCACGGGGTCGTCGGAGGACGCCGAGGGCGTGATCGAGGACGTCACGCTCCGCGTCACACGGATGCGGAATTCGGACGGTGAGGTCATCACCGTTCCCAACGGCCAGATCGTCAAGGCCGTCAACCTGTCCAAGGACTGGGCGCGGGCCGTGATCGACGTGCCCGTACCCGCCTCGTCCGACATCAACCGGGTCAACGAGGTGCTCCACCAGGTCGGTGTCGAGGCCTTCGCGGATCGCGGACTGAAGAAACTACTGCTCGACGAGCCGACTGTGATGGGAGTGGAGAGTCTGACTGTCGACGAGGTCAGCGTTCGCGTCGTGGCGCGGACTCTGCCGGGTAAGCAGTTCCAGGTCGGCCGCGCCCTGCGCGTGCGCATCGCCACCGCGATGAGGCGACAGGGGATCACCGTCGAGCCGGACCTCCAGACGGTTCAGGTAGCGGAGGGCGAGGGATGACCGACGAACCCCGGCGGGGGCTCGACCGGATCCTGCACTCGTCCGTCCTTCCCGCCAAGATATTGGGCGGCCGGGTGCGGACGTCGACGTTGGCGCTGTGCATCCTGTGGGTGGTGCTGTACACGCTGTACACGTACCTCAACCCCGCCGAAGAGGTGGTCCAGGGGCCCGTCGCGCCGGCGGTCGTTCCCACCAGGGAGGCACCCGCCCCGGAGACCACGTTCGCGCCGTCGACGACCGAGTACACCACGGAGCCGACGTCGGAAACGCTCACGACGACCGAGTCGACACCCGAACCGACGCCGCAGCAGACGGCGCCCACCGGGACCAGTCAGGTGACGACGACTCCGACGCTGCCGTTCGGGATTCCCAACCCGTTCCCGCCTGCGGCGACGGGCACACCGCCGACCACGTCTTCCGTCCCGACGACGTCGGTGACACCGCAGAGTGGGGGATGACGCCGCGCGTCGCTCCATTTGGTCACTGTTCGATAACGTCTAGACTGGCTCCTCGTGATCAGCGTCGAGAATGTGTCGAAGTCGTACAAGACCTCCACGAGGCCCGCCTTGGACAAGGTGAGCGTCGAGGTGGACAAAGGCGAGTTCGTCTTCCTCATCGGCCCGTCGGGCTCGGGAAAGTCGACCTTCATGCGCCTGCTCCTCAAGGAGGAGTCGCCGACGTCGGGTGACATTCACATCGCGGATTTCCACGTCAACAAGCTCTCCGCCCGGCGTGTGCCGAAGCTGCGGCAGAGCATGGGCGTCGTCTTCCAGGACTTCCGGCTCCTCCAGAAGAAGACCGTGTCCGAGAACGTCGCGTTCGCGCTCGAGGTGATCGGGAAGCCGCGCGCGATGATCTCCCGGACCGTCCCGGAGGTGCTCGAGATGGTCGGTTTGTCCGGCAAGGCCGATCGACTCCCCACCGAACTGTCGGGCGGTGAACAGCAGCGTGTCGCCATCGCGCGGGCGTTCGTGAACCGGCCGCTCGTGTTGCTGTGCGACGAGCCCACCGGCAACCTCGACCCGGAGACGAGCCAGGACATCATGCTGCTGCTCGAACGGATCAACCGCACCGGGACGACGGTGGTGATGGCGACCCACGACCACCACATCGTCGACTCGATGCGCCGCCGCGTGGTGGAACTGGACCTCGGCAGAGTGGTGCGCGACGAGGCTCGGGGTGTGTACGGCGTGGGGCGTTAGCGCCCTCCCTGCACTCCAGCTTCAGTACTGTCCCCCAGCCACTGTCCCCCAGTCGTCTACGAAGGACTCTGATTCCCCGATGCGTGCCAGTTTCATTTTCAGTGAGGTCCTGACCGGCCTCCGTCGCAACGTCACCATGACCATCGCGATGATCCTCACCACCGCGATCTCCCTGGGCCTGTTCGGCAGCGGGCTGCTGGTGGTGCAGATGGCCGGCAAGACGCAGCAGATCTTCCTGGACCGCGTCGAGGTGCAGATCTTCCTCACCGACGACATCTCCACGTCCGATCCGGGCTGCGAGGGGGAGATCTGCAGTGTGCTGCGCAAGGAACTGGAGGAGACGCCGTCGGTGGTGTCTGTGGAGTACCTGAACCGGGACGACGCCGTGAAGGACGCGACGGAGCGGGTGTTCAAGGACCAGCCGGAACTCGCCGCGCTCGTCAGCCCCGACAGCTTCCCGGCGTCGTTCAAGGTGAAGCTGAGCGATCCCGAGCGTTTCGGGGTGATCAACGAGAATTTCGGCACCCGCCCGGGTGTCGAGAGCGTCCTCAACCAGCGCGAGCTGGTGGAGCGTCTCTTCAGTGTGCTCAACGGTGTGCGCAACGCCGCGTTCGCGATCGCGATCGTGCAGGCCGTGGCCGCAATTCTGCTGATCGCGAACATGGTTCAGATCGCGGCCTTCACCCGGCGCACCGAGGTCGGCATCATGAGGTTGGTCGGCGCCACCCGCTGGTACACGCAGTTGCCGTTCCTGCTCGAGGCGGTGGTCGCCGCCCTGGTGGGTGCCGTGCTGGCCATCGTCGGGCTGTTCACCGCGAAGAACATGTTCATCGACGACGTGCTGTCGGACGTCTACGAAGCCAACATCGTCGCCCGGATCTCCAATAGTGACGTGCTGTTCGTCTCACCGGTACTGGTGCTGGTGGGCGTCGGAATGGCGGCGGTCACCGCCTACGTGACCCTGCGCTTGTACGTCCGCGAATAATTCGCCTTGCTCCTTCTCCTATGCTGGAGGATACGAACTGTTCACCTCGGACATCGCGGACTGAAAGGCCCGGAACGTGAAGGAAAAGGGCCGCAAGGTCATTGCGACCAACCGCAAGGCGCGTCACAACTACAGCATCCTCGACGTCTACGAGGCGGGCATCGCCCTCCTCGGCACCGAGGTGAAGAGCCTCCGCGAGGGCAAGGCGTCGCTGGTCGACGCGTTCGCCACCGTCGACGACGGCGAGGTGTGGCTGCGCGGACTGCACATCCCCGAGTACACCCAGGGAACGTGGACCAATCACGCGCCGCGCCGCACCCGGAAGTTGCTGCTGCACAAGCGGGAGATCGAGCACCTCGTCGGCAAGACCCGCGAGGGCAACCAGACCCTGGTTCCGCTGTCGATGTACTTCTCCGACGGCAAGGTCAAGGTGGAGCTCGCGCTCGCGAAGGGTAAGCAGGATTACGACAAGCGCCAGGATCTGGCCAGGCGAACCGCCGAGCGCGAGGTGACCCGCGAACTCGGACGCCGAGTCAAGGGCATGCGCTGACCTCCATCCTGCTCGCGCTCGTGGCCGCGATCGGTTACGGCGTGAGCGATTTCGTCGGGGGAGTCGCGTCCCGCCGGGTGGCGGCCCTCCGGGTCGTCATCGTGTCGTATCCGCTGTCGCTGCTGATCGTGCTCGTGATCGCTCCGTTCGCCGGCGGCACCCTCACCACCACCTCCGTCGTCTGGGGAGCCCTGGCCGGAGTGGCCGGGGGCGTGGCGGTCTGGTGGTTCTATCTCGCGCTGGCGTCGGGGCCGATGTCGGTGGTGTCGCCGCTGACGGCCGTGCTGGTTGCCGGTATTCCGGTACTGATCGGGCTCGTGTTCGGTGAGCGGCCCGGGCCGATCGCGTTCATCGGCATCGTGGTGGCGCTCGTGGCCGTCGTCCTCGTCAGCCGGGAATCTCCCGACGAGACCGCGGGCGAGGTCGCCGGGGGCAGGGTGTTGCGCTTCACCCGGACCGTGGCGCTGCTCACCGTCGGATCCGGCATCGCGTTCGCGCTCTCGTTCGTCTCGTTGCACCAGATCGGTGACGACGGCGGGATGTGGGCGCTCGCCGTGTCGCGTGCCGCGGCGACCGCGGTGGTGTGGCTCGTCGCGTTGTCCGCCGGCCATTTCGTGCTGCCGCACGGCGAACCCCTCAAGCTCGCCGTGTACGTGAGTTTCCTCGACGTCCTGGCCAACGCCGCCATGATGTACGCATTCCAGGGCGGGCTGCTGTCACTCGTGAGTGTCATCGGGTCGCTCTACCCCGCCGCCACGGTGCTGCTGGCGATGGTGATGCTCGGGGAACGGGTGAGCAAGATGCAGCAGGCGGGCATGCTCCTCGCCCTCGCCGCCGTCGCGATGATCGCCGTGGCCAGCTGAAACACGCCCAAGGGCACCGGTAGGCAATATCGGGATGATTCCGGACGATGTTCGCGTTACACTAGGTGGCCCCGCGAGACTCGTGGGGCACGTACGGGGCTGAACGGTTTCGACTGCGTACGTTGAGGTAGGGGAAGCGTGTCGGTGCAGGCAAGAGACCACCGTGAGCGTCGCTGCAAACATATAAGCGCCGATTCCAATCAGCGCGACTACGCACTCGCTGCCTAAGTAGCGACTGCGTGTCTGTCAGTCCGGGTTCGCCCTCGGTCCGGGTACTGGCATCAGCTAGAGGGCTTTACCGTTCGACTCGGTCGCGGAGTCGAATGGGACAACCAACAGCGACTGGGATCGTCATCCTGGCTTGTTTGCGAGACTGGGAGATCCAAGTAGAGGCATAGCAAACTGCACACGGAGAAGCCCTAGCTTTGCTGCGGAGGACCCGGGTTCAATTCCCGGCAGCTCCACCAAGGTCCGGGTCGGACACCACCAGGTGTCCGGCCCGGATTTTTTGTGCCTGGTGGAGTTCGAACGACCCGCGGCGTCGCCGTGACACGATGTGAGCCGTGTCCCTGACGAAGCCCGTGGCCGTGGTCGCGCTGGGCGGTGCCCTCGGTGCGTCCGCGAGATTCCTCCTGTCCGAGCTGTGGCCGGGCATCTGGACCGTCCTCGTGATCAACGTGGTCGGTTCACTTCTGCTCGGCTGCCTGGCCGAGGTCCTCGGGCCGGACCGGTTGTGGCGGCTGTTCCTCGGAGTCGGTGTGCTCGGCGGATTCACCACCTTCTCGACCTTCGCAGTGGACGCCGTGCGGGAGAACGCGGCCACCGCGGCGCTCTACGTCGTGGCGACCCTGATACCCGCGCTGCTCGCGGCGCGGCTGGGCATGCTCGTCGGCCACCTGTACCGGCACCGGCGTACGCGGAAGGCCGTCGCATGACCGTTCTGCTCGTGGCGCTCGGTGGTGCGCTCGGTGCCACGACGCGTTACCTCACAGGCCGGTACGTCGACTCGTACCGCAGCTTTCCAGTGGCCACCTTCGTCGTGAACGTCGCCGGCTGCCTGATCCTCGGACTGCTGTCCGGGGCGTCGATGTCGGCGCAGACCTTCGCCCTCCTCGGCACGGGATTCTGCGGCGGACTGACCACCTATTCGACGTTCGCGGTGGAATCGGTGGGCCTCGCGCGGATCCGGCTCGCGCTCACCTCCCTCGTGTACGTGGTCGCGAGTGTGGCATTCGGACTGGCCGCCGCCTGGCTCGGATTCCGATTGACGACTTGAGGGCAGAGTCCTGCGCGAGGGTGCAGGATGGGTGGGTAGTCGAGTTCGATCCCGACGAGTTTCAGGAGGTCTCGTGGCGCACGACAGGGCGGGTCAGGTGGCACTGCCGGAAGATCTCGTCGACATCCCGCACCTGGTGACCGCGTACTACAGCGGTGTGCCCGACCCCGAGGATCCGTTGCAGCAAGTGGTGTTCGGGACTTCCGGACACCGAGGGTCGAGCCTCGATACGGCATTCAACGAGGCGCACATCCTGGCCACCACCCAGGCCATCGTCGAATACCGGGCGTCGCAGGGCATCGACGGACCGCTGTTCCTCGGACGCGACACCCACGCCCTGTCGGAGCCGGCGTGGACGTCGGCCCTGGAGGTCCTGGCCGCGAACGACGTGACGGTGCTGATCGATTCGCGGAACCGGTACACCCCGACCCCCGCGGTCAGTCACGCGATTCTCCGCTATAACCGCAGCGGCCCGGAGTCTCAGGCCGACGGCATCGTCGTGACTCCCTCGCACAACCCGCCCCGCGACGGCGGCTTCAAGTACAACCCGCCGCACGGGGGCCCCGCCGGCTCCGAGGCGACGACGATCATCGCCGACCGCGCGAACGAGTTACTCCGCCGGGACCTCTCGGGTGTGCGGAGAATCTCCGCGGACCGGGCGATCCAGCGGGCCGAGCGATACGACTTTCTCCGCTTCTACATCGACGACCTGCCGAGCGTTCTCGATCTCGACGCCATCCGGAGCGCCGGTGTGCGGATCGGCGCCGATCCGCTGGGCGGCGCGAGCGTCGACTACTGGGGCGCCATCGCCGACACCCACCGGCTCGATCTCGAGGTCGTCAATCCGCTCGTCGATCCGACCTGGCGGTTCATGACCCTCGACACCGACGGCAAGATCCGCATGGACTGCTCGTCACCGGATGCCATGGCCTCGCTGATCGGAGCCCGCGACCGGTTCGACATCTCCACCGGAAACGACGCCGACGCCGATCGGCACGGGATCGTCACTCCCGATGGGGGACTGCTGAATCCCAACCACTACCTCGCAGTGGCCATCGACTACCTGTTCTCCCACCGGACGGGGTGGGGATCGACGGTGAAGGTGGGCAAGACGCTCGTCAGTTCGTCGATGATCGACCGCGTCGTCGACAGCCTGGGCCGTGACCTGCTCGAGGTCCCGGTGGGATTCAAGTGGTTCGTCCCCGGACTTCTCGAGGGCTCGCTCGGATTCGGCGGTGAGGAGAGTGCGGGGGCCTCGTTCCTGCGTCACGACGGCGGGGTGTGGACCACCGACAAGGACGGGATCATCCTGGCCCTGCTCGCCTCGGAGATGACGGCCGTGACCGGCAAGACACCGTCGGTCCGGTACCGGGAACTCGCCGAGAAGTTCGGCAGTCCGGCCTACGCGCGCATCGATGCCCCGGCCAGCCGGGAGCAGAAGGCTGTGCTCGCGAAGCTGTCGCCCGAACAGGTGTCCGCCACCGAACTGGCGGGGGAGCCGATCACCGCGACGCTGACGAGTGCGCCCGGCAACGGAGCGCCGCTCGGCGGGCTGAAGGTCACCACGGATTCGGCGTGGTTCGCGGCGCGGCCCTCGGGGACCGAGGACGTCTACAAGATCTACGCCGAATCCTTCAAGGGCCCGGACCATCTCGCGGAGGTGCAGGCGGCAGCCAAGGAACTGGTCGCCGACGTCCTGAAGTAGGTGTTCGGGCGGGGTAGGTGCCGTCGCCGAAGCCGGGGCACCTACCATCGGATTCAACTATGAACACTCGCGCAGCCGGGCTGCCCGCCGGGCGTGGCCCGCGGATCCCTTCCGAAATCTGGGTGCTGGTCTCGGCCAGCTTCGTCATCGCACTCGGGTTCGGGATCGTCGCACCCGCCCTCCCGCAGTTCGCCCGCAGCTTCGACGTGAGCGTCACCGCGGCCACCGTCGTGATCTCGTCGTTCGCATTCATGCGCCTGGTCTTCGCCCCGGTCAGCGGACGGCTCGTGCAGAAGCTGGGGGAGCGGCCGGTCTACATCACCGGTCTGCTGATCGTCGCCGCGTCGACCGCAGCCTGCGCGGTCGCGGGCGACTACTGGCAGCTGCTGATCTTCCGCGCACTCGGGGGCATCGGCTCGACGATGTTCACGGTGTCGGCGATGGGCCTCGTCATCCGCATCGCGCCGGTCGACAGTCGTGGCCGCGTGTCCGGGCTGTATGCGACGAGCTTCCTGATGGGCTCGATCTCCGGGCCACTCGTCGGCGGGTTGCTCGTCGGCTTCGGCCTCCGGGTTCCGTTCGTCATCTACGCGATCGCCCTCGTCATCGCCGCGGCCGTCGTCTTCGTGAGCCTGCGCGGTTCCCACCTCACCGCGCCCGACGCCACCGTTGCCGGTGCCACCATGACGCTGCGTGAAGCCCTCGGACAGCCGATCTATCGGGCCGCGCTGGGATCCAACTTCGCGTTCGGCGGTGTGATCTTCGGCGTGCGGGTGGCGATGGTCCCGCTGTTCGTCGTCGAGGCGCTGCACCGCGACGCCGCCCTCGCCGGTATCGCCCTCACCGTGTTCGCCGTCGGGAACGCACTCGTCCTCATCGTGTCGGGACGGTTGTCGGACGTGTACGGCCGCAAGCTGTTCGTCCTGCTCGGCCTCCTCGTGTGTGGCGCCAGCACCGTCGGGATGGGCCTCAGTGAGAACCTCCTGGTTTTCCTGGTGCTGTCGGGCATCGCAGGTATCGGTTCCGGTGTGATGAGTCCGGCACAGCAGGCTGCGGTCGCCGACGTCGTCGGCGCGAAGTCCCGCGGTGGTCCCGTGCTGGCCACCTTCCAGATGGTCGCGGATGTCGGCGGAGTGCTCGGCCCGGTCGGAGCGGGTCTGCTCGCTCAGCACCTGTCGTACGCGGTCGCCTTCGGCGTGACCGGAGGGGTCATGCTCCTCGCTGCTGTGGGGTGGCTGCTGGTGCCGAACAAGGCGGCACCCAAGGTGTCGGTCGAGGCGGTCTGACCGGCGACTTCGGTACGCTCGTTCGGGTGTGGATCAAGATCGTCTCCCTCCTCGCCCGGCTGTCTCTCGCCGCCGTCTGGCTGGTCTCCGGCGCACTCAAAGTCGCCGACCCCGCCCAGACGATCATCGCCGTCCGTGCCTACCAACTGCTGCCCGAGGACCTCGTACGACCGGTTGCCAACACGTTGCCGTTCTTCGAGATCGCCCTGGGCCTGCTCCTGCTGATCGGGCTCGCCGTCCGCGTCACGGCCTCCGTGTCGGCCGTACTCCTGCTCGTGCTCATCGGCGTGATCGTCTCGGTGTGGGCCCGCGGGCTGTCCATCGACTGCGGATGCTTCGGCGGCGGCGGTGCGGCCGACGTGAACGGCTGGGACTACACCAAGGAAATCCTCCGGGATGTGGCCTTCCTCGCGCTGGCAGCGTGGTTGATCGTGTTCCCGCGGTCGCCGTTCGCGCTGGGGCTCGGCTCCCGCACCACTCTCTCAGTGACCCCTCAGCAGACGGTGGCAGAGTAAGCATTCGGTAAATCGATCCGACGTCGAAGGACTGCATCCACGTGAGCGCGAAGAACAAGTACAACCCGCAGCCGGAATCCAGCCGGTCCACTTACATTCTCGGTGGGCTCGCCGTGCTGGTGATCGCCGTGCTGGTCATCGGGGGTGTGATCTGGCAGAGCAACCGCAGCAAGCCGCGGAACGACGGTTACGGTGGCGTCCAGAACTCCGAGGTCCAGGTGGCATTGCAGGACGACGGCGTGGTGCTTCTCGGTCGTCCCGACGCGGCCACCACGATCGATCTGTTCGAAGACCCGATGTGCCCGTACTGTGCCGAGCTCGAGAACAAGAACGGGCAGGAACTCGCCCAGGCCGTCGACGACGGCAAGGTGGCCGTCCGCTATCACGTCCTGAACTTCCTCGACCGGCTCTCGGCGAGCGGTGACTACTCCACCCGGGCAGTCGCTGCGTCCGAATGCGTCGCCGAAACCGGTGACGCCGTGGCGTACTCGGCGTTCCATGCGGCCCTGTTCTCGCCGGCGAATCAGCCGAAGGAGAACGGCAGCTCCGACCACACCAACGAGGAACTCGCGCGGATCGCCAGCGACGCCGGAGCCTCCGACGCGGCCGCCCAGTGCATCACCACCGGTGCGAAGGTGGAGCAGGCCCGGGCACACGCCGAGGCGGGACGTCAGGCCCTCGCAGCAAGCGGTGCGACGGGCACGCCCGCGGTGGTGAAGGACGGCACCGTGATCGACGCGCTCTCCAACGAGAACTGGGTGTCCCAGCTGTAGGCGGCTCCGCCGCCCGTGCGCCTTTGTGGTAGCTGGAACAACCAGAAAGGCGCACGGGCGCGAAGCGCCTCTGACCAGGCGATTTGTTGGCCCGGTCGGCAATGGTGTAACTTTCTTCGAGCACGGAGGAAGTGATTCCGAGTGCGGAGAACAACCGAATACGGGGCTATGGCGCAGCTGGTAGCGCACCACACTGGCAGTGTGGGGGTCAGGGGTTCGAGTCCCCTTAGCTCCACTTTCGAGAGAAGCCTCCCATCCGCAAACCTGCGGATGGGAGGCTTTCCTCATTCATCCCCGTTGTGCCGGTGGGAGACTGGCGTCATGACATTCACTGTGACGCATCGATCATTCGACCAATTGGCGGAGTTCGCCGTCACCGACTTCGGCGACGACGACAGCTACAGCATCCACGAGTCCGGGGCCCTCGTCATCGTCCGTGCCGCCCGGGAGTTGATCTACGCCCCCGGCAGCTGGTTCCTGGTGGAGCGGGAGGACGGGCAGGAGGACGGTTCGCCCGGCAACTACATGTGACCGTCCGGCAGACACCGGCGTGATGGGAACATGTGTTCGATAGTGGGGTAGATTCGACGTGTGGCTGCCAGAACGGAAACCGCGCCGGGACGCTGTCCGAACGGCCACCTGCTGGCCGCCAACACGTGCCTGGTGGGGTGGGAGGTGTGCGGGTGCCCGACGTCGAACAACGGTGGGCACCGCACCCATTTCTGCCGGCGATGCGGCGCCACGATCCGGACTCCGCCGTGCAGCTGCCCGGCCCCCGGCGAGGGGCGGTGATCGGACCGCTATCGGATGGGCTGCCTCGCGGCCGTCGGATTGCCCCAGATCGTGTCGGATTCGTCCTGGAGGACGAGCGCGACCAGTCTCTCGGTGTCCGCGGTGAACGTGGATGCTGCGACGCGCACCCAGATCCAGTGCCCGGCGCGGTGTCGGATCCGGAGATGCGCTGTCGCGCTGGGGTTTTCCGTTCCGAGGACCCGGGCGAGCATGGCGCCCCACAGTTCGCCGTCGTCGGGGTGGAACAATTGCTCGTGCTCGAGGTCGGCGAATTCCTCGGTGCCGTAGCCGATCAGGGCGGCGCATGCGGAGTTGCTGAATATGACGTTTCGTTCCCGGTCGTGAACGCTGATCGCATGCGGGATGGACTCCACCAGTGCAGCGAATCCGTCGCTATCCAGTTCTCTCACAGTCCCCCTCTGTATTCTTCGTCGGCCACATAGTACGCCGGACCCCGGATTTTCGGGCGGTTAGACAGTTAACGACGAGCAATCTTCGGTCCGTGGAGCTGCTCCCCGGGGATAGGGTGACGGGGTGCGCTTCGTCACCATCGTTCAGGCCTCCGCGTTCGTCCCCGTCTGGCTGCGCGTGCTCCTGCTGATGGCGGCGGGCGCGAAGGTGTGGGGAGCGGGCATCTACTCGGGTTGCCACTTCGGCGGCAAGGACATCTCGATGGGTGTGGGAACGTTCGTGAACCGCGGGGTGCTGTTCGACGGGACCGCGCCCATCACGCTCGGCAGGCAGGTTGCTGTCGGGCATCGTGCGCAGTTCATCACGAGCACTCACGACATCGGTCCGTCCTCGGGTCGGGGCGGGCGGGTGGTCGATCGCCCGATCGTGATCGGCGACGGCTGCTGGATCGGCGCCGGCGCGATCATCCTTCCCGGAGTGACGGTGGGGGAAGGGTGCGTCATCGGCGCGGGCACGGTGGTCACTCGCGACTGTGAGCCGAACGGGCTCTACGCCGGCTCACCCGCGCGTCGGGTCCGCGACCTCGGCGCCGACGCGTCCGTCGGCTGACTGCGGGTCTGTCGCTCGCCGGCGACCGCACGGTTCACGCCGTCGAGAAACCGCGAGATGGTGTCTCTTTCGGTGGCGTCGAAGCCTTCCAGGACGGCTGCCGTCCGGTTGATGAGCGGTCCGAAGAAGGACTGGCCGAGGTCGACGGCACGGGGGGTCACGGCGAGCAACGACCGGCGGCGGTCGTCGGCGTCGCGGTCGCGCCGGATCAGCCCGGCACTCTCCATGCGGTCCAGGAGTGCGGTGACGGAGGCCGAGTTGATGCCGAGCTGACTTCCGAGCCATCCGGGGGTGGCGGGGAGGTCCGCGCGGTCGGCGTCGAGGATGCAGATCAGGGCGCGGAGATCGGTGGTGTGCAGTCCGTGCAGTTGCGCGAACTCGGCGCCGAGCAGGTTCAGCTCGACTGCGAGCCCGCGCAGCCTGTGCACGGTCTGTGCGTCTTCGTCCGGATTCACGCTCTGCAATCTACTGCGACTCTTCTCTCGATTGTCTAGTATCTCGACTATCGAGATAACCCGAGGAGGACGTGATGGCGGCAGTCGACGACTTCTTCCGCGCCTACGACTCGCTGCTGGACGACTGGCCGGTGAACGTCACCCCCGTGAACGTCCCGACGCCGTTCGGGCCTACCCGGGTCAACGTGTGCGGACCTGAGACGGGTACGCCGATTCTCCTGCTTCCCGGGGGCGGGGCCACGTCGACCGTGTGGGTCGCCAACGTCGCGGCGCTCGCCCGTGGTCACCGGGTGTTCGCGGTGGACGTCATGGGCGACGTGGGGCGCAGCGTGAACGACGGCGCGCCGCTACGCACGGCCGCGGATCTGGTCGCGTGGCTGGACGCGGTGCTCGACCATCTCGGGGCGACATCGGCGGGGGTGGTCGGGCATTCGTACGGCGCCATGATCGCGCTCGCGTACGCGCTGCACGATTCCCGTCGCGTCGACCGTCTCGTGTTGCTCGACCCGACGTCCTGCTTCGCGGGCATGAGTCGGCGATACGTGCTCCACGCAGTGCCGCTGCTGATCCGGCCCACGGAGAAGCGGCAACGGCGCCTGATCGGCTGGGAGACCGCGGGCGCCGGCGTCGACCCCCGGTGGCTTCGTGTCACCGCGCTCGGGGCGGCCGCGTTCGGCCGCACCTCGCTGGTCGTGCCGCCACGCCCGAACGCCCGTGCATTGGAAGGACTGACGGTCGGCACCACCGTGGTGCTCGCGGGAGGCAGCCGGGCGCACGATGCGGGCCGGGTGGCGGAGAACGCCCGGCGGCTGCTCCCGTTTGCCACGGTGACGACGATTCCCGGAGCCACCCATCACACGTTGCCGATGACTCCCGCGGCCGACGTCGACGCGGCGATCCTCTCCGCGGGGGCGGGGCGCTAGGATGGGCGCCCGGTAGATCGTCGAGGGTCCACGGAGGTCGCAGCGTTGGCGAAGAAGCGGATTCCCGTCGTCATCGTCGCCGGATTCCTCGGTTCGGGGAAGACCACACTCCTCAACCACGTGCTCCGCAACAACCGCGGGGTCCGCGTCGGCGTCATCGTGAACGACTTCGGTGCCGTGAACATCGATTCGATGATGGTGGCCGGGCAGGTCGATTCCATGGTGTCGCTGAGCAACGGCTGCATGTGCTGCGCCGTCGACGTCAGCGACATGGACGAGATGCTGGACCGCCTGGCGGGCCCCACGTCGCAGATCGATGTGATCATCGTCGAGGCGAGCGGGCTTGCCGAGCCGCGCAACATGATTCGGCTCGTACTCGGCAGCGCGAACCCACACGTCGTCTACGGCGGTCTCGTCGTGATGGTCGACGGTGAGCAGTTCGAGGACATGTCGGCCCAGCACCCGGACCTCGGCAAGCAGGTCACGCTCGCAGACCTGGTGATCCTCAACAAGACCGACCGGATCGACGAAGGCCGACGCGCCGCCGTGCACGCGATGGTCCGCGACTACAACGACCGCGCGCCGGTCCTGACTACCGCACACGGCCGGATCGAGCCCACCCTGCTGTTCGACCGGGAGCCCGGACGTGAACCGGCGGCAGGGGAGCAGCTCACCCTCGATCAGCTCCTGCTGGATCAACACGACCACTGCGACGGTCACGACCATCTGCACTCGTCCTACGAGGCAGTCGATTTCGCCTCGGAGACGCCGATCGATCCGCGGCGGCTCGTCGAGTTCCTCGAGAAACGACCGGTCGGGATCTACCGGATCAAGGGATTCGTGCATTTCGCGGTGCCCGGGCAGTCGCGGAAGTTCGAGGTGCAGACGGTCGGACCGCACATCAGATTCACATCGACGCGCTGGGAACCCGGTGAGGAACGGGCGACGCAGCTGGTGCTCATCGGGGCCGACATCGAGGCCGAGCACGTGCGGAACCGGCTCGCGGACTGCGTCGTGGCCGACGGAGAAGATGCGGACCCCGGCGCGATGCTGGGTGTGCATCGCTATACCGTGACGGCGTGACCGAGTCTGCGTGTAGTCCCGAACCCCGCCCCGAACCCGTCTTGTCCGTGTACGACGCGATCCGTCGTCGCCGGGACGTACGGGCCGAGTTCACCGGGGAGCCGATCGCGCCGGGCGTCCTCGATCGAATTCTGGGCGCTGCGCACTGCGCCCCCAGCGTGGGCAACACACAACCGTGGGATTTCGTCGTCGTGCGCGACACCGGCACGTTGAATACGTTCGCCGAGCACGTGGCGGGTGCCCGTCAGCGGTTCGCGGAGTCGCTGCCGAAAGACCGGAAGAAGACGTTCGACCCGATCAAGATCGAAGGTATCTGCGAGAGCGGCATGGGTGTGGTCGTGACCTATGACCGGAGTCGCGGCGGCGAGCACATCCTCGGCAGGCACACGGTCGACGACACCGGCCTGTTCTCCGCGGTGCTCGCGATCCAGAATCTGTGGCTCGCCGCGGCCGCCGAGAACGTGGGTGTCGGCTGGGTGTCGTTCTACGACGAGCCGTATCTCACCGAACTACTGGGCATTCCGGAGCCGGTGCGCCCGATCGCGTGGCTGTGTGTGGGGAAGGTGGCCGAGTTCCAGCAGGTGCCGGACCTCGAGCGCTTCGGGTGGCGGGGGCGCCGGCCACTGGCCGACGCCGTCCACCTCGAGAAGTTCTAGCCCTGCCGGCGGCGTGAGCCGCCTGCGGCCGCGGTGCGGGTTCCGCCGCCCGTGGACGAGGCTGCACGGGTGCGGCCCGCTCCACCCGAGCGGGAGCGACGAGCCCCGCCGCCCTCACCGTGTGCGCGACCGCCCTGGCCGCGTCCACCCTGGGCGCCGCCCGGCCGCTGATTGCGTCCGCCGCCGTTCGACGCCGGTGCCGCCTTGGGAGCGGGGGTGACGTGCGGTGCGATGTCGCCGATCAGGTCGAGCACGTGTGCGGAATCCGCGGTGCTGCGGACGGGGGTCACCTTGATCGCGGCCTTGCGCATGAGGACCGCCAGGTCCTTGCGCTGCTCGGGCAGCACGACCGTCACGACGTCGCCGGCGCTGCCCGCGCGTGCGGTGCGACCGGAACGGTGCAGGTACGCCTTGTGCTCGGCGGGCGGATCGACGTGGACGACCAACTGCACGTCGTCGACGTGGACGCCGCGGGCCGCGACGTCGGTGGCCACCAGCACGCGTGCCTCACCGGCGGAGAAGGACGCGAGGTTGCGGTCGCGGGCCGCCTGCGACAGGTTGCCGTGCAGATCGACCGAGGGGATTCCCGCCTCGGTGAGCTGACGGGCCAGCTTGCGGGCCTGATGCTTGGTCCGCATGAACAGGATGCGCCGTCCGGTGCCGGACGCCAGTCGCTCGACCAGCTTGCGCTTGGCTTCGACGCCGTCGACGTCGAACACATGGTGCGTCATGGCGGCGACCGGCGAGTTCGCCTCGTCGACCGAGTGCAGGACCTCGTTCTTCAGGAACCGCTTCACCAGCTTGTCCACACCGTTGTCAAGGGTGGCGGAGAACAGCAGCCGCTGCCCCTGCTGGGGGGTTGCGCTGAGGATGCGTGTGACGACGGGCAGGAAGCCGAGGTCGGCCATGTGGTCGGCCTCGTCGAGCACGGTGATCTCGACGGCGTCGAGGCTCACGAACTTCTGCTTCATCAGGTCTTCGAGCCGTCCGGGGCACGCGACGACGATGTCGACGCCGGCCTTGAGCGCGCTGACCTGACGGTTCTGTGAGACACCACCGAAGATCGTGGTGACCCGCAGGTCGTAGGCGGCGGCGAGGGGCTCGAGTGCCGCGGTGATCTGGGTGGCGAGCTCGCGGGTGGGGGCCAGGATCAGACCCACCGGGCGGCCCGGGCGGCGCTTGCCGCCGGACAGTTCACCGGCGAGGCGGGACACCATCGGAATGGAGAAGGCGAGCGTCTTACCGCTGCCCGTCTTGCCGCGGCCGAGCACGTCGCGACCCGACAGCGTGTCGGGGAGGGTGTCGACCTGGATGGGGAACGGGGAGGTGATCCCCTTGTCGGCGAGCGCTTTCACCAGCGGTTCGCGGACACCGAGCGCGGCGAATGTCGTGTCGGGGGTACGTGTGTCAGACAAGTGGTCAGGCCTTTCGGGCACAGGGTCGTGCCCGGAGGGCCGATACGGAAGGTCTCCGTCGGAGCTCGAGCACAGGTTGGCGGCGTTGCCGGTCGGCAAGCTTCTTCGCCGTAAGAAGAGCGGATGCGAGTGCACATCCAACAGGATTCGGGTAACCGAACTGAATGCGTTCTACGACGCTGGATGACCGTCGTGGTCACCTAGTGATGGCGAGTCTACCTGGTGGCAGCCGAACGGTCCGACCGAGGAGTCACAGACCGACCCATTCGGAGGCTCCGTCGGCGAACTTCTGCCGCTTCCAGATGGGTACCTCATGCTTGATCCGTTCCACCAGTTCGGCGCACGCAGCGAACGCCGCGGCGCGGTGGGGAGCGGCCACCGCGGCGACCACCGCGAGGTCGCCGACGGTGAGGGATCCGACCCGGTGGACGGCTGCCACGGGGAGTCCGGTGGAGGCCGCCACCTCTTCGCACACGGTACGGAGGAAGCGCTCGGCGTCCGGGTGCGACTGGTACTCGAGGGCCGAAACCGATTGTCCACCATCATGATTGCGAACGACGCCGGTGAACACGACGACGGCGCCGTGCTCGGGGCCGGCCACGGCAGCGTCGACGACGGCGGGATCGAGGGGTTGATCCGAGATCTGGGCGAGGATGTCAGGCATCGTGCGCACCTCCGCCTGCGACCTGAGCGAGAAGATGATCGACGATGGGGTCGAGGACGGACAGCCCGTCCTTCACCCCGCCCGGCGAGCCGGGGAGATTCACGACCACTGTGCCGTTCGCCACACCGGCGAGTCCGCGGCTCAGCGAGGCGTGTGGGGTCACCTCCGTCCCGCGATTCCGGATGGCGTCGGCCACACCGGGCAGTTCGCGGTCGAGCACCGCACGGGTGGCCTCCGGGGTCGCATCCGTGGGGGAGACGCCGGTGCCGCCGGTGCTGATGATCAGCGCGGGATTGCCGGACAGTGCGTCGGCGAGGCCGGCCGCGATGTCGGCGTCCGCGTAGACCAGCGGTCCCCGGGTGGTGAAGCCGCGTTCCTCGAGCCACGCTGCGATCACCGGGCCGGTCGTGTCTTCCCGGGTGCCCTTCGCGCCGCCGGTCGAGGCGACCAGAACCGCCGCGGATCGCGGTGTCACCGTGAGGTTTCCGGTGCTCTGCTGCTCCCGCGTCCAGTGTCCGCGTTTGCCGCCGTCCTTGCTGAGCAACCGGACACCGTCCAGTGTCGCGGCGGGGTCGACCGCTTTCACCATGTCGTGCAACGTCAATCCGGCCACCGCCACGGCGGTGAGGGCCTCCATCTCGACGCCGGTCGGGCCCTTCGTCTTCGCGGTCGCCTCGATCGTGATGGCGTCGTCGGTGAATCCGAATTCCAGCTTCACCGACGACAGCGCGAGCTGATGGCACAGCGGAATCAGCTCGGACGTCTTCTTCGCTCCCGAGATCCCGGCGATCCGGGCCGTCGCGAGCACGTCGGCCTTGGGGAGGTCGTCGGCCCGGACCAGTTCGATCACCGCGGGGGTGGTGACCAGTTGCCCGGCGGCCACCGCGGTTCGAGTCGTGTCCGCTTTCGCGCTCACGTCGACCATGCGGGCGCGGCCCTCGCTGTCGAGGTGCGTCAGGTCGCTCATAGGGGGATCACTTTCACGAGTTGGCCGGCGTCGAGTGCGGTGACGTCGGCGGGAACGTCGAGGAGGACGTCCGCCCATGCCATCGCGGCGACGAGATGGGAACCGGGGCCGGACACGAGTTCGACTCCGGCATCGGTACGGCGGGCGCGGAGGAATTGCCGCTTGCCCTTGATGGAGGTGACGGCCGCGGCGAGCGGCAGTTCCTCGGGTTCGGTCGGGGAGAGCCCCGCCGCGCGCCGGATCTCGGGACGGGCGAACACCTCGAACGACACGAGGGTGCTCACAGGATTGCCGGGAAAGTTGAGTACGGGCGTACCGTCCACGACGGCGGTGCCCTGGGGGCCGCCCGGCTGCATCGCGACGTGACCGAACTCTGCGCCGAGCGGCGAGAGGGTCTCCTTGACCACCTCGAAGTCGCCCATCGACACTCCACCGGACGTCAGGACGAGATCGGCGGTGGTGGTCGCCTCCGCGAGCAGGGTTCGGAACTCGGCGGGATCGTCGCCGCTGCGGGTGATCGAGACGACCTCGGCACCGTTGGCCCGGGCACTCGACGCGAGGGCGATTCCGTTGGAGTCGTAGATCTCTCCCGGATGCAGTGTGGTGCCGGCGTCCACGAGTTCGGCGCCCGTGGTGATCACGGCGACGCGAGGCCGCGGGCGCACCGGGACGCGCTGCAGGCCGACGGCGGCGAGTACGGCGATGTGCCGGGCGGCGAGAATGCTGCCTGCGGGCAGCAGCAGGGTGCCCTCCCGGACGTCGCTGCCGCGCTCGCGCACGAACTCCCCGGCGGTGCGGGAGCGTCCGATCCGGACCTGTCCGTCCGTCGCCTCCGTGTCCTCCACCGGGACCACGGCGTCGGCGCCGTCGGGGATCGGCGCCCCGGTCATGATCCGGTAGGCGGTACCGGGAGTGTGCGTGGTGGCCTCGGCCGGGCCCGCGGCGATCACGCCCCGCACCGGGAGCACCGCCGGGACCGACGCCACGGATGCGGCATCGACCGCGTACCCGTCCATCTGCGAATTGCGGAACAACGGCAGGTCGACGGGGGAATGGACGTCGGCGGCGAGGACGCGTCCGAGTGCCTCGCCGAGCGGAATCTCCTCCGCCGGTCGCTCGTGGAGCGGCGCGAGGAGCTCGGCGACATGCTGGGCGTGCTGCTCCACAGAGCGTGCGGTCACGACATTCCTCCGGCCATGGTCACCAATCCTAGGCATCCTTCCGGCCGAGCGACGAGGGCACCGCGCCGGACAGCGATCACCCCTAGCGGCATACTGGACAGATGCAGGGAAAGGCAACTCGATGACGGCGGTGGAGATGGGTATCCCGACTGTCCGGTCGTCGGTGTCGCTCGCGGGCAGGCCGGACGTCGACCACCTGGTCGACCGGTTCGGCCGGGTGGCGCGCGACCTCCGGGTGTCCATCACCGAGAAGTGTTCGCTGCGCTGCACGTACTGCATGCCGGAGGAAGGGCTGCCGGCCATTCCGGCGCAGAACCTCCTCACCGCGAGCGAGATCGTCCGGCTCGTCGACATCGCCGTCCACCGCCTCGGCGTGCGCGAGGTCCGGTTCACCGGCGGCGAGCCGCTGATGCGGGTGGATCTCGAGCAGATGATCGCGGGCTGCGCCGAACGTGTGCCGGGGATCCCGCTGGCGATGACCACCAACGCGGTCGGTCTCGAACACCGCGCAGCCAAGCTTGCCCGTGCCGGTCTGACACGGGTCAACGTCTCCCTCGATTCGGTCGATCGCGAGCACTTCGCGAGGCTGACGCGACGCGATCGGCTGCCGTCCGTCATCGCAGGCATCCGCGCCGCCGCAGACGCCGGACTGGCGCCGCTGAAGATCAACGCGGTGCTGATGCCCGAAACACTCGGTGGCGCCGCCGATCTCCTGGAGTGGTGCCTGGCCGAGGGCGTCGCACTGCGGTTCATCGAGGAAATGCCGCTCGACGCCGATCACGAGTGGGCGCGCGAGAACATGGTTCCCGCCGACCGGTTGCTGGCCGTCCTCGGTGAGCGGTTCACGCTCACCGAACACGGCCGGGACGACCCCTCGGCGCCGGCCGAGGAGTGGCTCGTCGACGGTGGTCCGGCCACGGTCGGGATCATTGCGTCCGTCACCCGGTCGTTCTGCTCCGACTGCGACCGCACCCGCCTCACCGCCGAAGGAACGGTACGGTCGTGCCTGTTCAGTGACCAGGAGATCGACCTGAGGGCGGCGCTGCGGTCGGGTGCGGACGACGAGGAGCTGGCGCAGTTGTGGCGCGGCGCGATGTGGAACAAGTGGGCGGGCCACGGAATCAACGCGGACGGCTTCGCCCCGCCGGAACGCAGCATGGGAGCAATCGGTGGTTGACGTGACGGGTATTTCGATTCGGTATTTCGCAGCTGCCGCCGACGCGGCGGGGTGCACCAAGGAGACTCTCGACCTCCCCGCGAGCGCAGACCTCGGCCAGGTGAAAGAACTTCTCCTCGCGAAGTACGGGCCCGACATGCAGCGGGTGCTGTCGGTGTCCGCGTTCCTCGTCGACTCCGAGCTGACGCGCGATCTGACCCGCACGGCCGGTGCACAGGTGGACGTGCTGCCACCGTTCGCCGGCGGTTAGGGCACGTCCCAGGTCTGCGCGCTCAGCGGGAGTCGGCCAGCCACCGGTCGAAGGTGATCGTTCCGAACTGATTGTCGGGCACCAGGTTCAACCCCTCCCGGAAAAACTTCCCCATCGCGCCGGGGAGCGGAACATTCACGACGACACCGTGCGTGCCCGTGGCCTTCTTCCACGCCGCAGTGAGGTCGCGGGCGGTGCGGACCTCGGGGCCACCGATGGTGATCGGGCCCTCCGGTGACGGTTCGGCGGCCAGGGCGGCGTCGACCAGCGCGGTCGCGACGTCCCGGGTGTCGATCGTCTGGAAGCTCGTCTTGGAGAAGGCGGGTATCAATCCGGCCCTGCTCGCCGGCTTCGCGATCATGGGGATGAAATCGTGGAACTGGGTGGCCCGCACGATCGTCGTGTCCATCGCCGCGTTCTCGTAGACCAGTTCCTGCTTCCGCTTCGCCTGGTAGTAGGCGAAGTCGCTCCGATCGACGTTGACGATGGAGAGCAGCACGGCGCGTCCGACCCCGGCGCCGTCCGCGGTGGCGAGCAGGTTCTCGGCGCCCTTCTCGAGCACGGCCCGGGTGCCCCGGGTCTTGCCGTCGGTGGTGTCGACCACCACGTCGACGCCGTCCAATGCTTCCGCGAGACCGTCACCGGTGACGAGATCGCCGTGGAAGTGGACGATTTCGCTGCCGGGGGCACCACCGTGCCGGGTCAGGACCCGGACCGAGTGACCGCGAGCGAGGAACTCCTTGACCACCTGCCGGCCTGCAGTGCCGGTACCGCCCGCGACCAGCGCCTGGACCATCGGGTCACCGCCACCACGTGTCGAGCGGTGTCACCGGGACGGTCCGCTTGTGCCGGGTGCTGCGGTACATCGTCTCGAGCTTCCGGGCGATGTCCTCCGGCACATCCTTGCCCTCGAGGTAGTCGTCGATCTGCGCGTACGTCACTCCCAGCGCCTCCTCGTCGGGAAGGGCGGGACGATCGTCCTCGAGGTCGGCGGTGGGGACCTTCTTCCACGTGCTCTCGGGTGCGCCGAGTTCGCGTAGGAGTGCAGCGCCCTGACGCTTGGACAACCCGGTCAGGGGGGTGACGTCCACGCCGCCGTCGCCGAACTTGGTGAAGAATCCGGTGATCGCCTCGGCGGCGTGATCGGTGCCGACCACGAGATACCCGAGCTGTCCGGCGATCGAGTACTGGATCACCATGCGTTCGCGGGCCTTGATGTTGCCGCGGACGAAATCGCGCAGCTCACCGCCGTCGCCGATGATGTCGCGCAGCGCCTCGGACGATTCCTTCGCGGTGGCGTCCGCGCCGGGCTTCACGTTGACGACCACCGACCGGTCGGGCTTGATGAAGTCGAGGGAGATCTGGGCATCCGACTCGTCGGCCTGGGTGCCGTAGGGGAGCCGGACGGCGACGAACTCGGCGTCGTGGCCCTCGTCGCGCAGCTCGCTCGCCGCGAGCTGGGCGAGACGTCCGGTGAGGGTGCTGTCCTGACCGCCGCTGATGCCGAGGACGAAGCCCTTGGCCGGGGTCGACAGCAGGTAGTCCTTCAGGAACTGAACGCGTTTGCGGATCTCGTCGGCCGCGTCGATGGTGGGCCGGGCACCGAGTTCCTCGAGGATCTGCGCACGTGGATTCGCCATGACAGAACTCTAGCGAGTGCCCCTGACAGGCGCAGGGTACGGTTCCGCGCATGAGTAGATCGGACGTCCTGGTGGTCAGCGCGACCAAGGCGGAGGCGGTGCACGTCCCCTCGGGGTTCGAGGTTCTGATCACGGGCATCGGCAAGGTGAGCGCTGCCGTGGCCGTGGCGTCCGCGCTCGCCGACTACCCCCGGAATGACAAGCCTCTCGTCGTCAACATCGGCACCGCGGGTGCGTTGCACGAGCATCACAGCGGCCTGTTCACGCCGTCGACCGTCCTCAACCACGACATCAGTGGCGACGCCATCCGGGCGCTCGGGCACGAGGTGGCCGATGTCCTCGCCCTGCCGGACGGCGACGGTTCCGTGCTCGCGACCGGTGACCTGTTCGTGGCGGATGCCGCGGTGCGCGACGTACTGGCCCGGCGAGCCGACCTCGTGGACATGGAGGGTTTCGCCATCGCCTACGCCAGCGCCCGTAGCGGCGCCCGGTGCCGGCTGGTCAAGCACGTCAGCGACACGGCCGACGACTCGGCCCTGGACTGGCCCGCGCGGATCGATGCCAGCGCCCGGGCGCTGGGCAGCTGGCTCGCGGCCCTCTAGCTCGCCCGCAGCGTCAACCCGAACCCGTCGGCGTTGGTCACCTGCATCGTGTCCGAATGGACGCTGTAACTCGTTTCGCCGGTCAACGCTGCGAGAACCGCACGCTCGACCTCCATGACGTCCGGAGGACAGGCCATCCGGGTGGTGGCCCAGGGCCCGAACGTGATCGAACTCGGCTGCACGTCCGCGGACCCGCTCATCCGGTTGCAGCCGGTGAAGCCGGACGCGGAACCGTCCCGGGCGATCAGCAACTGAGGTGCAGTCTGCTCCAGCACCGCGGTCGTCGTGACCGCATCGGGGCTGATCAGCGCGGTCACCGTCCAGGTGGTCCCGAAAACGGGCCGATCCGGCCGGGCGACCTTTTCGTCCGACAGCGTCACCGAACCGCTGGCCGTGGTGAGGGTGAGGGTGTCGCCGTCGAGGGTCCAATTCGGCTGCGCGTCCAGCAGTCCCGCCGCCCAGGCGTCCGCGCCGGCCGCCTCACCCGGGCACGCCATCAGCGTCATCGCGAGCGGACCGGCAACCAGCTTTCCGTCGGCCAGGTCGACGTCGGCGCTGCCCTGATTACAGCCGGCAGCGACGGAGAGGCGTCCGGGGTCGGTGAACCCGAGGACGAGCGGCCCGCCGCCCGGAATGGGATCGCCCTCCACCGAGGTGGAGACGAACGTGCGGCCGGTCGGATCCGCCGGCGTGGTCTGCCCGTCCCCGCCGCAGGCGGTGAGCGAGGCGAACGTCAGGATGCCGAGAACGGCGGCGGTGGTGCGCATTCCCCGAGGTTAGACAAAAGGCCCGGATTCGGGTTCAACATCGGGTGACGCGCCGGATCAGGTCTTCCCAGGCGGCGCCGAGCCGTTCGACCGACATGCCCAGGTCGCGTAGTTCGTGCAACACCAGCGTGGCCTCGAGCGGCGCGAGGAGCGAACAGGCGAGCAGTTCGTGGTCGCCCTGCACCCCGGCGGCGCGGAGCAGGGACACGACGTGGCGCACCGACACCGCCCGCGCGGGTGCGGCGAACCGGAACTCGAGGGAGTTCTCCGCGGCGCGCTGCACCTCGCCCTGCACCTCCACGATCGCGATGCGGGCGTGGCCGAAGGCGATCAGCCGGTCGATCGGGTCGGCGCCGGGCCCGAGGGGTGGCGGACCGAACATGAAGCCCTGCTGGAGTTCACGTTCGGTGTGGTCGAGAAGTGCGTGCATGAGACCGGAGCGGCTACCGAACCGGCGAAACACTGTGCCCTTGCCCACACCCGCCCTGCAGGCGACGGCGTCCATGGTGACGGCGTCGACGCCGCGCTCGGCCACCAGCAGCGCAGCCGCATCGAGCAGAAGACGCCGGTTACGTGCGGCGTCTCCGCGTTCGGGGGGATCGACCCCGATCTGGGGAAGTAGGGGGCTGGTCACGGTTCGCATCCTACCGTGACGGGAACATAAGTGGACCGCGGTCCGTTTAGTTGCTATACATGTTCGCGAGTCGCCCTACGCACCATCGAAGGATTATTGACATGTCACAGACCAACGTTCTCGTTCTCGTCGGCAGCCTGCGCGCCGCCTCGGTCAACCGTCAGCTCGCGGAGACCGCGGTCGCCGTGGCACCCGAGGGTGCCGAGGTGACCGTGTTCGACGGGCTCGGAGAGGTCCCCTTCTACAACGAGGACATCGACGTCGCCGGTTCCATCCCCGCCGTCGAGGCCCTGCGTGACGCCGCGGGCCGCGCCGACGCGCTCCTCATCCTGACGCCCGAGTACAACGGCACCATCCCTGCCGTCCTCAAGAACGCGATCGACTGGATCTCCCGGCCGTACGGCACCGGCGCCGTGAAGGACAAGCCCGTCGCCGTCATCAGCGCCTCGCCCAGCGGCAACGGCGCACAGTGGGCGCACGAGGACACCCGCAAGGCCGTCCGCATCGCCGGCGGCAAGGTCCTCGAAGACGTCACCCTCGCCATCGGCGGCACCATCGACAAGTTCGGTGACCGCCACCCGCGCGAGAACGCCGAGGTCGCGCAGCAGGTCGCCGACGTCGTCGCCAGCCTCGTCGAGGCCACGAAGCAGCTCGTCGACGCCTGACGGTCGCCCGCGCGCGGGATGCCGCCGCCGCTACAGTCCGGTCCGATCCAGGGCTGCGTCGACGGCGTCCCGCACCGAGTCGAAGTCGTGACCGGCCGCCAGGGCAGAGTCCCTGGCGGCTTCTATCTGTTCGCGCACCGTCTCGTACCGCGCGACCCACTCCTCCTTGTTGTCGCGCCAATAGCCGATGACGTCGTAGCGGTCCGCCGGCCAGCCCAGTTCGTGGCGCAACCAGCGCCGGACCACCCGCGACACCTTCGCCTCGCCCGCGAACCACACGTATCCCGGTGCGTCCGGTCGTACCCAGTCGCGGGCCGCCTCGGCGAGCAGACTGTCGCCGGTGCCGTTGCCGCTCCCGTGCAGCCAGGTGGTGGTCTGCGCGGCGGCGGTGGCGAACTCCTGCCGGTCGCCCCGGGTGGTGACCTCCGCGATCACGTGCACGCGCGCCGTGCCCGGTAGTTCCTCGACGATCCGGCCGACGGCAGGCAGAGCCGTCATATCGGCGATCAGGAGCTGCCATGCGGCGTCGGCGGGCGGTGCGTACCACCCCGACGCTGTGGAGAATCCCAGGGACTCGCCGGGTTGTGCGCGAGCCGCCCACTGCGCCGCCGCCCCGCCCGCATGGACGGCGAAATCGATGTCCATCTCGAGCGCGTCCGGGTTCCAGCGGCGGACGGTGTAGCTGCGCTTCTCGGCGCCGTCCGGTGGGAACGCGAGCAGCAGGCGCTCGTCCGGCCGCCCGCTGGACTCGAATCGGCCGAGATCTCCGCCCACGAGGGTGATCCTCTGCATGTTCGGCGTCACCCTCGTGGTGCGCACCACGGGCGCCGACCAGTCGAGGTGTTCGAGGGACTCTTCGGGCATGCGCTCAAGTTACCGGGACCGGTCGTCGGGCCTGCAGTTACCGGCCGGCAAGCGCAGGGGTGCGGTGCCCACGACGTCCTGTGCCGGGCGGCGAGCGGCGGGCCGCGACGGTGGCTCGGCGGCGGGCGCCGGAAGGGGGGCGGACAGTGCCCGCCGGAGTGGTGTCCGGGGTGGTGCGGACGGTGCGCCCGCGGGGTCCGCGCAGCGGATGCGGGCGTGTCCGCCGAGGTGACGTAAGCTCCCTGAGCCTCCAGCGCACGAGCGCGATCCGCGGGGTGACCCGCATCACGCCGAAAATGTGATGCGCGACACGCCGATGTGAGTGCGAAATTTATGGTCGCCGGAATGACGACCTGGGAATTTCATCGATGTGACTCACAACATCTCGGGTTAAGTGTTTCTGTCGGCCACTAGGTGTAGTGTCTTGAGCACTGAGAGACCACAACGAGAACCGACTCGGTGAGCATCTCCATCGGGGGTCACCGCCATCTCGATCAGGGGAGATCTCAGTGCGCTGAACACACACTTCGTCAGCTCCATTCGGCAGTGGAAAGAGGGACTTCATGAGCATCACCGTCTACACCAAGCCCGCTTGCGTTCAGTGCAATGCCACCTACCGGGCCCTCGACAAGGCGGGTATCGAATACTCCGTCGTCGACATCACCGAAGACCCCGAAGCCCGGGACTACGTCATGGCGCTGGGATACCTGCAGGCGCCCGTGATCGTGGCCGGTGACGAGCACTGGTCGGGCTTCCGCCCCGACCGCATCAAGACCCTCTCGGCAAACGCTGCTTGAAGCGAGGCGATCGCACCGCCCGAGATCGAGAACGATCCGGTTCCCGGGCGGCCGTAAACGGTAGTACTAGTCCAGATGGTGGAAACCGATGACATCGCTGGTGTACTTCTCCAGCGCCTCGGAGAACACGCACCGATTCGTCCAGCGGCTCGGGCTGCCTGCGACGCGCATACCCATACACGACCGCGAGGGCACCTTCGAGGTTCACGAACCCTACGTGCTGATCGTCCCCACCTACGGCGGGGGAACGACGGCCATGGGACGCGACACCAGTTACGTCCCGAAGCCGGTCATCCGATTTCTCAACAACACACACAACAGGTCGCTGATCCGAGCCGTGATCGCGGCAGGAAACACCAACTTCGGTGAATCCTATTGTTTTGCAGGAAACATCATTTCTCAGAAATGCCACGTTCCCTACCTCTACCGCTTCGAACTCATGGGCACAGCCGAGGACGTCGAGCGGGTCAGGGCCGGTCTGGGTGAATTCTGGGATCACTTAGACGACGAGGAGCACGAGAAGTGGCGCCGACCATCACAGACACCATCGACGCGGGGAGCGTAGAGCGCGACGCGCGCGGTGGAGACTCGACGAACGGTCTCGATTACCACGCGCTCAACGCAATGCTCAACCTGTACGGCCCCAACGGCGAAATCCAGTTCGACAAGGATGTCGCCGCCGCCCGCCAGTACTTCCTGCAGCACGTCAACCAGAACACCGTCTTCTTCCACAACCTGGACGAGAAGCTCGACTACCTCGTGGAAGAGAACTACTACGAGCCCGAGGTCCTCGACCAGTACTCGCGCGCCTTCGTGAAGTCGCTGATCGATCACGCCTACGCCAAGAAGTTCCGCTTCCCGACGTTCCTGGGCGCGTTCAAGTACTACACCTCGTACACGCTCAAGACGTTCGACGGCAAGCGTTACCTGGAGCGGTTCGAGGACCGCGTCTGCATGGTCGCGCTCACGCTCGCCGCCGGCGACGAAGAGCTGGCGACCAAACTCGTCGACGAGATCATCGCCGGCCGGTTCCAGCCCGCCACCCCCACGTTCCTCAACTCCGGTAAGAAGCAGCGCGGCGAGCCCGTGTCCTGCTTCCTGCTGCGCATCGAGGACAACATGGAGTCCATCGGCCGCTCCATCAACTCGGCGCTGCAGCTGTCCAAGCGCGGCGGCGGAGTTGCGTTGCTGCTCAGCAACGTTCGTGAGCACGGCGCCCCGATCAAGAAGATCGAGAACCAGAGCTCGGGCGTCATTCCGATCATGAAGCTGCTCGAGGACTCCTTCTCGTACGCCAACCAGCTGGGTGCCCGTCAGGGCGCCGGCGCGGTGTACCTGCACGCGCACCACCCCGACATCTACCGGTTCCTCGACACCAAGCGTGAGAACGCGGACGAGAAGATCCGTATCAAGACCCTGTCGCTGGGTGTCGTCATCCCGGACATCACGTTCGAGCTGGCGAAGAAGAACGAGGACATGTACCTGTTCTCGCC
The DNA here is from genome assembly GCF_001894825.1 of Rhodococcus jostii NBRC 16295. GTDB lineage: Bacteria > Actinomycetota > Actinomycetes > Mycobacteriales > Mycobacteriaceae > Rhodococcus_F > Rhodococcus_F jostii. The sequence goes on along the minus strand of NZ_BCWY01000006.1, from coordinate 94,137 downwards.
CTACGACGTCGAGCGCATCTACGGTGTGCCGTTCGCCGACATCAACGTCACCGAGAAGTACTACGAGATGGTCGACGACAAGCGGATCCGCAAGTCGAAGATCAAGGCGCGCGAGTTCTTCCAGACCATCGCCGAGCTGCAGTTCGAGTCGGGCTACCCGTACATCATGTTCGAGGACACGGTGAACCGGGCCAACCCCATCGAGGGCAAGATCACCCACTCCAACCTGTGCTCGGAGATCCTGCAGGTCTCGACGCCGTCGCTGTTCAACGACGACCTCTCCTACAGCGAGGTCGGCAAGGACATTTCCTGCAACCTCGGCTCGCTGAACATCGCGAAGGCCATGGACTCACCGGACTTCGCCCGCACCATCGAGGTGTCGATCCGCGCGCTCACCGCGGTGTCGGATCAGACGCACATCTACTCGGTGCCGTCGATCGAGCAGGGCAACAACGACTCTCACGCCATCGGTCTCGGCCAGATGAACCTGCACGGGTACCTGGCCCGCGAACGGATCTTCTACGGCTCCGAAGAGGGCATCGACTTCACGAACATCTACTTCTACACCGTCGTGTTCCACGCGGTGCGGGCGTCCAACCGGATCGCCATCGAGCGGGGCACCCACTTCAAGGGCTTCCCGCAGTCCAAGTACGCGTCCGGCGAGTACTTCGACAAGTACACCGATCAGGTGTGGGAGCCGAAGACGGAGCGGGTGCGGCAGCTGTTCGCCGAGTCGGATGTGCACATCCCGACGCAGGACGACTGGCGCGAGCTGAAGGCGTCCGTGCAGAAGTACGGCATCTACAACCAGAACCTGCAGGCCGTCCCGCCGACCGGGTCGATCTCGTACATCAACTACTCCACCAGCTCCATCCACCCGGTGGCGTCGAAGATCGAGATCCGCAAGGAAGGCAAGATCGGCCGCGTCTACTACCCGGCGCCCTACCTGACCAACGACAACCTGGAGTACTACCAGGATGCCTACGAGATCGGGTACGAGAAGATCGTCGACACCTACGCCGCCGCGACGCAGCACGTCGACCAGGGGCTGTCGCTGACGCTGTTCTTCAAGGACACCGCCACCACCCGCGACATCAACAAGGCGCAGATCTACGCGTGGCGCAAGGGCATCAAGACGCTGTACTACATCCGTCTGCGTCAGATGGCTCTGGAGGGTACCGAGGTCGAAGGTTGCGTTTCCTGCATGCTGTAGGCGGCTCCGCCGCCCGTGAGTACTTGTCAACCGCCGGCGGTTAATAAGTACTCACAGCCGAACGAAGTGAGGAATCAATGGTCAAGCTGGTGAGTCGCGTATCCGCGATCAACTGGAACCGCGTCCAGGACGAGAAGGACGCCGAGGTGTGGGACCGTCTCGTCGGCAACTTCTGGCTGCCCGAAAAAGTGCCGGTGTCCAACGACATCCCGTCGTGGGGGACGCTCACCGCGCAGGAGAAGCAGCTCACGATGCGGGTGTTCACGGGGCTGACGCTCCTCGACACCATTCAGGGCACCGTGGGCGCCGTCAGCCTCATCCCCGACGCCATCACCCCGCACGAGGAAGCGGTGTACACCAACATCGCGTTCATGGAGTCGGTGCACGCGAAGAGCTACAGCTCGATCTTCTCGACGCTGTGCTCCACCCGCGACATCGACGACGCCTTCCGCTGGTCCGAGGAGAACCCGAACCTGCAGCGCAAGGCCGAGATCGTCATGGACTACTACCAGGGCGACGAGCCGCTCAAGCGCAAGGTGGCGTCCACCCTGCTCGAGAGCTTCTTGTTCTACTCGGGCTTCTACCTACCGATGTACTGGTCGTCGCGGGCCAAGCTCACCAACACCGCCGACCTCATCCGCCTCATCATCCGCGACGAGGCGGTGCACGGGTACTACATCGGCTACAAGTACCAGAAGGGCCTCGAACAGCTCACCGAGGCCGAGCGCGACGACCTCAAGAACTACACGTTCGAGCTGCTCTTCGAGCTCTACGACAACGAGGTCGACTACACCCAGGACCTCTACGACGAGGTCGGCCTCACCGAGGACGTCAAGAAGTTCCTCCGGTACAACGCCAACAAGGCGCTGATGAACCTCGGCTACGAGGGTCTGTTCCCGAAGGACGAGACGGACGTCAACCCGGCGATCCTGTCGGCGCTCTCACCCAACGCGGACGAGAACCACGACTTCTTCTCCGGCTCGGGCAGCTCCTACGTCATCGGCAAGGCCGTCAACACCGAAGACGAGGACTGGGACTTCTAGAGCCGTCGCCCGATGTCGCACCGGTTCAGTTCGACTGCACCGGTGCGACATCGGGCGAACTGCGTTCAGCGCCGGAACCACGCCTCCGGCTCGTCTTGCAGCGCCTTGTCGAGGCGCAACCGCGACGACGGGGTGAGGTCCGACGGCAGCGCGTCGGGGGCGAACCAGGCCACGTCGTGGTTCTCGTCGTCCGACACGGCCGCGTCACCGCTCACGTACCGCGCCAGAAAGCACACGTCGAGATACTGCGCGACGTCGTCGTTGGGGTAGGTGATCGGGTCGGTGACGTCGACGCTGGTGATCCGGATCAGTTCGGCGTCGACGCCGGTCTCCTCGCGGATCTCGCGCAGCGCCGCGGGGCCGGGTTCTTCTCCGGGTTCGAGGATGCCGGACACGACGGCCCACTTGCCGTTGTCGACGCGGCGGGTCAGCAGCACCCGGCCGTCGTCGTCACGTACGACGACGCTCACCCCGGACAGCCACAGCGGCGCGGTGCCGACGTGGCTGCGTAGGGCGGTGACGAACTCGGGGACGGGCACCGGGCCTCCTAGCCGACGTAGCCGTTCAGCGTGTTCCGCAGGTCGGTGAGCATCGCGCGGGCGGCGACGAGACCGTTTCCGCCCCAGACGTCACCCTCGACGGCGAACACTCGCTTGTCGGCGGCGGCCTCGAGGTCTTCCCAGGCTTCACCGGACATGACGTCCTCCGCGTGGGCGGTGCCGTCCGCGCCGTCTATGACGGCATAGATCAGGTCGCCCTCGGCCCGGTCGATGTCGGATTCGGAGATCGGTTCGGTGACCACACCGTCGAGGTTCTGGTAGGCGGGACGCCGCACCCCGGCGTCGGTGAGGACCTGGCCGGCGAACGTCGCCGGACCCTCGACCTCCATGCTGTCGGCGCCGAAGCGGACGATGGACGCCTGAGTCTGCGCCGCGTCGATGTCGATGCCGAGTTGCTTGGCGTCCTGCTGGTACTGCTCGAGCGCGGCCGCCGCCGCGTCGGCCCGGCCGAGGGCGTTGCCGGCGAGGACGAACTGCGCCTTCCAGTACACCGGGTCGGACCCGACGAACACGGTGGGCGCGACGGGGGAGAGTTCGCCGTACAGCTGGTCGGACGCCGGACTCGATCCGAGGATCAGGTCCGGGTCCGCCGCGGCGATCTTGTTCACGTCCGGTGCGTCGACGGTCCCGACGCTCGGGATCTCGGAGATGCCCGTGCCGAGGTATCCGGGCTGAGGTGAGTCCCCGTCGACGGTGGCCGCGCCGACCACGTTCTCCCACAGACCGAGTGCGCACACGGCGTCCAGTGCGGCGCTGTCGAGTACCACGATCCGCTGCGGATCGGACGGCACGTCGGCCTCGCCCTTCGTGTGGACAACCCGGTGCGTCGAGCCGGCCGCGAGTGCTGGGTCGACCGGGGCCGACTCGGCGCAGGCCGTCGTGGTGTCCCTCTCGATACCGACCACACCGGCCCCGGCGATCTTCGTGGTGGTCCGGACGATGGACGCTGCGGGATCGTCGTCGGCCGGTTGCGAGCAGCCGGCGAGTGCGAGCACGGCGACGGCAGTGACGAGACCGGTGGACGCGCGGCGGGCGGAAAACCTACGAGGGGACAATTCGGCGACTTCCTGTGTGTGCGGGCGCGTTCAGGTTAGCCGCTGTGCTTCTCCACCCCGAACGTGTCCGACAGGTCGTCGAGGATGAGATGCGCGCCCTGGATGCTGACCGGTGACATCCAGCGGGCGTCGTCGACGTCGACCTTGCGTCCCTCCAGCGTCTGCCACAGCGGGCTCTCCAGGAACGGCTTCGCCGCTTCGGCGCTCTTGCCCGCCGGGTCCTGCCAGGTGCTGACGAAGATGACGTCGCCCTCTGCCTCGCTGATCAGCTCGGGGCTGATGGCCTGCATGATGTTGTCCGGATCGGCGGGGTCGGGGCCCTGGCTCCCGGGGCGGGCCAACCCGGCGTCCGAGAGGACGATCCCGCTGAACGAGGTGGTGCGGTAGAGGCGGGCCGTCGGCTCGCCCGCGAACCGGACGACCGAGATCACCGGATCGGCCGCCTTGCCGTTGATCTCCGCGCCGACGGCGGCGGCGCGCTCCTCGTAGGCGCCGATCTTCTGCTCCGCGAGTTCTTCCTTGCCGAGCGCCTTGCCGACGAGTCGGATGTTGTCCTTCCAGGTGGGCCCGGTCGTCTCGGTGAAGATGGTCGGCGCGATCGCGGACAGTTGCTCGTAGTTCTTCGCGTCGCGCACCTCGGCGGAGATGATCAGGTCGGGTTGCAGCGCGGCGATCTGCTCGAGGCTCGCGTTGCTGACCTTGCCCACCGACTCGGCTTCCGGTGCGAATTCGTCGCGCGAGGAGCCGAGGTAGTCGGGGAGTCCGGGCTCGCGGTAGTCGACGTAGCCGACGAGCGGCGTCTCGAGGAGGAGGACGGCGTCGGTGAAGCTGTTGTCGAGTGCCACGACCCGTTGCGGGGCGGCCGGGATCTCGGTGCTGCCGCGGAAGTGATCGACGGTGCGCGGGAATTGCCCGGTCGACGTGGTGGTGTCGGTTGCGGCGGCGGTGTCGTCACTGCTGGAGCAGGACGTGAGGGAGAAAGTGGCTGCAGCGGCGAGTGCGACCGCGCCGGCGACGACCCGGCGTCGGGAAAGGACGTTCACATGGAGCTCCTGATAGAAGTTAGGTGAGCGAAACCTTAGCACCGGGCTCGAGGCGTCTCGGAAGCTCTTCGGGGCAGTGTCGACCGGGCGGGTGCGACACGCCGGACCGCGTGACGGTGAGCACTCCCCGGTGCGCCAAACCGCAGGTCGAATGCGCCCCAATTTGCTCTGAGTCGGGGTAAGTACGACAGTGGGTAGGACCCAGTCGGAGGCCGCTCAGGGCACGGTCTACGATTCGATGAGCGCAAGCCAGAGACCGTTCGCCTCGCAGCCCGGGGTCGGACGCGCATTCAGGAGGATCAGTGACTGCCGTAGCGCCCCAGCCAGTCCCCGCGATAGCTGCAGCCAGGCCTTACCCGCCGCGGCAGGGACCCAAGGGCTCGTTCATCTTCAAAATGATTACGACCACCGACCCCAAGGTGCTCGGAATCATGTACTTGACGACCTCGATCGCGTTCTTCCTCATCGGTGGTCTCATGGCCCTGATGATGCGCGCCGAGCTCGCTGTGCCCGGTATGCAGTTCTTGTCGAACGAGCAGTTCAACCAGCTGTTCACGATGCACGGCACGATCATGCTGCTGCTGTACGCGACGCCGATCGTGTTCGGGTTCGCCAACTACATCCTGCCGCTGCAGATCGGTGCCCCCGACGTGGCGTTCCCGCGACTCAACGCGTTCAGCTACTGGCTGTACGTGTTCGGCGCGATCATCACGACCGCAGGTTTCATCACCCCCGGTGGCGCCGCTGACTTCGGCTGGACCGCCTACACGCCCCTGACGAGTGCGCTGCACTCCCCGGGCGTCGGAGCCGACCTCTGGGTCATGGGCCTCGCGGTCGCCGGCCTCGGCACCATCCTCGGTGGCGTCAACATGATCACCACCGTGATCTGCCTGCGTGCCCCCGGCATGACGATGTTCCGCATGCCGATCTTCACGTGGAACATCTTCATCACCAGCATCCTGATTCTGCTGGCGTTCCCGCTGCTGACCGCCGCGTTCATGGGTCTGTTCGTCGACCGGCACCTCGGTGGCCACATCTTCGACCCGGCCACCGGTGGTGTGCTGCTGTGGCAGCACCTGTTCTGGTTCTTCGGTCACCCCGAGGTGTACATCATCGCGCTGCCGTTCTTCGGCATCGTGTCGGAGATCTTCCCGGTGTTCAGCCGTAAGCCGGTGTTCGGTTACAGCGGCCTGGTCTACGCGACGCTGGCGATCGCCGCCCTCTCCATCGCGGTGTGGGCGCACCACATGTACGCCACCGGCGCCGTGCTGCTCCCCTACTTCTCGTTCATGACGTTCCTGATCGCCGTCCCGACAGGTGTGAAGATCTTCAACTGGATCGGCACCATGTGGAAGGGTCAGTTGACGTTCGAGTCGCCGATGCTGTTCTCGATCGGCTTCCTCATCACGTTCCTCTTCGGTGGTCTGTCCGGCGTCATCCTCGCGAGCCCGCCGCTGGACTTCCACGTGACGGACACCTACTTCGTGGTCGCCCACTTCCACTACGTGGTCTTCGGCACCGTCGTGTTCGCCACCTACGCCGGTATCTACTTCTGGTTCCCGAAGATGACCGGCCGCATGATGGACGAGCGTCTCGGCAAGTGGCACTTCTGGACCACGTTCATCGGCTTCCACGGCACGTTCCTGGTCCAGCACTGGCTGGGTAACGAGGGTATGCCGCGCCGCTACGCCGACTACCTGCCCTCGGACGGCTTCACATTCCTGAACTCGTTCTCCACGATCTTCGCGTTCGTCCTCGGTGCGTCGACGCTGCCGTTCATCTGGAACGTCTTCAAAAGCTACCGGTACGGCGAAGTCGTGACCGTCGACGACCCGTGGGGCTACGGCAACTCGCTCGAGTGGGCCACCAGCTGCCCGCCGCCGCGGCACAACTTCACCGAGCTGCCGCGCATCCGCTCCGAGCGCCCCGCGTTCGAGCTGCACTACCCGCACATGGTCGAGCGGATGAAGGCGGAGGCGCACGTCGGACCGGGTCACGGTGGCAAGCACGCCAGCACCGTGCTCGAGAAGGAACGCCACGAGCCGCTGACCGTCGGCGACGAAGGCGACCCCGGAACCGACACCGGCCGCTGACACATCAGTTTCGGAAAGGCCCCGCCCCCACACCGGGCGGGGCTTTTCAGTTGGCACAATGGGTGCCGGACAAGCCGCGCGAGCAACATGATCGGAGTACATCGGTGGGTGCAGCTGACACCACTGTTCTGGTGACCGTGACGGGCCCCGACCGACCCGGCGTCACCTCGGTGCTCTTCGGGTCGCTCTCCCGCCACGACGTGAGCCTTCTCGACGTGGAGCAGGTGGTGATTCGTGGGCGACTGACCCTCGGTGTCCTGGTGGCCTGCCCCGAGAACGGGGAGGCGCTGCAGGAGGAGCTCGAAGAGGCGATGGCCACCGTCGGGATGTCGGTGGACGTCGAGATCGGGGCGGATCCCGGCCGGCAGTCGCTGTCCACGCACGCCGTCGTCGTCCTCGGTAGTCCGGTGTCCGCTCGTGCGCTGCGCTCGGTGGCCCGGGAGATGGCCACCCTCGGCGTCAACATCGACTCCATCCGTGGTGTCGCCGACTACCCGGTGACGGGCCTCGAACTCCTCGTGTCCGCGCCCGGCACGGCGGAGGCAGACAAGAGCCTGCGCACCGTGCTCGCGGAAGTGGCCGTGCGCGAGAACGTCGACATCGCGGTCGAGCGTGGGGGACTGGCCCGCCGCGCCAAGCGGCTCATCGTGTTCGACGTCGACTCGACCCTCGTGCAGGGCGAGGTCATCGAGATGCTCGCCGCCCGCGCGGGAGTCGAGGACGAGGTGCGCGCCGTCACCGAATCCGCGATGCGCGGCGAGATCGACTTCACCGAATCGCTGCATCAGCGGGTCGCGACCCTCGCGGGCCTCGACGCCTCCGTCATCGACGATGTCGCGGACGGCCTGGAGCTGACACCCGGCGCCCGCACCACCATCCGGACCCTCCGCCGGCTCGGCTTCCACTGCGGTGTGGTGTCCGGCGGATTCCGGCAGGTCATCGAGGGCCTGGCCCACGAACTGGAACTCGACTTCGTGCAGGCCAACACGCTCGAGATCGTGGACGGCAAACTCACCGGCCGGGTGATCGGCGACATCGTCGACCGGGCCGCGAAGGCCACCGCGCTGCGCAAGTTCGCCGGTCAGGTCGGCGTCCCGATGGAACAGACGGTGGCGGTCGGTGATGGTGCCAACGACATCGACATGCTCAACGCGGCCGGTCTGGGAATCGCGTTCAACGCCAAGCCCGCCCTGAGGGAGGTCGCAGACACCGCACTGTCCCATCCCTTCCTCGACGCCGTGCTGTTCATCCTCGGAGTCACCCGCGACGAGGTCGAGGCCGCCGACGCGGTGGACGGTGTGGTGCGACGAGTTCCGCTGCCGTGACGGAATCGTGCCGCGACGCGGTCACCGCGGAGACCGGCGACGACGACTCGTGGGCGGCGCGTCACGCCGTCCTCGCAGCCGGATACGGGGGTAGCCCCGACCCGGACGACCCGGCGCAGGTCCTCGCCATGCCGATCGTGCTGCACATCCCGAAGGCCGACCCCCCGCCGCGCAGTGCACTGCTCGAGGCGGCCGCGAGCGCGGCGGTGGCGCTGTGCCTCGACCCCCGCGTCGGCCCCGAGGAGACGGGTGCGCCCGGACCGTGGCAGGAGGACTACCTGGCCTGGGTCGGGTCCCGGATCCGTAAGGTGTCCCGCCGGGCACGCGGGGCGCAGTGGAGTGCGGCGCAGGACGTCGACGGGATCACTGTCGACGTCGACGGTGCGCAGGCCCGCGCGCTCGTGCCCGCCGCGGTAGGCAGCCTCGATCCGCGCATCAAGAAGCTGCAGATCGGTGGGACCGATCTCGACCACGACGACCCCGGCGACATCCCGGACGGGATCCCGGTGCTGTGGATCAACTCCGCCCTGGACATGACGGTGGGGAAGGCCGCGGCGCAGGTCGGTCACGCATCCATGCTGCTCGCCGGTGCGATGAGCACCGAGCAGGCACGCGCGTGGGCTGCCACCGGTTACCGCTGCGCCGTGCGTGACGCCGACGTCGGACTGTGGGAAGAGCTGACGATCGAGGTGGTCCGGGGCAGGGCGATCGCGGTGCGCGATGCAGGCTTCACCGAGGTGGCCCCCGGATCGATGACCGTGATCGCTTGCCCCTGAGCGTCCACAGCTGACGCGTCGACAGTCCAGTAACGACGTCATGGCTATGGGGTGCGGCCGGAGTTCACGACACACTGACTGTCATGCTCGTTCGACGTCTCCTCGCCCTGTTCACCGGACTGTGGCTGTACGGCTTCTCGATGGCCATGATGATCACCGCCGGACTCGGCCTCGATCCGTGGGACGTGTTTCATCAGGGGGTCGCGGGTCGCACTCCGTTCGGCTTCGGCGCGGTGACCGCACTGACCGGTGTGGTGGTGTTGCTGCTCTGGATTCCGATCCGTCAGAAACCGGGCTTCGGCACGATCGCCAACGTCGTGGTCGTGGCCGTGTCGGTGGACACGTCGCTGGCATTGCTGGATTCCGCGGACTCCCTGTACGTGAGGGTCGCGCTGATGCTCGGTGGCGTCGTCCTCAACGCACTCGCGACGGTGCTGTACATCGGTGCGGGAATGGGCCCCGGCCCGAGGGATGGTCTCATGACGGGGCTGGTGGCCCGAACCGGTGTGTCGGTGCGCGTGATCCGCACGTCGATCGAGGTGACGGTGCTGGCCACCGGCTGGCTGCTCGGCGGCACCGTCGGGGTGGGCACCGTCGTCTATGCGCTGGGTATCGGCCCGCTCGTCCAGCTGATGATGCGGATCGGCTTCATCTACCCGACTGCGCGGAAGACGAGCAGCGTGGGGCCCGACAGTGCGATCGCCGAGTCGCCCGAGATCGGGCCGCCCGGTGCGGGTGCGCCGTCGGGGGACGCCGAGTCGAACTCGGCGAGCACCGTGCCGTAGAACCATTCGGGACAGCCGAGGGTGATCTCGGTGGGTCCGCCGGAGTGGAGGACGAGAAGCCAGCTGTCGTCGGTCAGTTCGTGCCCGTCCTCGGTGTGGGAGCGGATGTCGGATCCGTCGATCCACGCCTGGAGGGTGCGCCGGGAGTCGTCGTGCCAGGCGTCGTCGTCCATCTCCGCGCCGTCCGCACCGAACCACACGAGATCAGGATGGCCGGTGGGGGTGCGTCTGCCCTCGAAGAACTCCGGCTGACGGAGCGCGGGGGAGGCGCGACGCAGATCGAGGGCGCGGGTCACGAACGCGGTGAGGGTCGTGTCCCGCTCGCTCCAGTCGAGGGGCCAGGAATCTTCACGCGGAGTGCCGTCGGGGACGCAGTACGCGTTGTTGTTGCCGCCGAGCGAGTGCCCGAATTCGTCGCCGGCGGTGAACATCGGCGTGCCGGTCGACAGTGCCAGCGTCGCCAGCAGGGCCCGGACGTGCCGAGACCGCGCCTCGGTGATCGACGGGTCGTCGGTCGGGCCCTCGACGCCGTGGTCGACGGAATCGTTGTGATCGGCGCCGTCCCGGTTGTCCTCGCCGTTGGCCTGGTTGTGCTTGCGGACGTACGACACGAGGTCGGCGGCGGTGAACCCGTCGTGTGCGGTCACGAAATTGACGGACGCCCACGGCCGCCGGGCGCCGAACACGTCCTCCGAGCCTGCCACCCGGGAGGCGAGGTCGCGTACCCCGGTGTCGCCGTTCCAGAACCGTCGAACGGTATTGCGGTACTTGTCGTTCCATTCCGACCACTGCAGGCCGAACTGACCGACCCGATATCCGTCCGGAGTGGCGTCCCACGGTTCGGCGATCAACTTGCAGCGGGAGAGAACAGGATCCGCGGTGATCGCGGAGAAGACCGAAGCGCGGGAATCGAATCGGCCTCCACCGGGCCTGCCGAGAGCGGAGGCGAGGTCGAACCGGAAGCCGTCGACGCCCATGTCGTGCGCCCAGTAGCGGAGACTGTCGCCGATCATCCGGACGACGACGGGCGACTGTGCGTCGACGGTGTTGCCGCACCCGGTGAGGTCGATGTCGTGGCCCTCCGCGTCCAGGAGGTAGTAGCCGGGGGCGTCGAGGCCGCGCCAGCTGAGGCTGATGCCGTCGACGCTCTGCTCGCAGGTGTGGTTGTACACCACGTCGAGAATCACCTCGATGCCCGCGGCGTGCAGCGCGTCGACCATGGTGTGGAACTCGGTGATCTCCTCGCCCGGCACCGCCGCGTAGCCCGGGTGCGGGGCGAAGAACGCTGCGGTGGAGTACCCCCAGTGATTGCGCATGCCCCGTGAGCGCACGGTGGCTTCGGAGACGTGGGCCTGGACCGGAAGCAGTTCGACGGCGGTCACCCCGAGGCGGACGAGGTGACCGATGACGGCGGGTTCGGCGAGGCCCAGATACGTTCCGCGGTACTGCGGCGGCACGTCGGGGTGCCGTGCGGTGAACGCTCCCACATGGAGTTCGTAGACAACGGTTTCCTCCCACGGCCTCTCGATCCGCGGTCCGGTCGTGCGGGAGTGGTCGGCCGTCACGACGGACAGCGGTGTGTGGCCCAGGCTGTCGACCCGTGAGGGCCCACCGAACGGGTCGCCGTCGTGGGGGAGGAGCGCGTCGTGGTCGCCGAGTTCGCCGGTGATGCGCTTCGCCCACGGATCCAGAAGCAACTTGGCCGGATTGAGGCGCACGCCGTGTGCAGGGTCCCAGCTCCCGTGGGCGCGGTAGCCGTAGCGCTGTCCGGCGCCGACGCCCTCGACGATGCCGTGCCAGATGCCGTACGTCCGCTGGATCAGGTCGATCCGGGTCTCGGCGCCATCCTCCGAAATCAGGCACACCTGTACCAGTTCGGCGTCGGGGGCGTGGACCGCGAACTGCGTTCCGGTGCCACGCACTTTCGCTCCCAGGGGAAACGGGGATCCGGGCAGCCGCAGACTCGGCGGGAGCGAGGGCATCGCGCCGGGGTGCGAATCGATGTGAGGCGACACGCAACTGATCCTGCCGCGAATGCTCGGAAGATGTGCGGGAAGATGGGTCCGTGCATGAACCTGATCCTGATCTCCTCATCGAATTCGACGACGTTCTCCTCCGCCGCGGGGGCAACACTCTGGTGGGCCCGGTCACCTGGAAGGTGGAACTCGACGAACGATGGGTCGTCCTCGGACCCAACGGGGCAGGTAAGACGTCGTTGCTCCGGATCGCGGCCGCCGAACTGCATCCCACGAGCGGAAGCGCCTACCTTCTCGGCGAGCGACTGGGCCGCGTCGACATCAACGAACTTCGACCGCGGATCGGACTGTCCTCCTCGGCGCTCGCCAATCGGGTGCCGTCCGACGAGGTCGTCACCGATCTCGTCGTCTCCGCCGGCTACGCCGTACTCGGCCGCTGGCGTGAGCGCTACGACGACATGGACACCGACCGTGCCGTCGAAATGCTCGAGAGCCTCGGCGCCGAGCACCTCGCCGAGCGCACCTACGGCACCCTGTCCGAGGGTGAGCGTAAGCGCGTCCTCATCGCCCGTGCCCTGATGACCGACCCGGAACTGCTGCTGCTCGACGAACCCGCGGCCGGTCTCGACCTCGGTGGACGCGAGGAACTCGTCGCGCGCCTCACCGATCTCGCCGCCGACCCGGACGCCCCCGCGACGGTCCTCATCACCCACCACGTCGAGGAGATTCCGCCGGGATTCACCCACGCACTGCTCCTCAAGGAGGGAGAGGTGGTCTCGCAGGGGCTCCTGGACGACGTCATCACGGCCGAGAACCTGAGCGAGGCGTTCAGCCAGTCGATCAGCCTCGACCGGGTCGACGGCCGATTCTTCGCGCGGCGTACCCGCGTCCCCGGCGCGCACCGGCGGGGCTGAGGACCGGCGGTCACAGCGGGGGACCGACTGCGACCCGCGTCACCCGGCGGCGTAGGTTCCGAGTCATGGTCTCGAAGCAAGAGCAGGCGCCCCGCGACAGCACCGACGTGGCACCGAAGGACGCGTCCACCGTCATCCTCATCCGTGACGCCGAGGCAGACGTCGCGGGGTCCGGTATCGAGGTGTTCCTCCTCCGCCGGGTCAAGGGGATGGCCTTCGCCGGCGGCATGACCGTGTTCCCCGGCGGCGGGGTCGACCCGTCGGATGCCGAAGCCGAGGTCGACTGGGCGGGCCCGCCCGTCGACTGGTGGGCCGAGCGCTTCTCCACCGATGCGGCGCGCGCGAAGGCCCTCGTGTGCGCGGCGGTGCGCGAGACGTTCGAGGAATGCGGCGTGCTTCTCGCGGGGCCGAGCGCGGACACGGTCGTGGCGGACACGTCGCGCTACGCGCAGGCCCGCACCCAGCTCGAGAAGCGTGAGCTGTCGTTCAGCGACTTCCTGAAACGGGAGAACCTCGTGCTGCGGGCCGATCTGCTGCGGCCCTGGGCCAACTGGATCACCCCGATCGGCGAGGGCCGCCGCTACGACACGCGTTTCTTCGTCGCCGCCGCGCCGCACGGTCAGATCGCGGACGGCGCGACGTCCGAGGCCGAGGACGTGCAGTGGCAGAGTCCCGCCGCTGCGCTCGCGCACTGGCAGGGCGGCGGAAGCATTCTGCTGCCGCCGACATGGAGTCAGCTCACGGCGCTCAGCGCGTTCGGTTCGGTCGCGGAGGTGCTGGCCGCGGAGCCCGAGATCCCGGTGATCCTGCCGACCCTCGTCACGGACGAGGAGCAACTGCGGGTCGAGTTCCCGGGACAGGACGGCTACTACGAAGCCGGTCCGCATCCGTGGGCGTCCCGCGACTGATCGCGATGCGGCGGGCCGCGAAACCGGGTCGGAGGCAGACAAGTAGCCTTTTGCCTCATGGCTGAGTTTGTCACTCTCGAGGTATCCGAAGGCATCGGCACGATCCGGCTCGCGCGCCCCCCGATGAACGCCCTGAACCGTCAGGTTCAGCAGGAGTTGCGGGCAGCGGCGCGGGAGGCGACCGTCAACGCCGACGTGAAGGCCGTCATCGTCTACGGCGGTGAGAAGGTCTTCGCCGCGGGCGCGGACGTCAAGGAAATGTCCGAGATGGACTTCGGGCAGATGGCCGACGTGATCGGCGACCTGCAGTCCGACCTCGCGGCAGTCTCCGAGATCCCGAAGCCCACCGTCGCCGCCATTACGGGGTACGCGCTCGGCGGCGGCCTCGAGGTCGCGCTGTCGGCGGACCGGCGCATCGCGGGCGACAATGCCAAGCTCGGCGTGCCGGAGATCCTGCTCGGCGTCATTCCCGGCGGCGGGGGAACCCAGCGCCTCGCCCGGCTGATCGGACCGTCCAAGGCGAAGGACCTGCTGTTCACCGGACGGTTCGTCGACGCCGAGGAGGCGCTCGCGATCGGTCTGGTCGACGAGGTGGTGGCGCCGGACGACGTGTACGAGGCGGCCCGCACCTGGGCGTCGCAGTTCACGAAGGGCGCGCCCCGCGCGCTCGCCGCGGCGAAGGCTGCCGTCGACCACGGTCTGGACGTGGATCTGGGTACCGGGCTAGCAGTGGAGCGTCAGCTGTTCACCTCGCTGTTCGCCACCCGGGACCGCACGATCGGGATGGAATCGTTCATCGAGAACGGCCCAGGTAAGGCTCAGTTCACGGGCGAGTAGTCTGGAGCCCGAAACTAGAACCTGTTCACTCTTACCAGCGAGTAGGATTTGCCGCATGACTGCTAGCGCCCATGACGACCCCGCTCCTCATCCGCACGCCACCGCCGAAGAGGTCGAGGCTGCGCTGAAGGACACCAAACTCGCCCAGGTGCTCTACCACGACTGGGAAGCCGAGACGTACGACGAGAAGTGGTCGATCTCGTACGACGAGCGGTGCATCGACTACGCACGCGGACGTTTCGACGCCGTCGCCGGCGATCAGCCGCTGCCCTACGAGCGGGCGCTCGAACTGGGCTGCGGCACCGGATTCTTCCTCCTCAACCTGATGCAGGGTGGGGTCGCGAAGACCGGTTCGGTCACCGACCTCTCGCCCGGCATGGTGAAGGTCGCGCTGCGCAACGCCGAGGGCCTGGGGTTGTCCGTCGACGGCCGGGTGGCCGACGCCGAGACCATCCCGTACGAAGACGACACGTTCGACCTCGTCGTGGGTCACGCGGTCCTGCATCACATCCCGGACGTCGAGCAGTCGCTGCGCGAGGTTCTGCGGGTCCTGAAGCCGGGCGGGCGTTTCGTTTTCGCCGGTGAGCCGACCACGATCGGAAACTTCTACGCCCGCTGGCTCGGCCGCGCGACGTGGGAGGCCACCACCCGGGTCACCAAGTTGCCGTTCCTCGCCGACTGGCGTCGCCCGCAGGCGGAACTGGACGAGTCCTCGCGCGCCGCTGCGCTCGAGGCCGTCGTCGACCTCCACACGTTCGATCCCAGCGACCTCGAGAAGATCGCGAAGTCGGCAGGCGCCGAGCAGGTTCACGCGGCCACCGAGGAATTCGCCGCCGCTCTGCTCGGATGGCCCGTCCGCACATTCGAGGCCGCGGTGCCGCCGGAGAAGCTGGGCTGGGGCTGGGGGCGTTTCGCGTTCACCGGATGGAAGACACTCAGCTGGGTCGACGAGAAGATTCTCCGGCACGTGGTGCCGCGCGGATTCTTCTACAACGTCATGATCACCGGCGTGAAGCCCGGCAACTGAATTGGGTTATGCGTTCACTCCCGGGGACGTGGAGTTCCTGCAGAGCCCTGAGGGGACAGCCGCTCTCGCGGAGGTGGACGGTTTCGCACTGACCGCGTCTACGCGCCTGGCCGACATCGGCCGGGCGCGTACGCGTTTCGGCTCGCACGTCGCGATGCTGGTCGAGACCGTGCTGCTGCGACGGAAGGCGGGAGCCAAACTCCCCGGCACCGAGGCCTGGTTCTTCACCGACGACGCACTGCAACAGGCGACTCCGCGTGCTGTCGCCGTGCACCGTGCGACGCGGCTGACGGGCCGGGACGTTCACGACGTCACGTGCTCCATCGGCGCCGAACTGGACGCGGTGGTCGGGACGGCCGCCACGGTGATCGGCAGCGACCTCGACCCGGTCCGGCTCCTGATGGCGCAACACAACGTGCCCGGGGCGACGGTTCTCCGCGCCGACGCGCTCGTCCCGTGTACCCGCGGCACCGTCGTGCTCGCGGATCCGGCGCGACGGTCCGGCGGAAGGCGCACACACGATCCTGCCGCACTCGAGCCGCCGCTACCGGACCTGATCGACGCGTACCGCGGCCGGGATCTCGCGGTGAAATGCGCTCCCGGACTCGATTTCGACCGGCTCGGCTGGGACGGCGAGGTCGAGGTGGTGTCTCTCGACGGCGGCGTGCGCGAGGCGTGCCTGTGGTCGCCGGGACTGTCCGGTGCCGGCGTCACGCGGCGGGCGAGCGTCCTCGGCTCCAACGGAACCGCGTGGACGGTCACCGACGCCGAGGACGACGAGATCCCTGAACGCGCACCGGGGGAGTGGATCGTCGACCCCGACGGTGCCGTGGTGCGTGCGGGTCTGGTGCGACACTACGCGGCCCGGCACGGACTGTGGCAGCTGGATCCCCGGATCGCCTATCTCACCGGTGATTCGGTTCCCGAGGGCGTGCGGGGCTTCCGCATCCTCGACCAGGTGAAGTACTCGGAGAAGTCGCTGCGGCAGGAGCTGGCCCGTCACGACTGCGGTGTGGTGGAGATCCTGGTGCGCGGCGTCGACGTCGATCCGGCGGTTCTGCGACCCAAGCTGAAATTGCGCGGAAGCCGTTCGCTCAGTGTGGTGATCACCCGGGTCGGCCGAGCCGGCGTGGCCTTCATCTGCGCTTCGCGCCCGTGAGTACTTGTCAACCGCCCGCGGTTAAGAAGTACTCACGGGTCAGCGGAGGACGAACAGCTCCCCGAGCAGGGTCGGTGTGAGGACTTCACCATTCGGCCCGATGGACGTACCGACCGTGAACCCCTTCGCCCCGGGCAGGGTGTCCTGATCGAGGGTTTCGCCGGTGCCGGTGTCGAACGCGAGCATCGCCAGTCCGTCCGTCCCCTCGCGGACCACCGCGTACCCGGTGGAGCCGGCCGTCTGCGCCGGGACACCGAGCTGCAGCAGATCCTTCCGCTCCCAAACCAGTTCGGCGTGATCGCCCTTGTCCTGCAGCGCCAGGAGGTGGCCGTCGGGTCCGCCCGCGGGGATGATCAGACCGTCCGCGGACGTCGACGGGCTACCGGCTGCGGCGTACCCGATGTCGTGACTCCACTTCGGATCGCCGGTCGCAGAATCGATCGCCCACAACGTGCCCCAGTTGTCGTTGGCGTAGACGACGGAGCCGTCGGCCGACAGGTCGGGGCTGGACGCGCTGCCGCCCGGCAGGGTGTCGCTGGACCATTCCTGGGTGATCGCGGGGTTGTCGCCGCCGGAGTACTTCATCGCGACGAGTTCAGCTTGGGGCGCGCCGGGCGCGAAGAACGTGAAGTAGAACTTGCCGGACTCGAGGTCGATGGCCGGCATGTTGGCCACCGGGCAATCGGGGGAGCCGAAGAAACAGCCGCTCAGGCCTTTGTCGTCGGGAAGGATGTCCACGTTCGCGCCGTCGGCGACCGACGGCGGGGGAATCAGGTCGTACGGCGCCACGACCTTCTGGCCGTTCTGCGTGTTCACGACGTTGATCTGGCCCAGCTGGGTGATGAAGAGGAGGTTGCCGTCGCCGGTGAACTGCGCCGACAGCGGGGTCCCGACCACCGGTGTGCGCCAACGCAGCTGGCCGTATTCGTTGAACGAGTTGATGGCGCCGTTCTCGCCGACGTACACGTTGGCGGCGCCGTCGACGATGGGTGTGGACGCCACGACGCCGGGTGCGAGTTGACGGCACCAGCGCTTGCGTCCGCTGTCCATCTGGTAGGAGAAGAGGTTGCAGCCCTTCTCGGTGCGGGCCGTGATGAAGATCTGGCCGCTGGCGGCGACGGACGCATAGTTCGCCACCGGACCGCCGAGCGGACGCGACCAGGCGAAGGAGATGTCGCGGGAACCGGTGACGGGGCTGGTGTCGCTGTTGCGGGCGTCGGCGTGCATGCCGGGCCACCCGCCTGCGGAGAAGATGTCGTCGACCTGCGTTCCGCTGCTGCAGCCGCTGAGAACGACAGCCGAGATCGTCGCCAGCGCCAGTACTGACGAACGTAGGACCCGCCGCATTACATCTCCTCGTCTTCGATAACGCTCGGCCCAGAGACTATCCCGCCGACGCCGCTCCGATCGGCACACCCCGATGGCGGTGTCGGCGTCCGGACACACCCGGACGGGGATGTGGGGCGTGAACGTAGGCTGACAGGTTATGACGAGCATGTGGGGCGCACCGTTGCGTACGAGGTGGCGAGGATCCCGGCGGAGTGACAGCGAGCAGGCCCGCTTCCTGACACGAGACTCGCTGCGGTGGGTGCTGGCGAACAAGGCCTACACGCCGTGGTACCTCGTGCGGTACTACCGCCTCGCGAAGTTCAAGCTGGCCAACCCGCACGTGATCCTGCGCGGAATGGTGTTCCTCGGCAAGCGGGTGGAGATCCATTCCACCCCCGACCTGTCGCGGCTCGAGATCGGCCGCTGGGTGCACATCGGCGACGGCAACGCGATCCGGTGCCACGAGGGGTCCCTGCGTATCGGCGACAAGGTGGTCTTCGGCAAGGACAACGTCGTCAACACGTATCTCGACATCGAGATCGGCGCCTCGACGCTCGTGGCCGACTGGTGCTACATCACCGACTTCGACCACCGCATGGACGACGTGAACGTCCCGATCAAGGATCAGGGCATCGTGAAGGGCCCCGTCCGCATCGGGCCCGACACGTGGGTGGCGGCCAAGGTCACGGTTCTCCGCAACACGCGGGTGGGGCGGGGCTGCGTCCTCGGCGCGCACGCCGTCGTGAAGGGCGACATCCCGGACTTCAGCATCGCCGTCGGCTCACCCGCCAAGGCGGTGAAGAACCGCAAGGCCGAGTGGGACGCCGGCGCATCCGAGCGGGCCAAGTACATTGCGGCCCTCGAAGACATCGCCCGGAAGAAGGCGGCGCAGGAGAACTGACCGCGGTGGCATAGTCGGATCCATGGCCGCGTCCGAACGTGAACTCGAGGACAGCATCCGGGCACTGCTCGACGCCCGGGCGGACAGTGCGAGCATCTGCCCGTCGGATGTCGCCCGCGCCGTCGCCCCGGACGACTGGCGGCCACTGATGGAACCGGTTCGCCGGGCCGCGCGGCGACTGGCCGACGCGGGAGAAGTCGACGTCACACAGAAGGGCGCCGTGGTGGATCCGGGATCGGCACGGGGTCCGATCCGGATCCGTCGGGCTCGCGGTGACTGAGGCGAATGTACCGTTCGGCGTATCGACTACCTGAAACCGCCTCCGAGGCACCGGACGATACATTCGCCCCGGGTCAGCGGCCGGGCAGCGGACGCTCGGGAATCTCGGGCCTCGCCAGCGGGTGCCGCACACGGCGTTTGGCGCCTGCGTAGACGTGGACGGTGTCCTCGGCCACTTTGTGCCAGTCGAAGTCGGCGGTCAGACGGTCGCGGGCGGCCACCGCGCGCTGCTGCGCCGCGGCCGGGTCGTCGAGGACCTCCCGGACCGCGGACGTGAGTCCGGTGACGTCGCCCGGCTGGAACGACATGCCGGTTTCCCCGTCGACGACCGCTTCACCGAGGCCGCCGGCGGTGGACGCGACGAGCGGGGTTCCGGAGGCGGCGGCCTCGAGCGCGATGATGCCGAACGGTTCGTACCGGCTGGGCAGGACGATCGCGTCGGCGCCGTGGAGCCAGCCGAGCAGTTCGATGTGGTCGAGGTTGCCGAGGAAGTTCACGGCGCGGGCCACCCGGTGGGTGCGGGCCTGCTGATACAGCCAGGTGAACTGGGTGCCCTCCCCGGCGATCGACAGCGTCGTCCCGGGGTGGCTGCGGCGGATGCGGGGGAGCGCGGCGATGGCGTCCTGCACGCCCTTCTCGTATTCGAGGCGGCCGACGAACAGCAACTTGGGGGGCCCGGATCGCGGGGCGCGCTCACGGAAATTCCAGGTGGTGAGGTCGATTCCGTTGCGGATCACCGTGATCGGCGGGAGCTGCGGACCGTAGAGTGTGGTCACCTCCTCCTCCATCGACGCGGAACACGTGATGAGGGCGTCGGATTCGTTGGCCAGCCACCATTCGACGGAATGCACCTGGCGGTTGATCCGGCCGGACACCCAGCCGCTGTGCCGCCCCGCCTCGGTGGCGTGCAGCGTGGAAACCAGAGGGACGTCGTAGAATTCGGCCAGCGCGATGGCGGGGTGTGCCACGAGCCAGTCGTGGGCGTGCACCACGTCCGGCTGCCACCCCTCCCCGACACCCGGCTTGTGCAGGGCGACACCGGCCCGCACCATCGCGTGTCCCATCGCGAGTGTCCACGCCAGCATGTCCTCGCCGAACACGAAATGGGCGGGGTCCTCGGCAACGGCGACCACCAGGACGCCGTCCTCGATGTGCGTGACGGTGGGGTGGGTGGAGGCGTCGGTGCCCGACGGCCGGCGCGACAGCACCACCAGTTCGTGTCCCGCTGCCGCGAGTTCGGTAGCGAGGTGGTGCACGTGGCGGCCGAGTCCGCCGACCACGACGGGTGGGTACTCCCACGACACGATCAGAATTTTCACGACGCCCCTCCCTCGGTGTCCGGCAGCCGGTGGTCCCCGGCGGGCAGTCGCCGCGCGTCGAGCCCGGGGAACAGGCCGTCGGCGCGGTTCCATCCTTCCGCGAGCCGGATCGCGGCCGTGTCCTTGCCCGCTGCGGCCGCGGCCGCGATCTCGCGGGTGGCGTGCGCGTGCTTGTGCGCCCGGTCGCGGGCGTATCCGGCCGCCGAGTCCTTGCTCACCATGAATGCCCAGTCGCTCGACACCGTCATGAGTGCCTCTCGCAGGATCTGATCGTTCACGCGGTTCCGGAGCGCGGGACGCCCCGGTGCGGCGTCGGCGTCGCGGGACTTGTCGACGGTGTCGAGTGCGGTCCCGACCACCTCCGCGTTGAGTTGCACCAGGTCGGAGACCGGGTCGCCGGCCCAGACCCGCCAGTCCTTGCCGGACCCCCACGACGAGTTCTCGAGTTCGACGGGTTCGCCGACGTAGCCCTGCCGTCGGGCGTCGTCGAGGGTGCCGACCCGCACTCCGGCCTCGGGCAGCGCGAGCAGCACCTTCTCGAGCCATTCGGGACCCTCGTGCCACCAGTGCCCGAACAGTTCCGTGTCGAACGCGGCGACCACGAGCGCGGGACGTCCGATGCGCGCGGATTCGTCGCGCAACCGCCTGCGGACGGTGTCGACGAAGTCGGCCACGTGCCGGTCGACCGCCGCAGTCGCGAGTTCGGGGTCGTACGGTGCCTTGTCGGCGGAGTCGACGGTGCGGCCGGTGACCCGGGCGGGTTTGAGGCCGGTGGCGTGGTCGTAGGTGTGGAAGTCGCGGTAGGCGCCGTGCCCGGGATAGCCGGACTTCGGCGACCACACGCGGTAGCTGACCTTCAGATCGCGCCCGAACGCGACGACGTCGGACGCGCGGACCGGCCGGCCGAGCGACGTGTCGCCGCGCAGCGCGGGACCGTCGACCATGAAATGGCTGACGCCCGCTTCCGCGTATCCGGTCTCCATGCCGGGGGTGTACCCGCATTCGGGCCCCCAGATACCTGTCGGGGTGCAGTTCCATCGCGCGGTGGCGTCGGCGAGTCCCTCGCGGAGGGAGAAGGCGCGCAACCGGGGGTCGAGCAGCGGCTGGAACGGGTGGGCGAGGGGACCGCCGAGCAGTTCGAACGCCTCACGGTCGAGGAGGTCGCGCAGTACCGGTGAGCCGCCGTGACGCCAGCGGAGTTCGAAGTCGGCGAGTGCGGCGGCGGAGGCGCGGTGCTCGCGCGCACCGAGGTCGCGGTGCGCGTCGTCGGGCATCCCGGCAGCCTCGTGTGCCCGTATCTGCCAGTTGCCGAGCCAGTGGTGCATTCCGGCGAGGCAGTGCGGATCATCGAGCTGAGCTGCGAGAACGGGGGTGATGCCGAGGGTCAGCAGGTGAGAACGGCCCTCGTCGGACAGTCGCCGCAACATCGCGGTCAGGGGGAGGTACGACGCCGCCCACGACTGGTACAGCCACTCCTCGCCCACCGGCCAGCGGCCGTGGTTGGCGAGCCAGGGCAGGTGAGAGTGCAGGACCAGGCAGAACATGCCCGGTTCCGTCGCGTCGCCCGCTCCGGTGCGGTTGTGGGATTCGGTCACCGAACAGGATCCTTCACTGCGACGGCCACCAGGTCGAGGCTGTCGTCGATGTCGCCCTCGTGCAGTGCGAAATCGTCGACGGTGATGCCCTCGACGTCGCGGGTCAGTTCTTCGGGCCAGGGTTCACCGGCGAGTGCGCGATCGATCTGCGCGCCGATGAACGAGCCGCCGTGCTTGGCGTCGAGGGCCTTCAGTCGATCGCCGTGATGGACACCGGTCATGAGGGCCACTGTGAATCCGGCCTCTTCGAGGAGTTCGGTCAGCTCGGCCGCGTCGAGTTCGCGGGTGTGGAACGGATTGAGGGGTGTGTCGCGGCCCGGCGAGAACGTGATCCGGTTGGGTGTGCTGACGAGCAGTTCCCCTCCCGGCGTCAGCACCCGGAAGCACTCGCGCAGGAACTGCGCCTGGTCCCACAGGTGTTCGATCACCTGGAAATTGACGACGGTGTCGACGGATCCGTCGCCGAGTGGAAGCTCCGCGAGGTTGCCGTGCAGCATCTCGACGCGGGGGTACCGCACGCGGACGTGTTCGACCGCGGAGATGTCGTAGTCGAGGCCGGTGACGTGCTGCGCCACATCGGCAATCATGTTGGCGCCGTAGCCTTCTCCGGATCCGGCCTCGAGCACTCTGCGTCCCGCGCAACGGGGGAGGAGGTCGCGGTAGACCACCTCGTGACGCCGGAACCAGTAGTTCTCCTCGGGGATTCCGGGCACGGTCCGTTCGCCCGTGAGGGGCAGGTGCTCGTCTCCGGTCGATGGCAATTGCTCGTGACCGAGCGCGGGCAGCGGTGCGTCCTCGCGGTCGCCGACAAATGATTCGCTCACCGCTGCGAGGTTAGTGCCACCGGCAAGGTCGCTCGTCCAGGTGGTCTACATCACAGGGATGAAATGCGCTTTCGGCCGTTATGGTGAACGAGACTTTCACGCAAGTTACTGACGGGTAACTTAACGTGGGGTAATCTGTCGCAGAGCAATCGTGCGACGAAATATCGAAGACGAGAGCTCGGCCCACGCGGAGCAACTCACCACGCAAGAACACACAGGAGGTCGACGAAGACCCATGACGAACATCGTTGTTTTGATCAAGCAGGTCCCCGACACGTGGTCCGAGCGCAAGCTGACCGACGGTGACTACACGCTTGACCGCGAGGCCGCCGATGCAGTGCTCGACGAGATCAACGAGCGCGCCGTCGAAGAAGCGCTCCTGATCAAGGAGGCTCAGGGCGGCGAGGTGACCGTCCTCTCCGCAGGTCCGGACCGCGCCACCGACGCCATCCGCAAGGCCCTGTCCATGGGTGCCGATAAGGCAGTGCACATCAACGACCCGGCCCTCCACGGCTCCGACGCGGTGCAGACCGCGTGGACCCTGGCCGCGGCGCTCGGACAGATCACGTTCGAGAACGAAGAGCCCGCCGACCTGATCATCGCCGGCAACGAGGCCACCGACGGTCGCGTCGGCGCCGTCCCGGCCATCATCGCCGAGTACCTGGGCATCCCGCAGCTCACGCAGCTGCGCAAGCTCACGGTCACCGACGGCACCGTCACCGGTGAGCGCGAGACCGACGAGGGCGTCTTCGGCCTCGAGGCGAGCCTGCCGGCCATCGTCAGCGTCACCGAGAAGATCAACGAGCCCCGCTTCCCCTCCTTCAAGGGCATCATGGCCGCGAAGAAGAAGGAAGTTCTCGTCTACACGCTGGCAGACCTCGGCGTCGACCCGGAGACCGTCGGTGTCGCCAACGCAGGCACCACCGTCACCGCCTCCACCCCCAAGCCCCCGCGTACCGCTGGTGAGCGCATCGTCGACGAGGGCGACGGCGGCAGCAAGATCGCTGCCTACCTCGTGGGCCAGAAGATCATCTGATCGCGCCCCTCTAGAGACCAGCAGACACACACAGGGAGAGTTGGACAATGGCAGAAGTACTGGTGCTCGTCGAGCACGCAGAGGGTGCGCTGAAGAAGGTCAGCACCGAACTCATCACCGCCGCTCGCGCGCTCGGTGAGCCGGCCGCAGTGGTCACCGGTCCCGCCGGCACCGCAGACAAGCTGGCAGAGGGCCTCGCCGCCGCCGGCGCGGCCAAGATCTACGTCGCCGAGTCGGACGACATCGACGGCTACCTGGTCACGCCGAAGGTCGACGTGCTCGCGTCCCTCGTCGAGTCGGCCGCCCCGGCCGCGGTCATCACCGCCGCGAGCGTCGAGGGCAAGGAGGTCTCCGGACGTCTTGCTGCCCGTATCGGCTCCGGCCTGCTCGTCGACGTCGTCGACGTGAAGTCCGACGGCAGCGCCGTGCACTCCATCTTCGGTGGCGCGTTCACCGTCGACGCGAAGGCCAACGGCGACGTCCCGGTCATCTCGGTCCGCCCGGGTGCCATCGAGGCGAAGCCCGAAGCAGGCGCAGGCGAGAAGGTCTCCGTCGAGGTTCCCGCTCAGGACGAGGGCGCCGTCAAGATCACCTCGCGTAATCCGATCGTCGGTGGCGACCGCCCCGAGCTCACCGAGGCGACGGTCGTCGTCTCCGGTGGTCGCGGTGTCGGCAGCGCCGACAAGTTCTCCGTCGTCGAGGAGCTCGCCGATTCGCTCGGTGCCGCTGTCGGTGCCTCGCGTGCCGCGGTCGACTCGGGCTACTACCCGGGCCAGTTCCAGGTCGGTCAGACCGGTAAGACGGTCTCCCCGCAGCTGTACATCGCGCTCGGCATCTCCGGTGCCATCCAGCACCGTGCAGGCATGCAGACGTCGAAGACCATCGTCGCCGTGAACAAGGACGAGGAAGCCCCGATCTTCGAGATCGCGGACTTCGGCATCGTCGGCGACCTGTTCAACGTCGCTCCGCAGCTCACCGAGGCTGTCAAGACCCACAAGGGCTGATCTCGGCCGACGGCGGCCCCGTTTCCCTTCCGAGGGGGCGGGGCCGCCGTCGTATCGTCCGTCGTTCATCGGGGCTGCATCGACACGACACCCGGGCGATGCCCCCACGCCGCCCCTGCTCGGTAAACCTGCGCCATGACAACTTCGTCTGTTCTCCGCGCACCGGGTGAGACCGCCGATTCTGTTGTAACCGCGCCCAGATACTCCCTGGTCGTCTCCTCCGACCGCGAACATCGCGTGGCCGCCCAGCGCCTGCGCTACCGCGTGTTCGCCTCCGAACCCGGATTCTCCGTTCCCACCCACGCGGACGCCCTCGACGCCGACCGGTTCGACGACTTCTGTGACCACCTCCTCGTCCGCCACGAGGAGACCGGCGACTTCGTCGGTTGCTACCGCATGCTCCCGCCCGACGCCGCCGCCCAGGCCGGCGGCTACTACACCGCCACCGAATTCGACATCTCCGCACTCGACCCCGTCGGCAACCGCATCGTCGAGATGGGGCGCGCGTGCGTCGACCCCGACCACCGCTCCGGTTCCGTCCTGAGCCTGATGTGGGCCGGGATCCTCCACTACCTGCAGTTGACCGGATACGAATGGGTCATGGGCTGCGTCTCGGTGCCGATGCAGGAGCATCCGGACGCCGTGGCAGGTTCCAACGTGCGCGGAGTGCGCGACCTGCTGCTCCGGAAGTACGCCAACGATCCGGCGGCGCGGGCCGTCCCCCGGAACCCGGTGCACGTCGACGGACGTTCCCTCGACGAGATCGAGCCGCCCGCCAGGCCTGCCCTGCCGCCGCTGCTGCGGGGTTATCTGCGCCTCGGCGCCAAGGTGTGCGGCGAGCCCGCGCACGATCCGGAGTTCGGTGTCGCCGATTTCGTTGCTCTGCAGGGGCTGCACGGCGCCAACAAGCGGTACCTCGAGCGCCTGCGTTCGGCGTCGGCCACGCTCGAGGCCGGGGCGTCGGCGTGAGCACCGCCGTATCCGACACGGGTGCGGTGACCGTGCACTCCTGGATGCCGTCGAGTCCGTGCGGCGCGGGATGCCTGCCGGACGAGGCGGACGGCGTGTCCGCCCCCACCGTCGTCGCCCGGTGGTGTCTCGTGCTGTCGGCGCTGGCCACGGCGCCGCTCCTGACGGCAGGGTGGCTGCTGCCCCGGTCGTGGCGGACCGGTCTGCAACGACGGTACGCGGCGATCCTGTTGCGCTGCGTGGGAATTCGGCTCGTCGTCGTCGATCACCGCGGAAAGCGCCGCCACTCCGGCGGAATCCTCGTGGTCGCGGGTCACGTGTCCTGGACCGACGTGCTGGTCCTCAGCGCCCTCGCCCCGGCGAACTTCGTCGCCCGCGGGGATCTGCTGGAGTGGCCGGTGCTGGGATCACTCGCTCGGCGGATGAGGGTCGTCCCGATCGACCGGCAGAACCTGCGGGCACTCCCGGACACGGTGGCGACGACGGCGGGCAGGCTGCGCGCCGGCGAGCGGGTCGTCGTCTTCCCCGAAGGCACCACGTGGTGCGGACGGGCGTACGGCGGCTTCCGGCCGGCGCTGTTCCAGGCGGCGATCGACGCCGAATGCCCGGTCCAGCCGATCTCGCTGCGCTACACCGCCCGGGGTGGGGAACTGACGACCGGGCCGTGCTTCGTGGGTGAGGAGACGATCGGGCAGTCGATCCGGCGCATCATCCGGCACAAGGGTGTCACCGCCGAGGTCCGGCTCGCGCCGATCGAGTATCCGGGGGAGTCCCGCCGGGATCTCGCCGCGCGATGTGAACGCGCGGCGCGCGGCACCGAACTGATCGATCTCGCAGCGCACGACATCCTCGATCCGCTGCAGGGGGCCGCCGGGACGGCTGCTGCGGGCATCGAGGCGGCGGAGCGTCTCGTCGCCTGAGCTATCCTGGTCACGTCATGACCTCTGCCCGCAGTGCCGATCACCCCGTCTACCTGGACCACGCAGCCACCACTCCCATGGTGCCCGAAGCCGTCCGGGCGATGACCGACATCTTCAGCACCGTGGGCAATGCGTCCTCGCTGCACGGTTCCGGACGGGCCGCCCGCCGTCGCATCGAGGAGGCCCGCGAGTCCATCGCCGCCGACCTCGGCGCCAGACCGTCCGAGGTGATCTTCACCTCCGGTGGCACCGAGAGCGACAACCTCGCGGTCAAGGGCATCTTCTGGGCACGGCGCGACGCCGATCCCGCGCGGGTGCGGATTCTCGCCAGCTCCGTCGAGCACCACGCGGTACTCGACGCCGTCGAGTGGCTCGAGCAGCACGAGGGTGCGCAGGTCACCTGGCTGCCCGTGGACGAGCTGGGCCGGGTGTCCCCGCAGACGCTGCGCGACGAACTCGCGGTCCATGCGGACGAGACGGCGCTCGTCACGATCATGTGGGCCAACAACGAGGTCGGCACGATCATGCCGATCACCGAACTCGCCGCGGTCGCGGCAGAGTTCGACGTGCCGATGCACAGCGACGCCGTCCAGGCCGTCACGCACGTTCCCGTGGACTTCGCGGCGAGCGGGCTGTCCGCGCTCAGCATCGCCGCGCACAAGGTCGGAGGACCGCAGGGCGTCGGTGCGCTGCTGCTGGGTCGGCAGGTGCCGTGCGTGCCACTGCTGCACGGTGGGGGACACGAACGTGACCTGCGGTCGGGCACCCCGGACACGGCGGGTGTCGTCGGCATGGCGGCGGCGTTGCAGGACGCGACCGCAGACCTCGCGTCCCGTGCCGCGGAACTGACCGACCTGCGCGACCGCCTGATCGAGCGCGTCGGCGAGGTCGTCCCCGGCGCCGTGCTGAACGGGCCGGTCGGCAGCGCCCGGCTGCCGGGAAACGCCCACTTCACATTCCCCGGCTGTGAAGGCGATTCGCTGCTGATGCTGCTCGACGCCGCCGGGATCGAGTGTTCGACCGGATCGGCGTGCACCGCCGGGGTCGCCCGCCCGAGCCACGTCCTGATCGCGATGGGCGTCGACTCCGCGACCGCGCGGGGATCGCTGCGGTTCTCGTTCGGGCACACGTCGACGGTCGCGGACGTGGATGCAGTCGTCGCGGCACTGCCGCAAGTTGTCGAGCGGGCCCGCGCCGCCGGGCTCGCCGGTGTCGGAGCACGTGGAGGGGATCGTTGATGCGAGTACTGGCGGCCATGAGTGGCGGTGTCGATTCCGCCGTGGCGGCGGCTCGGGCAGTCGCTGCCGGGCACGACGTGGTGGGGGTGCACCTCGCGCTGTCCGCCGAGCCGGGCACGCTGCGGACCGGATCCCGGGGCTGCTGCTCCAAGGAAGACGCCGGCGATGCGCGGCGGGCCGCGGACGTGCTCGGAATCCCGTTCTACGTCTGGGATTTCGCCGACCGCTTCAAGGAAGACGTGATCGACGACTTCGTGGCGTCCTACGCCGCAGGCGAAACCCCCAACCCGTGCCTGCGGTGCAACGAGAAGATCAAGTTCGCGGCGCTCGCGGATCGGGCGATCGCCCTCGGGTTCGACGCGGTGGCCACCGGCCATTACGCGCAGCTCGAGGACGGCGTGCTGCGCCGGGCCGTCGACGCGGACAAGGATCAGTCGTACGTGCTCGGTGTGCTCACCGCCGAGCAGCTGTCGCGGGCGATGTTCCCGGTGGGTGACACCCCGAAGGACCGGATCCGGGAGGAGGCCGCCGAACGCGGTCTCGCCGTGGCGAACAAGCCCGACAGTCATGACATCTGCTTCATTCCGTCCGGCGACACCCGCGCGTTCCTCGGTGCCCGCATCGGTGTCCGTCCGGGCCGCGTGGTCGATGCCGATTCGGGCGAGGTACTCGCGGAACACGAAGGCGTGCACGGGTTCACGATCGGCCAGCGCAAGGGCCTCGGCGTCCAGGGGCCCGCAGCCGACGGGCAGCCGCGGTACGTGACGTCGATCGAACCCGACACCGGCACCGTCCGTGTCGGTTCCGCTCGCAACCTCGAGGTGCACGCGATCACCGCGGATCGCGCCGTGTGGACGTCCGGGAGCGCGCCGGTCGGACCGGTCGAGTGCACCGTCCAGGTGCGCGCGCACGGCGGACTCGCCGGAGCGGTCGCGGAAGCGGTTGACGGCGGTATCCGTATCTCGCTGCGCGAACCGCTCACCGGTGTCGCGAAGGGGCAGGCGGTCGTCCTGTACCGGACCGACCCGGCAGGCGACATCGTGCTGGGCAGCGGAACCATCTCGGGCACCGACGCGCGTCCGAACACGCAGTGACGCAGGGTATCTCACTGGCCGGAGCCGTCACCGGCGTCGGCTCGTGGCCGGGAACGGATCCGCGCGAAGCCGCCACGATCGTGCTCGGCGAACTGGGCCGGCTCCCGCACCTCGTCGAACTCCCCGCCCGCGGGCTCGGTGCGGACATGATCGGCCGCGCCTGCGCGCTGCTGGTGGATCTGCAACTGGACGTGTCCACGACGGCGTACCGCGTGGTGCAGCGGCGCGGGTCCGTCGCCAAGCGGGCAGCCGACCTGCTGAATCAGGACCTCGACGCGCTGGAGGAGGCGTGGGAGACCGCGGGCCTCGTCGGCGCCGATCACGTGGTGAAGGTGCAGTCGGTGGGCCCCCTGACTCTGGCGGCCGAAGTGGAACTCGGCACCGGCCGGCGTGTTCTCACCGACCCCGGGGCGGTGCGCGATTTCGCCGAATCGCTGGGCGAGGGTCTGGCACGGCACGCCGCCGAGGTCACCCGTCGTCTCGGCACGCAGGTGCTGATCCAGTTAGACGAGCCACGACTGCCGACCGTGCTCGCGGGCACACTGTCCGGACGTACCCGGCTCGAGACCGTGCGGGCGATGCCGGAACCGGAGGCTCTCGCCGTGCTCGAGACCACGCTCACCGGATCCGGCGGTGCCACGATGGTCCACTGCTGCGCCGGTAGTCTTCCCGCCGACCTCCTGCGACGCAGCACCGCAGTGGCCGTGGGTCTGGACGTGGCACAGCTGACCTCCGCCGACCTGGACGGCATCGGGGAGCTGCTCGACGCGGGTAAGGAGCTCGCACTCGGGCTCGTCCCCACCGTCGCCCCCGCCGTTCCGGCCACGTGGCGCGAGCTGGCCCGACCTGCGGTGACGCTGATCGACCGCCTCGGATTTCCGCGTACCACATTGCGGACCCAGGTTGCCGTGACTCCTGCCTGCGGACTCGCGGGGGCCGACGGGTCCTGGAGCCGGGAGGCGCTGAAGTTGTGCGCCGAGGTGAGCAGCGCGTTCACCGACGACCCCGAATCACTCTGAGTCCGGCGCTCGGTGTCGGCCGGACCGGTTAATCTTCGGTGGTGAGTGAATCGACCGAAGCCCCGACACCGGCCCCCGGACACGTACGGGAGCACTGGAACGAGCTGGCCGAGGAAGTGCGGCAGCACCAGTTCCGCTATTACGTCCGCGACGCACCCATCATCTCCGACGGGGAGTTCGATGCGCTGCTGGGCGAGCTGAACGACCTCGAGAACCGGTACCCCGACCTGCGGACGCCCGATTCGCCGACCCAACTCGTCGGCGGCGGTTTCGCCACCGACTTCGCCTCCGCCGACCATCTCGAGCGGATGCTGAGCCTCGACAACGTCTTCGCCACCGACGAACTGCGCACCTGGATCAGCCGGGTGGAGCAGGAGACCGGGCCGGACCTCCACTACCTGTGCGAGGTGAAGATCGACGGGGTCGCGCTGAACCTGGTGTACGAGAACGGTCGTCTCGTGCGTGCCGCCACGCGGGGCGACGGCCGCACCGGTGAAGAAGTGACGCTCAATGCGCGGACCATCGACGACATCCCGGAAAGGCTCACCGGCACAGACGAATACCCGGTGCCGGCGCTGCTCGAGGTGCGCGGTGAGGTGTTCTTCCGGCTCGAGGACTTCGCGGTCCTCAACGCCGCGCTCGTCGAGGAAGGCAAGGCGCCGTTCGCGAATCCGCGGAACTCCGCGGCCGGCTCGCTGCGGCAGAAGAACCCGGCCGTCACGGCCCGCAGGCGCCTCGGGATGATCTGCCACGGCCTGGGCCGGAGCGAAGGATTCGAGCCCGTCTCCCAGTACGACGCCTACACCGCGCTCGCGGCGTGGGGCCTGCCGGTCTCGACCCACACCGCCCGCGTCACCGGCGCGGACGCCGTCGTGGAGAAGGTGCAGTACTGGGGCGAACACCGGCACGACGTGGAGCACGAGATCGACGGTCTGGTGGTCAAGGTCGACGAGACGTCCCTGCAACGCCGGCTGGGGTCCACGTCGCGGGCGCCGCGCTGGGCGATCGCCTACAAGTACCCCCCGGAGGAGGCAACCACCAAACTCCTCGACATCCGGGTCAACGTCGGTCGCACGGGGCGGGTCACCCCGTTCGCCTACATGGAACCGGTCACGGTCGCCGGGTCCACCGTCTCCCTCGCCACCCTGCACAACGGCTCCGAGGTCAAACGCAAGGGCGTGCTGATCGGCGACACGGTGGTGCTGCGCAAGGCCGGTGACGTGATTCCCGAGGTCCTCGGGCCGGTCGTCGACGCCCGGACCGGCGACGAGTACGAGTTCGTGATGCCCACCCACTGCCCGGAGTGCGACACACCGCTGGCCCCGGCCAAGGAGGGCGACGCGGACATCCGCTGCCCCAATCAGCAGTACTGCCCCGCGCAACTCCGGGAGCGCGTGTTCCACGTCGCGGGCCGCGGTGCGTTCGACATCGAGGTCCTCGGCTACGAGGCCGCCACGAGCCTGCTCGAGGCGAAGGCGATCGGCGACGAGGGCGACCTGTTCTCGCTCGCCGAGGATGACCTGCTCAAGACCTCGCTCTTCCGGACCAAGGCCGGCGGGTTGTCGGCCAACGGCCGCCGCCTGCTCGACAATCTCGACTCCGCCAAGGATAAGCCGCTGTGGCGGGTGCTGGTCGCGCTGTCCATCCGGCACGTGGGCCCGACGGCGGCGCGTGCGCTGGCCGCTGAATTCGGGTCTCTCGAGCGGATCCGGGAGAGCTCCGTCGAGGAACTCGCGGCCGTGGACGGGGTCGGCGGCACCATCGCCGCGGCCGTCGCCGAGTGGTTCGGCGTCGACTGGCACCAGCAGATCGTCGAGAAGTGGTCCGCGGCCGGCGTGCGGATGGAAGACAAACGCGACGAATCGATTCCGCGCAATCTCGAGGGACTGTCGATCGTCGTCACGGGTTCGCTCGAGACGTTCTCGCGCGACCAGGCGAAGGAGGCGATCCTCGTCCGGGGCGGCAAGGCCGCGGGGTCGGTGTCGAAGAAGACGGCGTTCGTGGTGGTCGGTGAGTCGCCGGGTTCGAAGCACGACAAGGCAGTCGAACTGGGTGTGCCGGTCCTCGACGAGGACGGGTTCCGCCGACTGCTCGAGGGCGGTCCGGACGCGGTCGCCGATTCCGGGGTGTGATCGGAACCTCACGCCCGTGTTTTGGGCGGCGTGAGCGGTCCCTGTCATAGTTCTGGACATGATCGAGATTCGGAATGCGACGCCGGACGACTACGAGGCCGTCGCCGACCTCACGGTGATCGCCTACGTGGGCGGCGGTTTCGTCGAGGCACACGATCCGTACACGAACCGGTTGCGCGATACCGCCGAGCGTGCGGAGCAGGCGGACGTCCGGGTGGCCGTGAAGGAAGGCCAGATCGTGGGTTCCGTCACGATCGCGGAGCCGGCCACGCCGTACGCCGATGTCGCGGAGCCGGGGGAGCTCGAATTCCGGATGCTCGCCGTGTCACCCGACGCGCGCGGTTCCGGCGTCGGGACCGCGCTCGTGCGGCACGTGCTGGACACGGCCTACGACCGCGGCGACCGCGCGGTCGTCATGTCCACCCAGCCCGACATGGAGGATGCGCGCCGCATCTACGACCGCAACGGCTTCGTGCCTGTGCCCGAACGCAATTGGGTACCCGTTCCGGGTGTCGAGCTGACCGTCCTGGTCCGCGAGCTCGTCTGACGCGAACCCCGCCCGACGATCCGGGCGGGGACGAGGGTCAGCTCAGAACCGTCGCGATGATGCCGGCGAGGTAGCCCAGCCGGGCGATCTCGGACGGGCGGAACTCCGGGCCACCGGGCCGCCCGAGCATCAGCACGCGGCCGGTGGTGCCGAGCGGGGCCGCGGCGAGGGTGGTGTTCATGTCGCGCCACACCTGCGGCACCCAGTCGCCTTCGCTGTCGAGCGCGGTGGGCTTCTCGAGCGGCATCCACGGGATTTCGGTGGCGTGGGTCTCGGGAGCGCCCGAGCTGCCGACGACGCGGTAGGCGCCGTGTGGGCCGAGATCGGCGACCACGGACCAGCCGACCCGCAGCACCCGCGGGGCCCCGTCGACGAGGACCTGCAGCCGATCGTCCGTGGCCGTCGCGACCTGGTCGATGAGTTCGAGTTCGCGGTGGGTGTCGAGGATGCCGGCGTACGGCCGGATCGAGTCGACGGTGACGCCGGCCAGGTTCTCGGCGGCCGTGATGAGGGTGTCGGGGAGCGATCCCGGCTCGACATCGACCACGAGGTCGTCGATGGCGAATCCGGCACCCCGTTCCACCACGTCGAGCGACAGAATGTCAGCACCCACCGAGCCCAGGGCGACGGCGAGAGAGCCGAGGCTACCGGGACGGTCGGGGAGCTGGACGCGAAGCAGATACGACACGTGCGTCCCTTTCACCACGAGATAGACGCGGGAGTACCTGCGACCCCCGTCGCTCACCATCCTTGCACTTTCGTTCCCGAGTATGCGGTGCCCCCTGCGGGTTCGCCGGGGTCGCGACCGCGGATCGCAGGTCGCGCCCGATTCGTGACACCGCCGATACGGATTCGCCTCGTCCGCGAAACACGACGGCTCGAACATGGGGCCATGGGCACCACGGCAACGGGAGTGACGACGTCCGCCTCGAGACGGGTGTCGGCGGGCCGGGAACAGGAATTCCTGCGCTGGACGGACGCCGGGATGGCGATGGCGGGCACGTTCCCGGGGTTCCTCGGCGGCGGCTGGCTGCGGTCCGCATCCGATCCCGAGAAGTATCACGTGGTGTACCGGTTCGCGGACGAGGAGACTCTCGACGCGTGGACGACCTCGCCTGCCAGAAAGGTGTGGGTGGGGCGGGGGACGGGGCTCGCGCAGGACACGGTCACGCACCGCCTGACGGGGGTGGAGGGGTGGTTCGAACCGCAGTCCACGCTCACGCACGCGGTGCGGGTCACCGCACCACCGCCGCGGTGGAAGCAGGCGGTCACCATCTGGCTCGGCTTCTTCCCGATCTCCCTCCTCGTCGCGATGTTCGTCACCCCGCACCTCGCGGCTCTGGACGTGGTGACCCGCACCGCGGTGGCGTCGCTGATCACCACACCCGTGATGGTCTTCGTGGTTCTGCCGTTCCTGACGGGCAGGTTGCGGCGCTGGCTGCACAGCTGATCGGGCCACGCTCTAGGCTGGACTCACTTCTGTACGTCCGAACCGAAAGGGGCCCCGCGGTGCCTGCCATCTCCCGTGACGAGGTCGCGCACCTCGCGCGGCTGTCTCGACTCGCCCTGACCGATGCCGAGCTCGACGAGTTCGCCGGTCAGCTGGACTCGATTCTCAGCCACGTGAAGGTGGTCACCGAGGTGCCTGCCGAGGATGTTCCGCCGATGGCGAACCCGAACGCGGTCACCAACGTCACCCGCACCGACGTGATCGTTCCCGGCCTGACCCCCGAGCAGGCGCTGTCCGGCGCACCGGCCGTCGAGCAGGATCGTTTCGCTGTTCCGCAGATTCTTGGAGAGGGCGAATGAGCGCCGAACTGACCACATTCGACGCGGCAGACCTGGCGTCGAAGATCCACAGCCGTGAGGTGTCGTCCGTCGAGGTCACCCAGGCGCATCTCGACCGGATCGCCGCGGTCGACGGCGAACTGAACGCCTTCCTGCACGTGGCCGGTGAGCAAGCCCTCGTGTCCGCGAAGGAAGTGGACAGCAGCCTCGCCGCGGGCAACGCGCCGGCCTCCCCGCTCGCGGGAGTTCCGTTGGCGCTCAAGGACATCTTCACCACCACCGACATGCCCACCACGTGCGCGTCGAAGATCCTCGAGGGCTGGATCGCGCCCTACGACGCGACGCTCACCACGAAGCTGCGCGCGGCGGGCATCCCGATCCTCGGAAAGACGAACCTCGACGAGTTCGCGATGGGCTCGTCCACCGAGAATTCGGCCTACGGCCCCACCCGCAACCCGTGGGACACCACCCGCATTCCCGGCGGCTCGGGCGGCGGCAGCGCCGCGGCCCTGGCGTCCCGGCAGGCCCCGCTCGCGATCGGCACCGACACCGGCGGCTCGATCCGTCAGCCCGCCGCCGTCACGGCGACCGTCGGCACCAAGCCGACGTACGGCACGGTCTCCCGCTTCGGACTCGTGGCCTGCGCGTCCTCGCTCGACCAGGGCGGTCCCTGCGGTCGTACGGTCCTCGACACCGCGCTGCTGCACGAGGTCATCGCCGGACACGACCCGCGCGACTCCACGTCGATCGACGCACCCGTGCGCCCCGTGGTCGCGGCTGCTCGTGAGGGTGCCGGCGGAAACCTGAAGGGCGTGAAGGTCGGTGTGGTGAAGGAACTGCACTCCGACAGTTACCAGCCGGGAGTCATCTCCTCGTTCGACGCCGCCGTCGAGAAGCTCACGGAACTCGGTGCCGAGGT
Source organism: Rhodococcus jostii NBRC 16295 (assembly GCF_001894825.1). Taxonomy (GTDB): domain Bacteria; phylum Actinomycetota; class Actinomycetes; order Mycobacteriales; family Mycobacteriaceae; genus Rhodococcus_F; species Rhodococcus_F jostii. Next base: position 58,510 of record NZ_BCWY01000006.1, on the reverse strand, counting down.
CGTCGAGGTGTCGTGCCCCAACTTCGAGTACGCGCTCGCCTCGTACTACCTCGTCCTGCCGAGTGAGGTGTCGTCCAACCTCGCCCGATTCGATGCGATGCGGTACGGACTGCGCGTCGACGACGGAAACATGAGCGCCGACCAGGTGATGGCCGCGACGCGCGCCGCCGGCTTCGGGCCGGAGGTCAAGCGCCGCATCATGATCGGCACCTACGCCCTGTCGTCCGGCTACTACGACGCCTACTACGGTCAGGCGCTCAAGGTGCGGACGCTCATCGCCCGCGACTTCGACAAGGCCTACGAGAAGGTGGACGTCCTCGTGTCGCCCACCAGCCCGTTCACCCCGTGGAAGCTGGGGGAGAAGGTCGGCGACCCGCTCGCGATGTACCTCTCGGACCTGTGCACGCTGCCCACCAACCTGGCCGGGCACTGCGCGATGTCGGTTCCGTCGGGACTGTCCGCGGACGACGGCCTGCCGGTGGGCCTGCAGATCATGGCTCCCGCGCTCGCCGACGAGCGGCTGTACCGAGTCGGTGCCGCCTACGAGGCCGCGCGCGGTCCGATCGGCTCGCCGAGCTAGGGGCAGTCGGGCAGGGCGGTGCCCTGCCCGCTGCCGTAGCGGTGCCCGTGCCCGGACGCGAAGTTCAGCGCGGACACCAGATCGACGCTCGTCTGCAGGAACGTGATGCCCGGAATCCATTGGGGTACCGGCGCGTCGCGTACTGCGAGCGAGAGGTCGGGGCGGTGCAGGATGAGGTCGGGCGACCACCAGACCACCGGGTCGGACGTGTTGGCGAGGACCGTCGCGCCGTTCGTCGGCACGGATCCGGCGGGCGGCCCCGCCCACAGTGCGCCGCAAGCCCGGGCGCGGAGCTGATCGGCGTCGGTGAAAATTGCACTGCCGCCGACGGATCCGAGACTCTGGCCGTACACGTACAGCGCGGGCCGAATCAGGTCGGGTAGGTCGGAGATCCGCTCGGCGACGGCGTCGAACAACGCCGCCGCCGATTCGTCTGCGGCGGAACGCCCGAATACGAAGGTGATCCAGCTCGGCAGGTACGAGTACTGCATGCCGACGATGGCGACGTCGTCGTCGAAGCGGTCCTCGAATCCTTCGGCGGCGTTCTCGTCGATCCATCCGGAACCGGTGGGGACGGTGACGACGATGGCGGACCGGGCGAATCCGCCGGCGCGCTCGAGCTCCGACACTGCCAGCGCCGCACGCGATTCGACGTCCGGCGCCGAGTCCATTCCCACATAGGTGCGGATGCCCGACGACTGTTCGCCCGCGGCCACGAACCGTCGCCCCTGGCGTCCGAGCGACTCCCAGCTGATCGCGGACTCCGGGCTGCCGGACAGTTCGGCAGACATCGGCTGATGCAGGGACACGTCGACGAATGCGTTGGAGTCGCTGTAGGAGCGGGACATCATGCCCCACAACGCGGGTCCGGCGACCAGCTGGAGTCCGGTCGCGAGGACGACGGCGGTCGTGGCGCTGCCGATCCAGCCGAGACGGCGGGCGACCGTACCGATGGCGCTGCCGAGGCCGGCGAAGAGCAGAAATGTCAGCGCCGCCCCGACGATCGCCTGCATCCAGTGGTCAGGCCCGACGCCCGGCATGCCCATCGCGGCGCGCAGCGAATCCTGCCAGTGGTCGGCGAGCACGATCGTCCAGCTGACGACGACCATGGCGCCGATCACGGTGAGCAGTCGCACCGACTCCCGCGCGGCGCGGTGCGCCGACCCACCCGTGACGAGTCGGGTCAGTCGGCGGACGAGGACGACGATCCCGAAGCCGACGGCGGCGAGGAACCCGGTGAACAGGGCCTGCGTCAGCGCACTCCGGGGGAGAAGTGAGGGGGCGAGTGACGCGAGCGTCAGCGCGGTGACGGCGATCGTGGAGGAGGCGCGGGGGAGTGCGGAGATCGGAATCGTCGTGACCAGTGTGCGGCGCAGGACGTTCGGCTGTGTGCGTGCGTGACCGTGCGGGGTGCTCCGTCCAAGACCGGACAGAGCGCTGAGTGTCATGCGACGGCTCCGACCGGCTGCGGACGGCGGCGGATCGACCAGGCCGCCGCACCGGCGAGGAGGACGATGCCGACACCGCCGGCCAGTGCGTACGGCAGCCCGGATTCGGTGACCGGAGCCGAATAGCCCTGACGCCAGCTGTTTCCGGTGACGAAGGTGGTGGCGACGTTGGCCATCACGAAGCACTGAGCCCGAGCCTGCTCGTCGGCGCGGGTGTCGCACGCCGCGTGCATCCGCTGATCCAGCTGCGCGTCGATGCTCTGCCGCGCCCAGGGACCCAGGTCCTCGCCGGATCGTGACGCGTACCGCAGAAGGTCGTATCCGAGGTCGTGGGCCTTGCACGACGTATCGAATTCGAGTGGCAGCGGCACCGGCGACGAGCAGTCTCCGCCCGGGTTGGCGAGCATGCCGTCGATCCGCACCGGGGTGTACCCCATCACGGAATCGAAGTCCGCGGGAATGGAGTCTTCGGAGAGCTCCTCCGGTGAGGTGAGCATGTGCACGGCAGCGGAGGCGGCGACGTTCTCGTGCCGGGGTGTGCTCGCCGCGCCGGTGCCGGCGAAACCTGTCGTGGTCAGTATTGCGGTTGCGGCGCACGCCACCGCGGCCCAAGTCGTCTTCCGTGTCCCCGTCGTTCGCATGACGACGACGTTATGAATTCGTGTTGCGCGGCCACATCACACCGGAGTCCGGTTCGATCTCTGGCTTCGTGGTGCGAGGGGGCGGGGATCTCATACCGTGGGGGTACCCCGACATGGGCCCGGGGTATGAGGACACGCCGTGACCACGGTTTCTACTGTCGACGGTGTGAAGACGAAGACGCGCATCCGGCGAGCCGCCGAAGGCCAGTGGCTGAACGTGGCAATCGTCGTGGTCACGGCGATTCTGTTCGCCGTCGCGTGGCCGACACTGCAGCTGACCCACCAGGTCGGTCCGCCCATTCAGCCGTTCGTGGCGGCGCTCGCGGCGTTCCCGTTCCTGCTCATCCGGTCGAACCCCGCTCTGGCCTGGGCCGTCTCCGCGATCTCGGCGCTGGTCATTCCTCGTGTCTTCGCGCTGCAGGAGGGGTACGACTACCCCTGGCAGGTGGTGCACATCCTCGTGATGCTCGCCCTGCTCGCTGCCGTCAGCATGCGGGCCGCGATTCCGGTGGTCGGTGTGGCGTGGATCTCCACCGTTCTGCTGTTCCTCGCCGACACCCCGGGCACCAACGGCCGCGGATGGGCGGTGGGACTCACCGCCATCGTCGTGTTCGGCCTGCTGATCCGGTGGCTGGTGCTCTCCCGCCGGCAACTCGCGCAGCAGGAGGAGCTGAGCGAACTCGAACGCACCCGCCGGACCATCCTCGAGGAGAAGGCCCGCATCGCCCGGGATCTGCACGACGTCGTCGCGCATCACATGTCGATGGTCGTGGTGCAGGCGCAGAGCGCGCCGTACCGCCTCGCCGGCATGTCGGACGAGACGCGGGCCGAGTTCGAATCGATCGGGGCAGCCGGACGCGCCGCGTTGAACGAGGTGCGCGGACTGCTCGGAGTTCTGCGCAGCGACGGACAGCTCGCCGAGCACGCACCCCAGCCGGGGGTGCAGCAGATCGGCGAACTGCTCGAGGGCAGCCGCCGCGCCGGCATCCCCGTGGTCTGGCACGTCGACGGCGACCCGGGACTGGTGTCGGAGTCGGTCGGGCTGGTGATGTACCGCATCCTGCAGGAATCGCTCGCCAACACGGCCCGGCACGCGGCCGGCGCCGCGGTCGAGGTGAAGATCGCCTACGAGACACCGATCGCCTCGGTGTCGATCGTCAACGGCCCACCCCGGCGGAGCCTGGTATCGGCGTTGACCAGGCACGAATCGACGGGCGGCAACGGGATCATCGGCATGCGGGAACGGGCGCAGGCGGTCGGGGGCGCCTTCACCACCCACCTGCACGACAACGGCGGATTCGAGGTCCACGCCGAGTTCCCGGTCGCCTCCGCCTAGGCTGGCTGCGTGGCCATCACCGTATTCATTGCTGACGACCAGGCTATGGTCCGGCAGGGCTTCGGAGCCCTGCTCGCCTCACAGCCCGACATCAGTGTCATCGGTGACGCTCCGGACGGGGCCGTGGCCGTGAGCGAGGTCCGGCGTCTCCGACCCGATGTGGTCCTCATGGACGTCCGCATGCCGGAGATGAACGGGCTCGACGCCGCGCGCGTCATCCTGTCCGCCGGTTTCGATCCGCCGGTACGTGTGCTGATGCTCACGACGTTCGACGTCGACGACTACGTGTACGAGGCGCTGAGCATCGGGGCCAGCGGATTCATGCTCAAGGACGCCCCCGCGGAGGAACTCATCCGTGCGGTGCGGGTGGTCGCGGACGGCGAGGCGCTTCTCGCGCCGACCGTCACCCGCCGACTGATCGCCGACGTGACCAGTCGCCGCAGCACCGCGCGGCGCAAACCGGCCGCACTGTCCGCGCTGACGCCACGCGAACGCGAGGTGCTCGAACTCATCGCGCGCGGCATGTCGAACACCGAGATCGCGGATCGCCTGTTCGTCGCCGAGCAGACCGTCAAGACGCACGTCGGCAAGGTGCTGTCCAAACTGGACCTCCGCGACCGTGCACAGGCCGTGGTCCTGGCCTACGAGAGCGGACTGGTCACACCCGGCTGAGGTCGACTGCTCGATCCGAGGTGCTCGAACCCGCTCCGAGCGGCAAGATGTGTAGAGAGAACCACCATCACCACACGAGACGACGAGGGGTGCTTGGATGCGGATCGGAATGCTCACCGGAGGCGGCGACTGCCCCGGACTCAATGCGGTGATCAGGGCGGTGGTGCGGACCGCCGCCGGCCGATACGGCAGCTCGGTGGTGGGATTCCGTGACGGCTGGCGCGGCCTGCTCGAAGACCGCAAGACCGTGCTGTCCAACGACGACCGGATCGACCGGATCCTCACCCGGGGCGGCACGATCCTCGGCACCGCGCGGGTCAACCCCGACAAGTTGAAGGCCGGACTCGACCAGATCCGGCAGACGCTCGACGACAACGGGATCGACGCGCTCATCCCGATCGGCGGCGAGGGCACGCTCACGGCCGCGAGCTGGCTCGCCGAGAGCGGGGTGCCCGTCATCGGTGTTCCGAAGACGATCGACAACGACATCGACTGCACCGACGTGACGTTCGGTTTCGACACCGCCCTGTCCATCGCGACTGATGCGATCGACCGCCTGCACACCACCGCCGAATCCCACCAGCGGGTGATGCTCGTCGAGGTGATGGGCCGGCACGCGGGCTGGATCGCGCTGCACTCCGGGCTCGCGACCGGTGCGCACCTCACTCTCGTTCCCGAGGTCCCGTTCGACGTCGGCGAAGTCTGCTCCCTCGTGAAGAAGCGATTTCAGCGCGGCGATTCGCACTTCATCTGCGTCGTCGCCGAGGGCGCCACTCCGACCCCGGAGTCGATGAGTCTGCGGGAAGGCGGTATCGACGAGTTCGGTCACAAACGGTTCACCGGCGTCGCGCAGCAACTCGGCGACGAGATCGTCCGCCGCATCGGTAAGGAGGTCCGGACGACGGTGCTCGGGCACGTGCAGCGCGGCGGAACCCCGACGCCCTACGACCGGGTGCTCGCCACCCGATTCGGGGTGCACGCCACCGACGCCGTCCACCGCGGCGACTTCGGCAACATGGTCGCCCTGCACGGCACGTCGATCGACCTCGTGCCCCTCACGGACGCGACCCGGCGGCTGAAGACGGTGCCGAGGGAGCGGTACGACGAGGCGGCCGCATTTTTCGGCTGACCGCGTTTTTCGACGAACGCCCGGACGCATAAACTCTCTGGCATGACTGCTGTCGACGCTCCGGACCTCCTCGACTACGACGAAGTGCTCGCCAAGTACGAGCCTGTTCTCGGCATGGAGGTGCACGTAGAGCTCGGCACCGAAACGAAGATGTTCTGCCCGTGCCCCACGGAGTTCGGCGCCGAGCCGAACACGCAGGTCTGCCCGGTGTGCCTCGGCCTGCCCGGGTCCCTGCCCGTCGTCAACGAGGCGGCGGTCGAGTCGGCGATCCGGATCGGACTCGCACTGAACTGTTCGATCACGCCCTGGGGGCGGTTCGCGCGCAAGAACTACTTCTACCCGGATCAGCCCAAGAACTACCAGATCTCGCAGTACGACGAGCCGATCGCCACCGACGGCTACCTCGACGTCGCCCTCGACGACGGCACCACGTGGCGCGTGGAGATCGAGCGCGCGCACATGGAGGAGGACACCGGAAAGTCGCTGCACGTCGGCGGCGCGACCGGGCGGATCCACGGGGCGAGCCACTCGTTGCTCGACTACAACCGCGCCGGGGTCCCGCTGGTCGAGATCGTCACCAAGACCATCAGCGGCGCCGGTGCCCGCGCGCCCGAGGTGGCCCGCGCGTACGTCACCGCGCTGCGCGACCTGCTGAAGTCGCTGAACGTCTCGGACGTCCGCATGGACCAGGGGTCGATGCGGTGCGACGCCAACGCTTCGCTGATGCCGATCGGGGCGACCGAACTCGGCACCCGCACCGAGACGAAGAACGTCAACTCCCTCAAGAGCGTCGAGGTGGCGGTCCGGTACGAGATGCGACGGCAGGCCGCCGTGCTGGAGGCCGGCGGTGAGGTGATCCAGGAGACCCGTCACTTCCAGGAGGCCGACGGGACGACGTCGCCGGGCCGCCGCAAGGAAACCGCCGAGGACTACCGCTACTTCCCGGAGCCCGATCTCGAGCCGGTCGCGCCCAGCGCGGAGTGGATCGAAGAACTGCGTGGCACGCTGCCGGAACTGCCGTGGGTCCGCCGTGCCCGGATCCAGTCCGACTGGGGTGTTTCCGACGAGGTCATGCGCGACCTCGTCAACGCGGGCGCCCTCGACCTCGTCATCGCCACCGTCGAGGCGGGCGCCGCGCCGGAGGCCGCACGGTCGTGGTGGGTGTCGTACCTGGCGCAGCAGGCGAACACCCGCGGGGTCGAACTCGCCGAGCTGCCGATCACCCCGGCTCAGGTCGCGCAGGTGGTCGCACTGATCGACAGCGGCAAGCTGAACAACAAGGTGGCCCGCCAGGTCGTCGACCACGTCCTCGCGGGTGAGGGCGACCCCGAGCAGGTCGTCGCGAATCACCCCGAACTGGTCGTCGAGCGCGACGACACGAAGCTGAAGGCCGCCGTCGACGAGGCTCTGGCCGCGAATCCCGACATCGCCGAGAAGATCCGCGGCGGCAAGGTCGCGGCCGCGGGCAAGATCGTCGGCGACGTGATGAAGGCCACGCGCGGCCAGGCCGACCCGGCCCGCGTCAAGGAACTCGTCATCGAGGCCTGCGGCTGACCCCTGTCTGCACCAACGGGACGCTCGCTCGGATCAACCGAACGAGCGTCCCGTTGGTTTCGACGGGAGCGGGCCGTCAGTCGAATCCGCCGCCGCCGGAGGGCAGGGGCATCTTGATCACCCGGTCGTCGTTGGGCCCGGGCTGACCGCCGGTCTTGTTGACGGTGCTCACCCAGATGAGACCGTCGGGTCCGAGCGCGGCGCCGCCGAGTTGGCCGTACCGGTCCTGGACGATGACACCGGGGGCGGTGGTGACGGCTCCCGTGCCGGGGTCGGCGGCGAGCGCCGACATGGCCTTCGCGGTGCTCAGTGACACCGCCACGACGTCACCGGCGGCGACGCACCCGCCGACGCCGGGCCGCTCCGGCCACGTCCACACCGGAGACGACACCGCTCCGTCGGCGCTGACCCGCAGCAGCCGATCTTCCAGCGGGGTGCGGTCGGTGACCCACACGGCCACACCCGGGTCGACGCACACCCCTCCGGCGGTCCCGATGCCCGTCAGCACCACCTGCGGACGGGGCTGCGCCGGCGTCGGTGCGGGCGACAGCGCGGTGACCTTCAGTAGTTTGCCGGCGAGGGACGCCGGGTCCGCGGCCGCGGCCGGGTTGCCCGTGTTGCCGGTGAGGACCATCAGTTCGTCGCCCGAGAATTCGAGTGAACCGGCGTTGCCGGCGTCGCCGCGCGGGATGCCGCCGAGCACCTCCTTGGCGGAGTCTCCCGGCGCGATCCGCACCACCCGGTTGTCGGTCGGGGTGGTGACGTAGGCGTAGATCAGGTTGTCCTCGACGAAACTCGGCGACAGCGCGATGTCGAGGAGGCCGCCGTCGGAACTGCCGTCGACGTCGACGTGCGCGATCTCCCTGGGGGTCTGGCCCTGGGCGACCTGCAGGATGCGCCCGGTTCGGCGTTCCGCGACCAGGGCGGTGGCCCCGTCGGGGAGGACGACGAGTCCGCCCGTGGTGTCGAGGCAGGTGGCGATGACGCTGGGGTCCGGATCCTGGCACGGTCCCAGTGGCCCGCTCGGCGGGGGCGTGGTCGTGGTGGACGGCGGCGGGTTCTCCGGTTCCACCTCGGCGCCCGACGCACCCGTCGGCTCGGGGGTGAACGGTGAGGACGCGGAGTCGTCGAATTTTGCGCACCCGGCGGCGAGGACCGCCGTCACGCACAGCACGGACATCGCCATCACCGATCTGCCGGACGCCGTGCGGCGCCGCCCACCCACCATCATGATGGAGACGTTACGGAAGAGAGCGAGGTCGCCGCCACGCCGGTTCCGCCTACCAGCGATGTCCGGCGGATCGACCTAGGCTTGACGGTGTGACTGACATGCGGAAAGACCCCAGCGAGTCGTCGGACGAGGGCGCTGCGGACCAGGGCGCCTCACCCGGCTACGGCAAGGTCTCGAGCCCTTACGACCTTCCCACCGAACGCTTTGCGTCGACCACGCCGGCATCCGGTTCGGCTGGGCAGGGCCTGCCGCACACCGACGACGAACTCGACTACGGCGACGCGCGCGGCGCGGGCCTTCCCACGGAACAGATCCCCGCGTACCGGCAGTCGGGGGCGTCCGACATGTCGGACCAGCCGACGCAGGTGATCGGCGCGGGTTCCGGCGCGTCCCTCGGGGCCACGGCGGGTGAACCGTCGACCGATCGGATCGGTGAGGGCGACGTGAAGATCGGCCGCGGCACACTGGACCTCGGACTGCTGGCCCTGCGACTCGCGGTCGGCGGAACGGCACTCGTGCACGGTCTGCAGAAGCTGACGGGGATGTGGAACGGTCCGGGACTCGACGGGTTCGAGGAGGTGCTCGTGAACTCGGGGTTCCAGCAGGCGAAACTGCTCGCGATCCTGGGTGCCATCGGTGAGGTCGCGGGCGGTGCGCTGCTGATCCTCGGTCTCGTAACCCCGCTGGCCGCCGCCTCGGTGCTGGCCGTGATGATCAATGCGTGGGCGTTCCGGCAGATCGCGGAACCGGGACTCGAGTACTTCGCGCCCGCAGGCACCGAGTACGAGACGCTGCTGGGTGTGTGCGCCGGCGTGATCATTCTCACCGGGCCGGGACGTATCTCGCTCGACGGCCGTCGCGGCTGGGCGACGCGCCCGTTCATCGGGTCTTTCGCGGCACTGATCCTGGGCATCGGCGCCGGCGTGTGCGTGTGGATCTTCCTGAACGGTGCCAACCCGCTCATCTGATCGTTTCGCACATTCCACGACTGCGCCGCACCCCGGGATCGGGAGTGCGGCGCAGTCGTTCTCGTCAGATCAACGCTGGACGAGTTCCGGGATGTTCTCCTCCTCGGGCGGGCCTGCCTGTGCTTTCAGCCTCTGTCCGAGGACGGACTTGCGCCGGCCGTAGGCGAGGTAGACGACGACGCCGAGGGCCATCCACACCAGGAATCGGATCCAGGTTTCGACGGAGAGGTTCAGCATCAGCCAGCCGCAGGCCAGGACGGCGAGGATGGGAACGAGCGGGACCAGCGGAACGCGGAATCCGCGGGGCAGGTCGGGGCGGGTGCGGCGCAGGATGATGACGCCGATGCAGACCAGGACGAACGCGAAGAGGGTGCCGATGTTCACCATCTCCTCGAGCGTGCCCATCGGGAAGAAGGCGGCGAGCAGTGCCACGACGGCGCCGACGAACAGTGTGATGCGGACGGGGGTGCCGTTCTTGCCGGTCTTGGCGAGACTGCGGGGCACGAGTCCGTCGCGGGACATGGCGAAGAGGACGCGGGTCTGGCCGAGCATCATCACCATCACGACGGTGGTCAGGCCGGCGAGCCCGCCGAAGTTGATGGCGGTCTGAGCCCAGGTGATGCCGTGTGCCTCGAAGGCGGTCGCCAGGGTGGCGCTGCTGTCGCCGACGAGCGGGCTACCGGTCTTGAGGTCGGTGTACTTCACCATTCCGGTGATCACGAGGGTCACGGCGACGTAGAGCACGGTGACGATCGCGAGGGAGCCGAGGATGCCGCGGGGCAGAGCCTTCTGCGGGTTCTTGGTTTCCTCGGCGGTGGTGGCGACGACGTCGAATCCGATGAAGGCGAAGAAGACGAGGCTCGCGGCGGCGAGGAGGCCGTACCAGCCGTAGCTGCTGCCGTCGGCACCGGAGAGGAAGGAGAAGAGGGTCTGGTGCACACCGTGCGCGGCGCTCTCGTTGCCCTCGGCCGGCGGAATGTACGGGGCGTAGTTCTCCTTCTTGATGTAGAAGACGCCGACCGCGATGACGAGGAGGACGACGGCGATCTTGATGGCCGTGATGACGGCGGACACGCGTGAGGACACCTTGGTGCCGATGGCGAGCACGATGGTGATGCCGCCGACGATGATCAGCGAGCCCCAGTCGAAGTCGATGGGCCCGAGGTGGGCCGTGGTGGATCCGCTGAACCCGAGGACGTTACCCAGGTACAGCGACCAGCCCTTGGAGACGACGGCCGCCGCGAGGGCGAATTCGAGGATGAGGTCCCAGCCGATGATCCAGGCGACGAACTCGCCGAAGGTGGCGTAGGAGAAGGTGTACGCACTGCCCGCGACGGGGACGGTGGATGCGAACTCGGCGTAGCAGAGGGCGGCCAGGCCGCACGCGATGGCGGCGAGGACGAAGGCGAGCGAGATGGACGGCCCGGCGACGTTGCCTGCAGTCCGGGCGGTGAGCGTGAAGATGCCGGCGCCGATCACGACGGCGACACCGAAGACGGTGAGGTCCTTCGCGGTGAGTTCCCTCCGCAGCCGGGTGTCGGGTTCGTCGGTGTCCGCTATCGATTGCTCAACGGATTTCGTTCGCCAAATGCCGACTCCTGGCATGTGTCGCTCCTTGGTTGTGTTCCCGATGGCCTCGTGGGCCGGAGATGTTCCGGTGGTGCTGCCGATTGTGATGTAGGTCTCAACGGCCAACTGAGGGAACCACTACTGAGCGCCGTGTGCAAGAAGGGTCGGCTCAACTGATCAATTCGATCAGTAGAACGTGTTCTGCGGTGTTTCCGTCTGAGCGAGTTGATCACCCGTGAGCGTGGTCACATTCGAGTCGGAATCGGTCACATTCGAGGAGGAGGAATCGACGGCCTCCACGACGACGGAAGCCGGATGCCGCGGCAGGAGCTTCCTGCTGCGGCACCCGGCTTCGTGTCTCGGTCGGTGCGACCCCTGGGGACGGTCAGGGAACCTGGCGGACCGCGCCCTTGTCTGCGGACGTGGCCAGCGCGGCGTAGGCGCGCAGGGCCGTGGTGACGGTGCGTTCGCGGTTCAACGGCTGCCACGGACGCTCGGACGACTCCATCTTGGCCCGGCGCTCCGCGAGCACCGCGTCGTCGACGAGAAGCTTCAGCGTGCGTGTCGCGATGTCGATGAGGATCTGGTCGCCGTCCTCCACCAGGCCGATGGCGCCGCCGCTCGCGGCTTCGGGGGAGATGTGGCCGATGGACAGCCCCGACGAACCACCGGAGAATCGGCCGTCGGTGATCAGCGCGCACTTCTTCCCGAGCCCGGAGCCCTTCAGGAATGCGGTGGGGTGCAGCATCTCCTGCATGCCCGGGCCGCCGGCGGGACCCTCGTAGCGCACGACGAGGACCTCGCCGGGCTGGATCTTCTTGCCGAGGATCACCGACACCGCCTCCTCCTGCGACTCCACCACACGCGCGGGTCCCTGGAAGTGGAACAGGTCTTCGTCGATGCCCGCCGTCTTGATGACCGCGCCGTCGACGGCAATGTTGCCGCGCAGCACGGCGAGGCCGCCTTCCGCGGTGTGCTTGTGCTCGAAGTCGCGGATGCAGCCGTTGGCGGCGTCCGTGTCGAGCGTCGACCACCGGTTGTTCGTGGAGAACGGCTCGGTGGTGCGCACCCCGCCGGGAGCGGCGTGGAACAGTTCGACGGCCTCGTCGGATGCCTTGCCGGAGCGGATGTCCCACGTGTCGAGCCACTCGTCGAAGCTCTTCGTGTGCACGGTGGAGACGTCGCTCTCGAGCAGTCCCGCGCGGCGGAGTTCGCCGAGGATCGCGGGAATTCCGCCGGCCCGGTGCACGTCCTCCATGTGGTAGTCCGAGTTCGGCGAGACCTTCGACAGGCACGGCACCTTGCGGCTTATCTCGTCGATCTTGTCGAGGTCGAAGTCGTAGACCTCACCCTCCTGGGCGGCCGCGAGAGTGTGCAGCACCGTGTTGGTGGAACCGCCCATCGCGACGTCCAGTGCCATCGCGTTGCGGAACGCGGCAGGCGTCGCGATGTTGCGGGGGAGGACGGAGTCGTCCTCGTCGCGGTAGTACCTGAGGGCGGCGTCGACGACGGTGGTGCCGGCGCGGGTGAACAGCGCGCGGCGGGCCTCGTGGGTGGCGAGGGTGGAACCGTTGCCCGGCAACGCCAGGCCGAGCGCCTCGGTGAGGCAGTTCATCGAGTTCGCAGTGAACATGCCCGAGCACGACCCGCACGTCGGGCACGCGCTGCGCTCGACCTCGGACAGTCCTTCGTCGTCGACCTGGTCGTTGGCGCTCGCCGAGATCGCGGTGATGAGGTCGGTCGGCGCCTGTGCGACACCGTTCACCACGACCGCCTTGCCCGCCTCCATCGGCCCGCCCGACACGAACACGGTGGGGACGTTCAAACGCAGTGCCGCATTGAGCATTCCGGGGGTGATCTTGTCGCAGTTGGAGATGCAGACGAGCGCGTCGGCGGTGTGCGCGTTGACCATGTACTCGACGGAGTCGGCGATGATCTCGCGGCTGGGAAGGGAATACAGCATGCCGCCGTGTCCCATCGCGATGCCGTCGTCGACAGCGATCGTGTGGAACTCGCGAGGTACACCACCGGCGGCGCGGACGGCGTCGGCGACGATGTCGCCGACGTTCTTGAGGTGGACGTGCCCGGGAACGAACTGCGTGTACGAGTTCGCGATCGCGACGATCGGCTTCCCGAAGTCGGAGTCGGTCATTCCGGTGGCGCGCCACAGTGCGCGGGCGCCTGCGGCATTTCGTCCTGCGGTGGTGGTTCGGGACCTCAGCGGGGGCATGAGCGTATTCCTTAGTCAGCGTACGGAAGTACTGACAAACGCTACTCGCGCACTATTCCCCGTCTGTGTCCGGCCGGTTCTTCGCCGGGCGCTCGCCGTTCGCTTCGGTCGCGGCGTGGTGGCCCGCTTCCTCCGCTGCGGCGGCTGCTGCGTAGGGGTCGGTGATCCGGCCGCCGCTCGCCTCGGCGATATCGGGGAGCCGGTCGAACGTGACCACGGGAAGGGTGACCTCGCCGCCGTCCGCCAACGTTGCCCGGGCCCAGCCGCGCTTGGGGAAGCGGAATCCCGTGATCTCGGACCAGTCCAGCGATCGGCTGCCGAACAGCCGGCGCACTTCGAGCCCGTCGGAGGTGACCGTGGTGCGCACCCGTGCGACCCAGGCCACCGCGACGATCGGGGCGATCACGAGCCAGCCGAAGGCGGCGGGCCAGCCGAAGATGGGGAACGACACGGCGAACAGGAGGAAGGCGCATCCCAGGTAGGCCAAAGGAGAAATCCGGATGACCTGCTTGGGTGGGTTCGTCGTGTGGGATGATGATTCTGGTGGCACGGGCTGCTGCGAAGTTGACACCTCTACATCTTCGCACCGCAGCCGATGTATCTCATATTCTGGGACGGCCGACTCACCAAGTTGACTGTTCACCATTAGCGCGCCTACCGTCGAGCGCGTGAAACAGAATGAGTTGCTCGTAATCGGCCGGCGCGTCGTCGCCTGAGTCGATTCCTTCAACTCGCCAGATAACGACGCGCCACCCTCGTACAGCATTCGCTGACGGGGGTTTTTTGTTGCCCGGAGCCAGAATCAGAGGATTTCCCAGTGAGCGCACCAACCGCACGGCCTCAACCCACGCCGCGCAAGTCGGGGGCAGCAAGCCCGACGACCGCGGCAGCCGCGACGCAGACCGGTAGCCGCCGCCAACTCGCCCCCGAGCGGGTCAGTGGCGCCCAGTCCGTGGTCCGAGCCCTCGAGGAGCTCGAGGTCGACACGGTATTCGGCATTCCGGGTGGTGCCGTTCTCCCTGTCTACGACCCGCTCTTCGACTCGAAGAAGGTCCGGCACGTGCTCGTCCGTCACGAGCAGGGAGCAGGCCACGCCGCCACCGGTTACGCCCAGGCGACCGGCAAGGTCGGCGTCTGCATGGCGACGTCGGGCCCGGGTGCCACCAACCTCGTGACTCCGCTCGCCGACGCCCAGATGGACTCCGTTCCGGTCGTGGCGATCACCGGCCAGGTCGGCCGGGCGCTCATCGGGACCGACGCGTTCCAGGAAGCCGACATCTCCGGCATCACGATGCCGATCACCAAGCACAACTTTCTCATCACCGACGGCGTCGACATTCCCCGGATCATCGCGGAAGCCTTCTACCTCGCGTCCAGTGGTCGACCCGGCGCGGTGCTCGTCGACATCCCGAAGGACGTTCTCCAGGCGCAGACGACGTTCTCGTGGCCGCCGGAGATGCGACTGCCCGGATACCGTCCCGTCACCAAGCCGCACGGCAAGCAGGTCCGCGAGGCCGCTCGTCTGATCGCCGACGCGAAGCACCCGGTGCTCTACGTCGGTGGCGGCGTGATCAAGTCGGAATCGTCTCCGGAACTGCTGGAACTGGCCGAGCTCACCGGCATTCCGGTGGTCACCACCCTCATGGCGCGCGGCGCATTCCCGGACAGTCACACGCTGAACTGCGGCATGCCCGGCATGCACGGCACGGTCGCGGCGGTGGCGGCGCTGCAGCGTAGCGACCTGCTGATCACCCTCGGCGCGCGCTTCGACGACCGCGTCACCGGTCAGCTCGATTCGTTCGCCCCCGACGCCAAGGTCATCCACGCCGACATCGACCCGGCGGAGATCGGCAAGAACCGGTACGCGGACGTCCCGATCGTGGGCGACTGCAAAGAGGTCATCGTCGAACTGATCGAGGCGATCAAGGCCGACCTGGCCACCGGAACCACGCTGGACCTCACCGAGTGGTGGGCGTACCTCGACGGAATCCGTCGCACGTACCCGCTCAGCTACGACCGTCCCTCCGACGGCGCGCTGTCCCCGGAGTTCGTGATCCAGGCGGTCGGCAAGCTCGCCGGTCCCGACGCGATCTACTGCGCCGGCGTCGGGCAGCACCAGATGTGGGCCGCGCAGTTCGTCAACTACGAGAAGCCGCGCACGTGGCTGAACTCGGGCGGTCTCGGCACGATGGGCTACGCCGTGCCCGCCGCGATGGGCGCCAAGATGGGTATGCCCGACACCGAGGTGTGGGCCATCGACGGTGACGGCTGCTTCCAGATGACCAATCAGGAACTCGCCACCTGCGCGCTCGAGGGTATCCCGATCAAGGTTGCGCTCATCAACAACGGAAACCTCGGCATGGTGCGTCAGTGGCAGACGCTGTTCTACGACCAGCGCTACTCCAACACCAACCTCGGCACGCACGGTGCGATCCGCATCCCCGACTTCGTCAAGCTCGCGGAGGCGTTGGGCTGCCACGGCATTCGCGTCGAGCGCGAAGAGGACGTCGAGGCTGCGATCCGTGAGGCTCAGGCCATCAACGACAAGCCGGTGGTGATCGACTTCATCGTCGGCGCCGACGCCCAGGTGTGGCCGATGGTCGCCGCGGGTACGAGCAACGACGAGATCATGGCGGCGCGGGGCATCCGTCCGCTGTTCGACGACGACGAGGCGGCTGCCGAGCCGGCCGTCATTCACGAGGCCATGGAGCGCGAGCAGCGTTCGGGCACGGCCGCAGCGGCCGGGGAGGAAGATCAGTGAGCACCAGCCACACCCTCAGTGTTCTCGTCGAGGACAAGCCGGGCGTGCTGGCCAGGGTGGCCGCGCTGTTCTCCCGTCGTGGGTTCAACATCGAGTCGCTCGCCGTCGGTGGTACCGAGCTTCCGGAGATCTCACGCATGACCATCGTCGTGACCGTCGACGAATTCCCGCTCGAGCAGGTGACCAAGCAGCTCAACAAGCTCATCAACGTCATCAAGATCGTCGAGCAGGACGGTGAGGCCTCCGTCGCCCGCGAGTTGGTGCTCATCAAGGTGCGAGCCGACGCCAGCGTGCGCACGCAGGTGATCGAGACGGTGAATCTGTTCCGCGCCAAGGTGATCGACGTCTCCCCGGAGTCGGTCACGATCGAGGCGACTGGAACGCGATCCAAGCTGGATGCGCTGCTGCGGATGCTCGATCCGTACGGCATCCGGGAGATCGTGCAGTCCGGGGTCGTGGCCGTGGGACGGGGGCCGAAGTCCATCACGGCCACTCGCTAGTACTTTAGTTACGCACATTCCAAGAAAGAGGTTGAACTGTGGCAGTCGAGATGTTCTACGACGACGATGCCGATCTGTCGATCATCCAGGGCCGTAAGGTCGCTGTGATCGGGTACGGAAGCCAGGGCCACGCGCACTCGCTGAGCCTGCGCGATTCGGGCGTCGATGTGCGCATCGGCCTCAAGGAGGGCTCGAAGTCCCGCGCCAAGGCCGAGGAGCAGGGCCTGACCGTCGGCACCCCCGCCGAGGTCTCCGAGTGGGCCGACGTGATCATGGTGCTGGCACCCGACACCGCGCAGGCGTCGATCTTCACCAATGACATCGAGCCGAACCTGAAGGACGGCGACGCGCTGTTCTTCGGACACGGCCTCAACATCCACTTCGACCTGATCAAGGCTCCGGAGTTCGTCACCGTCGGCATGGTCGCCCCCAAGGGCCCCGGCCACCTGGTGCGTCGTCAGTTCGTCGACGGCAAGGGTGTTCCCGCGCTCATCGCGATCGACCAGGACCCGAAGGGTGAGGGCCAGGCCCTCGCGCTGTCCTACGCCAAGGGCATCGGAGGCACCCGCGCCGGCGTCATCAAGACCACGTTCAAGGAAGAGACCGAGACGGACCTCTTCGGCGAGCAGGCCGTGCTGTGCGGTGGCACCGAGGAACTGGTCAAGACCGGTTTCGAGGTCATGGTCGAGGCCGGCTACGCCCCCGAGATGGCGTACTTCGAGGTGCTGCACGAGCTCAAGCTCATCGTCGACCTCATGTACGAGGGTGGCATCGCCCGCATGAACTACTCGGTGTCCGACACCGCGGAGTTCGGTGGCTACCTGTCCGGCCCGCGGGTCATCGACGCCGGCACCAAGGAGCGCATGAAGGCGATCCTGGCCGACATCCAGTCGGGTGAGTTCACCCGCCGTCTCGTCGCCAACGTCGAGAACGGCAACACCGAGCTCGAGGGCCTGCGCAAGGCCAACGCCGAGCACCCGATCGAGGTCACCGGCAAGAAGCTGCGCGACCTGATGAGCTGGGTCGATCGCCCGATCACCGAAACCGCCTAGGTTTCATTGCTTTACGGTTCCACCGCAGCACCGGCCCGATGTCGCATCGGTCTCGTCAGAGGCCCCCGATGTGACATTGGGCCGGTGTTGCTTCGTGTCCGATTCCGTTGTTGCAGGCGTCCAGTATGTGGTATCGCAGACCAGGATGCGGTTTCCCTGTGAGGGCGGACTAAGCTGTGTGTGGTTTCAACACCCCCACACCCACCTATTCAGGGAGTTTGCACGTGAGCCAGCCAGGCCGTCCTGTAGTTCTGATCGCCGACAAGCTCGCGCCGTCCACCGTCGAGGCATTGGGCGACGGTGTGGAGGTGCGTTGGGTCGACGGACCTGATCGCCCGGCCCTGCTCGCGGCCGTGCCCGAGGCCGACGCGATCCTCGTCCGTTCCGCCACCACCGTCGACGCCGAGGTCCTGGCGGCCGGAACCAAGCTCAAGATCGTCGCCCGCGCCGGCGTCGGCCTCGACAACGTCGACGTGCCCGCCGCCACCGAGCGCGGTGTCATGGTCGTCAACGCCCCGACGTCCAACATCCACACGGCCGCCGAGCACGCCGTCGCGCTGATGCTCGCCACGGCCCGCCAGATCCCCGCGGCCGACGCCACCCTGCGCGACCGCGAGTGGAAGCGCAGCAAGTTCAACGGTGTGGAGATCTTCGGCAAGACCGTCGGTGTCGTCGGCCTCGGCCG
The DNA here is from genome assembly GCF_001894825.1 of Rhodococcus jostii NBRC 16295. GTDB lineage: Bacteria > Actinomycetota > Actinomycetes > Mycobacteriales > Mycobacteriaceae > Rhodococcus_F > Rhodococcus_F jostii. Next base: position 40,154 of record NZ_BCWY01000006.1, on the reverse strand, counting down.
CATCGGCCAGCTGTTCGCGCAGCGTCTCGCCGCGTTCGAGACCCACGTCATCGCGTACGACCCCTACGTGTCGGCCGCCCGTGCCGCGCAGCTCGGCATCGAGCTCGTCACCCTCGACGAACTGCTGGAGCGCGCAGACCTCATTTCCGTGCACCTCCCCAAGACTCCAGAGACGAAGGGGCTGCTGGGCACGGAGAACCTGGCGAAGACCAAGAAGGGCGTCGTCATCGTCAATGCCGCCCGTGGCGGTCTGATCGACGAGGCCGCTCTGGCCGAGGCCATCAAGTCGGGTCACGTCCGCGCCGCGGGCCTCGACGTGTTCGAGACCGAACCCTGCACCGACAGCCCGCTGTTCGACCTGCCCGAGGTCGTCGTGACGCCGCACCTCGGTGCGTCCACGAGTGAAGCGCAGGACCGCGCCGGAACCGACGTCGCGAAGTCCGTACTGCTCGCTCTCGCAGGCGATTTCGTTCCCGACGCCGTCAACGTGTCCGGTGGCGCCGTGGGCGAGGAAGTTGCCCCGTGGCTCGAGATCGTCCGCAAGCAGGGTGTGCTCATCGGTGCGCTGTCGGGTGAACTGCCCGTCAACCTCTCGGTCGACGTGCGCGGCGAGCTCGCCTCCGAGGACGTCGAGGTGCTGGCCCTGTCGGCTCTGCGCGGCGTGTTCTCCGCCGTCATCGAGGACGCGGTCACGTTCGTCAACGCTCCCGCACTCGCCGAAGAGCGTGGCGTGACGGCCGAGGTCACCAAGGCGGCCGAGAGCCCCAACCACCGCAGTGTCGTCGACCTGCGTGCCGTGTTCGGTGACGGCAGTGTCATCAACGTGTCGGGCACCCTGACCGGCCCGCAGCAGGTCGAGAAGATCGTCAACATCAACGGCCGCAACTTCGAACTGCGCGCAGAGGGTCTCAACCTGGTGGTCAACTACACCGATCAGCCCGGCGCGCTGGGCAAGATCGGCACGCAGCTCGGCAACGCCGGCATCGACATCCAGGCCGCGCAGCTCAGCCAGGACGCCGAGGGCGAGGGTGCCACCATCCTCCTCCGCGTCGACCGCGAGGTGCCGAGCGAGGTGCGGGACGCGATCTCCACCGCCGTCGGCGCCACCAAGATCGAGCTCGTCAACCTGGCCTAATCCCCACTGTGCGCGTGTCACGACCCCGACGTCGTGACACGCGCACAGCTCTATGTGAAGTGAGGCGTTCATGAAGCTTGCGGTCATTCCGGGTGACGGCATCGGTGTCGAGGTCACCGCCGAGGCGCTGAAGGTGCTGCGGAAACTCGTCCCCGATCTCGAGACCACCGAGTACGACCTCGGTGCCCGTCGATACAACGCGACGGGGGAGCTGCTCCCGGACGCGGATCTCGCGGCGATCCGCGAGCACGACGCGATCCTGCTGGGCGCCATCGGCGACCCGTCGGTGACTCCGGGAGTGCTCGAACGGGGACTGCTGCTGAACATGCGGTTCGCGTTGGACCACCACGTGAATCTGCGTCCGTCGCAGCTGTATCCGGGCACGAAATCGCCGCTCGCGGCGCAGCCCGACATCGACTTCGTCGTCGTGCGCGAGGGCACCGAGGGCCCGTACACCGGTAACGGTGGTGCGATCCGAGTCGGCACGCCGCACGAGATCGCGACCGAGGTGTCGATCAACACGTGGTTCGGTGCCGAGCGGGTGGTGCGCTACGCGTTCGCGCTGGCACAGACCCGGCGGAAGCACGTCACCCTGATCCACAAGACGAACGTCCTCTCCAACGCCGGTGCGATCTGGACGCGCGCCGTGGAGACGGTGTCGGCCGAGTACCCGGACGTGGAGACGGCCTACTGCCACATCGACGCGGCCACCATCTACATGGTCACCGACCCGTCGCGCTTCGACGTGATCGTCACCGACAACCTGTTCGGCGACATCATCACCGACCTCGCCGGTGCGGTCACGGGCGGCATCGGACTGGCGGCGTCGGGAAACATCGACGCCTCGGGCACGAACCCGTCGATGTTCGAACCGGTGCACGGCAGCGCCCCGGACATCGCCGGCCAGGGGATCGCGGATCCCACGGCGGCGATCCTGTCCGCGGCGCTGCTCTTGCGGCATCTCGGCCGGGACGGCGATGCGGCGCGCATCGAGGCTGCCGTCGAAGCCGATCTGGCTTCCCGGGGGGAGTCGAAGGTCGTGACGTCGGAGGTCGGCGACCGGATCGCTGCGGCCCTCTAAGTCCGCGATTCGACCCTCTCGTCCTCGATCCCCGTGGACCGGTCTTCGGACCGGGCCACGGGGATCAGTGGTATCGAGGCCGCGGGAAACGCTGCGGCTATGGCGAAAGTCACCGGGAAGCCGACGATTCCGATCAGGGCGCCGAATGCCGGGGGGACGATCGAGGCCGCGACGAACTGCCCGGTGTTCTGGACCCCGAGTGCGCGTCCGCCCCAGAACGGTCCGGCGATCTCGGCGACGGCGGTGAAGGCGAGGCCGTTCGGTGCCACGGTCGCGACGGACGCCGCGAGCAACGCCACGATCGCCAGCGGCGAATCTACCGAGTCCGTCACGGCGAGCGCTGCCATCGACAGTCCGCCGGCGACGGCGACCCAGCGGAGGGGACGCATGCGACTGCCGACCACGTCGGACCAGAACCCGACTCCCATCCTGCCGAGCGCGCCGCAGATCTGGGCGAGCGTCACGATCAGCCCTGCTGCCGTTGCTTCCCAATGCCTTTCGGAGATCAACCACACCAGCGCGTAGGTCCACACCGTGTACTGGGGCACGACGAGCAGGACCGAGACGGCGTGGATACGCCACAGCGTGCGACCGTCGCGATAAGGGTTGGCGAGCATGCCGAGATCCGCAGCGGCGCTGCGACTGGGCCGGGGCGGATCGACGACCCAGACGGCGCAGGCCAGTGCGGCACTCGCACAGAGGGCGGCGGGGAGGGCGAGCGCCCAGCCGATGCCGTGATCGTGCGCGACGCCGGGAAGCGTCAATGCTGCGCACGCGATGCCGAGGGGCAGTGACATCTGCCGGATTCCCATCGCCAGTCCGCGGCGTTCGGGCGGGAACCATCCGACGACGACTCGTCCGCTCGCGGCGTTCGCGGAAGCCGCCGCCATGCCGCCGAGCAGCAGGAAGACCGCGGTGGCCGTGAGTGATCCGGACAGTGCCGCGCCCAGCCCCGCCGCTGCCGTCGTCGCCATTCCAGCCGCCAGCACCGTGCGTTCGCCGTAGCGGTCCGCGAGTGCGCCCCACGCGATCAGCGTCAGCATCACTCCGAGGGTGGGTGCGGCGACGAGGAGTCCGGTACGGGCGAGGCTGAGCCCGTGATTCGCCTGTAGTTCGGGGATCAGGAAGGCGACGCCGTTGACGAAGACCGCCTGTGCGGCCTGGGCGAACATCCCGAGTGCGAGCATCCACCATCTGCGGGCAGTTCCGACGGAGGACGGCGTGTCGATCGATGCAGTCATGTCATCTCAGTATCTAGGATTGACTTCTCATATATTGGCGAACGTTCGGAGTCTATACCTCCCGTCCTCCGGCGTCCCGGAACGTCGGTGACGCCGGGCCGATAGACTCGGCCCCATGCGTCTTGGTCGAGTGGCAAGTCCCGATGGTGTTGCGTTCGTCAGTATCGAGGGAGACGGGGAGTCCCGAATCGCGAAGGAGATCGCCGAGCACCCCTTCGGCACTCCCACTTTCACCGGCCGGAGTTGGCCGCTCGCCGATGTGCGACTGCTGGCCCCGATCCTCGCCAGCAAGGTCGTGGCCATCGGAAAGAACTACGCCGCGCACGCCGCCGAGATGGGGGGAGAGGCGCCGGCCGACCCTGTGATCTTCCTCAAGCCCAATACCTCGATCGTGGGCCCCGACGCCGCGATCGTCCTGCCGAAGTCCTCCAACGAGGTTCATTACGAAGGTGAACTGGCGGTCGTCATCGGACGCCCCTGCAAGGACGTGCCCGCAGCCAAGGCGCTCGACGTCGTGCTCGGATACACGGCAGCCAACGACGTGTCGGCCCGCGACCACCAGCGCCACGACGGGCAGTGGACGAGGGCGAAGGGCCACGACACGTTCTGCCCGCTCGGGCCGTGGATCGAGACCCGGCTCGACGCATCCGACGTCGACATCACCACCGAGGTGGACGGCGAAGTGAAGCAGCGCAGCAACACTTCGCTTCTGCTGCACGACATTCCGAAGATCATCGAGTGGGTGTCGGCCGTCATGACGCTGCTCCCGGGCGACGTCATCCTCACGGGGACGCCGGAGGGCGTCGGTCCGATCGTCGACGGCCAGAGTGTGAGCGTGACCATCGGTGGCATCGGCACCCTCACCAACCCGGTGACCGCCAAGCGTTGACGGCTCTCGTGTCGAGATCGGGAGCGGACTAGCCTGTAGGAGTCCGTTTTCCCAGCGTCGACCCAAGTGAGCCATGACCACAAGCGAAGTTCGCGTCCGTTTCTGTCCGTCTCCCACCGGAACCCCGCACGTCGGGCTCGTCCGAACCGCCCTGTTCAACTGGGCGTTCGCCCGACACAACGGCGGGTCGTTCGTGTTCCGCATCGAGGACACCGATGCTGCCCGTGACAGTGAGGAGTCGTATCAGGCGATCCTGGACGCGCTGCGCTGGCTCGGACTGAACTGGGACGAGGGCCCGGAGGTCGGGGGACCGTACGAGCCCTACCGTCAGTCCCAGCGGCGCGACCTGCACCTGGACGTCGTCGCGAAACTGCTCGCGGCCGGCGAGGCATACGAGTCGTTCTCGACGCCCGAGGAGGTCGAGGAGCGGCACAAGTCGGCCGGCCGCGATCCCAAGCTGGGTTACGACAACTTCGATCGGGACCTGACGCCGGAGCAGCGGCAGGCGTTCCTCGACGAGGGACGCAAGCCGGTCGTGCGGCTCCGCATGCCGGATCACGACCTGACGTGGGTCGACCTCGTGCGCGGCGAGACGACGTTCAAGGCGGGAACCGTGCCCGACTTCGCGCTCACCCGCGGAAACGGCATTCCGCTCTACACGTTGGTCAACCCCGTCGACGACGCGTTGATGAAGATCACACACGTCCTGCGCGGCGAGGACCTGCTGTCGTCGACGCCCCGTCAGCTCGCCCTCTACGAGGCGATGCAGCGGATCGGCGTGGCCGATTTCACGCCGCAGTTCGGGCACCTTCCGTTCGTCATGGGACAGGGCAACAAGAAGCTGTCGAAGCGCGACCCCGAGTCGAACCTCTTCATCCACCGCGACCGCGGTTTCGTTCCCGAGGGTTTGCTGAATTACCTGGCGCTGCTCGGCTGGGGCATTTCCGACGACCACGACGTGTTCTCGCTGGACGAGATGGTGGCGGCCTTCGATATCTCCAAGGTCAATTCCAATCCGGCGCGGTTCGACCAGAAAAAAGCCGACGCGATCAACGCCGAGCACATCCGGCTGCTCGAGCCCGCAGATTTCGCGGCGCGCCTCCGGGCCTTCCTCACGGTCCACGGTCATCTCGGTGAGACGGTGGACGAGTCCGTCTTCGCGACCGCTGCGGAACTGGTCCAGACGCGGATCGTGGTGCTGTCCGACGCCTGGGATCTGCTGAAGTTCCTGTTCGTCGACCAAGCCGACTTCTCGATCGATCCGGCCGCTGCGGCCAAGAACCTCGGGGCCGACGCCGCGCCGGTTCTCGACGCCGCCATCGCGTCGGTGGACGCGGTCGACGTGTGGGACGCGGCGTCACTGGAAGGGGCCCTCAAGACCGCTCTCGTGGACGAACTGGGCCTCAAGCCGCGTAAGGCATTCGCTCCGGTCCGGGTGGCCCTCACGGGCTCGCACATCAGCCCACCGCTCTACGAATCGATGGAACTGCTCGGGCGCGACCTCTCGCTGTCCCGGCTGCGCTCAGCGCGGGCCGGCATCGCTGGTTAGGCGCCGCCCTCGGGCCGAGGAGGGTGCAAAAACAGTCTCTGACCATACGATTTGGTAAATCCCGGCAGTAGGCTGGTAATCTCTTCTACGGCCCGAGGCGGACCGCAGAGCCCAGAAGCTCAGCGGTTCGAGAACGGCCATTGGGGTATGGTGTAATCGGCAACACAGCGGTTTCTGGTACCGCCATTCTAGGTTCGAGTCCTGGTACCCCAGCGGAAGTTCGGCCGATTTTGACTCCGAACTTCTGGAAGCTATGCTTGCCGAGCTTCCAAAGCAAGACAAAGTTCCTGGCCCCGTCGTCTAGCGGCCTAGGACGCCGCCCTCTCAAGGCGGTAGCGCGGGTTCGAATCCCGTCGGGGCTACAAAGAGAAACACCCTCCACAGAATTTGGAGGGTGTTTCTTTTTATCCGGATGATATGTCGTTTATCCGGTCTTACGGCGGAATTCGCGTTTGTGGTCGGCGGGCCCGTGGGCGTCGTGTGCCTTGGAATGCCCGTCCTTGTGATCGGTGGACAGCCCGGCCTGATGATTCTTCCGTTCGAGTGCTTCGCGGAATTTCTTTTTCGTGTCCTCGTTACTGGCGTCAGTCATGGTGAACTCCCTCGGTAGTCGGTTCACTCTGTGAAGCTACGCCGAGGACACCGAGAATGCTCCCGTTTTTTCTCTGGCGCGTAATCAGGCGCGGCGGTCGGCCGCCTCCAGGTATGCGGCCGTGGTCCCGCCCACCGGCATGGCGGGGAGGCCGAGCTTTGCGTGGTCCCAGCTCCTGATGCGCTCGGGAACGATCCGCACGACCACCCGCTTGTGCAGGAGTTGGTCGATGGCGGGGCGGAGTTCGTCGGTGTAAGTCCCGGTGTAGCGCTCCCACACGCTGACCCCGACCGCGAACATCGCGTCCGGGTCCTCCACGATCTCCGCCCGGCCCTCCACCGAAATCCCGCGCAGGGTGTCGTAGGTGTCGCCGTCCTCGATCAGGACGGTGACCCGGTCGTCGCGGCGCAGGTTGACCGCCTTCTGCGATTTGGTCTTGGTCTCGAACCAGATCTCGCCGTCGATCACGGCGTACCACATGGCGACCAGGTGGGGTCTGCCGTCCGCTGCCACCGTTGCGAGCGTGGCGATCCGGCTCCGATCCACGAATTCGGAGATCTCCGAATCCGTCAACGTGATCTGTGAGCGTTGGTTCTTCCCCATCGGCTTCTCCTGTCGCAGTGAACGTCGGTCGCGCGTGATCAGAGTCTTTTGTGCAACGCCTCCGCGGCGGCGAGCAGATCGGCGGCCCACCGGGCGCCGGGGCGCCTGCCCATTCTGTCGATGGGCCCGGATACCGAGATCGCTGCGATGACAGCACCGGAGGAGTCCCGCACGGGGGCGGCGACACTGGCGACGCCGGGTTCGCGCTCGGCGGCGCTCTGGGCCCAGCCGCGCCGGCGGACCTCGAGGAGGACGCGTTCGCCGAACGCCGCGTCGGGGAGAACCGTCCGCTGCGTTTGCGGGTCGGCCCAGGCGAGAAGGACCTTGGCGCCCGAACCGGCACTCATCGGCAGGCGCGCCCCGACGAGAACGGTGTCGCGAAGGCCGGTGGGTGGTTCCATCGCCGCCACGCAGATGCGTTGCGTGCCTTCCCGCCGGTACAGCTGCACGCTCTCACCGGTGATCTCGCGCAGTCGTGGCAGCACCAGGGCGGCCGCCGAGACGAGCGGATCGTTGGCCGTCGCAGCCAGTTCGGCGAGCCCGGGACCGGGGCACCACAATCCGTCGGAATCCCGGGTCAGAAGGCGGTGGACCTCGAGCCCGACGGCCAGCCGGTGGGCGGTGGCGCGGGGGAGTCCGGTACGCGAACACAGTTCGGTGAGGCTGCAGGGCTTCTCGGCCACGGCATGGAGCACGCCCACCGCTTTGTCAAGGACTCCGATGCCGCTATGCTGTCTCATAGGTCGATACCACATTCTCGCATATTGGGATCATAGCGCACCTTCGTCTCAGGCGAGTGCGTGTCCGAGGAGAGGGTAGCGACATCAGGCGCACAGCGGACCAGCCCGAAGCCCGCGGTGCGAGAGGACACACAGAGGTGGAGAAGATGGCCGAGAAAGCACGCACCCTGGCAGAGAAGGTGTGGGACGACCACGTCGTGGTCCGGGGTGAGGGAGACAACCCCGACCTCATCTACATCGATCTGCATCTCGTTCACGAAGTGACGAGTCCGCAGGCATTCGACGGACTTCGGCTCGCCGGGCGTCCGCTGCGCCGGCCCGACCTGACGATCGCCACCGAAGACCACAACGTCCCCACCGTCGACATCGACAAGCCGATCGCCGACCCCGTCTCCAAGACTCAGGTGGACACGCTGCGGCGTAACTGTGAGGAATTCGGTGTCCGGCTGCACCCGATGGGCGACATCGATCAGGGCATCGTCCACGTCGTCGGCCCGCAGCTGGGTCTCACCCAGCCCGGCATGACGGTGGTCTGTGGCGACAGCCACACGTCCACACACGGCGCCTTCGGCGCGCTCGCGATGGGTATCGGCACCAGTGAGGTCGAACACGTCATGGCGACGCAGACGTTGTCGTTGCGTCCCTTCCGGACGATGGCGATCACCGTCGACGGCGAATTGCCCGACGGCGTGACGAGCAAAGATCTCATTCTGGCCGTCATCGCCAAGATCGGAACGGGCGGAGGTCAGGGATATGTCCTGGAGTACCGCGGCGAAGCGATCCGCACGATGTCGATGGAAGCGCGGATGACCATCTGCAACATGTCCATCGAGGCGGGCGCGCGGGCCGGGATGATCGCCCCGGACGAGATCACCTACGAATTCATCAAGGGGCGCCCGCACGCCCCGAAGGGCGCCGACTGGGACGCCGCGGTGGCGGCGTGGGAGCAGTTGAAGACCGATGAGGGTGCGGTTTTCGACAACGAGGTCCACATCGACGCGAGCGCCCTCACGCCGTTCGTGACCTGGGGCACCAACCCGGGGCAGGGACTGCCGCTGGGCGAGACGGTGCCGAATCCGGCCGAGATCGTCGACGAGAGCGAACGCCACGCCGCCGAGAAGGCGTTGACTTACATGGGTCTCGAGGCCGGAACTCCGTTGCGTGAGGTGGCGATCGACACAGTTTTCGTGGGTTCGTGCACCAACGGCCGGATCGAGGATCTGCGGGCAGTGGCCGATGTGCTGCGCGGCCGCCACGTCGCCGACGGGGTCCGGATGCTCGTCGTGCCGGGCTCGATGCGTGTGCGCGCGCAGGCCGAAAAGGAGGGTCTGGGCGAGATCTTCATCGCTGCGGGCGCCGAATGGCGGCAGGCGGGATGCTCGATGTGCCTCGGCATGAACCCGGATCAGCTCGCGCCCGGCGAGCGTTCGGCCTCCACGTCCAACCGCAATTTCGAGGGACGTCAGGGCAAGGGCGGCCGCACTCACCTGGTTTCGCCGCTCGTCGCCGCCGCGACCGCGGTCCGGGGAACGCTGTCCGCGCCGGCAGATCTGGCCTAGGACTCAAGGAATTTAGGAGATTTTTCGATGGAATCCTTTAGCACACACAAAGGTATCGGCGTCCCGCTGCGGCGATCCAACGTGGACACGGACCAGATCATCCCGGCGGTCTATCTGAAACGAGTGACCCGCACCGGTTTCGAGGACGGTCTGTTCGCCGCATGGCGCAACGATCCGAACTTCGTTCTGAACGTCGCGCCGTACGACAAGGGGAGCGTTCTGGTGGCGGGCCCCGACTTCGGCACGGGCTCCTCCCGGGAGCACGCCGTGTGGGCGCTATCCGACTTCGGATTTCGGGTCGTGATCGCGTCTCGCTTCGCGGACATCTTCCGGGGCAACTCCGGCAAGGCCGGTCTGCTCGCCGCCCAGGTGGCCCAGCCCGACGTCGAACTGCTCTGGAAGTTGCTCGACGAGCAACCCGGTCTCGAATTGATCGTGGACCTCGAGAACAAGACCGTGACCGCCGGAACCACCGTGGTGCCCTTTGATATTGATGACTACACGAGGTGGCGTCTGATCGAGGGTCTGGACGACATCGGATTGACATTACGGCAGGTAGAAGCCATTTCCGAGTTCGAAAAGTCAAGGCCTTCTTGGAAACCTGCGACTCTTCCGGAGCCCACTTCGGCCGACTGAAAGTTGGAATCGGAGCCCTGTCTCCGAGATAATAAGTTCCTGAGAATGGTGCCGCGTTGTATGAGAATTGGCGTGGCACATAGACTCCTGCGGTATTCAGGTTTACCGTAGTTCGTAGTCGGTCCGATGATGGGCCATTAGTTCGCGGAGGAATTTCAATGAATAAGGCAGAGCTCATCGATGTTCTGACCGAGAAACTGGGGACGGACAGGCGCACGGCAACAGAAGCTGTCGAGCATGTCGTGGACACGATCGTCCGCGCGGTGCACCGCGGCGACAGCGTGACCATCACCGGTTTCGGTGTCTTCGAGCAGCGTCGTCGTGCGGCACGTGTCGCACGTAACCCGCGCACGGGTGAGACCGTGAAGGTCAAGCCGACGTCGGTGCCGGCGTTCCGTCCGGGCGCTCAGTTCAAGGCGGTTATCGCTGGCGGCCAGAAGCTTCCGGCCACCGGTCCGGCGGTCAAGCGCGGCGCAGCGGCGCCCGCCACCAAGGCCGCCGCGAAGAAGGCCGCAGCCAAGAAGACGGCGGCGAAGAAGACCGCAGCCAAGAAGGCGGCTCCCGCCAAGACTGCGGCAGCGAAGAAGACCGTGGCGAAGAAGGCTCCGGCCAAGACCACGGCAGCGAAGAAGACCGTGGCGAAGAAGGTGGCTCCGGCCAAGACCGTCGCCAAGAAGACTGCAGCCAAGAAGGCTCCGGCCAAGACCACGGCAGCGAAGAAGACCGTGGCGAAGAAGGTGGCTCCGGCCAAGACCGTCGCCAAGAAGACTGCAGCCAAGAAGGCTCCGGCCAAGACTGCAGCCAAGAAGACCGCGGCAAAGAAGGCTCCCGCGAAGCGTGCCAAGTAATACCAGCGCACGCAGGACTGCTTGAACACAGACAGGCGCCGACCCCTGGGGTCGGCGCCTGTCTGTGTAGGCGCTCAGTCCTTGCGCGACGGGGGTAGGGGACTGTCGATGTGGTCGGCGGCGATGAGTTTGCCGCCGGACAGCGACAGCACCCAGGTGCTCGCTTTTCTGTTCCGTGCCGGGGGAAGGGCGACGCCGTCGTTCTCCGCCCACCACTCGAGCAGATCGGGAATGACGCCGCCCTGACTGCAGATCACCTGAACTCCGCCGAGAGCAGCGATCTTGCGGACCCGGGTGCGGGTGGCCGCCGGGTCGGCGGTGTAGCTCTCCTCGGTCAGCAGCGGATCCAACCGGACGGTCGTGTCCAGGGCGCGGGCCAGCGGTTCGACCGTCTGCGTGCACCGCGTCCGATCGGCGGACGTGATGTCGGTGGCTCCGAAGGCGTCGAGTTGTGCGATGAGCGCGTCGGCCTGGAGCCGGCCGTTCGCATCCAAGGGGCGGGTGGTGTCGTCACCCTTGTAGCGTTTCCGGCTTCCGGCCTTCGCATGCCGCACCAGAAGAACTGTTGCCGTGTCGGGCGGCTGAGCCGTGAATCGGCGGAGCATCTTGCGATCCATGGGATACGACAGTGCGTCGGCTACCTCGGATACGGGAAGCCACCGCATTTCGTCCACTTCGCTGTTGGCAGCGAATTCACCGTCGCGGACCTCGGCCGCCCAGTACTCCACTCGTTTCAAACGGCGATGCCCCGGTATCGGATACGTCAAAGCGCCGAGGTGCCTCCCGAGGCGCCCGCGGATACCCGTCTCCTCTTCCACTTCCCGCAATGCGGCCACGACAGCGGTCTCGCCGGGGTCGAGTTTTCCCTTGGGAAATGACCAGTCCTCGTATTTGGGCCGGTGAATGAGCGCGATCTCGATCTCGTCGGGATTATCGGGAGACTTTCGCCACAGCACTGCTCCGGCGGCGAAGATATTGGCTTTGACCGGTTTGCCGGGTGAACTGCTCACCGAGTTCCTTCCTTCTGCCGCGGATTCGCGCGATCAGGATCCGGTGCCCATTCGCTTGCGCATCATGGCCTCCTGATGGTCGCGGACGTCCTCGCCGTGCGCCGGCGACGGAACCCACCGGCCGTCGGGTCCGAGAGCCCAGCACCGCGTGGAGGGGTCGAGCGCCGAATCGAGGATCTCGCCGATTTGAGCAGTGAGGCGAGGATCTTTCACCTGCGCCATGACCTCGACGCGGCGGTCGAGGTTGCGGTGCATCATGTCGGCGCTGCCGATCCAGTATTCGTCCGCGCCGCGGAAGTGGAACACGCGGGAATGCTCGAGGAACCGCCCGAGGACGGACCGGACGTGGATGTTCTCGCTCAGGTCGGGAACCCCGGGTTTGAGAGCGCAGATGCTGCGGACGACGATCTCGACGCGCACACCGGCCTTGGATGCGCGGTAGAGCGCGTCGATGACCTGTTCGTCGACCAACGCATTGGCCTTGAGTCGGATTCCGGCCTCGTCACCCCGCAACTGGTGCGCCACCTCGGCGTCGATCCGCTCGACGATTCCCCGGCGCACACCGTAGGGCGCGACGAGGAGGTTGCGGTACTGCGTCTTCCGCGAATAACCGGTGAGGGAATTGAACAGGTCCGTGAGGTCGGCGCCGATCTCGGGCGCCGCGGTGAGCAGTCCGATGTCTTCGTACAGCCGGGCGGTCTTCGGGTTGTAGTTGCCGGTTCCGATGTGGCAGTAACGCCGGATGGTGGAGCCTTCGCGACGAACGACGAGGCACGTCTTGCAGTGGGTCTTGAGCCCGACGAGTCCGTACACCACGTGTACGCCCGCGTGTTCGAGCTTGCGGGCCCACTTGATGTTGGCCTGCTCGTCGAATCGCGCCTTGATCTCGACCAGTGCCACAACCTGTTTGCCCGCCTCCGCTGCGGCGACCAGCGCGTCGACGATGGGGGAGTCACCCGAGGTGCGGTACAGGGTCTGCTTGATCGCCAGCACCTGGGGGTCGGCGGCGGCCTGTTCGATGAAGCGCTGGACGCTCGTGGAGAACGAGTCGTACGGGTGGTGGACCAGGACGTCGCCATCGCGCAGGGTGGAGAAGACGCTCTTGGGAGTCTCGCGCTCGCCGAACGCGGGGTGCGTTGCCGGAACGAACGGCGCGTCCTTGAGTGCCGGGCGGTCGACGGCGTACACCTGCCAGAGGCACGACAGATCCAGCAGGCCGGGAACCTGGATGACGTCGCCGGGATCGACGTCGAGTTCGCGCAGCAGCAGTTCGAGCATGTGCTCGGTCATGTCGTCCGCGACCTCGAGCCGCACCGGAGAACCGAAGCGGCGGCGCGCCAGCTCACGCTCGAGCGCCTGCAGGAGATCTTCGTCGCGATCCTCCTCGACCTCGAAATCGGCGTTGCGCGTGATCCGGAACGCGTGGTGCTCCACGATCTCCATGCCCGGGAAGAGCATGTCGAGGTGAGCGGAGATCAGATCTTCCAACGGCAGGAACGCGTCGATGGAGGACGGAGTCTCGTTGCGGCGGACTCGGACGAACCGTCCCACGTTGTCCGGAACCTTGACCCTCGCAAAGTGTTCGCCGCCCGTCACCGCATCCTTCACCGTCACCGCGAGGTTGAGGCTCAGGCCGCTGATATAGGGGAACGGGTGGGCGTGGTCGACGGCGAGGGGAGTGAGGACCGGGAAGATCTGGTCCTGGAAATGCACGGACAGGCGCTCACGGTCGTCGTCGGTGAGATCGGCCCACCCGATGATGGAGATCCCTTCGGCGGCAAGCGCCGGAAGGACGGAGTCGAGGAACACCCGCGCGGCCTTCTCCGAGATCTCTTGCGTCCGGGTCGCGATCAGCGAGAGCTGTTCGCGCGGGGAGAGGCCGTCGGCGGACCGCACGGACAGTCCGGTCTCGTCGCGACGCTTGAGCCCCGCGACCCGGACCATGAAGAACTCGTCCAGATTGGACGCGAAGATGGCGAGGAATTTCGCGCGCTCGAGCAACGGGAGCGACGTGTCCTCGGCGAGGGCGAGAACCCGGGCGTTGAAATCGAGCCAGCTGAGTTCGCGGTTCAGGTAACGATCTTCGGGGAGCCCGTCGATCAGGGCGCTGGTGAGTGCACTGGTCGCAGCAGGGGGAGCCATCGGAACGCTCGTGGGGTTCGGTGTGATGGTGCCCTCGCGGGTTCCGTTCCTGCCGTCCCTACGGTCGACGTCGGTCTGCTGGTCGAGTGCTTCACGATTACTCACCCCACGATCATCCCTCGAGAATTCGGCCACGGACAATCGATGGCGCAAATTCACTCGGCGCCCGGAGCCTATTCGTTTCCGCAGCGCGAGGGAGTGGTGTGGGCGAGAGCGTCGAGTGCCGCTCGCGTCGCAGGTCCGACGCCGAGAGCCTGCGCGGCGTCGAGGTCGTCGGCGGTGTCGACGTCGGTCCGCAGTCCCGGCCAGTGCCCGTCGAGGCGGCGCGCCCCCGACTCGAGATGCCGCTTCGCCGAACCCGGCCCGAACCGGGGATCGAGCGGAACTGCCGGATCACAGGAGAACAGCGCCGCGGTTCCGGTGCCGTGGTGGTCGACGACCACCGACCTGCCACCGGTTCTCGCCGCCGCGAGTGCTTCGCGGAATTCACCTCCGCGCAGGGACGGAAGATCTGCCTGCAGGGCGACGACATCCACTCCGCGCTCGTTGCGGCGGACGTGCTCGGCCGCCGCCGACAGTGCCGCGTTGAGACTGTGCTCGGTCCCGGCCTCGTCCTCCCGGTTCTCCGCGGCGACGGGGGCGGGATCGGCGTAGACGTGCGCGCCGACGCTGCGCGCGAGCCGGGCCACCGCGGGGTCCGGCGTGACGACGGTGACACCCACGACGGTTGCGACGTCGCGGACCACCGACAGGGTGTCGCGGAGCATCGACAGCACCAGACCGGTGCGGTCGGCCGTGTCGAAGACACCCGACAGTCGCGTCTTGGCTGCGTGAAGTTCCTTCACGGCGACGAGTACGTGGGCGCGCGGCGCCACGGATCGGGTCGCTGTGCTCATGCCGATATCTTGCCAGTCCGCGCGCAGTGGTGCTCCGAGCGCCCGCTCCCCGGTCGAGCGGCAAGTGAGGTTTGGTAGCGGGGCAGCGCCCGACCTCGGCATCGGCAATACTGTGGGCGATGTATCGGGAAACGAACGACGAGGGGGCTGTGTGAGCAAGGCTGCGGTACTGGGAGCGGGTTCATGGGGGACGGCTTTTGCGAAGGTTCTGGCCGACGCCGGGACCGACGTCACCATGTGGGCGCGACGCGGTGAGGTCGCCGAGTCGATCGTCACGCGGCACGAGAACGCGGACTACCTGCCGGGCATCGCCCTGCCTCCGTCGTTGACCGCCACCGACGACGCCCGGGCGGCCCTCGACGGCGCCGACATCGTCGTCCTCGCGGTGCCGTCGCAGTCTCTGCGCGACAACCTGCAGGTCTGGAGTCCGATGATTCCCGAGGACGCGACCATGCTCAGTCTCGCCAAGGGAATCGAGACGGGCACCCTCATGCGGATGAGCCAGGTGATCATTCAGGTCACCGGCGCCGACCCGGGGCGCGTCGCCGTGCTGTCCGGGCCCAACCTGGCCCGGGAGATCGCGATCGGTCAGCCGGCGGCCACGGTCGTCGCGTGCACGGATTCGACGCGGGCGCTCGCACTGCAGAAGGCGTCGGCCACCGGATACTTCCGCCCGTACACGAACTCGGACGTCATCGGTTGCGAGATCGGCGGCGCCTGCAAGAACGTGATCGCGCTCGCGTGCGGGATGGCGTCGGGAATCGGTCTGGGAGAGAACACGATCGCCAGCATCATCACTCGCGGTCTCGCCGAGATCATCCGGCTGGGAGTCGCGCTCGGTGCGAAGCCCGCCACCCTCGCGGGCCTCGCCGGAGTGGGCGATCTGGTTGCCACCTGCACGTCACCGCTGTCGCGGAATCGGTCGTTCGGAGAGCGTCTCGGTCAGGGCGGTTCGATCGAGAGCGCCCAGGCTGCCACCCACGGCCAGGTCGCGGAGGGCGTCAAATCGTGCTCCTCGGTGCGGGCTCTCGCGGCCAGTTACGACGTCGAGATGCCGCTCACCGATGCCGTGCACCGGGTGTGCCATGAGGGTCTCGCGGTGCAGGACGCGATCGGCCAGTTGCTCGGCCGCCGTACGAAGCCGGAGTGAACTCGTGAGTGGTGATTCCACCCGCTGCGTCAAAGCGGTTGCAGCAGAACATATTCCCGGATCGCCGATGCAGCGGGGGCCGGTTTTCGCGGCTCCGTATCAACTGAGCGCAGATGAGGGAACCGAATCCGACACCTATGCCCGGGCTTCCAATCCGGGCTGGCGCGACCTCGAGTCGGCGCTGGCGACGCTCGAGGGCGCCGCGGGCGCGCTCGTCGTCGGCTCCGGGATGTCGGCGGTCACCGTCGTGCTGAGGAGCCTGCTCACCGCAGGCGACACCGTGGTCGTTCCGTCCGACGGCTACTACCAGGTGCGCGCGTACGCCCGCGAGCGGCTGGAGCCGATGGGCATCACCGTGCACGAATTGAAGACGGCCGACATGGCCGGCGAGACCGCCGCCGCGCTGCTCGCCTCCGCCGAGGGGACGACGGTCGTGGTGGCGGAGACCCCGTCCAACCCGTCTCTCGACGTGGTGGACCTGCGCGCGGTGTCGGAGCAGTGCGCGATCGCCGGCGCCGTTCTCGTGGTGGACAACACGACCGCCACCCCGCTCGGCCAGCAACCGCTCGCGCTGGGCGCTGACGTGGTAGTTGCCAGCGGCACAAAGGCTTTGAGTGGTCACAGCGACCTCCTCATGGGTTACATCGCCGCATCGGATGCGGATTTCCTGGCCGGGATGGAGCGCGAGCGGGCGCTGTCCGGAACGGTGCTGGGGCCGTTCGAGACGTGGCTCGCCCACCGGAGCCTCGGAACGGCGGGTCTGCGTTTCGAGCGTCAGTGCGCCAACGCCCTGGCTGTCGCAGGCCTGCTCGAGTCGCACCCGGCCGCCCACCGCGTGCGGTACCCGGGTCTTCCCGGTGATCCCGCGTACGCCGTCGCCTCCGGTCAGATGCGTCGATTCGGTGGGCTCGTGAGCTTCGAGCTGGATACCGCCGCGCAGTTCCATCAGCTCGTGGCAGCCAGTGAGCTCCTCGTGCCGGCGACGAGCTTCGGCGGCATCCACACCAGCGCCGACCGCCGGGCGCGGTGGGGCGACCCCGTACCCGACGGGTTCGTGCGGATCTCGTGTGGAATCGAGGACACCGACGACGTCGTGGCCGATCTCGAGCGGGCGCTGTCCGCACTGTGAGGCTGCGGGGACCGGTGTGTCGTGAGGTCGGCGAAGGAAATGCGAGGAGAGGTGGGTTCGGTGAGCGGGTCACGGCGACGGTACGGTTTGTGTCGTGAGTAAACCGCGTACCCGGGTAGCCGTCATCTTCGGTGGCCGCAGCAACGAACATTCCGTGTCCTGTGTGTCGGCCGGCAGCGTCCTGAGGAACCTCGACCCGGAACGGTACGAGGTGGTGCCGATCGGCATCACCACCGAGGGCTCGTGGGTCCTCGGCTCGACCGACCCCGAGACACTGTCCATTCGCGGCCGGGCCCTGCCCAGCGTCGACTCCGACGGGTCCGCACTCGCACTCACCGCCGACCCCACCCGTTCCGGTGACCTCGTCGCCCTCGACGACGGCGAGGCAGGAAAGATCCTGGCCTCGGTCGACGTCGTCTTCCCTGTCCTCCACGGCGCCTACGGCGAGGACGGCACCATCCAGGGCCTGCTCGAACTCGCCGGTGTCCCGTACGTCGGTCCCGGCGTGCTGGCGAGCGCCGCGGGCATGGACAAGGAGTTCACGAAGAAGCTGCTCGCCGCGGAAGGCCTGCCCATCGGGTTCCAGGTGGTCCTGCGTCCCGGAACCGTCACACTGACCGACGAGCAGAAGTCCCGCCTGCACCTCCCGGTATTCGTGAAGCCGGCCCGCGGCGGATCGTCCATCGGTATCACCCGGGTGGCCGACTGGGCCGCGCTCGACGACGCCATCGCCCACGCCCGGCTGCACGACCCGAAGGTGATCGTCGAATCGGGTATCACCGGCCGCGAGGTCGAGTGCGGAGTCCTCGAATTCCCGGACGGTGAGGTCCGGGCCAGCGTCATCGCAGAGATCCGGATGCCGGAAGCGTCCGCCGACGACGAGACGTTCTACGACTTCGACAGCAAATACCTCGACGACGTGTGCGAATTCGATGTGCCCGCGAAACTCGACGAATCGGTCAGCGAGGAGATCCGTGCACTCGCGGTGCGCGCATTCGCGGCGCTCGACTGCCAAGGCCTCGCCCGCGTCGACTTCTTCGTGACCGAGGAAGGTCCCGTGATCAACGAGATCAACACGATGCCGGGATTCACGTCGATCTCGATGTACCCGCGCATGTGGGGTGCGGTCGGTGTCGACTACGGCACCCTCGTCTCGACCCTCGTCGACACGGCCCTCGCGCGCGGCATCGGCCTGCGCTAGAGGAGCGGCGGTCCGGCGATCACGGATTCGCGACGGGCGCCGGATCGAGGGGCTTCTGCGGCAACGCCTGCGACACCGCACCGGAAATGTCCTGGAGCGGCGTCGGGCCCACCCCGGTCGGGACCGTCAGTCCGACGTACACGCCACGGTCGACGGCGAACCAGCTGCTCGCATCGATGCCGGCGCTCTCACCCGAGATCTCGAACCACTGGACTCCGTCGATCACCTGGAGCGGCGAGGCCTGATCGAACTCCGCGGGACGATCCAGTCCGCACCGCAACACGAGTGGTTCACCCTCGGCGGGCTGCCACGCGGCGGTCGCCTCCGGGGCCGGTTCGGTGAGTTCTGCTCTCGTGTAGTCGCCCAGGGCATCGGGGAGACCGGCCATCAGGGTGGCGCACTCCGCCGAACCGGACGCCGGCGCGGGCACCGGGCCCAGAGACACGGGTTCCTTCACCGGATTGCGTCCGGCGAACACGGCGGCGACGACGATGCCGATGACCAGGGCCACCGGGAGCGCCACCGCCGTGGCGATGAGTGCCGGATTCCGGCGCTCCGGCGGAGCCGCGTCGGAGTCGCCGGCGGGAGTGTTCTGTTCGGGTTCGAGGTCGGACATGCTCAGTTCTTGTTCGCAGACTTCTGGGGGACGTCGCAGGTGAGGGTGCGGGTGATGCCGGCGACCTGACGGATCTCCTGCACGACGGGGGCCACCTCGTCCGCGGACACCCGCACGATCACGTCGTACGGTCCGACCACGTCCTCGGCGGTCCGGACTCCGGTGATCTTCGCGATCTCGGTTGCGATTGCCGCAGCCTTGCCGACTTCCGTCTGGATCAGGATGAACGCTTGCACTCTCGCTCCGGCCCTTCCCTGCTCCGCGCCGCATGGATCTCGGTAGAGTCGCGGGTGCTTCGGCGCGCTGATCGGTCACGTGCCGAGAAGTCCCGGCAACAGCTAGAAGGTACCGCAGTCGCACATTCCGTCGACGGACCCACAGCCGATGCGCGGGCCACCCGACACTACGGCGCGCACGGAGGCACACCATCACATCGACGGATTCCCCGGACCCGAACCCGCTCCTCACCGTCGCCGACGTCGGCGAGTTCGCCGTGATCGGCCGAGCGGTCGAGGGCCGGGTGCAGCCGCAGTCCACACTGATCGGACCGGGAGACGACGCCGCCCTCATCCGGGCTGCGGACGGCCGGGTGGCGGTGTCGGCCGACATGCTGGTGCAGGACAGGCACTTTCGGCTCGACTGGTCGTCGCCGCACGAGGTGGGGCGGAAGGCGGTCGCACAGAACGCGGCCGACGTCGCGGCGATGGGTGCGCGGCCGACAGCCTTCCTGGTGTCTCTGGGTCTGCCCCCGGACACTCCGATCGACGTGGCCGACGGGATCTCGGCGGGCATCGGTGAGGGCGCCGAGGAACTCGGGGCCGGCGTCGTCGGCGGCGATCTGGTGCAGGCCGGGCAGGTCGTGATTTCCGTCACCGTCCTGGGCGATCTGGGTGGCCGCAGTCCGATCCGGCGGTCGGGGGCGAAGCCCCGCGACGTCGTCGCAGTGGCCGGCGACCTCGGCCGATCGGCAGCCGGGCTCGCACTGCTGCTCGAAGGATCCTCGGATTTCCCGGCCCTTCTCGCCGCCCACCGGGTCCCCGCTCCGCCGTACGACGCCGCCTGGGCCGCCGCCGACGGAGGCGCCCACTCGATGACCGACATCTCCGACGGACTGCTCGCCGATCTCGGCCACATCTGCGAGGCGTCCCGGGTCGGAATGTCACTGACCCGTGCAGACATGACCGTGTCACCCGAAGTGGTGGCGGCGGCGGACGCTCTCGGCGCAGACTACTGGGAATGGGTCCTCAGCGGGGGAGAAGATCACGGCTTCGCCGCGACGTTTCCCGCCGACGTCCCCCTGCCCGCCGGGTGGACGAGGATCGGCGCGGTCCACGACGGGTCCGGCATCTCGGTCGACGGCGAGACCCGGCCGGGGGCCGGAGGCTGGCAGAGTTTCTCGGTATAGGTTGCACGCATGGCTATCTACGCGCTCGGGGACCGTGAACCCGACATCCATCCGGACGCCTACGTCCATCCCGACGCCGTCGTGATCGGCAACGTCACCCTGGCAGCAGGAACCTCGGTGTGGCCGCAGGCCGTGCTGCGCGCCGACTACGGCACCATCACCGTCGGCGCCGACACGAACATCCAGGACGGCACCGTGATCCATTGCACGATGATCGATCCCACCGTCATCGGTGCCGGGTGCGTCGTGGGACACGCCGCACACATCGAGGGCTCCACGATCGGCGACCACTGCCTCATCGCATCCGGCTCGATCGTGCTCAACGGATCGGTCATCGGTGCGGGCTCGGTCGTCGGAGCGGGCGCCGTCGTCCCGTTCAAGTTCGAGGTGCCCCCGCGCAGCATGGCGCTCGGCGTCCCCGCGAAGATACGGCAGGGCTACGAGGTTCCCGAAGGCCACCTCGAGATGAACGTGAAGATGTACGCCGCGAACGCGGCCTACTACCGCGACTCCCTCCGCAGGCTCGACTGATGGCGGCGCCGCTGTCGGACCTCGTCGAGGCCGGGTGGGCCGACGCGCTCGAACCGGTGTCCGGACGGATCACGGAGATGGGCGCATTCCTCCGTGCGGAAATCGCCGACGGACGTGAATATCTGCCGGCCGGAGAGAACGTGCTGCGGGCATTCACCCACCCGTTCGCCGAAGTCAAGGTCCTCATCGTCGGTCAGGACCCTTACCCGACACCCGGTCACGCCGTCGGACTCAGCTTCTCGGTCGCTCCGGACGTGCGCCCCGTGCCGCGCAGCCTCGGCAACATCTTCACCGAGTACAGCAAGGACCTCGGATACCAGACGCCGTCCACCGGCGACCTCACACCGTGGTCGCGGCAGGGTGTGCTCCTGCTGAACAGGGTCCTCACCGTGCAACCGGGACTTCCCGCCTCGCACCGGAAGAAGGGCTGGGAGGCGGTGACCGAACAGGCAATTCGTGCTCTCGTGGCGCGCCCCGCACCCCTCGTCGCGATTCTGTGGGGCCGGGACGCGTCCACGCTGAAACCGATGCTGGGCGACGTGCCGACGATCGAGTCGGCCCACCCCTCACCGTTGTCCGCGTCGCGCGGATTCTTCGGTTCGCGGCCGTTCAGTCGCGCGAACGAACTCCTCGACGGTCTGGGCGCCGAGCCCGTGAACTGGCAGCTGCCCTAACCGGCTGCCCCACCTCAGGCCTGCGTTTCCGTCACCGATGCGAAATCGGCACGCCTCTTCACTTCACCGACGCGAAATCGGCACGCCTCTTCACTTCACCGATGCGAAATCGGCACGCCTCTTCACTTCACCGATGCGAAATCGGCACGCCTCTTCACTTCACCGATGCGAAATCGGCACGCCTCTTCACTTCACCGATGCGAAATCGGCACGCCTCTTCACTTCACCGATGCGAAATCGGCACGCCTCTTCTCCACGAACGCGTCGACGCCCTCGAGTCCCACCGGACTGTCGGCGGCAGTGGCGATCGACGCGGCCTCGGCGTCGAGCTGCTCGGACAGCGTGCGCGACCGCGACTCACGGACGAGCTTCTTGATCCCCGAGTAGGAGGACGTCGGGCCGGCAGCGAGGGTGCGGGCGAGCCGGAGTGCCTCGTCCTGGACGACGTCGTCGCCGACGAGGCGGCTGAGGATGCCCAGGCGGACGGCCTCGTCACCGCTGAGAACGGTATCGCTGATCAGGATCTCGCGGGCGCGGGCGTCACCGACGATGCGCGGGAGGGTCCAGGACATTCCGCCGTCCGGGGTGAAGCCGATGGACGGGTACGCCGGTCGCATCTTGGTGCCCGGACCGCCGATCGCGACGTCCGTCAGGCACACGAGGCTCATTCCGGCCCCCGCCGCCCATCCGTGAACGCCGGCGATCACCGGAACGGTCACGGCGTCGAGCGCACGGACGAAGATGTGGAACACGCGCGCCACCTCGGCGACGTATTCGCTCCGCACCGGCGCGGACGCGAAAGCGTGCACGTTGCCGCCCGCGCAGAAGTTCGGGCCCTCACCGACGAGAAGCACGCTGCCGATCTCGTCACCGACCGCCTCGAGTGCGCGGGCACCCTGCTCCATGCCCTCGCCGTCGAGCGAGGTGCCGTTCTCCGCCGTCGCGATCGTGATGCGCAGGACGCCGTCTTCGAGCTGTACTTTGCTGAGTCCATCGAGAGAAGTCACCGTTGCACCTTACGTGGGCCCCGGTCGGTGTCCGTCGTGCCCCGATGCGCTGCGCCGATGCCGAATCGGGCAGGTGCGGCGACACAAAAAAACTGCGCCCCCGACACCGAAGTGTCGGGGGCGCAGTGACATCGCACGCAGCGTCGGGTCAGCCCCGAGCAACCTTTCCAGCCTTCAGGCAGGAGGTGCAGACGTTGACCTTCCGGGTGTTTCCGGGGGCAACCTCGGCACGAACAGTCTGAATGTTCGGGTTCCAGCGACGGTTGGTACGCCGGTGCGAGTGCGAGACCGACTTACCGAAGCCGGGCCCCTTGGCGCATACGTCGCAGACGGCAGCCATAGTCGCGAACTCCTTCAAGATAGTGAACTGTGAAATTTGCTGGCCTCGTGAAGACAGGACACAGCAAGTGCGCCCTTAACGAGGCAACCGTGCAAGAGTAGCCGCTCGAGTGCAGATTGGCCAAACCCGGTCCCGAACGGCTCGGACCGCAGGCCCGATCATCGTCCCCCGACTAGTCTGACGGCACCTTCCCCATTCCCCGGCCGGAGAGGACGACAGTGGCCCCTGAGCTCCCGATGGACGGTCGAGTCCTCGAGTCCTGGGCGCGGACCGCCGTTGCGGGACTGGAAAGGCGGTGCGAGGAGATCAACAGCCTCAACGTGTTTCCCATCCCGGACGCCGACACGGGCACGAATCTTCTGTTCACGATGCGCGCGGCGCTGGGTGCGATCGACGAGTACGCGGGGACCGACGGCGGCACGAAGGACGTCCGGCAGGTGGCGATCGCGCTCGCCAAGGGAGCGGTCGCCGGCGCACGGGGCAACTCGGGGGTGATCCTGTCCCAGGTGCTGCGAGGTCTCGCGGAAGCAGCCGTCACCCCCGCCGTCGACACGAGGACGGTCCGCACGGGACTGCTGATGGCCACCAATCTGGTGACGGACGCGGTGAGTTATCTGGTGGAGGGGACCATCGTCACCGTGCTGCGCTGCGCGGCGGATGCGGCGGCGGAGTTCCCCGACGAGGTGCCGATCGCGGTCACCGCACGCGCCGCCGCCGATGCCGCGGCGGCGGCTCTGACCAGGACACCGTCACAACTCGACGCGCTCGGCACCGCGGGTGTGGTGGACGCGGGCGGGCTCGGACTCGTGGTGATTCTCGACGCTCTCGTGACGGCCGTGACGGGTGCGCCGCCGGATCGGGCGCCGATCGCAGTCCACGTTCCGCGCCGCACACCCTCCGCACGCCCCACCGAACTCGTCCTCGCGCACAGCCCGCGGGACATGCACGCGCACCCGGGCGTCGGACCGGATTGCGACGACGGTTCGGACCAGGACTTCGAGGTGATGTATCTGGTCGCGGAATCGGACGAGTCCCGCATGGCGGACCTCCGTAGCGCGCTGAACGAGATGGGCGACTCGATCGTGATCGTCGGCGACGGCGGCGGGGGCTGGTCGGTGCACGTGCACTGCACGGACGCGGGCGCGGCCGTGGAGGCCGGACTCGCCGCGGGACGCATCCACGGAATCCGGGTCAGCAGCTTCCTCGTGGACGCTCGGGACCAGGGGCTGCTCGTCCCGCAGGTCCGGACCAGGCCGGATCAGGGCGAACGCGGAATCGTCGCCGTCGTCGCCGGAGACGGCGCCGCCGAACTGTTCGCGAGCGAGGGCGCGACCGTTCTCCGCTGCGACGACGCTCCCGTCACCCGCGCCCAGCTCCTCGGCATCATCCGGCAGATGGGACGCACCGAGGTGCTCGTCCTCCCCAATGGCGCGCTGACGGCCCAGGAGCTCGTCGCGGTCAGTGCGGCGGCGAGGGACGCCCGCCACGAGGTCCTTCTCCTCGCGACGTCCGCGATGGTGCAGGGGCTCGCGTCGCTGGCGGTGCACGATCCGGAGCGCGAGGCCGTGGACGACGCGTTCGCGATGTCGGAGGCGGCCGCCGCCACCCGCTGGGGGTCGCTGCGAATCGCCCGGGAACGCGCCCTCACCTACGTGGGCACCTGCGAACCCGGAGACGGCATCGGACTGATGGGGCACGAGGTGATCGTGATCGAACCGGACGCGGTCGCAGCCGGACGCCGACTCGTCGA
The DNA here is from genome assembly GCF_001894825.1 of Rhodococcus jostii NBRC 16295. GTDB lineage: Bacteria > Actinomycetota > Actinomycetes > Mycobacteriales > Mycobacteriaceae > Rhodococcus_F > Rhodococcus_F jostii. The sequence goes on along the minus strand of NZ_BCWY01000006.1, from coordinate 15,430 downwards.
CCTCGTCCTCGGTGCCGGTGGAGAATTGGTGACCCTCCTGATGGGGTCGGAGGCGCCGGAAGGGCTCGACACGGAACTGGCGGATCACATCTCGCAGCGGCACCCCGGCGTCGAGGTGATGATCTACCACGGTGGACAGCCTGGAGATCTGTTGCAACTCGGGGTGGAATGAGGAATTCGATGGCCACATTGTCCGACCGGCTCGATCATCTGCTGGGGAAGAAGACCGCCGACGCGCTCGAGGCGGCGTTCGACATCCGCACGGTCGAGGACCTGTTGCGGCACTACCCGCACCGTTACGCCTCGCAGGGCCGCGAGCTCGCCGAGAAAGACCCGCCGGAGGGTGAGCACATCACGATCATCGCCCGGGTCACGTCCGCGGCCGTCGTGAAGATGAAGAACCGGCCGGGCAGCATGCTCAAGGTGGTCCTCGCGACCGACACCCAGAACGTCGACGTCACCTTCTTCAGTCCGCAGAAGGTCAAGCACGTGATCAAGCCCGGCGTGCGCGCGATGTTCTCGGGAACGGTCAAGTACTTCCGTAGCAAATGGAGCCTCACCCATCCGAGCTACCTGATCCTTCCCGAACCGCGTGCGGGCAGCGAGGACCCCGTGGTGAACGTCGGGCGGATCCGCGGCGCCGGTGACCTCGCCGGCATCGCCCGGGCGTCGCAGGAAGCCGGTGCGGGGGTCGACATGTCCGTGTTCGACCGTGCGTTGATCCCGCTCTATCCCGCCACCCGGGAGGTCGAGAGCTGGACGATCATGAAATGCGTCCGGCAGATCCTGGACCAGCTCGATCACGTCGACGACCCGCTGCCGGAGAACGTCCGCACCGAACGCGACCTGATCGGTCTCGACGAGGCACTCCGATCGGTCCACCTGCCCGACACCCGCGAGGACGTCGAGAACGCCCACGACCGTCTGCGGTTCGACGAGGCGACCGCGCTCCAGTTGGTTCTCGCGCGCCGCCGCCACGACAACGCGGAGAGGCTGGCACCGGAGTGCCCACCGGTGCCCGGCGGGATCGCCGACGTGTTCGAGAGCATGCTGCCGTTCCAGCTGACCGACGGACAGCACGCGGTCGCCGACGAGATCTCCGCCGATCTCGCGCAACCGCACCCGATGAGCAGGCTGTTGCAGGGCGAGGTGGGCTCGGGCAAGACGATCGTGGCCCTGCGCGCCATGTTGCAGGTGGTCGACGCCGGCTACCAGTGCGCACTGCTCGCTCCCACCGAGGTGCTCGCGACGCAGCACGCCCGGTCGTTGCGGGCGATGCTCGGCTCGCTCGCCACTGCGGGGGAGCTGGGGGCGCACGAGAAGGCGACGCGGGTGGCGCTCCTGACGGGGTCGATGCCGGTCGCCGCCAAACGCGCGGCGCTCAACGAAGCGATCACGGGCGACGCCGGGATCGTCATCGGCACACATGCCCTCATCCAGGACAACGTCGAGTTCTTCAACCTCGGGATGGTGGTGGTCGACGAGCAGCACCGGTTCGGTGTCGAGCAGCGGGACCGGTTGCGGTCGCGGGCACGGGAAGGGCTGAGTCCGCACCTGCTGGTGATGACGGCGACGCCGATTCCCCGCACGATCGCGATGACCGTGCTCGGCGATCTCGAGGTGTCGACGCTGCGCCAGCTGCCAAAGGGCCGGTCACCGATCAAGAGCAGTGTGGTACCTGCGTCCCAGAAACCGCAGTGGGTCACGCGGGCGTGGGAACGGATCCGGGAGGACGTCGCCGAGGGGCGGCAGGCGTACGTCGTCTGCTCGCGGATCGGCGACGGCGAGAAGGGCGACGGCGAGGACTCCTTCGACGAGAAGCAGCCAGAGACGAAGTCCGCCGTCGAGGTGTTCGAGGAATTGAGCGGCAGCATCATGCCCGACCTGCGGGTGGGACTGCTGCACGGACGGCTGCCGGCGGACGAGAAGGACGCCGTGATGCGCGACTTCACGGCCGGCGACATCGACGTCCTCGTGTGCACCACGGTCGTGGAGGTCGGCGTCGACGTCCCCAACGCGACGATCATGGTGATCGTCGACGCGGATCGGTTCGGTGTCAGTCAGCTGCACCAGCTGCGCGGACGCGTGGGTCGTGGCAAGCATCAGGGGCTGTGCATCCTCGTCACGGAGATGAATCCGGGCGGTCCCGCCTACGAGCGACTGTCGAACGTGGCGTCGACCAACGACGGGTTCGAACTCGCGCAACTCGACCTCGCCACCCGGCGCGAGGGCGACATCCTCGGCGCGGCGCAGTCGGGCACGACGTCCACGCTGCGCCTGTTGTCGCTACTCGGTCACGAGGACGTCATCGCTGCGGCGTCCGAGTTCGCGCGATCGGTGATCGCCGACGATCCGCGACTCGAGAACCACCCGGGGCTGTCCGCGATGGTGACGTCGGCTCTGGACGCCGACCGCATCGAATACCTGGAGAAAACGTGAGAACTTACTTCGCTTCACGTAAATCTTCGCTCGTCTGTTTCGGGTCTGTTGCAGAATTCGCACACGTCAGGGGCGTCTTTGTGAAGATTGCGGAGGATCTTGCATTGTGGGATGCCATTTCTCCGCGACCGTCGAAAGCGGGGTAGTTTGCTCCAATGTTCTCCAAAGTCCTGGTCGCCAACCGTGGCGAAATTGCGATCCGCGCTTTCCGTGCCGCCTACGAACTAGGTGCTGGAACGGTCGCGGTGTTCCCGTACGAGGATCGGAACTCGATCCACCGTCTGAAGGCTGATGAGAGTTATCAGATCGGCGAGGAGGGCCACCCGGTTCGGGCGTACCTCTCCGTCGACGAGATCGTCTCCGCGGCCAAGCAGGCAGGCGCCGACGCCATCTACCCCGGCTACGGCTTCCTTTCCGAGAACCCGGATCTCGCCGCCGCGTGCGCCGAGGCGGGCATCACGTTCGTGGGCCCCTCCGCCGAGGTGCTCGAGCTGACCGGCAACAAGGCGCGCGCGATCGCCGCCGCGAAGGCCGCCGGTCTGCCGGTGCTGGCGTCGTCGGCGCCGTCCGCCGATGTGGACGAGTTGCTGGCCGCGGCCGAGACGATGCAGTTCCCCCTCTTCGTGAAGGCCGTCGCAGGCGGCGGTGGCCGCGGCATGCGCCGTGTCGCCGAGCCGGCGCAGCTCAAGGAGTCCATCGAGGCCGCCGCCCGCGAGGCGGAATCGGCGTTCGGTGACCCGACGGTGTTCCTCGAGCAGGCCGTCGTCGACCCGCGGCACATCGAGGTCCAGATCCTGGCCGACGGTCAGGGCAACGTCATCCACCTGTTCGAGCGGGACTGCTCGCTGCAGCGTCGTCACCAGAAGGTGATCGAGCTCGCGCCGGCCCCGAACCTTCCGGAAGAGCTGCGGGCGAAGATCTGCGCCGACGCGGTGGCGTTCGCGAAGGAGATCAACTACTCCTGCGCGGGCACCGTCGAATTCCTCCTCGACACCCGCGGCAACCACGTGTTCATCGAGATGAACCCGCGCATCCAGGTTGAGCACACCGTCACCGAAGAGGTCACGGACGTCGACCTGGTGCAGTCGCAGCTGCGGATCGCGTCGGGCGAGACCCTCGCCGATCTGGGCCTGACTCAGGACAAGATCACCCTGCGTGGGGCTGCGTTGCAATGCCGCATCACCACCGAGGACCCGGCCAACGGGTTCCGCCCGGACACCGGCCGGATCACCGGCTACCGCACCCCGGGCGGTGCCGGTATCCGCCTCGACGGCGGTACGTCGGTCGGGGCAGAGGTCTCCGCGTACTTCGACTCGATGCTCGTCAAGCTCACCTGCCGCGGCCGCGACTTCGAAACCGCCGTCGCCCGGGCCCGCCGCGCGGTCACCGAGTTCCGCATCCGCGGGGTGTCGACGAACATCCCGTTCCTGCAGGCGGTGCTCGACGACCCCGATTTCAAGGCCGGCCGGGTCACGACGTCCTTCATCGAGGAGCGCCCCCAGCTGCTCACTCTGCGCAGCTCCGCCGACCGTGGCACCAAGATCCTCACCTACCTCGCCGACGTGACGGTCAACAAGCCGCACGGCGAGCGGCCGTCGGCGGTCTACCCGCGCGACAAGCTGCCCCAGATCGACCTGTCCACCCCGCCGCCGGACGGCAGCCGCCAGAAGCTCCTGGCCCTCGGTCCGGAAGGCTTCGCCAAGGCACTGCGGGAGCAGAAGGCCCTCGCCGTCACGGAGACCACGTTCCGCGACGCCCACCAGTCGCTGCTCGCGACCCGGGTGCGCACCAGCGGTCTGCTCGACGTCGCCGGGCATGTGGCCCGGCTGACCCCGGAACTGCTGTCGATCGAGGCGTGGGGCGGTGCCACCTACGATGTGGCGCTGCGGTTCCTGCACGAGGACCCGTGGTACCGGCTGTCGGCGCTGCGTGAGGCCGTGCCCAACATCTGCCTGCAGATGCTGCTGCGCGGACGCAACACTGTCGGCTACACCCCGTACCCGGAGAAGGTGACGCGGGCGTTCGTCGAGGAGGCCACCAACAGCGGCATCGACATCTTCCGCATCTTCGACGCCCTCAACAACGTCGACCAGATGCGGCCGGCCATCGACGCCGTCCGCGAGACCGGCACCGCCCTCGCCGAGGTCGCCCTGTCCTACACCGGCGACCTGTCGAACCCGAACGAGAACCTGTACACCCTCGACTACTACCTGCGCCTGGCGGAGGAGATCGTCGAGGCAGGTGCGCACGTCATCGCGATCAAGGACATGGCCGGACTGCTCCGCGCCCCGGCCGCCACCACCCTGGTGACGGCGCTGCGCAAGAACTTCGACCTGCCCGTGCACGTGCACACCCACGACACCCCGGGCGGTCAGCTCGCCACGTACCTGGCGGCGTGGCAGGCCGGCGCGGACGCGGTCGACGGTGCCTCGGCCGCGATGGCCGGCACCACCAGCCAGCCCGCGTTGTCGGCGATCGTGGCGGCGGCCGCGCATTCCGAGTACGACACCGGCCTGGACCTGCAGGCCGTGTGCGACCTCGAGCCGTACTGGGAGGCGCTGCGGAAGGTGTACAAGCCGTTCGAGTCCGGGCTGCCCGCCCCGACCGGTCGCGTCTACACCCACGAGATCCCCGGTGGTCAGCTGTCGAACCTGCGCACCCAGGCCGTGGCCCTCGGTCTCGGCGACAAGTTCGAGGAGGTCGAGGCCAAGTACGCGGCCGCCGACCGCATGCTGGGCCGCCTGGTCAAGGTCACCCCGTCGTCGAAGGTGGTCGGCGACCTGGCCCTGCATCTCGTCGGATCCGGGGCGTCCACCGAGGAGTTCAAGGACAACCCGGCGAAGTTCGACCTCCCCGATTCCGTGGTCGGGTTCCTGCGCGGCGAACTGGGCACCCCGCCCGGCGGCTGGCCGGAACCGTTCCGCACCCGGGCACTGGAAGGCCGCGGCGCCGCGAAGCCCGAGGTGCCGCTGTCCGCGGAGGACGAGAAGGCCCTCTCCGGCACGTCCGCGGAACGCCGCGCCACCCTCAACCGGTTGCTGTTCCCCGGCCCGACGAAGGAATTCCTCGAGCACCGGGACAAGTACGGCGACACCTCGCAGCTTTCGGCGAACCAGTTCTTCTACGGTCTGCGCCGCGGCGACGAGCACCGGGTCCGCCTCGCGCAGGGTGTCGAGCTGATCATCGGGCTCGAGGCCATCTCCGAACCCGACGAGCGGGGCTACCGCACCGTGATGTGCATCCTCAACGGGCAGCTGCGTCCGGTGTCGGTGCGCGACCGGTCCATCTCCAGTGAGATCCCCGCCGCGGAGAAGGCCGACAAGAGCAACCCCGGCCACGTCCCGGCGCCGTTCGCCGGTGTCGTGACGCTCGCCGTCACCGAGGGCCAGCACATCGCCGCCGGCGACACGATCGCGACCATCGAGGCCATGAAGATGGAAGCGGCCATCACCGCACCCCGCGGTGGCACCGTCTCCCGGCTGGCCATCGGATCGGTCCAGCAGGTGGAGGGCGGCGACCTGCTCGCCGTCGTGGCGACAGGGGAGTCCGCGAGCGAGTGACTCGGATCATCGCGGGACTCGCGGGCGGTCGACGCCTGCGGGTCCCGCCGAGCGGGACCCGGCCCACCTCGGACCGGGTCCGCGAGGCGTTGTTCAGTGCGTTGCACGCAAGGATGGACCTCGAGGGCGCATCCGTCCTCGACCTCTACGCGGGATCGGGGGCGCTCGGCCTGGAGGCGCTCTCCCGGGGTGCGGATCGGGTCGTCCTAGTCGAGTCCGATTCCAAAGCCACCGGGATCATCAAACACAACGTCACCACGGTCGGTCTGCCGGGCGCCGAAGTGCGTGGCGCTCCGGTAGCCGCGGTCCTGGCGGGCACAGCCGACCGGCCGTACGACCTGGTGATGGCGGATCCGCCGTACGCCGTGGACGACGAGGCGGTGCAGACGGTGCTCGGCCATCTGCGGGCCAACGGCTGGGTCGGCGACGGCTCGATCGTAGTGCTCGAGCGGTCGTCGAGATCACCCGAGACCGCGTGGCCCGACGGCTTCGCGCCCGTCAAGGCGAAGAAGTACGGCGAGGCGAGAATCGAATTGGCGACCTGCTACGGTCTGGACTCATGACTGGCGCTGTCTGCCCCGGATCCTTCGACCCCGTGACCAACGGCCACCTTGACGTGATCGGCAGAGCTGCTGCGCAGTTCGACGAGGTCATCGTCACGGTCATGGTCAACAAGAGCAAGCGTGGCCTGTTCACCGTCGACGAGCGCATCGAGATGCTCGAAGACTCCACCAGCGAACTGCCCAACGTCCGGGTGTCCTCGTGGCACGGCCTGCTGGTGGATTACGCCAAGCAGCAAGGGATCACGGCGATCGTCAAGGGCCTGCGCGGCGCCAACGACTTCGACTACGAGCTGCAGATGGCCCAGATGAACCAGAAGCTCAGTGGCGTCGACACCCTCTTCATCCCGACCAACCCCACGTACAGCTACCTGTCGAGTTCGCTCGTGAAGGAAGTGGCCACGTTCGGTGGCGACGTCTCCGACATGCTGCCGGAGAAGGTACACGCCCGCCTCCTCGCGAGGATCGCCGAGCGCGCCGCCGAGAGCAGCTGATACCCGACACACCGGCTGCCACGACGCACCCTCGGCGTCCGGTCGGGCAGACTTGCACGGAGAAGGCTGCGCCGACCTGCTGAGGGTCATGACGATTGGGGTTGCTTGTGTACCGGGTATTCGAGGCGCTCGACGAACTTGTCGCGATTGTCGAAGAGGCACGCGGCGTACCGATGACCGCCGGCTGCGTCGTTCCGCGCGGCGACGTCCTCGAACTGCTCGACGACGTGCGCGATGCGATCCCCGGTGAACTCGACGACGCCCAGGACGTCCTGGACCACAAGGACAAACTGGTCGGGGACGCGCGGTCCAACGCGGAGAAGACGATCTCCGGCGCAAACGCCGAGGCGAACTCCACCATCGAGAACGCACGCGACGACGCCGACCGCATTCTGGCCGACGCGAAGGCGCAGGCCGACCGGATGGTGGCCGAGGCCCGCGCGCACGCCGAGCAGTTGGTCACCGACGCGCGCGCCGAGGCCGAATCCTCCGTGGCGGAAGGCCAGCGCGAATACGACTCGCTCACGGGCCGGGCCCGGTCCGAGGCCGATCGGATGATCGAATCGGGTAAGGCGTCCTACGAGCGGTCGGTCGCGGAGGGCACGGCGGAGCAGGAGCGTCTCGTCTCGCAGACGGAGGTTGTCCAGACCGCGCACGCCGAGTCGGCCCGGGTGATCGACTCCGCGCACGCCGAGTCGGATCGTCTCCGCTCGGACTGCGACCTCTACGTCGACACCAAGCTCGCGGAGTTCGAGGACTTCCTGAACGGCACCATCCGGTCCGTGGGGCGCGGCCGTCAGCAGTTGCGGACGGGCTCGGGTGTTCCCGACTACTCCTCCGACTATGACGTCGACGACCGCCGCGCCGAGCGTCGCCGCTGAGGCGTCCCCTCCGGTCGGCGCACCTGATCGAATTTGGCTCCACCGCGCAGATTGCGTATCGTGGAGTGGTTGCCCTTTGTCGTTTCCCTTTTCTCGAAAGTGAAGTTTGTTGTCATCCCATCGCCACAGCTCATCGCGTTCCCGTCGGGACGCGGACTTCGTGCTGGATACGGTCAAACTCGGCCGTCGCCCCGGTTCGATGCGCACCGTGGAACGGGTGGTGACGGCGCCACGGCGCATCGGTCTCGACCTGATCGCCATCGAGGAAGGATCGGAGATCGATCTCGATCTCCGGTTGGAGGCCGTATCCGAGGGGGTTCTGGTCACCGGTTCGTTGCGAGCCGACACCGCAGGGGAGTGCTCGAGGTGTCTCGAGCCGTTCTCCGACACGGTGGACCTCACACTCACGGAGCTGTTCGCATACCCGGACAGCACCACGGTAGAGACCACGGAGGAGGGGGAGGTCTATCACGTCGTCGACGACGAGATCGACCTCGAACCCGTCGTGATCGACGCCGTCGGCCTCGCACTGCCATTGCAGCCGCTCTGCAGTGACGACTGCCAAGGATTGTGCCCAGAATGTGGCGTTCGCCTGGCGATTGCCGAATCTGGCCATGGGCATGACATACTTGATCCTCGCTGGGCTGGTCTTGCAGCCAAATTTGGCGTGGATTCAGAACCCAGCAAGAATCTTGTGAACAACGAAGCCGAGGAGAAGTAGAAGTGGCTGTCCCCAAGCGCAGAATGTCGCGATCCAACACGAGGTCGCGTCGCAGCCAGTGGAAGACCACTGTGCCCACCCTCGTCACGTGCCCCAACCGTGGCTGCGGCGAGAAGACGCTGCCCCACGTCGCGTGCCCGTCGTGTGGCACATACAAGGGCCGCCAGGTCACTGCCGCCGTCTAATTCTCCACGGAGAGGCGTTGTGACGAGCGACATCAGTAATACACCCGCCGGCGGCGAGGAGGATCACGCTTCCCTCCTCGCCGCCCTCGGCGTAGAAATCGAGCCTTCGCTGCTCACCCTGGCGTTGACGCACCGCTCGTACGCGTACGAGAACGGTGGTCTGCCCACCAACGAGCGTCTCGAGTTTCTCGGTGACTCCGTACTCGGAGTCACCGTCACGGAGAAGCTCTATCTCGCGCATCCCGACAAATCCGAGGGCGACCTCGCGAAGATTCGGGCGAGCATCGTGAACATGCACGCGCTCGCGGAGGTGGCGCGCAGTCTCGGTGAGGGCGGCCTCGGTGCCCATCTCCTGCTCGGGAAGGGCGAGGAGATGACCGGCGGCCGCGACAAGCCGAGCATCCTGGCCGACGGCATGGAGTCGATTCTCGGCGCCATCCACCTCGAGCACGGCATCGAGACGGCGCGACGCGTCGTACTCGACCTCTTCAGCGACCTCCTCCAGCGAGCCCCCCGCCTCGGGGCCGGCCTGGACTGGAAGACGAGTCTGCAGGAGCTGACCGCGGAGCGTGGCGTCGGTGTTCCGGCGTACGAGATCACCGCGACCGGACCGGATCACGACAAGGAGTTCACCGCCACTGTGATCGTCGGCGGCAAACCCCTCGGCGTCGGCATCGGCCGCTCCAAGAAAGAGGCCGAGCAGAAGGCCGCGAGCACGGCGTGGAACGCGTTGTCCGACGCCGGACCCGACGTAGCCGCCGACGACGTCAGTGCCTGAACTACCCGAAGTCGAGGTGGTCCGGCGCGGACTCGAACGCCACATCGTGGGGGCGTCGATCGATTCGGTCGACATCCTTCACCCGCGGGCGATTCGGCGTCACCTCCCCGGCGCGGCCGATCTCACCGGGCAACTCACCGGCGAACGCATCGCGAGCGCGGACCGCCGGGGAAAGTATTTGTGGCTGGTCCTCGAACCCAGCACGGTCGCCCTCGTGGTGCATCTCGGCATGAGCGGTCAAATGCTCGTGCAGCCACCGGAATTGCCGACCGAGAAGCATCTCCGTATCCGGGCGCGGCTCGATTCCGGTCTCGACCTCCGGTTCGTCGACCAGCGGACGTTCGGGGGATGGGCGCTGGCGCCTCTCGTCGAGGTCGACGGTTCGCTCGTCCCGGACTCGGTCGCGCACATCGCCCGCGACCCCTTGGACCCCCGCTTCGACCTCGCTGCCACCGTGAAGGTCGTGCGCGGCAAGCACACCGAGATCAAGCGCGCGCTGCTGGACCAGACCGTGGTCTCCGGCATCGGCAACATCTACGCGGACGAGGCGTTGTGGCGTGCACAGATCCACGGAAACCGGCTCACCGACCGGCTGAGCGGTCCGAAGATCCGTGAACTGCTCACCGCCGCTCAGGATGTCATGCGTGAGGCGCTGACTCAGGGCGGCACGTCCTTCGATGCGTTGTACGTGAACGTCAACGGCGAGTCGGGGTACTTCGACCGTTCCCTGTCTGCCTACGGTCAGGAGGATCGCCCGTGCCCACGGTGCGGCGCCGCGATCCGGCGGGAGAAGTTCATGAACCGCTCGTCGTTCAGTTGCCCGAAGTGCCAGCCGGCGCCACGGAGAAGCCCGGCGAAATAAGCTGCGTGAGTTCGGCGGTCACGTTCTCGTCGGACGTCCGGCCGTCGGTGTCGTGCCGCGGTGTCGCCTTGGCGTCGAAGTAGTCGCCGCCCTTGCGTTTCACGTCGTCGGTGCCCCACTCCCGGTGCCGGGGGACCGGCGCCATCCTCGGAATGTGCTTGCGGCAGTGGATGTATGCCTCCTCGACCTCCACGACCACCCAGCGTTCCGGGATCCGGCCGTTGGCGTGGTCCGCCGGCAGGTCGGCGATGTCGGAGCGGAGAACGGCGTCCTCGACGATCCGGGCCGAGCCGTTGACGTGCAGACCGATCAGATCCTGCACGAAGTCCACGAGAACGATTCCCACGTGCGGGTTCTCCAGGATGTTGCCGAGGCTCGCCATGACGCCGTTGCCGCGGTACTCCGGGTACGTGAGGGTCTTCGAATCGATGACGTGCATGAACCCGGGTGTTCCGGCGCGAAGGCTGTTGTCGCACTCACCGGATGCGTCGGCGGTGGCGATGAACGCGATCTCCTGGCGTCCGACGAACTCGATCATCGTCGGATTGAGATGGTCCAGCACCTGATCCGAGTAGAACTTGGCGGCACGATCCTCGGTGCCGTGCTCGGATTGGAGTCGGTGCTCTCCCGCACTACCGATCTGACCCATCTGTATTCCCCGCTACGTCTCGGCGTCATTGGTCGGTTCACCCTACGGCCCAACGGTTTCCTCTGCCGAGAATCCGCGTTCACAAGTGCGCGGAACCCGGTGTCGCCCACCCTCCTACCTGGCGTTGCGCCGACCGGTGGCAGGATTGACGCATGGCAGAACAGACTTCCGACACGACGGCGCCCACCTCACTGTGGGTCGAGCGCACGGGCACGCGGCGGTACACCGGCCGCAGCTCGCGCGGCGCCGAGGTCCTGATCGGCTCCGAGGGCGTGGAAGGCGTGTTCACCCCCGGGGAACTTCTGAAGATCGCCCTCGCCGCGTGCAGTGGAATGAGCTCGGACTTCCCGCTGTCGCGTCGCCTCGGCGAAAACTATGACACCACCATCCGGGTGTCCGGCGTCGCGGACCGCGAGAACGAGGTGTACCCGCAGCTCGACGAGGTGATGGAACTCGATCTCAGCGAGCTCGACGCCGACGCTCAGGAGCGTCTGGTGGCGCTCGTGGAACGGTCGGTCGACAAGGTGTGCACGGTCGGGCGGACGTTGAAGGCCGGAACGAAAGTGACGTTGACCGTCGCGAGAGAAGCATGATGCGGCGAGAGCTTGCGGCGCTCGCGGGCGGGACGGCGCTCTGCGCGGGTCTGCTCGTGGTCGCGCCCGCCGCGGCCGGGCCGGCGTTCTCGCCTCCGGCCGGCGCGTGCACCCCGTGGTCGGCGTCCGAGGTGGCGTCCGGGGCGGGTGTTCTCGAGAACCTGGCCTTCGACGGCTCGGGAACCATGCTGGTGTCGCGGACCGGGCTGGTCGGCGGTGGAGCTCTCGACGGCGTCCGCCCCGACGGCACCGTCACCCCGGTCGTGCCCGAGGTGGAGGCGCCGGGCGGGATCGCCGTGGACGGCGCAGACGCCTACTTCGCCACGGGGAACTCGTTCGCGGCCGGGGTCACCGGCTCGACGAACGGCACGGTCGACGTCGTGAACCTCGACACGGGCGACACCCGGACTCTGGCCGAGGGTCTGGTCATGCCCAACGGGCTGGTACGGCTGAGCAACGGCGACATCCTCACCGCCCGGAATCTGGGCTCCGGGGCGGGACTGACCCGCGTCCCGGCCGCGGATCCCCACACACCCGAGGTGGTGCGCACCGATCTGGGAACCGTCGACGGTCTGGCGGTGCACGACGGCAACGTCTACACGGTGACGACGTTCGACACGACGACCACGTTGCGGATCCTCCGCGAGAACGACCTCAGCGGTCCCGTCGTGTCGGTCGAGTTGCCCGGCTCGGGGCCCCTCAACGCGGCCGACGACCTCACCGTCGGACCGGACGGCATCGTGTACGTCGCCTACAACGGCGGCGGCAGGGTGGTGCGTGTCGATCCCGCCACCGGGGAGAGCTGCGCGCTGGCATCCGGACTGCCCCTCGTGTCGTCGGTGCGGTTCGGCGCCGGACCGGGCTGGGATCCGGACGCGCTCTACGCCACGAGTTTCACCGGAAAGATCTACAAGCTCGAACGGTCGTGACAGGTATGGAGAGAATGACCGCGTGGGTGCACGGATACGTGCAGGGGGTGGGGTTCCGGTGGTGGACCCGCGCCCGCGCGCTGGAACTCGGCCTCGTCGGATATGCGGCCAATCAGAAGGACGGCCGCGTGCTCGTGATCGCCGAGGGACCGCGCGACAAGCTGGAGTCGCTGCTGACGCTGCTCCGTTCCGGCGACACGCCGGGCGCGGTGGATCTCGTCGTGGAGCAGTGGGATTCCGCGCGCGGAGACCTCATCGGGTTCGTCGAACGGTGAACCGCAGGTAAAGTTCTCCGTCATGCATCTGAAGAGTCTGACGCTGAAGGGATTCAAATCCTTTGCGTCCGCAACGACTCTGCGATTCGAGCCGGGAATCACCTGTGTCGTGGGGCCCAACGGGTCGGGTAAGTCCAACGTGGTCGACGCGCTCACCTGGGTCATGGGCGAGCAGGGGGCGAAGGCCCTGCGCGGCGGCAAGATGGAAGATGTCATCTTCGCCGGCACCGCCGGGCGGGCCCCCCTCGGACGCGCCGAGGTCACGCTGACCATCGACAATTCGGACGGCGCCCTGCCGATCGACTACTCCGAGGTGTCCATCACCCGGCGCATGTTCCGCGACGGCGCCGGCGAATACGAGATCAACGGCAGCTCCTGCCGGCTGATGGACGTGCAGGAACTCCTCAGCGACTCCGGCATCGGCCGGGAGATGCACGTCATCGTCGGGCAGGGCCGCCTCGCCGCGATCCTCGAATCGCGCCCGGAAGACCGGCGCGCCTTCATCGAGGAAGCAGCCGGAGTTCTCAAGCACCGCAAACGCAAGGAAAAGGCGGTCCGCAAACTCGACGCGATGCAGGCCAACCTGGCGCGTCTGAACGACCTCACCGCGGAGTTGCGACGGCAGCTCAAACCACTCGGGCGTCAGGCCGAGGTGGCACGCCGCGCCCAGACCGTGCAGGCCGATCTCCGTGACGCGAAGCTGCGGCTCGCCGCGGACGATCTGGTGACGCGGCGCGAGGAGCTGGCCGACCAGGCCCAGGACGAGAAGGTGGCCCGCGAGCAGCACGACCAGGTCACCGCGGCGCTCGACGAGGCCAATCTCGAGCTCGGCCGTCACGAGCAGGAACTGTCGAGGCTCACTCCGGGCGCGGAAGCGGCCGCGCAGACGTGGTTCCAGTTGTCGGCGCTCGCAGAGCGCGTCAACGCGACCATCCGCATCGCCCGGGAGCGGGCGCGCCACCTCGACTCGGAGCCGTCCGCCAACCGTGGTCAGGACCCCGACGAGATGGAGGCCCGCGCCGACCGGATCGCCGCGGAGGAACTGGAACTCGTCGAAGCAGTCGAGATGGCGCGCGCGGCGCTCGACGCGGCCAAGGAGCAGCTGGCGCTGGGGGAGGAGACCGCCGCCGAGGCCGAACGGGCCCACATGGCCGCGGTCAGGGCCATCGCGGACCGCCGCGAAGGCCTGGCCCGGTTGTCCGGGCAGGTCGACACGCTGCGCACGCGCGCCGACTCCGTCGACGCCGAAGTGTCCCGGCTGACGGTCGCGATCGAGGAGGCCCGCCAGCGCGGCGACGCGGCGCAGTCCGAATTCGAGGTCGTCCAGGACGAGATCGGTGACCTCGACGCGGGAGAGCTGGGGCTCGACTCCCATCACGAGCGTGCCGTCGAGGCGCTGCGCCTGATCACCGAACGCGTCACCGAACTCCAGAGCGACGAGCGCGCCGCCGGGCAGGAGGTGGCGTCGCTGCGCGCCCGGATCGACGCCCTGTCGATGGGTCTCGAACGCAAGGACGGCGCCGGCTGGCTCGTCGAGAACCGCAGTTCACAGGGCATCCGGGGGTCGATCGGTGGACTCATTACCGTCGAGAAGGGGTACGAGGGCGCCGTCGCGGCCGCGATGGGACCCGCCGCCGACGCCGTCGTCGCCGAATCCCTCGACGCCGCCCGCAGCGCGGTCGGCGCGCTGAAGGACACGGACAACGGGCGGGCGTCCCTCGTCATCGGAACCGATCAGGCCGCGCCGAACGGTGGGCACCTGGAGTCCGGCGCCCGGTGGGCCGTCGACGTCATCGACTGCCCGGCCGAACTGCGGACCGGACTTGCGGCGCTCCTCGGCGGAGTGGTCGTGGTCGATTCCCTCGACGACGCCGTCGAGCACGTCCGGCGCAGGCCCGACGTGCGCGCCGTCACCCGCGACGGAGATCTCCTCGGTGCGGGCTGGATGAGCGGCGGCTCCGACCGGCAGCCGAGCACCCTCGAGGTCCAGGCCGCCATCGACAACTCGGTGCTGGATCTCGCCCGCGCCGAACGGCGGGCCGAGGAACTGTCGGCGGCACTGTCCGGTGCGGTCGCGGAACAGGCCGATCGCCAGGAGAACGCCGAGCAGGCGCTGGCCGCGCTGAACGAGTCCGACGCCGCGATGTCCGCCATCTACGAGCGTCTCGGCCGTCTCGGCCAGGCGGCGAGGGCCGCGCATGCCGAGTCCGACCGGCTCATGGCGCAGCGGGACAAGGCCGAGAGCGGTCGCGAGGACACCCTGACCGCGCTGGCCGAGCTCGAGGAACGGCTGCGCATGGCGGAACAGGAAGGATCACCCGCCGGAGCCGACACGGGTGGTTCCGATTCGACGAGCATCGATCGCGAGATGGCGGCAGCGGCGCTGGCCGAAGTGCGGGCCGTCGAAGTGGAAGCCCGCCTGTCCGTGCGGACCGCCGAGGAGCGGGCCGAGTCGGTGCGCGGCAAGGCCGACTCCCTGCGCCGTGCCGCACAGGTGGAGCGCG
>NZ_BCWY01000005.1 GCF_001894825.1 Rhodococcus jostii NBRC 16295 | reverse complement strand
GTCGGGTGTCGCGCTCGCGGTGGGGGTGCTGCCCGCGGCGATCCTGGGACTGCCGCCGACCCGACGGGCGCGGGCCGCACTGGTCCTCGTCGGGATCCTGACCGGCCTGCCGATGGTGCTGGGCTCACTCGTTGCCGGTACGCCCCTCCTGGCGATCGCGGTCGTGTTCGCCCTCGCGGTCGGTGCGGCGGCGCTCGCGCAGACCACCGTCGCGAAACGGCGAGACCTCGGCAGGGTCTTGTCGACGCTGTCGGTGCCGTTGGTCGGAGTCGGCCTCAGCTACGACGACCCAGCGACGGCGATCAGGCTCGCCCTGCTCATGATCGGCGGTTCGGTGTTCGCGTACGTCGTGTCGCTGCCGCTCCCCGAACGGGCTGCCGACGCGCCCGCCCAGGCCGGGACCGCGATCACCCTCGGGTACGGCGTCCGGCTCGGCGCCGCGGGCGCGACCGCCGCCGCGATCGGGTTCGCCCTCGACCTCGAGCACGTCGGATGGGCTTGCGCCGCAGCACTGCTCGTGATGCGCCCCGACACCGAGGCGCAGGTCACCCGCATGGCGGGACGAGTCGCCTCGATGCTCGTCGGTGGCACGGCGGCCGTGCTCGTCGTCGGCACGACCCCCTCCCCCTGGGTCTACGGCGTCGCCGTCCTCGCGGTCGTCGCGGCCGCCGCGGCAACCCATGGCAGTCGCTGGTACGTGACGTCGACGTTCACCACGTTCCTGGTGTTCGTCCTGCTGTTGTATTCCGATCCCGGACAGGCCGGATACCGCTTCACCGAACGGCTTTCCGAAACCGTGCTCGGCGTCGCCATCGCGTTCGTCTTCGGCATCGCCGTCCCCGCGCTGGGGCGTCGAACGCGGTCGTCACACTGACCGCTCACCGGCCCGGCACCCAACGGCTCAGTGCGCCCACCAGTCCGGCCATCTCCGAGACGGGCTCGGACGGCGTCGGCGGCGCGGTCCGCGAGAACCGCGGCGCCGGCATCGGCTGGTCGACCGCGCCGATCGACCCGAACGTCTTCCGTGCCACCAGGTGAGGGTGGCCCAGTGCTTCGTCGTACGTCAGCACCGGGGTGACGCAGGCGTCGGTGTCGGCGAACGCCTGCGCCCACTCGTCGCGGGTCCGCGATTTGAATGCGATCTCGAACTCCGCCCGCAACTCGGTCCACCGGTCGCGCTCCCACTGGCCCGGTAGCCGGTTCGGGTCCAGCATGAGCCCGTCGATCAGTTCGGCATAGAACTGCGGCTCGATCGCGCCGACCGCCACGTGCCTGCCGTCGCCGCACACGTAGGTGTCGTAGAAGGGGTATGAGCCGTCGAGCAGATTCTCGCCCCGGCCGGTGCTCCAGGTGCCGTTGCCGCGCATCGACCACATCATCTGCGCAAGGACGCCCACCCCGTCCACCATCGCGGCGTCGACGACCTGCCCCAGCCCCGACCGTTCTCGCTCCCAGAGGGCGGCGAGCACACCGACGACGAGGAACATCGAACCGCCCCCGAAGTCGCCGACCAGGGTCAGCGGCGGCACCGGACGTTCGCCGGTGCGGCCGATGTTGTCGAGGATGCCGGTGAGCGAGATGTAGTTGATGTCGTGACCCGCACGGTCGGCGAGCGGCCCATCCTGGCCCCACCCGGTCATGCGCGCGTAGATCAGTGCCTGGTTGCGGGACAGGCAGTGGTCCGGCCCGAGGCCGAGCCTCTCCGTGACACCGGGACGGAACCCCTCGACGAGCACGTCGGCGTGGTCGATCAACTCGAGCAGCGACGCGCGATCGTCGTCGTTCTTCAGGTCGGCCTCGACCGTGTGCCGGCCGCGGAGCGTGGCGTCGCGTTCGATGCCGATGCCCGGCGCCCCGGCCGCGGCACGGCGCTCGACGCGGACGACGTCGGCACCGAGGTCGGCGAGGAGCATGCAGGCGTGGGATCCGGGGCCGATGCCGGCCAGTTCGACTACGCGGAGGCCGTCGAGTGGACCTGTCACGAGACGGGCACGTTCCGGGCGGCGGCGCGGATGACGTCGGCGCCGTTCGGGTTCAGGATCTGCCCGTACCGGGCGAGATTGTTGGCGTGGCCCAGGTTGTGGAGGGCGATGGCCGAATCCATCGCGGTCGACTGTCCCTGGGCGTCCAGACTCCGGTTGACGCTCTCCTTCGCGAGCCGCAGCCCGAACTCGGGGCGTGCGGCGATGGTGACGGCGAGCCGGGTGGTGAAGTCCTCCAGCACCGCGGCATCGACCACGTGATTGACCATCCCCACCTCGCGAGCCTCGGTGGCAGTCCACGCCCGGCCGGTGTAGAGGATTTCCTTCGCCTTCCGCGCGCCGAGTTCCCAGGCGTGGGTGAAGTATTCGACACCGTTGACGCCGAACGCGGTGACCGGGTCGGAGAACGTAGCCTCCTCCGACGCCACGATGATGTCCATCGGCCACAGCAGCATCAGGCCCCCGGCAATCGTCCGGCCCTGCGCCTGCGCGATGGTGGGCTTCGGGATGTCACGCCACCGCTTGCACAGTCCGAGGAAGGCCTCGCACTCGAACGCGTAATGCCCCTCAGCACCCTCCGCGCCGAGGCCGGCCTGCATCGTCGCCACCGGGGCGCACGGCAGGTCGAACCCGGCCTTCAGGTCGTGGCCGGACGAGAAGTCCGGGCCGTCCGCGGCGAGGACGATCACCTTCACGTCGTTGTCCGCGGTCGCCTCGGCGAGTGCGGCATCGAGTTGGTACAGCAGTGCCGGGTTCTGGGCGTTGCGGGCTTCCGGCCGGGCCAGCACGATGCGTGCCACGCCGGGCGCCGGGTCTTCGCGGCGGATGTACATGTCGGTCATGGTGTCGTTCCTTCTGAATTCGTTGGTATGCGAACAACGCTCACGCGTACTGCTTGCGGAGGTCGCGCTTGAGGATCTTCCCGGCGGCGGAGAGGGGGAACGAGTCGACGATCGCGAGGCTCCGGGGAACCTTGTAGCCGGCGATCTCTTTCTTGCTGTGCTCGCGCAGTTCCTCGAGCGTCAGCGTGGCGCCCGGGGCCAGGCTGACGACCGCGTGCACCCGTTCGCCCCACTGGTCGTCCGGCACGGCGATCACGGCGCACTGGGTCACCGCCGGATGCTTCGCGACGACGTTCTCGACCTCGATGGAGTACACGTTCTCGCCGCCGGAGATGATCATGTCCTTGATGCGGTCTGCGACGAAGACGAAACCCTCGTCGTCCATGTAACCGCCGTCACCGGTGTGCATCCACCCGTCACGGATCGCGTCCGCGGTTTCGGCGGGCTTGTTCCAGTACGCGAGCATCACGTGCTCGCCGCTGACGACGATCTCGCCGACGGTGCCGCGGGGCACCTCGTTGCCGTCGGGATCGACGATTTCCACGAGGGCGTGCGGCGCCGCCCGGCCCGCGGATCGACGACGCACGGGGTCGTCATGGTGCTTGTCTTCGAGAATCGTTGCCACCGGGGCCAGTTCGGTCATGCCGTAGCCCTGGGCGAACGACGCGGACGGGAAGGCCGCGCGAGCCCGGCCGAGCAACGCCTCCGAGATCGGCGACGCCCCGTACATGACGTTCCGCAGGCTCGACGTGTCGAACTCGGCCAGCCGCGGGTGGTCGGCGACCATCTGGATCATCGTGGGGACCAGCAGGCTGTCGGAGATCCGGTGTTCGACGATCGCGGTGAGGGTCGCAATCGGATCGAACGCCGGGATCATGACGTGGGTGCCACCCAGCAGAAGGTGCGCGATCATCGAACCCAGGTCCGCGAGGTGGAACATCGGGGCGGCGTGCAGAACTCGGCCTTCCGGCGACCAGGCACCGGTCGCGGCGCAGCCGGCAGCCGATGTCAGCAGATTCCGGTGGCTGAGCATCACGCCCTTCGGGAACCCGGTGGTGCCACCTGTGTAGAAGATGCCGGCGAGCGAGCCGCCACCCCGGTGTGCGTCGGGAATCGCGCCCGTCTCGGCGATCAACGTCTCGTACGAGAGCATCCCCGCCGGCGTGGGGCCGTCTCCGCAGTGCACGACCACGTCCAATTGCGGACAGGCGGATCGGAGTTCGTCCGCGAGGGAGCTGAACACGTCGTCGAGGAGGAGGTGCCGCACCTCCGCGTCGTTCAGCGAGTACGCGATCTCCTTCACACTCCACCGGGTGTTCGCGGGGACGGTGACGGCATCGGCCCACGCGGTCGCGAGAATGGTCTCGAAATAGCGGTCGGAGTTGAGGGACAGAATAGCGACCCGGTCGCCTCGGGTTACGCCGTGGCTGCGCAGAGCCCCTGCCAGCCGGCTGACCCGGTCGAGGGACTGGGCGTACGTGACGGTGTGGGTCCCGCAGATCGTGGCCACCGCGTGGGGACGCTGCTGCACGTTCCGGTGCAGCGATTGAGTGAGGTACATTCTCGATCCTTAGATGAAGCGAAGTCGTGGATTCACCGTTGCCGGCGGTCGCAGCGGACAGGCCCCTCGGACTCAGAGGGCCCGCGCGATGAGGTCTTTCATGATCTCGTTGGATCCGCCGTAGATCTTCTGGACCCGGGCGTCCTCGTACATGCGTGCGATGGGGTATTCGCGCATGTATCCGTAGCCGCCGAAGAGCTGGACACACCGGTCGACGACCTGGCACTGCTGCTCGGTGAGCCACCACTTCGCCATCGCGGCCGTCGTGGTGTCGAGGTTGCCGGCCAGGTGCCGCTCGATGCACGAATCGATGAACACCCGCGCGGCGTGGGTCACGGTCTCACATTCCGCGAGGACGAACTTGGTGTTCTGGAAGTCGAAGATGGACTGGCCGAAGGCGTTGCGCGACTTGGTGTAGGCGACGGTCTCGGCGACGGCGACCTCCATCGTCGCCACCGCGGTGACGCCGATCAGTAGCCGCTCCTGCCCGAGTTGCGTCATCAGCTGGCCGAATCCGCGGCCCTCTTCGCCACCGAGGAGGTTCGAGACGGGCACCCGCATGTCCTCGAAGGACAGTTCGGAGGTGTCGGCGGTCGGCTGGCCGACCTTGTCGAGGATTCGCCCGCGGGTGAATCCGGGGCAGTCGGCGGTCTCGACCACGACGAGGGAGATCCCCTTCGCGCCGGCCGTCGGATCGGTTTTGGCGACCACCACGACGAGGTCGGCCATCGCGCCGTTGGAGATGAACGTCTTGGCACCGTTGATCACGTAGTGGTCACCGTCACGCAAGGCGGTGGTCTTGATGTTCTTCAGGTCCGAACCGCCGCCGGGTTCGGTCATCGCGACCGCGGCGATCATGTCGCCGGTCGCCATTTTCGGAAGCCAGCGGTGACGCTGTTCCTCGGTGCCGTAGGCCAGGATGTAGTGCGCCACGATCCCGCTGTGGACCATATTGCCGAACCCGGTGTCCAGGGCGCGGGTCTGCGCTTCGAGGAGGGCGAGGTCGTGGGCGATGGTACCGCCGCCACCGCCGTATTCCTCCGGGATGGAACAGCACAGCAGACCGAGCTCACCGGCCTTGGTCCAGACCTCCCGGTCGACGTGGTGCTGCTGCTCGAACTTCTCGCGGTGTGGGGTGACCTCTCGGGCGAAGAACTTGTCGGCAAGCTCGCCCAGAGCGATGGTGTCGGAATCGTGCCAGGACGAGGTGTAGGTGGTGGAAGGCATCTGTGTCGTCCTATCCTTCGTAGCCGCCGCCGGTGACCATGATCTGGCCACTGACGTAATCGGATTCGGGGTAGGTCAGCATCACGACCGAGCCGGCAGCCTCGTCCGGGGTACCGGGGCGGCCGAGCGGAATCATCGCCTTCATCGCGGCGAGCAGGTGCGGATTCACCCCGACCTTGATCTCGCGGCCCTCGATGTCGATGGTGGCGTCACCGTCGGCGGCGACCTCGGTCAGCCGGGTTTCGATGAACCCGAACGCGACGGCGTTGACGTTGACGTTGTAGCGGCCCCACTCCTTGGCGAGGGTGCGGGTCATGCCGACGATCCCCGACTTCGCGGACGAGTAGTTGACCTGACCGGCGTTGCCGTAGAGGCCGGCGATCGAGGAGATGTTGACGACCTTGCGGTGCACCGGCGTGCCGGCGTCCCTCTCCGCCTTGGCGGCCTTGCTGATCACCGGTTGCGCGGCGCGCAGAATCCGGAACGGCGCCTTGAGGTGGACGTCGAGGATCGCGTCCCACTGATCGTCGCCCATCTTCTGGATGACGGTGTCCCAGGTATAGCCGGCATTGTTGATGATGATGTCGAGACCACCGAACTCGCCGGTCGCGGTGCCGACGAAACGCTCGCCGAAGTCGGGGGCGGTGACATTGCCCGCGCAGATGACAGCGCTGCCACCAGCCGCGGTGATCTCGTCGACCACTGCTTGCGCAGGCGCGGCGTCGAGGTCGTTGACGACGACGTTGGCGCCTTCACGCGCGAGCGTGAGTGCGATGGAGCGTCCGATGCCGCGTCCGGATCCGCTGACGATCGCGGTCTTTCCTTCGAGCTTTCCCATGATGATTCGGTAGTCCTTGCGTGAGTGAGATGTTCGTGGTCAGTCGAGCGCGATGACGGCGTCACCGAGCAGCGTGACGGTGCCGTCGGCGAGCGCGACCGTCAGTTCGACGGTCGCGAGGCGTTCGCCGCCCACCTCGTCGACGGCGGTGACGGTTCCGGTGCAGGTGGGCTGCCCGTGCACGGGCGTGATCGACGCGAACCGCACCTTGTAGGAGCGAAGTTGCTGCTGCGGAACGAGATCGGTGAGCAGGCGGCCGAGGTAGGCCATCGACAGCATGCCGTGCGCGAACACGTCGTCCAGTCCGGCGCTCCTGGCGACATCCAGGTCGATGTGGATCGGGTTGCGGTCACCCGAGGCGCCCGCGAACAGGGCAAGAGTGGTGCGGGAGATGGGGTCGATGCGCAGAGGCTGCACGTCGGCACCGACCTCGGGGGCGAAGGCGGTCATGACGCATCCTTTCCCGGCCGGTTCTGGACGACGGTGACGCCGCGCATCACCGCGACGGTGGCACCGTCCTGGTTGGTGACGGTGGTCTCCCGGACGAGGAACTCCAGCAGTCCACCCTTCTTCTCGTAGATGTCGGTGATCCGGCTCGTGGCGGTCAGTTCGTCACCGGCGTGGGCCATCCGGTGATAGTCGAACTGCTGCTCGCCGTGCAGGACGGTGCGCAGATCCACGCCGAGGTCGTCGAGGAACGCGAACGGGTTCGGGGCCTCGAGTTCGATACCGAACATGAACGTCGGCGGCACCGGCAGGTCGCGGTGACCGGCCTGCTTCGCGGCGTCGACGTCGGTGTACACCGGGTCGAGTTGGCCGGTGGCTTTCGCGAAATTCTGCAGCCGGCTGCGGCTGACCAGTAGCGAGACGGAAGCGAATTGCCGTCCGACGACGGACCGGTCGAGGCTCATCGCGCGTCCACCTTCTGATACAGGGTGACGACGCAGGCACCGCCGAGTCCGAGGTTGTGCTGCAGCGCCAGCTCGACGCCCTCGACCTGCCGGGCGCCGGCCTGGCCGCGCAGTTGCCACACGAGTTCCGCGCACTGCGCGAGCCCGGTCGCGCCCAGCGGATGCCCCTTGGACAGCAGGCCGCCCGACGGGTTGGTGACGACGCGTCCGCCGTACGTGTTGTCGCCGTCGCGGATGAACTTCTCCGCCGTGCCGACGGGGGTGAGACCCAGCGACTCGTAGGTGAGGAACTCGTTGGTGGTGAAGCAGTCGTGGAGTTCGACGACGCGGATGTCCTCCGGGCCGATGCCCGCTGCCTCGTACACGTTGTTCGCTGCGGCCGCGGCCATGTCGTAGCCGATGACCTTGCGCATGTCCTTGGCGTCGAACGTGCTCGGGGTGTCGGTGGTCAGGCTCTGCGCGCGGATCACGACGTCGGCGTTCAGCCCGTGCTTCTTCGCGAACTCCGGGGTGCAGACCACGGCTGCCGCGGCACCACACGTGGGCGGACAGCACTGCAACCGGGTGAGCGGCCCGAAGATCTTCGGGGACGCGAGCACCTCCTCGACCGTGACCAGGTCGCGGAACACGGCGTTGGGATTGTTCGCGGCATGCTTGCGAGCCTTCACCGAGATCTCGGCGAAGATCGCCGGGTCGATACCGAACTCGTCCACATACGCCTGGCCGCCGCCACCGAAGAACTGCGCCGCCATCGGGGACTGCGGGTCGAGGCCCTGCACTTCGTCGCGTACCTCCTCGAACCGCACCATCGGGCCCGGACGATCGGAGAACACCGAGCCCAGCGCGCCCGGCACCATCTGCTCGAAGCCCAGCGCCAGGGCGCAGTCGACGGTGCCGCTCGCGACCGCCTGGCGGGCGAGCCACAGCGCCGACGATCCCGTCGAGCAGTTGTTGTTGACGTTGACGATCGGGATGCCCGTCTGCCCGAGCCCGTACAGCGCCGCCTGCCCCGAAGTTGAATCACCGTATACATAGCCGACATACGCCTGCTGCACAGAGGCATAGCCGAGGCCCGCATCCGAGAGCGCCGCTCGCGCGGCCGCCTCGCCCATCTCGGCATAACTTGCACTTTTACCCGGCTTGGTGAAGGGAATCATCCCTACGCCGGCTACGTGAACATCGGTGGTCATTGCCATCCTCTCAGATCGGAGTGATTGGCATCACCTTAACCAATATTCACTTCTTTGGGAAGGGGGATTCCCGATCGGTCCGCTGCCGACGTCAGTCGGAGAGCAGCACCGCGGTGGCCATCGCGGTGAGATCGACCGAGAAGGACGCATTGGCCTGCAGATGTTCGATCCGCGGCATGACGTGGATCAGCCCCAGGGCCGTGTGCACGAGGATCCGCGCCGACGTCTCGTCCAGGCGCGGCCGGCTCGCCCGGAGCAGAGCCGTCCACTCCGCGACATATTCACGCTGACGGGCGCGTACGACGTCCGTCAGCGAGGCCTGTTCGGCCAGAAGCAGCGAGGTGAGGATCGTCTTGTCCACCGTCAACCGGACGTAGCCGCCGACCAGAGCCACCAGCGCGCGGCGCGGATCATCGTTCTCCCGCAACACCGAATGCAGCAGCAGCCAGAGGGCGCTCGTCCCGCGTTCGATAGCCGCCTGGAGGATGTCTGCCTTGCTCTCGAAGTAGCTGTACAGATTGGGGCCGGTGACCCCGGCCGAGGCGCCGATCTCATCCAAACCGGTTGCTTCGTATCCGTTTTCGCCGAACAGCTCGACGGCGTGCCCGAGCAAGGCCTCCCGCTTGGACACCGGCATCAGGCGGGACGGGCGGCGCTCCGGCATCGGGCGCGGCGGCGACACCTCGGCGGCGCACACCGCCAGACACGCCTGCGTCAGCAGGGCCGCGAACTCCGGCAGCGGAAGCTTGGACGAGTGGAATCCGGGGGACGCGAGGATCGACTGCACTCCCCACGCAAGCACCTCGGCGCTCGATTCCTCCAGGTCCGGTCGTTGACACCGGATAAGATCGGCATGCCGCCGGTTGATCGCCCGCAGGCGGTCCCGGAGTTCGTCGCGCATCTCCTCCGGCAGGTTGCGCGCCTCGCGCCACCACAAGGCCCCCACATCCCGGCGCCCCACGATGTACGTGCAGCTTTCCGCCACGACGTCCGCGAGGGACTCGTCGGCGACGACCGCGGGGGTGACGTCGTCGAAACTCGAGCCGATCACCGCACCGAGCAGCACCGCCTTGTTCGAGAAGTGCCGATACAGCGCGCCGGCGGTGATCCCGACCTCCTCCGCGATCTGCGCCATCGAGACGTTCCGATACCCCCGTTCGACGATCAGCGTGCGCGCCGCCTCGAGGATCTGCTCCTTGCGATCCTTCGGCCGACGACGGACCGCAACCTTCGGGCTGGACATGTGCACCTCTTCGCCACGAATAATGTAAACGTCGACTAAGAGGCTAGACGCACCGCACGTTGACACAAATAAGGACACGGCCTTAACCTCGTGGGTGTGGCCAAGAATTCACGTCAGGCAATGATCGACGCCGCGGAACGCATCGTCGCGGAACGCGGAATGACGGCGTTGACGCTCAAGGACGTGCAGGACGCTGCCGGGCAGGCGAACAAGTCCGCCGCCAAATACCACTTCGGATCGCGCGAGGGTCTGATCGACGCCGTCGTCGAGGCGAGGATGTCGCCGGTCAACGAGCGCAGGCAGGCACTGCTGAACGACCTCACCGCACTCGGGACACCACCCACCGCCCGGCAGGCGATCGAGGCGCTCATCCGCCCACTGGCCGCCGCTACCCTCGGCCGGCCCGACAGCATGTACGCACGGTTCCTCGTTCAGGTCACGAACGACCCCGCGCTCGCCGAGTTCGTCCAGAAGCACCTCAGCGCCGAGAGTTTCCGCCGGGTGCGCGACCTCATCGTCGGTCTGGCGAGGGCTCCGCACGACGTGGCGGGCTGGCGTGTCGTCAGCATCATCAATCTCAGCCTCGTCACCCTCGCACGTTGGGAGAAGCACGAGCGCACCGAGGGGCAGACGGAAGCGATCGTGTCCGACCTCGTCGACACGTGCGTCGCCGTCCTCGAAGCCCCGTCCACGGCCCGGGTCTCCGTCCCGTGACGGCGACGGAATCCGAGGTACCGGAGTCGGCCGCCGACACCGAACCCGACTACCGGTTCACGCTCGCGAACGAACGCACCTTCCTGGCGTGGATCCGGACGTCGCTGGGGTTGCTCGCGGGCGGGGTCGCCGTACACGAACTCGTCGAGTCGTCACGTATCGAGTTCGCTCACCTCGCACTGGGGACGGCCTGCGTCGCGCTCGCGTTCGTCCTGGCGGTCGGGGCATACCAGCACTGGCGCACCGTGCAATCGGCGATGCGCCGCACTCGCCCGCTCCCACGCCCCGCTCTCGTTCCCGTTCTCTGCGTCGGGGTCGGCGTCATCGCCGTGCTCGCCGTTGCCACGATGCTGTTCTCGTGACCGCCGGCTCCGACAGCGGCCTGCAGGCCGAGAGAACCGCACTCGCATGGCGCCGAACCACTTTGGCAGCTTTCTGTGTCTCGGCCGTGCTCGTCCACCGGGCCGCCGACGGCGGCGCAGACGCCTCGACGGTGCCCGCGCTGCTCGCCGCACTGGTCACGACGGTACTTCTGCTGTGGGCGAGCGCAGTGCGGGGCCGAGTGCTGCGCGAGAGCGTTGCCGGTGCCACGCACCGGCAACTCCTCTCGGTCTCGGCTGCCGTCGCCGTCAGCGCCGTGACGGCAGCCTCGATGTTCTGGCAGCTGCCCTGAGGTGATCACACCGTGTGCATGCTCGTCACGAGATGCCACGGGTCGTCGAGGGCAGCGGCCCTCTCCCCCAGGCGCCTCGCCCACACGGACTCGTTTCCGTACTCCTCCCGCCACGACCAGAGTCGCAGCGTCGACAGACGCAGCGCATGTTCCTGCGTCGTTCCGATCGCACCGTGGATCTGGTGTGCGAGTTCGGCCACGACGCCTGCTGCCCGGCAGGCATTCACCCGCGCCGCGACGATGGCGGACGATGCGTCCCCGGCGGACGCGGACGCCCGGACGGCACTGTGGGCGCTCAGTTCCGCGATCACCACCTCGCCGGCGATCTGCGAAAGATACTGCTGCACAGCCTGGAAGGCGCCGATCGGTCGGCCGAACTGCACCCGCTCACCTGCGTAGCGCAGGCTGTGGTCGAGTGCCCGTTGCGCGGCGCCGCCGATCTGGACGGTGCGCGCCAGGGCGGCCCGGGAGCGCAGGTCCACCGGAGCCGGCAGCGTGACGACGTCGTCGGCATCCACCCGGACGGCCTCGAACCGGAGGTCGTCCCGGGGTTCGCCGGCGAGATTGGCACCGGGAACGATCGTGCACACCTGCGGGTCGAGACTGCAGATTCGGTCGCCGATGACGAGCACGATCCGCGTCGCCTCCCGCGCCCACGGCACCCGACGCACCGTGCCGTCGAGTTCCCAGCCGCGACCGTCGTCGGTGGGACGGCAATGCAATTCGCGCAGATCCGCGGTTGCGGCCGTCAGCGGTCCGTCGGGGATCGGCAGTCGTGCGGCGGCTAACAGGGGCCCTGCAAGCCACAGGGTTTCGGCGATCGGCGCGGCCACACCGTGGTACGCCGCCGAGCGCAGCACCGCCGCGGCCTGTTCGGCGTCGCCGCCGCTGCCGCCGAGGTCCTCGGAGATACCGATCCGGGTCAGACCTGTCTCCTCCAGCGTCCGCCACGCATCGGCGAGGTCGTTCCACTCACCGAACAACTTGTCGGTGGTGTCCGCGAGCAACTTCAGTTCGCTGTTCATCTCACTCCCATCGCCCGTGCGACGACGCCGCGAAGAATTTCGTTGGTGCCACCCCGCAGAGTTGCCGTGGGTGAACTCGCAATGATGTGCGCCAGCATCCGGGACAGCGGATCATCCGATCCGAAGTCAGGCTCGACACCGGTGCCGCGGGCCGCCTCGATCACCTCGCGCTCGAATCGGGTGCCCAGGTCCTTCACCAGAGCCGCCTCGGTGTTCGGCGCCTCCCCCTTGCTCAGCGACGTGGCGACGGCGATCGAAGCCTCCCGCAGCGACCAGGCCCGCGAGACGAGCCGCC
Source organism: Rhodococcus jostii NBRC 16295 (assembly GCF_001894825.1). GTDB lineage: Bacteria > Actinomycetota > Actinomycetes > Mycobacteriales > Mycobacteriaceae > Rhodococcus_F > Rhodococcus_F jostii. The sequence continues at coordinate 227,264 of NZ_BCWY01000005.1, read as the reverse complement.
CCAACGTGACGGGATCGATCGCGTCGCGCTGGGCGAGAAGCCGCAACAACGGCATCGTGCTGAGAATCCGCTCGGGGCCGCTCCGCTCGTACGACAGCTCGCTCGTCACCTGCCGCCAGCCCTGTCCCACCTCACCGAGCACGGCCGAGTCCGGGACGAAGACACCCGAGAACATGACCTGGTTGAAGTGGTGATCTCCGCTCAGCGAGTAGATCGGGCGGATTTCGACCCCGTCGTCCGGCAACGGAATCAGCAACTGCGACAGGCCCTCGTGCCTGCTCTCACCGGCCGGTCCGGTGCGCACCAACGTCAGGATGACGTTGGCGAGGTGCGCACCGGTGGTCCAGATCTTGGTGCCCTCGACGAGCCAGCCGCCGTCGGTGCGGGTGGCACGCGTCCGCACGGACGCCAGATCCGAACCGCTGTCCGGCTCGCTCATCCCGATCGCGAAGACGCATTCGCCCGTCGCGATGCCGGGAAGGTAGCGATGCTTCTGCTCCTCGGTGCCGAAGTTCAGCAGTCCCGGAGCGGCCTGCCGGTCGGCCACCCAGTGGGCACCGACCGGCGCGCCTGCCGCGAGCAGTTCCTCGATGACGACGAAGCGCTCGAGTGCGGTACGACCTTGGCCGCCATAGACTTCAGGCACGGTCATCCCGAGCCAGCCGCGAGCACCGAGCTTCCGAGTGAACCGGCGGTCGGAGCTGACGACCCAGCTGTCTGCCACCGGGGTGAAGGAGCCGCTCGCGAGTTCGCCGGCGAGGAACTCGCGGACCTCGCGTCGGAGCTCGTCGGTCTCGGCGGGCAGCACTGCCGACTCCAACTCGAACGCTGTACTCATGACTTCACTCCTACAGTGCGAGGGACTTGGCGATGACGGTCTTCATGATCTCGCTCGACCCGGCAGCGATCCGGGCCAGTCGGATGTCGGCGTACAACCGCGCGATGGGGTACTCGAGCATGTACCCGTAGCCACCGTGCATCTGCAGGCACTTGTCCACGACGCGACCCGCCATCTCGGTGACGAACAGCTTGACCTTGGCGACGTCGGCGACGGACAACGTGTCGTCGTTGTACGCGAGCATCGCCTTGTCCACCAGTGCCTGCCCGGCCTCGATCTCGGCAGCGCAATCGGAGAGGACGAACTTGGTGTTCTGGAACGAGGCGACGGTCTGACCGAAGACTTTGCGCTCCTTCACGTAGCTGATGGCCAGGTTCAGTGCGGCCTGCGCCGTCGCCACCGCCGACACCGACTGAGTGAGCCGCTCCTGCACCAGGTTGAACGTCAGGTAGCTGAAGCCCTTGCCCTCCTCGCCGAGCATGTTCGCATGCGGAACACGAACGTCCTCGAAGGACAGTTCCGCGGTGTCGGTCGAGCGGCAGCCCAGCTTGTCGAGCTTGCGGCCCTTGGTGAAACCGGGCATCCCTTCCTCCACCACGAGCAGACTCAGCCCGCCGCGACGATCGTCGCTCTTGGAGGTGCGGCACGCCACGATCACCAGATCGGCGTTGATCCCGCCGGTGATGAACGTCTTGGCGCCGTTGAGGATCCAGTCGTCACCCTCACGCACGGCCGTGGTCTTGATGCCGGACAGGTCCGATCCGGCGCCCGGCTCGGTCATCGCGATCGAGCACATCTTCCGGCCGGCCGCGATGTCGGGGAGCCACCGCTTCTTCTGCTCCTCGTTCGCGCAGTGCAGGTAGTACGGCGTGGCGACGTTGGTGTGCAGGCCGAGCCCGCCGAGGGTCGACAGCGTGAGCGCGGTCTCCTCGATGACCACCGCGTTGAACCGGAAGTCGGACACGCCACCGCCGCCGTACTCTTCCGGGACGTTCAGACCGGCCAGTCCGAGGTCGCCGAACCGGAGATAGATGTCCTTGGGCAGGATTCCCGCCTCCTCCCACGCCGGTACGTTGGGGGCGACCTCGGTTTCGAGAAACTTGCGGATCGTGGCCCGGAAGTCGTCGTGATCCTGTTCGAAGATTGTGCGTTCCATGATGGTTCTCCAGAGTCGGGAAGAAGGGTGTTCAGGCGGCGGGCTCGGTGCCGACGACGGAGATGAAGCTCACGCAGTCGCCGGGCCGTCCACCGAGGTTGTGGGTGAGGCCGAGCGTGCGCTCGCCGCTGGCGATGCTCGCGATCTGACGCTCCGCCGGCGCCTCCTGGCGCAGCTGCAGCCAGCACTCGAACAGCATCCGCAGCCCGGAGGCGCCGATCGGGTGGCCGAAGCTCGTCAGCCCGCCGTCGGGGTTGACCGGCAATTCGCCCTGTAGATCGAACTTTCCGTCGAGCACGTCGCGCCAGGCCTTCCCCTTCTCGCTGAACCCGAGGTCCTCCATGAGCACGAGTTCCGTCGGGGTGAAGCAGTCGTGGACCTCCGCGAGCGCGAACTCGTTGCGCGGATCCTTCACGCCGGCCTCGGCGTAGGCGTTCTCGGCACACTTCACGACCTCGCGGATCGAGGTGTAGTCGAACGTCGGGTCCATCGGACCGTCACCGGGACCGGCCACCATCGACAGCGCCTTCACGAAGATCGGCTTGTCGGTGTACTTGTAAGCATCCTCGGCGCGGACGACGATCGCGGCCGCGGAACCGTCCGACACACCGGAGCAGTCCATGACGCCGAGCATCCCGGACACCTTGGGGCTGTTGCGAATCGCGTCCATCGACAGTTCCTTGCGGAACTGCGCACGCTCGTTGCGTGCACCGTTGTAGTGGTTCTTCCACGCGATCCGGGTGATGACGTCCTTGAGCTGCTCGTCGTCGATGCCGGTCATGTTGGCGTACGCCGGTGCGAGGAGACCGAACGCGGCAGGCGCGGTGATCGCCACGGAGGTGCCGTCGTGCGGCGGCGCGGCGGACGTCAGCCCGGAGTAACCGGAGTCCTTGAGCTTTTCCACACCGATCGCCATCGCGACGTCCACGGCGCCGGAGGCCACGGCGTAGCACGCGTTGCGGAACGCTTCGGAGCCTGTGGCGCAGAAGTTCTCGACTCGGGTGACGGGCTTGTAGTTCAGCTTCAGAGTGCGCGAGAGCAGCTGTCCCGAGAATCCGGAGGCCATCGTGCCGAGCCAGTACGCATCGACGTCGTCCTGGGTGAGGCCCGCGCTGGCAAGGGCTTCCTGATTGGCGTCGACGAGGAGGTCTTCGGCGCTCTTGTCCCAGTGTTCGCCGAAGGGCGTGCAGCCCATCCCGACGATGGCGACCTTGTCGCGAATGCCGTGTGTTGCCATGATCATGCCTCCTTGGTGGCGGCGACGGCACCGCGGGCGGGTCGTGCCTTCCAGAAGTAGTTGTGGACGCCGTCCGACGTGGTGTAGAAGCGGCGGAACGTCATCTCGACCGGGTCACCGATCTTCAGTGCGGCCGCGTCGGCGTCGGTGATCTCGCACATCAGCCGGCCGCCACCGTCGAAGTCGATCGCGGCACCGATGAGCGGCGGGCTCAGGGTGTAGGCGAGGAGGTCCGCCTGGTAGGTCGCGATGGTGCCGCGCTCGCCGGCGATCCGTTCGCGCTCCATCCGGTCCACCGCTTTGCAGGATCGGCACACCCGGATGGCGGGCATGTGCCGGGTACCGCACTCGGTGCACCGGGATCCGGCCAGGCCGAACTTCCACTGCGAGTTGCGGGACGACGGTGGTGCCGCGGGCCGGTCCGGGTCGGGGCGGCGCGGCGTCTCCCGGCGGAGGAATCCGCGCCACGTGAGGAACCGCTGGTAGCCGATGGTTCGGCCGTAGCCGATCTGTTCGGTCACGCCCGGACTCGTGCGAGCGTCCCGGTAGGTCGCCAACGCGGCCGTCGTGCGCAGCACCACTGCGTCGGCGCCGTCCCCGAGCTGGACGATCAGAATGGTCTCGCCGGGTGCGGCGTCGTCCAGCGCCGAGGCGAGGAGGATGCCGGGCTGCGCGGTGCCGGTCGCGCCGACGGCGGAGGCGAGGTCGTCGATCACCGCGGCATCCGCGGCGAGCGTCTTCGTGACGACGCCGACGGCCCGGCGATGCAGACCGGCGACGCCCACGCGGTCGAGATCCGCTCGGGTGAGGCCCGCGTCCTTCAGCGCGGCATCGACCGCATCGAGTGCCAGTTCGCGGTAGATGCCCTCCGCGAACCGCTCCTCCCAGACCTTGCTCGCCGTCTCGCCGGGCACCCGCCAGCGGTCGAGGAACTCGGCCGACGCCGATCCGCGACCGATCAGTTCGGCGACGACGCCGTCGCCCGAGCCGAAGAGGACGGCCGAAGCGCCGTCACCACCGTCACGCTCCTCGGCGGAACCGGGAAGTCCGGTCCGGATGTCCGACAGCACGGCGAGCGTGGGACGTCCGGCCGCGGCGGCATCGGCCGCCGCGGAGAGCGCACCCATTCCCGACCGTGAGGCGCCCGCGAAGTCCCACGCGGGGACCGACTGGTCGAGAGCGAGTGCGGCGTGGACGATCGCGGCGTTGGTCTTGTCTGCGTACGCCGGTGTGGCGGTCGCGAAGACGAGACCGGCGGGAGCGGCTGCTCCGGCCAGGGCGGGGAGTCCGGCCTCGACGCCCATCGACGTCGAGTCCTCGTCGTAGCCGGCCACCGCCCGGGTCCCGCGCCCACCCGAGGCGCCGAGGGCAGAACCGATGTCTTTACGCTGAACGCGCCAGACAGGAAGGTGCACACCGTATCCGGTGACACCGATGGGTGATGTACTCATGGCAACTCCTTGTGAATCCGCCCACGCCCACGGCGCTCGGTCGGGATTGTCGAAACGTCTACGTCAGGCGGGGAGCCAGAACTCGGCGGATCCCGCGATCGCGACACCGGCTCCTTGCCGTGCACACGTCAGGGCCACCTCGACGACGGACCCGCCGTCACCGGGACGCACCGCGGTGACCTCGCCGTTGCACACGAGCACGTCGCCCGGCCACACCTGCTCCTGGAAGCGCGTGGTGAATCGGCGCACGTTCGCGGCGCCCAGCCATTCCGCGGCGAACGTGCCGAGCAGCGCGGCCTGGAACATGCCGATGGAGAAGATTCCGTCGAATCCGGCCTTGCGTGCTGCGGCGTCGTCGTGATGAAGCGGGTTGAAGTCACCCGACGCACCTGCATAGCGGACGATGTCGGTGATGCTGATCGGTCCGAACGTCTGCTCCGGGGCCTTGTCGCCGACGACAGTCGTGCGCGTGGATTCGGTCGTGGTCATCAGGACTCCTCCTTCGGTGCGTGAGCGGTCTGGACAGCGGTCGAGCGCTGTTCCGCGACGAGGGTGCCGTCGGCGTCCCGGAATTCCGTGACGACCTTGACGAACGTCAGGCTGCCGCCGCGGCGGCCTTCCTTCTCGAACCGGTCGGCGATCCGCGCGGTGGCGGTGAGAACCTGCCCGGCGCGGGGCGGTTCGCCGTGGAAGATGTATTCCTGTTCGGCGTGCAGGGTCCGCTGCGGATCGAGTCCGTGCACGGCAGCGGCCTTCGATTCAGCGGTCTGCCAGAAGAAACCGGCTGTCGTGAGGAAGGTCGGCGGGATCACGGGATCGGCGCCCTGGTAGGCCGGGTCGGTAGACATCGCGGCTCGCGCGAACTCACGGATCTTGCCGTGCTCGACCCGCACCTCGAATGCGGGAGCGGTGTTGTCGGTCATGTCATTCGCCCCGGTTCGCCTTGGCCTTCTCCGCATGCTTGCCGGAGACCTTGCTCTCGGCTTTCGCCGGCATGTGCTTGGTCGCCGCGGCAAGACCTTCGACGGTCCACCGGCTGTCGCTCTCGACCTGATCGACGACGGTCCAGCCCTGGTACAGGCCGACCTCGCCGCCCATCACCCGGAACGCGTGCCCGGTGAATTCGCACTTCTCGGAGGCAAGGAGCGCGACGAGCGGCGAGATGTTCGCGGGATGCCACGAATCGAAATCGCTGCCGATGGTTTCGGTCATCACCTGACCGAGCCCGGGGGTCGCTTCGGTGAGGCGCGTACGAGCAACGGGTGCAATGCAGTTGGCGCGCACGTGGTAGCGCTCGAGTTCCTTCGACGCGATCTGGGTCATCGCCGCGATGCCGGCCTTGGCGGCCCCGTAGTTCGTCTGGCCGGGATTGCCGTGCAGGCCGGAACCGGAGGAGGTGTTGATCAGCGACCGGTCGATTTCGACGCCCTTCTTCGCCTCGGCACGCCAGTACTCCGCAGCATGCCGGGTCACCGCGAAGGTGCCCTTGAGGTGAACGTTGATCACGGAGTCGAACTCGTCCTCGCTCATGTTGACGAGCAGTCGGTCGCGCAGGATGCCGGCGTTGTTGACGAGGATGTGGAGGTCACCGAACGTGTCGATCGCGGTGGCGATCAGGCGACGAGCGCCTTCCCAGTCGGTGACGCTGTCGCCGTTGGCGACGGCCTCGCCGCCGAGCGCTGTGATCTCGTCGACGACGGACTGAGCTGCGGAAACATCCGAACCGCCGCCCTCGGCGCTGCCACCGAGATCGTTGACGACGACCTTGGCGCCCTCGGCGGCGAACAGCAGGGCGTGCTCACGTCCGAGCCCGCGACCGCCGCCGGTGATGACTGCTACTCGACCTTCCAAAGATCCCATGGGACGTTCGTTCCTCTCCTGAGCGACCGCGACGAAGTGCGCCAATGAATTTGGGCGCGCGGCCTGATGAATTGGTGAGCGGATCAGCGCTCTTCCTTCACGGTACGAGACAATGCGCCAAAGGTAAACGCCCGATCTGCCTTGATCGGTGATAAGTTTCAGTTATGGAGCGTCGCCATCTGGCCCAGTTCATCGCCGTCGTCGACTCCGAGAGCATCTCGGAGGCCGCACGCAGGCTGCACGTGAGTCAGCCGGCCGTGTCCCAGTCGATCCGGGAACTCGAAAAGACTCTCGACACACCACTGTTCGTTCGTGGTCGCCGCCTGACACTCACCCCCGCGGGGCGCGCCCTGGTCGGCCCCGCGCGGCAAACCTTGCGGTCGTTCGACAACGCCCGTGCGGCCGTCCAGAGCGTGGAGTCTCTGCACACGGGACGCCTGGACCTCGCGGTGGTGCACGGCCTGGCGGTCGACCCCCTTGCACCACTGCTCGTTCGGTTCCGCCGGCGCTATCCCGACGTGACCGTGCGCCTGCAGCACGCGCCCTTCGGAGTCGAGGGATTCGAGACACTGCGTCGCGGGGAGGCGGAACTGCTCCTGACCGATCACCCCGGGCCGTTCCCGAAGCACTCGTCGATAGAGATCCCGGTCTCGGACCTGATGGTCGCGTTCTCCCCGAAAACCACCGACATCCCCGCGGGCGACACCGTGGATCTCGCGGACCTCGTCCGGTTTCCGCTGATCATCGGCCTCCCGGAAAGGTCGGCGAGCCAACAGGCTTTCGTCGCGGAAGTGGCTTCGGCGAACCTGCCGCTGCCGACTCTCGTGGTGGAGACAGAACACCGGGAGGTCATCCTGCCGCTCCTGCTCGAGGGCGTCGGCGCGGCGGTGCTGTCGGCACCCGAAGCCATGGCGGCGGCGAGCATGGGCGCTCAGATCCGGCGCATCGACCTCCCACCGCTTCGTTCGTGCGTCCTCTACCACCGGCACGATCCGCTGTCGCCCGCAGCGAGCGCCTTCGTGGCACTGGTGCGGTCGTGAACGCGGAAAACGGCCGTCGCGGCGTCTCGAGACGCCGCGACGGCCGCAGTAGAGAATTCGATGCGCGTCAGCGCCCCTGAAATGTCGGTGCTCGCCGTTCCTGCATAGCGGAGAGTGCCTCGCGTGCGTCTTCGCTCGTGGCGACGAGACCCATGTGGGACGAGATGAGATCGAGGCTGGTGCGCAGATCGCTGTTCAGCCCGTGGTAGACGCTGCGCTTGATCATGCGTGTGGCGAGGGGCGGGCCGGCGGCGAGTCGGGCGGCGAAAGCCTGAGCTTCCTTCAGCAGCGTCTCGTCGTCGACGACCCTGGTGACGAGGCCGATGCGCAGCGCCTCGTCGGCATCCACGAAATCTCCGGAGAACAAGAGCTCCAACGCTTTCGCCACTCCGACGATGCGGGGGAGGTAATAAGCTCCTCCGTCGCCCGGCACGAGGCCCAGCCGAATGTACCCCTCGCTCATCCGCGCGCTTCGCGCCATGAACCGCATGTCGCACATGAGCGCCATGTCCATACCTGCGCCGACCGCGACGCCGTTGACCGCGGCGATGGTCGGCTTGTCGAATTCGTCCATCGCGAGCGCGACGCGATGAATGTGTTCGGTGAGTACCCGTTTGCCCACAAGCGGTGATTCGTCCATCCCGGCGATCACGCTCAGGTCTCCGCCTGCACAGAACGCGTCGCCGGCACCTGTCAGCACGAGTGCACCCACCGAACTGTCCCTGCGCGCGCCGGCCACGAAGTCCGCCCACTCGTCGATCATGTCGAGGGTGAACGCGTTCTTCGCCTCCGGCCGGTCGAGGGTGATCGTCGCGACGCCGTCGGCGATGTCGAAAGTGATGTCGTCCATTGCGGAGATCTCCTGGGGTTGGAGCGAATACGACCGGCCGTCCGAACCGGCCGGAGAGGGGCGAAGGCCTCTGCCTTCCGTGGAGCCACGATAATCACTCCACGTATATCAAGTCAATATTCGTTAACTTACATTCGAAGAGCTCGGCGCGCTGCGCCGTGATATGCGGCAGCGGGGGCCGATCAATCCAGGAATCTAGGTACATAAACGTTCACAATGAGGCGGGTGCCGACCCATTAGACTGAGCGCATGAACTTCCGCTACCGAGGGTGGGCTCGCGCATGGGGCCGTTAGAGCCGCGGGCCGCGTCCACCACCACGCGGACCCGAGCCCCTCGCGTTCCCGCTGCTCAGCGACGGGACGAGATTCTGCGCACGGCAGCGCGCCTGTTTCAGCAATGGGGATACGGCGGTGTCGGCATCGACGACATCGGTGCCGAAATCGGGATCAGCGGTCCCGCCATCTACCGGCACTTCTCCGGCAAGGAATCTCTGCTCGCCGAAATCGGACTGCAGTTCCTCGACAGCATGGTCGCCGTGTCGGAGGCGGCGATCGCCGACACGGATTCCGATGTATCCACCCTGAGCCGTCTCGTCACCGCTGCGGTCGACCTCGCCCTCGATCGGCCGGCCGAGCTGGCCGTGTGCCTTCGTAGTCTGTGGTACCTCAACGAGGATCGCCTTGCCGAGGTCGCCAAGCGCTGGCAGGCGTTGATTCAGGCCTGGACCCCCGTCATCGCCGAGGTCCGGCCCGACCTCGGCGCGTCCGAATCCTCCATCTATGTGCGCGCGTCGTGCGGGCTGATCGCTGGAGCGAGCAGGGCGAAGGACAAGGTTCCCCATGCGCGCCTCGTCGAACTCGTGTCGACGATGGTGATGCAGTTGGTCGATGTCCGGCTGGCTCCCGCCGATATAGCCGAATTCGACGACTCGCCGGCAGTCGGCGGGTGGGAACGGTCGTCGCGGCGCGAGAAGATTCTCGGCACGGCGATCACGATGTTCCGGGAACGCGGCTTCAGAGGGGTGTCGATGGCAGACATCGCCGAGGCGATAGGAGTGACTGCGGGCGCGTCCTACCGGCACTTCGAGAGCAAGGAAGACATCCTCGCGACGGCGATCCAACGGGCATCCGAACGGGTGGTCCTCGGACTGAGCGACGCCTTGGCGCCTGCCACGTCGGCGGCGCACGCACTCGATCGGCTCCTGCGGTCCTACGTCACCATCTGCGTCGAAAATTCCGACCTGATCGCCGTGAGTCTGTCGGAGTTGCATCACGTCCCCGAAGCGATGGCCAAGCGCAAGGAACGAGTGCGCCTCTTCAACGAGGAGTGGACGCACTGCCTCGCCGTCACTCGAAGCGAGTTGTCCCACCCCGAAGCAACGGCACTGGTCACCGCCATCACCGGGCTGGTCACCGAATCGGTCCGGTCACGACGAGTCGGGCGGCGTCCCCGGCTGGGCGACGACCTGTACCAGCTCGCGCACGCGGTCCTGGCCGAGCCCTGTGCGGGAACCCACCCGACCGCGGTCATCTGACGAGCCGGCGCTCTGCGAAGGCCCCTGTATCCGGCGCGGCGAGCACTCCGGCCGCGACCACCCTGCTCGCTTCCTCGGCGGAGAAGCCGACTTCCGCCAGGGCTGCCTCGATGCTCGGTGCCGACGCTGCCTGAGGTTCCGGCGCGCAAGCGGGAGTGCCGCTGAATCGGGGCGCGGGCATCGGCTGAACGATGCCGTCGTGTTCGGCGAGGGTGGCACGCGCCGCCATGTGCGGGTGGCGGTGGGCCTCGCTCAGCGACAGCACCGGCGTGGTGCACGCCTCGGTGTCGGCGAACGCCTGCTCCCACTCGGCACGGGTTCGGGTGGCGAACAGCGCCGCGATGCGGACGCCCTGTTCCTCCCACCGGGTGCGGTCGTGCTGGTCGGCGAAAAGAGGGTCGTCCGCCAGGCCGAGGACCCGCAGGAACTCGCGATAGAACTGCGGCTCCACGCATCCCGCCGCCATGTGAAGGCCGTCCCCGCACTGGTAGGTCCGGTAGAACGGCGCGGCACCGTCGAGCATGTTCGAGCCTCGCTCGTCGCGCCAGGACCCGTCGGCCAGGAAGCCGTACGTCATGGCGAGGAGCAGCGACGTACCGTCGACCATCGCGGCGTCGACGACCTGTCCCTCACCGGCCTTCTGGGCATTGGTGAGCGCGCAGACGATGCCGTAAGCCAGCAGCATTCCGCCGCCACCGAAGTCGGACACCAGATTCAGTGGTGGGACCGGATCGCTGTCCTTGGGACCGATGGCGTGGAGGCCGCCGGTCAGTGAGAGGTAGTTGATGTCGTGCCCGGGCGCCGACGCCCACGGCCCGTCCTGCCCCCACCCGGTCATCCGGCCGTAGACGAGCGCCGGATTGAGCGCGTGAAGGTTCTTGGGGCCGAGTCCGAGTCGCTCCGCGACGCCCGGCCGGAATCCCTCGACAACCGCGTCGCATCCCTGCGCGATCTTGCGCACCGCCTCGATCGACTCCGGATTCTTGAGGTCGACCTCGATCGTCACGCGGCCGCGGTTGAGGATCGGATGTTTGTCCCAGCCTCTTCCTCGAACCAGGCGAATGACCGTTGCGCCCATGTCCGCCAGCATCATCGCGGCGAACGGGGCGGGGCCGATGCCGCCGAGTTCGAGGACGCGTAATCCCGCCAAGGGACCTTTCTTCGATGTATTCGTACTCATGTCACTCCGCCGTGTTCGTGGGTCTGCAGATGGACCAGTTCCGGGACAGCGTTTCCAACACCGCCGCCAATGCCTGCGGCTGCTCGAGCATGATGTGGTGGCCGGAGTCCGGTATCTCCAGTTCGATCGTGTCGGGACCGATCTCGTCGGCCAGCGCGCGACTCATCTCGCGGCTGAGCATCCCGCGCTCACCTCGGATGAGTGCGAGCGGACACGAGGGCGGAACCACCTCGTCGACGATCATCCCGCCGGCCATCGAAATCGCAGGATCGAATTGCCAGGTGAAACCCCCGGACGTCTCGCGAATCGATCGGGAGCCGAGGTAGTTTCGCAGGTACCGCGGCAGCGGAGTGTCCTCCGGGTCCGGACGGAATCGCGCGACGATGGCGCCCTCGCTCTCGTACACCCGGAGCTTCCGGCGCATGCGGCGTTCCCGTTCGGCGTCGAAGACCGGGCGCACCGTCCGGGCCGGCGAGTCCACCACCACGGTGCCCGCGAGTTCGGAGCCGTAATGCCCCGCTGTCTCGAGTGCGACGAACCCACCGAGGCTGTGCCCGACCACGACCGGACGAGGCCCGACGATCCCGGCGACGGCCATCACCTCGTCGGCCCACCGACTGCGGCGGTACGACGACCGGTGGTCGCTGTGGCCGTGCCCGCTCAGGTCGAGTGCGGCCACGCGCCGCCCGTCACTCAGCAGCGGGGCGACATGATCCCACCACCGTGCATTCGCGGCTCCCCCGTGGATGAGGATCACGGGATTCCCGCCGGGCTGCCCCCACACCCGATACGAGATCCGCGCACCGTCGACGTCGACAGTTCCCAGCTCGGGCTCGACGGCCGTGGCGCGGGTGAACCAGTCGGGCGCGGCGTCGAGATCGTACGAATGCGCGACGACGGTCACGAGGTGTACGCCTCACGCAGTACCCGCTTGAGGATCTTCCCCACGGGCGAGAGCGGCAGCTGCTCCACGAACTCGACGGTCCGCGGTGCCTTGTATCGTGCGATCCGCTCGCCGACGAAGTCGCGCAGTTCCTCCGCGGCCAGGCTCGTCCCGGGCACGAGCACGACCACCGCGTGCACACGTTCACCCCATACCTCGTCGGGCACGCCGATGACGGCACAGCTCGCGACCGCCACATGGCGGTGGATCGCCGCCTCCACCTCGGCGCTGTACACGTTCTCACCACCGGAGACGATCATGTCCTTGAGCCGGTCGACCAGGAAGAGATACCCGTGCTCGTCCATGTATCCCATGTCGCCGGTGTGCATCCAGCCGTCCTGCACAGCCTTCTGCGTTTCGACCGGGTTGTTCCAGTAGCCCATCATCACGTGGGCACCCCGGACCACGACCTCGCCGACCGTCCCCCGTGGCTGTTCCACGCCGTCCTTGTTCACCACGATGACCTCCGCATGGGAGGCGGCCCGGCCGACGGACCGGAGACGTTCGGGATGGTCGCGGTCGTGGTGGTCCTCGTCGCGCAGGATGGTGGCGACGGGACCGAGCTCGGTCATTCCGTACCCCTGGCGCAACTTGACGTGCGGGAGCGCCGTCAGCAACCTGGTCAGCACGGCTTCGGGCATCGGAGCGGCACCGTACCCGATGTACCGGAGACTGCTGAGTGACGCACCGGTCCGCTCGGCGTGGTCGAGCATCCAGGGGACCATCGTCGGGACGAGTGTCGTCATCGTGATCTGCTTGGCTGCGATCGTCTCGACCAGACCCTCGACCGTGAAATCACCGATGACGACGTGGGTCGCACCCAGCATCGCCTGCTGGATCATGCCGGCGAACGCCGCGAGATGAAAGAGCGGCGCGATATGCAGGCAGCGTTCCGCAGTATTAGGGAAGCCGACACTGGCGAGAGCGCCGAACGCGGACGTGAGAATCTGGCGAGCACTGAGCATGACGCCCTTGGGCCGCCCCGTCGTCCCGCCCGTATACATCAGCACCGCAAGCGCATCGGGGTCGATGCGGACATCCGACACCGGCCCGGACGATTCGATCAGCCGCTCGTAATCGACGACACCCTGCGCCGGCGTGGTGCCGCCGAAGCAGATCACCGTCTCCAGAAGGGGGCACCGATCACGGAGTTCGAGCGCTTGCACCAGTCGCGGGGCGTCCACGAGGAGAACCGAGATGCCGGCGTCCTCGATCTGGAACGCCATCTCGTCGAGACTCCACCGGTTGTTCACCGGCGACGCGACCGCGCCGATCCACGGGCACGCGAAGGTGAACTCGACGTACTCCGTGCAGTTCGTCGCGAGCATTCCGATGCGATCACCGGACCGGACCCCGAGTCCGCGTAGTCCGCCACCGATCCGCGCCACCCGCCCCTCGAGTTGGCGGAAGGTGATGTCCCCGGATTCGCCGATCACGGCAATCCCCTCGGGGTTCTGCTGGACGGACCGATGCAATCCCTGAGTCAGGTACATACTGGCTCATCCCTTTCTCGGATGCGGTGGGGACGTTGCGTCGGGAAACCACCGCGGTACGACTGTGTGAAGTATTTATTCGTTCACCTGGCGATGCGCACTGCACCACGCGCCGCGCCGCCTGAATCAGCCGTTTGCAGGCCGACATGCGCGCGATGGCGTCTAGTTACCGAGACTAACAATATCTGAACATATGTCAATACTCGTTAACCAACCGACTGGGGAGCAGTACGGGCGGACTACCGCACGGGCAGGGCGATGGTCTTGGACTCCAGGAACGACGCGAGACCGTCGGCGCCCATCTCCCGGCCGATACCGGAGTGCTTGTATCCGCCGAACGGCGCCGTCGGCTCGGTGGCAAACCCGTTGACGGTGATCGTGCCTGTGCGGATCCGCCGCGCGATCTCGATACCGTGGTCCTGATCGGCCGTGAACACGGCACCGGAGAGACCGAAGTCGGAGTCGTTGGCGATCCGGACCGCGTCGTCCTCGTCGTCGTAGGGCAGCAGACACACGACCGGCCCGAAGATCTCCTCCCGCGCGATCCGCATGGAGTTGTCGACGTCGCCGAACAGGGTGGGCCGGACGTAGCAGCCGCCTTCGAGGCCGTCGGGAACGCCGCCCCCGGCGAGCAGGGTGGCACCCTCCTCCAGTCCGATGCGGAGATAGTCGAGGTTGCGCTCCTGCTGCCGGCGCGTCACCATCGGCCCCACCTGGATGGCCGGATCCAGCGGATCACCGACCACGAGAGCCGACACCGCGGCCGTCAGCCGCTCGGCCACGTCGTCGTAGCGACTGCGCGGCGCCAGGACCCGGGTGAGGGCGACGCACGCCTGGCCGCTGTTCAGCGTCCAGGAGGCGGCGGTGATCGCGGCGACCGCTGCGTCCAGGTCTGCGTCGGGCAGGATCAGTGCCGCGGATTTTCCCCCGAGTTCGAGGGTCACTCTCGTGAGATTGCCTGCGGCCACTTCCATCACACGCTTTCCGGCCGCCACGGAACCGGTGAACGAGACCTTGTCGATGCCGGGATGCGACACGAGGTACTCGCTGACTTCGCGGCCCGCCGGCAGCACGCTGAGCACTCCGGCCGGCAGTCCCGCCTCCTCCGCGACCTCGGCCAGCAGATTGGCGTCGAGCGGGGTCTCCGGTGACGGCTTGAGCACCACGGCGCACCCCGCAGCCAGCGCCGGTCCCAACTTCAGCGAAGTGACGAACTCGGGAACGTTCCACGGAACCACGGCCGCAACGACACCCACGGGCTCGCGGCGGATCAGCACCGGATTCTTCAAGCCATCACGGCGTTCCTCGAACGGAAAGCTGCGGGCGATCTGCGCCGCAACGGCATACATGGCGGCCGGTGCCGCCGCCTGCGCGGCCAGGCTCCAGCGGATCGGCGAGCCGTTCTGCCGGGTGATCAGGCGCGCCATTTCGGGGACCCGCGCTTTCAGTCCTTCGCTCAGCCGCATCAGGACCGACAGCCGTTCCTCGAGGGGAAGTCGCGGCCACGCACCGTGATCGAAGGCGTCGCGTGCAGCCGCGACCGCAGCGTCGACGTCGGCGCGGCTCGCATGCGGAACCCGTCCCACCGGTTCACCGTTGTGCGGATTCACCACCTCGATGACGTCCGACCCGGCCGGTGTCACCCACCGCCCTCCGACGAAGAGCTCCTTGTACTCGATAAAGTCGCAGTCGATTCCCGCGGTCTTCGGCGCGCTCATCGGGTCACCCCAACCGGGCGGTCGCCGACGATGGAAATCCGCTCCATCACGCGCCGCGCCGGGTGGTAGTCACTCGACGCGTAGTGCTGACAGGTCCGGTTGTCCCAGAAGGCAATGGTGTTCGGACGCCACCGCAACCGAACCTGGAACTCCGGACGCGAGATGTGCCGATACAGGCGGCTCAGGATCTCGTCCGACTCGGACGGCGAGACGTCCAGAATGTGTTGGGTGAAGGCGATATTGACGAACAGCACGCGGCGCCCCGTCTCCGGAATCACCCGCACCACCGGATGCTGCACGGCGGGCAGGTGCGGCCGCAACGCATCGACGGCGTCCCCCGGCATCCCCTTCCCGAACGTGTGGATCCAGTCGTGTTCGGCAACGAGGTGATCGATGCGGTCACGGAGATCCTCGGGCAACATGTCGTAGGCCGCGCCGGTGTCCGCCCACAGGGTGTCACCACCGACCGGCGGAATCTCGACCGCGCGCAACACCGCGGCCAGCGACGGCTGGGCGTGCCAGGTGACGTCGTTGTGCCAGTTGTTCTCGGTGCCGACGTTCGCCATGTCCTTGGCGAACGTCGCGACGTCCACGTCGGTCTGACAGGGCTGCACGTATTTGAAGAACGGGTGCTGTTCGAGATCGCCCCAGCGCGAGGCGAATCCGCGATGGTCCGCCCGCGAGATGTCCTGGTCGCGGAAGAACAGCACCTTCCAGTCGAGCAGGGCCGTCTTGATCTCCGCCATCGTCTGTTCGTCGAGGTCACCACCCAGCCGGACGCCACCGATCTCGGCGCCGATGGTCGGGGCGACCGGGTGGACGGTGATCCGCTCGTACCCCGACGTGTCGTGGGGCGGGTGCGCGACCAGCGGTCCGAACGGCGACAGCACGGGGGCCGTGGTTGCGTAGGTCGTCTGCATGCTTCTACTCCTTCGAGGATGTGGCGAGAACGAGCTCGGGATGCATCGGGTGACTCCAGGCGGGTGGTTCATCGGCCGGCACCCGGTTTCCACCTCACTTGTGGTCCGAGTCACAAACGCCACTTTAAGGATGCATCCTTAAAGTGGCAATGCCGGCCGTCGTTCTCAGTAATCCGCATCCGAGAGTTCGATGACACCGCGCAGGTTCTTGCCGGACAGCATGTCGTCGTAGCCCTGATTGATGTCCTCGAGGCGGTACGTCCGGGTCACGAGTTCGTCCAGCTTCAGCGATCCACTCCGGTACAGGTTCAACAGTTTCGGAACCTGCGTCCGCGGACTGGCACCGCCGAAGATCGTTCCCTGAATGCGCTTTTCGAGCATCGACAGCATTCCCAGATCGATGCTCGTCTTGCCTGCATCGGTGGGGCCGACGGCGGTGACGACCACCGTGCCGCCCTTCGCGGTCAGGTCGAGTGCCGGCTGAATCATCTCGCCGTCCATGACACCGACGGTGAGCACCGTGACATGGGACATCTGGCCCCACGTCAGGTCGCGGATCCGGTCGGCCGCCTCGGCCATCGACGAGAACGCGTGTGTCGCTCCGAACGCGAGAGCCTGTTCGCGCTTGAATTCGACCGGGTCGATGGCGATGACGAACCGTGCACCCGAATGTGCGGCGCCCTGGACGGCATTGATCCCGATGCCACCGCAGCCGACGACCACCACCGTGTCGCCCACCCGGCTACCACCGGCTTCCGTCGCCGAACCCCATCCCGTGCACACTCCGCATCCCAGCAACGCCGCCCTGTTCAGCGGGATGTCCTTCTCGATCTTGATCACCGCAGCGCTGTGGACGGTGACGTAGGGGGCGAAGGCACCCACCAGAGCCATCGCGTAGACGGGACTGCCGCCGGACGTCGTCCGGAACGAACCGTCCGAGATCGCGCGGCCGGTGCCGATCGCCGCGCCCTTGTCGCACAGGTGTTGCATCCCCCGAGCACACGGCCCGCAGATACCGCACGCCGGTGTGAAGGCGAGGACGACGTGATCGCCCTCCTCCACGGTCGTGACACCCGGACCGACCTTCGTCACCACACCGGAGCCCTCGTGACCGCCGAGCATCGGAAAGAACGGCGGAGTACGGTCACCGCTCCGGTAGTGATGATCCGAATGACACAGCCCGGACGCAGCGATACGTACCTGCACCTCCCCCGCAATCGGATCGCCGAGATCGAATTCCTCGATCTCCCAATCCCGTCCGGCTCCGCGCAGGATCGCGCCCTTGATCTTCATACGAACCTCTTCTCGCTGGTGGATGAATGATGAAACCGACCGACCCGGCCCGCGTCACCGGGAGTTGGTCGCCGAGTCCCGGTCCGGGTTGATCAACAGAACGCTGACGATCGCGCCGACGACCATGACGCCGCCGAGAATCAGGAACCCCTCGCGGTAGCCGGCGGCCGGAGTCGCGGCCGAGGTCACGATGTGCCCGAGGACGAGCGGCGAGATGACACCGGCGCTGCTGTACACGGCGACGATGAACCCGAGCACCGCTCCGCGCTGCCGGGGGGCGACGACGTCGGAGACCGCCGTCAAGGTGACACCCGCCGCCGCGCCGGCCAGCGAGGCACCGAAGATGATGAAGACGAGGTTGAGCAGCCCGCGGTCGAGCAGCGCGAATCCGACCGTGCTCACGCCCGCGCTCGCCAGCATGAGCGAGGGCAGCACGCCGCGCGACATCCGGTTCGCGACCCCCCGCTTGGTCATCATCCGCGACGCGACGCCCGCAGCAACCACCAGGATCGCCGTCGCCGCATACGGCAGAGCGACCAGCGTTCCGGCGGTTTCCTTGTCGTAGCCGAGTCCGTTGTGCAGGTACAGGGGCAGCCAGCTGATCTTGACGGCACTGCTGCAGTACGTCGCGAACATCAGGACAGCGACACCCAGCACGGTGCGGTTCCGGAGGATGCTCGACCACGACATCCGTGCGTCGCCGACAGCCTCCTCGACGGTGAGCGCGTCGAGGACGCCGCCTTCACGCCCGAACTGCAACCACAACGGCACCCACACGAGCCCGGCAATCACCAGCACCGCGAAGGCCGCGTGCCACGACTGATTGACGATGACCATGGTGAGCACCGGAGCCGCGATCACCGGACCGAGTCCGGCACCGGCGACGATGACCGAGGTGGGAATCGTGCGGCGATCCGCGGTGAACCAGGTGTGCGCCACCGCGACGGCCATCGCAGTGGCCGGCCCTTCCGCAAATCCGAGCATCATCCGGGACGCGATGAGCACCTCGTAACTCTCACTCCACACCATCGGCAGGAGACTGAGCACCCACAGCACCGCGGTCCCGGCGAGCAGGTACTTCGCCTTCACCCGGCCGATGAGAATGCTGCCGAGGATCGACCCGGCCGCGAAGCACCAGAAGAAGCTGCTCTGAATGATCCCGAACTGCTGCGCGTCGATGTCCATGTCACGCATGAGGTCGGCGCCGGCCAGGCCGACGACGATCTTGTCTGCGTAGTTGACGATCAAGAATCCGCACAGAAGCGCGACGACGATCCACGCCCGTCGCGACGACACCCTCCCGCCCGTCCGCGTAGTGATTGCCCGGCCCAGTTCGTCGACGCTCATCGAACCTCCTCCATTGCGCCACCGAGTTGTGGCAGAACTGCCGAGGCGCGCGATTCCCGCCGCCATCGGCGTGAGAGGAGTAAATCAATAATCGTTAACTGTGGCAAGAGTCACATCCAAAACTGCCAGGCATTGCCTGCATTTGTTGCGCACTTCGATGCCGCTTGCGCAATACGGAAGTATTCAGTCGTTCACTACGCGGGATGTCGAAGTCGCCCGCCGCTGGACGAACGGGACGCTCGTTCGATCTGACGCAACGAGCGTCCCGTTCGTCCGAAGGGACGTGGATGGCGGGCGCTCGAGTGGACAAGCCCTGTGATCTGCGCCATAGTTCTCTCCCGTCGGCACAAGCCGGCGCGCCCCTGACACTCGGATCGTCCGGCACGTTCCTGCCGGTGGAGGGATTCATTTCTCATGGCAACAATCACGTACGACCGCGCGACCAGACTCTTTCCCGGGTCCGACGTTCCCGCGGTCGATCAACTCGACCTGCACATCGAGGACGGCGAGTTCCTCGTTCTCGTCGGCCCGTCCGGCTGCGGCAAGTCCACGTCGCTGCGGATGCTCGCCGGCCTCGAGGAGGTCGACGGCGGGCAGATCCTGATCGGCGGCCGCGACGTCACGCATTCCGAACCCAAGGACCGCGACATCGCGATGGTCTTCCAGAACTACGCGCTCTACCCCCACATGACGGTCGCGGAGAACATGGGCTTCGCCCTCAAACTCGCGGGCACCGACAAGTCCGAAATCCGCAGGCGCGTCGGGGAAGCCGCCGACATGCTCGACCTCCGCGACTACCTGGACCGCAAACCGAAGGCCCTGTCGGGCGGGCAGCGACAGCGAGTTGCCATGGGGCGAGCCATCGTTCGCCAGCCACAGGTATTCCTGATGGACGAGCCGCTGTCGAACCTCGACGCGAAGCTGCGGGTGCAGACCCGGACGCAGATCGCACAGTTGCAGCGCCGCCTCGGCACCACCACCGTCTACGTCACGCACGACCAGGTCGAGGCCATGACGATGGGCGACCGGGTGGCGGTCCTCAAGGGCGGCGTGCTGCAGCAGTGCGCGTCCCCCCGCGAGCTGTACCGCCGGCCGGCGAACGTCTTCGTCGCCGGTTTCATGGGCTCACCGTCGATGAACCTGTTCACCGTGCCCGTCACCGACGGCGGCGTGCAGATCGGCGACCAGCTGGTTCCCGTTCCCCGCGACGCTCTCACCGCGGCGGGCAGCGAGGTGATTTTCGGGATCCGGCCCGAGCACGTCGAGATCGCCGACACCGGCGGCCTGAAGCTCGAGATCGACGTCGTCGAGGAACTCGGCTCCGAGGCGTTCGTGTTCGGCCGGACCACCGTCAACGGGCGGACCGAGAGCCTGGTCGCCCGGGTCGACTGGCGCAACCCGCCCGAGAAGGGGCAGGTCGTGCACGTCCGCGTCGACGAGGCCCACGCCCACCTCTTCGCCACCGACGCTACGGGTGAGCGTCTGGTGGGCTGACGTCAGAGTTCCGGAGGGCGGGCGGTCGAGCCCCGAACCACCAGGTGGGTCGGGAGCACGACCGCCCGTTCCGTCGGTTCACGGCCACCGAGCAGTTCCACGACCACCCTGCCGGCCGCCGCCCCCTGCTCGCCCACCGGCTGCCGGACGGTGGTGAGGTCGGCCAGCTCGGCCGTCGGGTGGTCGTCGATGCCGATCACCGACATCCCGGCCGGGACGGGAATACCTGCACGTCGCAGCGTGCGCAGGGCTCCGACGGCGACCTCGTCCGAATGGCAGAACACCGCGGTGGGCACCTCGGCGCGGCTGAGCAGCAGTTCCATGCCGCGCTCGCCGCCGTCGATTCCCCAGGGAACGGTGACGGTGCAGTCGTCGTCCAGTCCGGCGCCGGTGAGTGCGGCATGGAAACCCGTCACCCGGGCGATGTCGCCCTCCCACGACCGGCCTTCCGGGTCCACCGTGCGGATCATTCCGATCCGGGTGTGGCCGATCCTGATCAGGTGCCCGACGGCCTGGCGCGCGGCGAGTTCGTCGTCGATCCGGACGGACGGAAACGCACCGGCGTGCGCGCCGATGACGACCACGGTCACGTCCATCTCCTCGAGCCGCGCCCGCTCCGGCCCGGTCAGCGGAAATGCCACGGCGATGACGGCATCGACCTTGCGGCGCAACGGAAGCCGCTCGAAGAACGATTCGCGCTGGGACGACTCCTCGAGGCAGTACAGCAACACGTCCAGGTCGGCGGCGCGGAGTTCGTGCTCGATGCCGGCGAGAATCTTCGAATAGAACCAGGCGTCGATCCACGGCACCACGACGGCCACCCGGCCCGTCGCGCCGCCCGACAGCTTCGACGCCTCGGGTGAGATGACGTACGCCAACTCGTCCGCGACCCGCTGAATTCGCAGACGCGTCGCTTCGGACACGCCCCGCTCGCCGCGCAACGCGCGCGACACGGTGGCGATCGAGACTCCGGTGCGGCGCGCGACGTCGGCCATGTTGACGGATTGCTTGGGAATCACGTTTCCACAGTAAGCGAGCAACGCAAATATTTGCGTAGTTTCCTCACAGCTCCCGCGCCGCTGTAGTGCGCAAAAGAAATCACCCTGTTCGAGTTGACAGCCCCCTGTGACGTGCCTCACGCTATTTACGCAAACGTTTACGCATCACATTTCCCATCCCATCCCCACACCGAGGAGATTCGATGACCCAGTCCGTGGAGTCGACCGCAACCACCGTCGCGAGCCGGCACCCAGAAGCCTGGTGGAAGACAGCCGTCGTCTACCAGGTCTACATCCGCAGCTTCGCCGACGGGAACGGCGACGGCATCGGCGACCTCACCGGCTTGCGGTCCAAGCTGCCCTACCTCGCCGACCTCGGTGTCGACGCCGTGTGGATCAATCCCTGGTACCCGTCGCCGATGGAGGACGCCGGCTACGACGTGGCCGACTTCCGTGACATCGAGCCGTCGTACGGCACGCTCGCGGAGGGTGAGGCGTTCATCGCCGAGGCCCATGAGCTGGGCATTCGCGTGATCCTCGACATCGTGCCCAACCACACGTCCAGTGCCCATCGCTGGTTCGAGGCCGCACTGCGCGACGAGCCGGGCGCCCGCGACCGGTACATCTTCCGGCCGGGTCGCGGCCCGGCCGGTGACCAGCCGCCCAACGACTGGCAGAGCGCATTCGGCGGTCCCGCGTGGAGCCGCCTGGACACCGGCGAGTGGTACCTGCGCCTGTTCGCCCAAGGCCAGCCCGACCTCAACTGGGAGCACCCCGAGGTCCGCGCGGAGTTCGAGGACATCCTGCGCTTCTGGTTCGACAAGGGCGTCGACGGCTTCCGCATCGATGTCGCCCACGGCCTGGCCAAGGATCCCGCACTGCCCGACGCCGGTGAGCGCCTTGCCGGTTCGCAGCACACCGACCCGCACCCCGCGTGGGATCAGGACGCCGTCCACGAGGTGTACCGGGGCTGGCGGGCCGTCGCCAACACGTACGCCGACCGCGTCTTCGTCGCCGAGGCGTGGGTGCCCAGCAACGATCGCCTGGCCCGCTACCTGCGCCCCGACGAACTCCACACGGCGTTCCAGTTCGACTTCCTGCGCGCCCCTTGGCGTTCCGCGAGCATTCGCGCCGTGATCGACGACGCGCTCGAGCAGGCGGCCACCGTCGGCGCACCCGCAACATGGGTGCTCTCCAACCACGACGTGCCCCGCACCGTCACCCGCTACTCCCGCTCACAGCCCGACCACCTCGTCGAAACCGACTGGGAGCGCGCCCGCTGGGCGCTCGAGGAACCCGATCACGAACTCGGCCGTCGTCGGGCCCGCGCCGCCGCTCTCCTGCAGTTGGCGTTGCCCGGCACCGCATACATCTACCAGGGCGAGGAACTCGGACTGGAAGAGGTCGAGGACCTTCCCGACGACGTCCGTCAGGATCCGACGTGGTTCCAGACCGGCTTCACCGACTGCGGTCGTGACGGCTGCCGGGTCCCGATTCCGTGGTCGAACGACGCAGTGCCGTACGGTTTCTCCCCGTTCGACGCGGAGGAGGACACCTGGCTTCCGCAGCCCGGGCACTGGGCCCCACACACCGCGCAGGCGCAGGCCGGCCATCCCGAGTCGTTCCTCACGCTGTACCGCGAGGCGCTGGCACTGCGACGCGACTTCTTCGACACCCCGCATGCCGTCGAGTGGCTCGACACACCCCGCGACGTGCTCGCGTTCGCACGCGGCGCGGTGCAGTGCTGGGTGAACACCGGCACGGAACCGATCGCACTTCCCGAAGGACTGACCGTCGTGCTCGGTTCGGTCGCCGGCATCACCGGCGGCATGCTCCCCACCGACACCGCGGTGTGGCTGTCGGAACCGGGCACGGGTGAATCACGATGAAGCGGATCGCCGCCTGCGCGGTGGCCGTCGGCGTCCTGTTCGCGGCGACGTCCTGCGCCGATCAGGGCATCGACGCCGCCGCGCAGGCGGAGAAGGAGAATCTCGACGGCCGCGGGCCCATCACCTACGTGCAGGGCAAGGACAACTCGAACGTCATCCGGCCGCTCATCGACGAATGGAACGCCACCCACCCCGGGGAGGAGGTGACGTTCAAGGAGCAGTCCGACCAGGCCGACCAGCAGCACGAGGACCTGGTGCAGCACTTCCAGTCCCGCGATTCCGGCTACGACGTCGCCAACGTGGACGTCGTGTGGACGGCCGAGTTCGCGGCCCGCGGATGGCTGCAACCGCTCGAGGGCCCGATGGCGATCGACACGTCCGGCCTGCTTCCGGCGACGGTCGCGGGCGCCACGTACGGGGACGTCCTCTACGCCGCGCCGCAGACCAGTGACGGCGCGCTGCTCTACTACCGGACCGACCTGCTGGACCATCCGCCCGCGACGTGGGACGAACTGATCGGCACGTGCGGGACCGCGCAGCAAGCCGGAATCGGCTGCTATGCCGGACAGTACGCCAAGTACGAGGGGCTGACCGTCAACGCCTCCGAGGCCATCAACACGGCAGGCGGGTCGATCCTCGGACCGGACGGCGTGACCCCCACGATGAACACCCCCGAGGCCAAGGCGGGGCTGCAGTCGCTCGTCGACGCCTACCGCTCCGGTGCGATCCCCCGCGAATCCGTCACGTTCCAGGAAGAGCAGGCACGGCAGGCGTTCCAGAGCGGCGATCTGCTGTTCATGCGCAACTGGCCGTACGCGTACAGCCTGATGGACGGCCAGGGCAGTTCCGCCGTGGCGGGCAAATTCGCGGTGGCGCCACTGCCGGGGAAGAGCGGGCCCGGGCACTCGACACTCGGCGGGCACAGCGCCGCGATCAACGTGTACTCGGAGCACAAGGCCACCGCGTCGGACTTCCTGAAGTTCTTCCTGGAGAAGAAGTCGCAGTCGTTCTTCCTCTCGCAGGGATCGCTCGCCCCCGTCCGCGCCGACGTCTACGACGACCCGGACCTGATCGAGCAGTATCCGTACCTCCCGACACTGAAGACGTCGATCGAGAACGCCGTGACCCGGCCGGTCACCCCGTTCTACCCCGCGGTCACCCGGGCCGTGCAGAACAACGCCTACGCCGCGATCAAAGGCGAGAAGACGGTGGACCAGGCCGCCGCCGACATCCAGTCCGCGATCGCCGCGGCCGGGTCCTAGAGGAGTTATCCGATGACCGTTCACGAACTCTCACTCGAGGAGAGCCCCTCTCTTCCGCACCGGGACCGCGGGAGGGCCGGGGAACCCGAACCCGCGCGCCCGAGGAAGGGCCCCGGCAAGGCAGCGATGTTCCTGATCCTGCCCACCATGATCCTGCTCGGCATCGTCGTCCTGTACCCGGTGGTCAGCGCGATGGTGATGTCGCTGTTCAAGGACCCGACGATCGATCCCGCCACCGGCAAGTTCGTCGACCGGGGTTTCGCGGGACTGTCGAACTACACGCACTGGCTGTTCCAGCGGTGCACCGACACGACCGGCGCGTCGGTGTCCTGCCCCGGCGGCACCCTCGGATCGCTGTTCTGGCAGTCGATGTGGGTCACCGTGTTCTTCACCATCGTCACGGTCGTCATCGAGGTCGCGCTGGGACTGTGGTTCGCCACCATCATGAACCGGGCGTTCCGCGGTCGCGCACTGCTGCGCACCAGCATCCTCGTGGCCTGGGCGATCCCGACCGCCGTCACCGCGAAACTGTGGTACTTCGTATTCGCCTACGACGGCATCGCCAACAAACTGCTCGGCACAGAGATCCTGTGGACCGGTGACACCTGGCCCGCACGGTTCGCCGTCGTGATCGCCGACGCCTGGAAGACCACACCGTTCGTGGCGTTGCTGATCCTCGCCGGACTGCAGATGGTGCCCGCCGAGGTATACGAGGCCGCCCGGATGGACGGTGCCAACGCCTGGCAGCGGTTCCGGTCGATCACGTTGCCCCTCATCAAGCCGGCCATTCTGGTGGCGGTCCTCTTCCGCGTCCTCGACGTCCTGCGGATCTACGACCTTCCGGCGATCCTCACCGGCGGCGGTGGCGGCGACGGCACAGCCACCACCACGCTGTCGATCCTGGTGATCGACCAGATGCGCCAGGGTTTCAACAGCGCGTCCGCCCTCTCCACGATCACGTTCCTGTTCATCTTCGCCGTCGCCTACGCACTGGTGAAGGTGATGGGCGTCAACGTGATCGACACCCAAGAGCAGCAGCGAAAGGCCTGACCCATGTCCACAGCAGTCGTCACACCGGGGATACCCCGGCCCACGGTGGCACGCCGGCGCCGGGGACCGTCGCTCGCATCCATCCGCACCTACCTGGGCCTGGCGGTGATCGTCGTCTGGGGTCTGGCGCCCGTCTACTGGATGGTCGTCACCGCCTTCCGGCACTCCGACTACACGTTCGACACCACCCCGTGGCCCACCCACGTCACGCTGGAGAACTTCGCGAGCGTGTTCTCGACGGAGGCGGGCAACCACTTCGGCAGGGCACTCGTCAACAGCACCATCATCGGCGCCGTCACCACCGCGATCGGTCTCGTCGTCGGCGTCGGCACCGCCTACGCCCTGGCGCGGCTGCAGTTCCGGGGCAAGCACGCCGTCCTCGGCATCATCCTGGCCGCATCGATGTTCCCGGGTGTCGCCGTCCTGACACCGCTGTTCCAGCTGTTCACGTCGATGGGCTGGTTCGGCACGTATCAGGCGTTGATCATCCCGAACATCTCCTTCGTGCTGCCCCTCACCATCTACACCCTCACCGCGTTCTTCAAGGAACTCCCGTGGGAACTCGAGGAAGCGGCCCGGATCGACGGGGCCAGCAGGCGGCAGGCCTTCCGAATGGTGTTGCTGCCCTTGGCCGCACCCGGCCTGTTCACCACCGCGATCCTCGCGTTCATCGCGTCGTGGAACGAATACCTGATCTCGAGTCAGCTGTCGAACGACATCACCCAGCCGGCCACCGTCGCCATCGCGCAGTTCGCGGGAAGCAAACCGCACGAGGAACCGTTCACGTCCGTGATGGCGGCCGGCACCGTCGTCACCATCCCGCTCGTGATCATCGTCCTGCTCCTCCAGCGCCGCATCGTGTCCGGCCTCACCGCCGGCGGCGTCAAGTAAATGCGGCTCCGCCGCCCGTGAGTACTTATTAACCGCCCGTGGTTAACAAGTACTCACGGGTCGCGGCTCGTCTGACTTTCCCGTGCCGCCTTCCGGTGGCAGCATTCTCCTCGTGACCTTCGCCCATCGTTTCCGTCCCCGTCTCGTCGAAGAGCGTGCGTCGGTATCGCCGCTCGAGCTGTTCTTCGACCTCGTCTTCGTCTTCGCGCTCACCCGGGTCACCGACCTGATGGCCGAGGACCCCACCGGGGTCAACCTGCTGCGCGGCGCCCTGGTGATGGCCGTCCTGTGGTGGAGTTGGGTGGGCTACGCCTGGCTCTGCAACCTCGTGCGCGCCGACGAGGGCATCGTGCGGTTGGTGATGTTCGGCGCGATGGGTGCCATGTTCATCACCGCGTTGACCATCCCCGAGGCGTTCGACGACCTGGCGGGCGGACTCGACGGTCCCGTCATCTTCGCCCTCGGCTACTTCGTCGTCCGGCTGCTGCACCTGGTGATGTTCTGGGTCATCAGCCGCACCGACCCGCAACTGCGCGGCCAGGTGCTGCGTTTCGCGCCGAGCATGGTCACCGGCACCGTCTTCCTGCTCATCGCGTCACAGCTCACCGGCACGGCTCAGACAGTGATGTGGATCCTCGCCCTCGCCGGTGACTACGTGGGCACCCTCATCGGCGGCACCGACTGGCGGTTGCGGTCGGTGAGCCACTTCGCCGAACGGCACGGGCTCATCATCATCGTCGCGCTCGGCGAGTCGATCGTGTCGATCGGCATCGGCGTCGCCAGCCTCCCGATCTCGTGGGCGATCATCGTCGCCTCGTTGCTGGGACTCGCGGTGTCGGGACTGCTGTGGTGGTCGTACTTCGACGTCACGTCGCTGGCCGTGGAGCACGCGTTCGAGGAGGCGACCGGTGCGCGTCAGATCAAGATCGCCCGGAACTGCTACAGCTTTCTGCACCTGCCGATGGTGATCGGGGTCGTCATGCTGTCGCTGGGGTTGAAGAAGATCCTGTCGTACGTCGGCGACGGCAACCATCACCGGCTCACCGACCCGCTGTACGGGTGGCCGCTGATCGCGCTGTTCGGTGGGGCGGCGCTGTACCTCCTCGCGCTCGTCGCGTTCAAGGCGTACGCGACGAGGTCGGTCACCGTGCCGCGCGTCGTGACGGCGATCGTGCTGATCGCGCTGATTCCCGTCGTCTGGCACATCCCCGCCCTCGCCACACTGGGCGTGCTCACTGCGGTCCTGCTCGCGATGATCGGATACGAGATGGTGCGCTACGACCAGCCCCGCGACGAGATCCGGCACGGTGCCTCGCACCCGTGAGTACTTGTCAACCGCCCGCGGTTGACAAGTACTCACAGGGGGGGACCCGTCCCCCATAGCACCGGCACCGAATTACCTGTGACGTTCGAGGCCCTCGAGCCGAAGGGACAGATTCACCATGAGCGACCACCCCGAGCCCGCAGTCTCCCCCTGAGTTCCGACCATGTCCGGTAACTCTCGCGGCCCACGGCTACGCAGTCCACTGCGCGGACCGTGGCTGACCTCGGTGTTCGGTCTGGTTCTGCTGATCGGGCTGCCCATCGTCGTCGTCACGGGCCTGCTGTCGTACATCGCGTACGGACCGCAGTTCGGGCAGGCCCGGCCGGGCGACGTCGGCTGGTTGCACCTGCCGTACTTCGCCTGGCCCACCCGGCCGACGTGGTTGTACCGGCTGACGCAGGGACTGCACGTCGGTCTGGGACTGATCCTGGTTCCGATCGTCCTCGCGAAGCTGTGGTCGGTGATCCCCAAGCTGTTCGTGTTCCCGCCGGTGCGGTCGGCGGCCCAGGCTCTCGAGCGACTGTCGCTGATCGCCCTGGTCGGCGGTGCCCTGTTCGAGATCATCACCGGCGTCCTGAACATCCAGTACGACTACATCTTCGGCTTCGACTTCTATACGGCCCATTACTGGGGCGCGTGGGTGTTCATCGCCGGCTTCGTCACGCACACCGTGCTGAAGGTGCCGCTGATGGTCCGGTCGCTGCGTTCGCGTTCGTTCCGCGACGTCCTGCGCACGTCTCGCGCCGACACACGGCCCGAGCCACCGGACGACAACGGCCTCGTCGCCGACGATCCGACCCCGCCGACGATGAGCCGGCGCGGCGCGCTCGCCCTGGTCGGTGGCGGCGCCGCCCTCGTCGCCGTCCTGTCGGTCGGGCAGACCACCGGCGGGTTCCTGCGCAATGCCGCGCTGCTTCTCCCCCGCGGCCGCTCGTACGGCGACGGCCCCAACGACTTTCAGATCAACCGCACAGCGGCGGCCGCGCAGATCACCCCGGAGCAAACGGACGACACGTGGCGACTGTCGGTGACGGGTGGTGCGGCGCCGGTGCAGCTGAGCCGGAATCAACTGCACGCGATGACGCTGCACAGCGCGTCGCTTCCCATCGCGTGCGTCGAGGGATGGTCGACCACCGAGACGTGGACCGGGGTGAGGCTGCGTGATCTCGCGACTGCCGCCGGGGTGACGGCGTTCGGCTCGGCGAAGGTGACGTCGCTGGAAAAGTCCGGCGCGTTCAACCAGGCGGTACTCACCGCCGATCAGGTGGGCGACGCCGATGCCCTGCTCGCCCTCGACGTCAACGGCGCGGAACTGTCCCTCGACCACGGCTATCCGGCCCGCATCATCGTCCCCGCCCTGCCCGGTGTCCACAACACCAAGTGGGTGCAGGCCATCGAATTCCGGGAGGAGTGAGATGCGCCGATTCGCCCGCTTCTACGGCGCCAACCCACTGCACCTGCTGGCCGTGCTGTTCAGCTTCGCACTCGCGGGATACGCGGTCGCGGTGGTCGGGCCGGACACCCTGTGGAATCCGGACGTGTGGTGGAAGTCCATCGCCGTGTGGTTTCTCGGCGCGGTGATCGCCCACGACCTCGTGCTGTTCCCGCTGTACGCGCTCGCCGACCGATCCCTGAGGTCGGGACTCGACGCGATGCGCGGCCGGAGACGTCGACGCCCCCGGTCGGTTCCGGCGTTGAACTACATTCGCATACCGGCTCTTGCGTCCGGGCTGACGCTGCTCCTCTTCCTGCCGGGGATCATCGAGCAGGGCGCCGACGCGTACCTCGCCGCGACGGGGTTGACGCAGGAACCGTTCCAGGCCCGCTGGCTTCTGCTCACCGCCGCGTTCTTCGCGGTGTCCGCCGTGGCGTATGCCATCCGACTCGCACTGTCCCGCAACGGCGACGAGGTGCGGGGCTCACGATGAGAACCGACGTGTCCACGGACCTTCTGCTGCGACGCGCGTCGGCTGGGCTCCCGTGCTGGGTGCGGGATGCACGAGGAACGCGCCGCGCCCTGCCGCTCGGCCGGTGGATGGGCGGCGACGCGGCCTCCCTCTCCGATCGGATCGCCGACCGTGTGATGCTCACCGGGTGCCACGGCGCGACCGTCGATCTCGGGTGCGGTCCGGGGCGACTCACCGCGGCGCTCGTGTCCGCCGGCGTCACGGCACTGGGTGTCGACTCTTCCTTCACTGCAGTGCAATTGACCATCCGACGCGGGGGCTTCGCGTTGCATCGGGACATCTTCGCGCCGCTGCCGCGGTCCGGTCACTGGGACCGGGTGCTCCTCGCCGACGGCAACATCGGCATCGGCGGAGAACCGGTTCGGGTGCTCCGTCGCGCGCGGGAACTGCTGCAACCACACGGAATCGTGATAGCGGAGGTGGATCCACCGAGCACCGCCGGAGTCCGCTACGACCTCTTGCGCTGGGAGACGGAGCATCTCGTCGGCGAGTGGTTCGCCTGGGCCGGTGTGGGGGTCACGGCCATGGCCGCGGTGGCACGCGCGGCGGGACTTCGGGTGATCGACGTTCTGGAACATGCGAATCGGTATTTCGTGCGGATGGAACGGGCGTAGCGCATTCTCTCCCATCCGATGTGGGAGTTGCGTCGAATACCTAGTGAACATCCACCCGTTACCCCTTCCGCAGGAAAGGTTGTTTGATCATCATGTCGAACTATCGAAAAGCACTCGTCACCGCGGCCATCGGCGCACTGGCACTCGCCCCGCTGGCCGCATGTTCGAGCAACGATTCGAGTACGTCCGCGCCCGCGCCCGCAGCCGCGACTTCCGCCCAGCCCGACCCCGCCGCCCAGGTCGACAACCTGTCCGGCGTAAGTACCGCTGTGGCACTCGATCCCGGATTCACCGGGGCACTGACGACACTCGGTCTCACCCCCGGGGTGGTGGGCACGGCAACCCTCGCCGACGGGTCGGTGAGCTTCCCCATCACCGGCGGCAACGTGAAGTACTGGGAGCCGGGCACGGTCGATCCCTACGTTCAGGGTGAGATCATGCACGACGGCAGCGGATTGTCGCTCGCCGCACCGGGAACCACGGTCGAGCTGACCGATTTCACGATCGATCCGGGCACCTCCCTCCTCACCGGCGACGTCAGCGTCAACGGCGCATCGGCCGCCACCGATGTGGTGTTGTTCGATCTCAACGGTCGCACGTTGAAGCCCCTGCAGACGGGTCCGAACGACACCGCCATCCTGCAGGGAACCGAGGTGAAGATGTCGGCGGACGCTGCCGGTCTGCTCAACGAGACGTTCAAGACGGACGCCGTGACGCCCGGCCTGCTCGTCGGTGTCGCCACCATCACGATCGCCACGAAGTGATCGTTGGCCCGCGAATGGCATCTCGGACGCGCAGGTCGTCACCAGTTGGTGAACAACAGGTGGTTGACGGCCAGCGCGCCGAGGGCCTGCACCGCGAGCCAGAACCGATGGCTGCCTCTCGGCAGGAGGGCGGGGGCGGCCAGGATCCACATCTCGAACGGCAGCCAGATCCGCTCCGTCTCCGCCTTGCTCAACGCGCTCAGGTCGGCGATCACGACCGCCAGGAGCGCGGTGAGCACGAGGACGGGAACCGGCGACAGCGTCCGGATCCGCGACCACGCGAAGACCCGGGGCAGTGCGGCGGGTACCGCCAGACCGACGGCGCAGACGAGGGACGCGAAGTTGGCCCATCCCCAGTACGCGAAGGGGCGATCCGACGCGATGCCCTGGTAGTAGCGTTCCTGGACCAGTTGGTAGCCGTCGAACCACCAGAATCCGTACGCGGTGAAGACGGCCGCGACCGCGAGAGCCCCGACCAGCGCCCCCACCAGCGGTCGGGCCGTGCGGGCGATCAGCAGGACCGCGACCGCCGGAATCGCCATCAACCCGAGTCCGTAGCTGAGGTAGACGCCGAACCCGAGCAGCATGCCTGCACCGACGGCGACCGACACCGGGAACCGGACGGCGCCTCCCGCCGACACTGCGAGCAGGGCAATCCCCCACGCCACGACGCCGGCGAACAACGCGTCCGCCGACACGGCCACCCAGATCGCGGCGGGCGCGAGGGCGAGAAACGGCGCCGCCCGGCGTGCCGTCGCCTCGTCACCGAGCGCGCGGACCGCGACGATCACAGCGGCCCCGGCGCTGGACCCGACCGCGACGCACAGCGCGGACGCCCACGCACCGCCGTCGAGTCCGATCCGGTCGAGCCACACGAACGTCAGCAGCGCACCGGGCGGATGCCCGGACACGTGGGTGGTCCACGAATCGGGCTGCAGGTCCAGGATCCGGTCCGCAAACCCCCGCAGCGTCGCCGGGATGTCGGTGATGCCCGGGACCTCGTGCAGGTACTCGTCGGTGGAGGTCAGGCGGCCGGCGAATCCCCGCTGCCAGCCGTCGACCAGCGCGAGCGCCATCGCCCACGCGGCGGACACGAGCCACACCCCGACCGTGAGGCGGCGCCACGACAGCGTCTGTGCCAGCCCGGGACCCCACACGACGACCGCCGCCGCGACGACGATCGCGACCGGAGTCCCCCACCCGAAGTGGACGTCGCGGAAACCGAACAGCGGCGCGGCGTCCGCGAAGTCCCGCACACTCCTCGCCGTGCGGTGGACGATGGGGGTGATCGTCTCGTTTCCCAGGTGTGGAACGACGAACGCGACCACCACGAGAACCAGGGCGAGCCCGGCGCCGACGAAGTCGCGGTAGAGAAAGTTCCGCTCCTCGGCGCGCTGTGGGGATCCGATGACGTCATCTCCTTCGACGAAAGCCGCACTCGCGCCCAGCATAACGACGGAGGATGGAGCGTATGACCGCAACGAGTTCACCCGGCACGTCCCGTGCGGACGTCGCCGTGATCGGAGGGAGCGGCTTCTACTCGTTCTTCGACGAGGGAGCCGCGGAAGTCACGATCGACACGCCGTACGGCGCCCCCAGCGCCCCGATCACGGTCGGCGACGTCGAGGGCAGACGGGTCGCGTTCCTCCCCCGGCACGGTGCGCAGCACGAGTTCGCGCCCCACACGATCCCCTACCGCGCGAACCTGTGGGCGTTGCGGATGCTCGGTGTGCGGCGGGTGTTCGCACCGTGCGCCGCGGGCAGCCTCACCACCGACCTCGGTCCGGGCGCGATGGTCGTGCCCGACCAACTGGTCGACCGCACCAGCGGTCGCACACAGACGTTCTTCGACGGTGGCGGCGTGCACGTCCAGTTCGCCGACCCGTACTGCGCCGATCTGCGGAAGGCCGCCTCTCGACCGGGCACCGTCGAGGACGGGGTGCTGGTGGTGGTCGAGGGACCGCGATTCTCGACGCGCGCGGAGAGCGCGTGGTTCGCCCGGCAGGGCTGGACGCTGGTGAACATGACGGGCCATCCCGAGGCGGTTCTCGCCAGAGAACTCGAAATGTGCTACGCCACCATCGCTTTGGTCACCGATCTCGATGCGGGAATCGAGGCCGGCACCGGGGTGCGCGCCGTGGACGTGTTCGCCGAATTCCAGCGCAACCTCGAGTCGCTGAAGACGCTCGTGCGGTCCGCGATCGCCGCGGCCCCCGAAGGACCGTGCGAAGCCTGCCGCGTCCACGAGGGTGTGACCCTGCCGATCGAGTTGCCGTGACGAGAACACGGATACTGCTTACGGGCGCAGCCGGATTCATCGGCGGCCACATCCGCGTCGCACTGGACGACGCCGGATTCGACGTCGTGGCCGTCGACGCCCTGCTGCCGTCCGCGCACGGAGCCGACGCCGAACCACCGAACGGGGTCGTGTGTGCCGACGTCCGCGACCTTCCGGCCCTGACGGCGCTGCTGCGGGGCGTGGACGTGGTGTGCCATCAGGCCGCCGTCGTCGGCGCCGGTGTGGATGCGGGCGACGCGCCGGCCTACGCCAGCCACAACGACTTCGGCACCGCGACCTTACTGGCGGCGATGCGCGAGTCCGGGTGCAGCCGACTGGTACTCGCCTCGTCCATGGTCGTGTACGGGGAGGGTCGGTACCGCAACGTGCGCGGTGAGTTCGTGACACCCGCTTCCCGCCGGCCCGCGGACCTCGACGCGGGGATCTTCGACGACCAGGACCCGGAAACCGGCGAACCACTCGAGTGGGCTCTGGTGGCGGAAGATTCGCCGCTGCGACCGCGGAGTCTCTACGCCGCCAGCAAGGTCGCGCAGGAAAACTATGCCCTCGCCTGGTCGCTGTCCACCGGCGGTTCGGTGACGGCACTGCGCTATCACAACGTGTACGGCGACCACATGCCGCGCAACACCCCGTACGCCGGGGTAGCCGCGATGTTCCGGTCCTCCCTCGAGGCCGGCGAACCCCCGCGCGTGTTCGAGGACGGCCGGCAGACGCGGGACTTCGTGCACGTCCACGACGTCGCGGCGGCCAACGTGGCCGCGGTCGACGGCGCACTGCAGGGCTTCTCCGCGTTCAATGTGTGCTCGGGACAACCGATCACGATCGGCGAAGTGGCCGCGACTCTCGCCCGCTCCTACGGCGGCCCCGCACCCGTCGTCACCGGCGAGTACCGTCCCGGCGACGTGCGGCACCTCGTCGCCGACCCCCGGTCGGCCCGGGAGACGCTGGGGTTCCGGGCGCGCATCATGCCCACCGAGGGGATCGCGGCGTTCGCGCACGCGCCCCTGCGGAACGCGGCGGCGGCAGGACCTCCCCGTGTCTGAGCGCGCGCCGATCACGCCGCGGGACGTCACCGTCGTCATCCCGTGCATGAACGAGGCCGGATCCCTGCCCGCAGTGCTGGCCGCGGTGCCCCACGAGTACCGGACGGTGGTGGTGGACAACAACTCCACCGACGGCACCGCCGACGTCGCCCGCGCCCACGGTGCGTCGGTGGTGCCGGAGCAGGTCCCCGGATACGGTTCTGCCGTTCACGCCGGGGTGCTGGCCGCCAGGACACCGGCGCTCTGCGTGCTGGACGGCGACGGCTCGATGGACCCGGGTGAACTCCCGGGACTGGTGGCGGCCTTGAACTCCGGCGCCGATCTCGCGGTGGGACGGCGCCGGGCCGACCGGCGCGGAACGTGGCCGCTGCACAGCAGGATCGGCAACGCCGTCCTCGCCGCACGTCTCCGACGCCGGTACGGGTTGCCGATCCACGACCTCGGCGCCATGCGGGCCGTGCGCAGGCAGGACCTCCTCGAATTGGGCGTCGACGACCGCAGGTCCGGCTACCCCCTGCAGCTTCTCGTCCTCGCGGGCCGCGCGCACTGGCGGGTCGTGGAGCACGACATCACCTACCGTCCGCGCACCGCCGGCACGTCGAAGGTGTCGGGTTCGGTGAAGGGCACGTTCGTCGCCGTCCACGACTTCTGGAAGGTGATCGGGTGACTCTCGACGTCGCGGTACTCGTGGTCGCGAAGGCGCCGGTTCCCGGTTTCGCGAAGACCCGGCTCGCACGGGAGGTCGGCGACGTCCGCGCCGCCGACCTCGCCGCCGCCTCGCTGCTGGACACGCTCGACGCCGTCATCGGCGCCCGCGTCGCGCAGCAGGTGGTCGCGATGACCGGCGACCTCGGCCGGGCGGTCCGCGGTCCCGACATCACGGCCGCACTGGACCGTTTCACGGTGATGCCGCAACGGGGTGACGGCTTCGCCGCGCGACTGGTGAACGCCCACGCCGACACGTTCGCCGCGTTCGGCCTGCCGGTCCTCCAGATCGGTATGGACACCCCGCAGGTGACGGCGGGGCTGCTCGCGGAATCGGCAGCCCTACTCACCGAGCGGGCGGGCCGCTGTGTCCTCGGGCTGGCGGAGGACGGCGGGTGGTGGATTCTCGGTGTCCCCGACGCGGTTTCGGCGGAGGCGATACGCCCGGTTCCCACGTCGAGTCGGGACACCGGGCGCCTCACCCGGGAGGCCCTGCTCGCGGCGGGCGCCGAGGTGCTGTCGCTGCCGACGCTCCGCGATGTCGACTACGCGACCGACGTCGCACCGGTCGCCGCGCTCTGTCCCGCGTCCAGCCGCTTCCGCCGTGAGTACTTATTAACCGCGGGCGGTTAATAAGTACTCACGGGGACTTGATGCGAGCCAGCGCGAGGTAGAGCGGTTCGGTGGGGTCGAGTTCGATGCCGTTGCGACGAAGGAACGCGTCGAGCACACCCCACACGAGGGGCGCGACCTGGTCGACGAAGTACTCGGGGTCCGGTTTCGCCGCACCCTTCGACGATTCGAGCCACAGGTCGGTGGTCGACACCATGATCCCGACCGCCGCCCGGGCGGTGAAGCGGACGTCCGACACGTCGGCCGACACGGAGTCGAAGATGGTCGACGCCACTCCGGCGAGCCGGTTGGTGAGGTCGCGTTCGACGTCGAGGGACAGGGCAGACCCTCCGCCGTCCTGCTTCAGTTCGCCGTCGGCGAGGAAGCGGAAGACGTTCGGGTGCTCGGCGACCACCTCGGCGTAGCCGGTGATCGCGTGGTGCAGCGCCTCGTGCGGTGTGGTCAGGAGAAAGTTGAACCTGGGTGCGACCAGTTTGTAGACGTCGTTGGTCGTGCGGTCGGCGATGGCCTTGTAGAGGTCGGCCTTGTCTTCGAAGTGCCGGTAGAGCCGGGGCTTCGTCGCCCCCGCTTCCTGCGCGATGTCGTTCATGCTCGGGCGGGGGCCGTGCGCGTCGATCACCCGGTAGGCCGCGTCGATGAACTCCTCACGGGCGCGCGCCCGCCGGTCCCACGACCGTGGTGTGCCTTCTTCTGCCACTTCGCCTGCACTCCGAATACTCGTAGGACCGCGTGCCGATACCCAGGGTACGGGACCCGGTTCCGGCGACGGCAGTAGTGGTTGACACCGAACTTCGCCGGTGTGACACTCGACTCGCACAAAACGTAACCGCGGGTAACGCTCATCGTGTCTCGCGGTACCAGCGGCCACTCGGCCGGACGGCGTCCCTCGCCCGAAGCCGACTTCGAGGAGATCACTGATGGCACTGCGGAACGGAAAGAAGGCCGACCGGATCGACGTCGATCCCGGCGAGGTCACCTTGCAGGCACGCAACGTGACGTTCGACTGGTCGCGGACGCCGTTGCACTGGATTCCCGGCGAGCCGATCGCCTCGCACACACTCAGCGCGATCAACCTGATCCTTCCCGAGGGCGAGCGGTGGTTCTGCGCCACGTTCACCGAGGCGTTGCCGCTGATCAACGACGACAAGCTCCGTGCCGACGTCCGCGGGTTCATCGGGCAGGAGGCGATGCACGCCGAGACCCACAACGTGGTGCTGTACGAATTCCTGGACGCTCACGACGTCGATCCGCGGCCGTTCGTCCTGCAGTCGGAGTTCCTCATGCGGAAGGTCCTGGGTCGCAGGGAGATGAGCAGTGCCCGCGCCCAGCGGCAGCAGCTCGTCGAGCGGCTCGCGTTCATCGGCGCGATCGAGCACATGACGGCGTTCCTCGGCGACTGGATCCTCAACGCGCGCCTCGAGGACTTCGACGCCGACCCGAGCATGACGGACCTGTACCGCTGGCACGGCGTGGAGGAGGTCGAGCACCGCAACGTCGCGCACGACGTCGCCATGTACTTCGGCGTCGGGTACTTCCGCCGCAATCTCGCCATGCTGGTGTCGTACCTCGCGTTTCTGGTGGTGATGACGCGCGGGCTGAAGTTCATCGTCCGCGCCGACCCGACCATGCGCGACCGCGGCTACTTCTCCCTGTGGATGGGGCTGTTCGCCGCGATGCGCCGCGGTTCACTGCCCGGCCTGACGAGCCTGTTCCGGGGTGCACTCCGATATCTGCACCCCCGCTACTCGCCGCAGGCCGAGGGCGACACGGCACAGGCGATCGCCTACCTGGCCAAGTCGCCGGCGGCGCGGGCAGCGGCGTGACCCCGACGTACCCGGCACCGACGTCCGTCCCGGGCGACCTCTGGGGCAAGCGCCGACGCGACCCGTTGCTGCGTGCCGTCGCCGGTGTCACCACCGCGTACATGCGCTCGCTGCGCTTCCTGTACCGCACCGATCTCACCCCGCCGGTCGGCGACGGCTGCCGGCGACTGCTGGTGCGTGAGCGCCGGGTGGTGGCGCACGACGAGAACGTCGTGAGCCTCACGCTCACCGCCCCCGGCGGAGGGGAACTCGACCAGTGGCGTCCGGGTGCGCATCTCGACCTGGAGCTGCCGTCCGGGCTGCGGCGTCAGTACTCGCTGTGCGGCGATCCGGCGGACAGTCGTGCGTACACCATTGCGGTGCGGCGCATTCCCGACGGCGGTGGCGGTTCGCGCGAGGTCCACGACATCCTGCACCCCGGAGCCTCGGTGACGGTCCGCGGCCCGTTCAACGCGTTCCCGCTGGCACTTCCCGGGCACGGATCGACGGCGGACCGACTGCACTTCGTCGCGGGCGGAATCGGGATCACCCCCATTCTTCCGATGGCGCGACTGGCCCATCGGCTCGACCTGGACTGGTCGATGGTCTACACCGGCCGCAACCGGGAGTCGTTGCCGTTCCTCGACCAACTTGCCGAGTTCGGCGACCGGGTGACCGTGCGCACCGACGACGACGGCGGAATGCTTCCCGCGGCTGAACTACTCGGCACCGTGAGCGACACCGCAGCCGTGTACTGCTGCGGGCCGATCCCGCTGATCGCGGCGGTCGATGCCGCGTTGCCGCCCGGCACCGAATTCCACTACGAGCGGTTCTCGCCGCCACCGATCGTCGACGGACGGCAGTTCGAGGTCGAACTCGCCCGCACCGGCGAGGTCGTCCGCGTTCCCGCCGACCGGACCGCGCTCGACGCGATCTCCGAAGTGCGCCCCGGACTTGCCTTCTCCTGCCGGCAAGGGTTCTGCGGAACCTGCGCCGTCCGCGTGGAGGACGACAGCCGGACGTCCGGCCAGATGCTGTTGTGCGTCGACCGCACGGACGGCGAACGCGTCGTTCTGGACATCTGACAACACCTTCGAGGAGACAGGCCTTTCATGACACCACTCGACAACCGGCACTTCGGGTTCGACGACATCCCCGACCAGTGGGGTAGGACCGTTCTCGTCACCGGCGCGAACAACGGCCTCGGACTGCACGCCGCGACCGCGCTCGCCGGGGCGGGCGCGACGGTCCTGCTCGCGTGCCGCAATCTGCACACCGGCGACGCCGCACTCACGCGGGTACGCAAGGCGGGCAGGGATGCCGAGCACCATCTGATTCCGCTGGACCTCACCGACCTGGCGTCGGTCCGGGACGCTGCGCAGCACGCGTGCGAGGTCGCACCGCAGATCGACGTGCTGATCAACAACGCGGGG
Organism: Rhodococcus jostii NBRC 16295; assembly: GCF_001894825.1. Classification (GTDB taxonomy): domain Bacteria; phylum Actinomycetota; class Actinomycetes; order Mycobacteriales; family Mycobacteriaceae; genus Rhodococcus_F; species Rhodococcus_F jostii. The sequence goes on along the minus strand of NZ_BCWY01000005.1, from coordinate 188,235 downwards.
CTGATGGCCGTTCCCTTCGGCCGCACCACCGACGGTTTCGAACTGCAGATCGGCACCAATCATTTCGGCCATTTCGCGCTGACCGGACAGCTCCTTCCCGCCCTCCTCGCGGCTCCTGCCCCACGCGTCGTCACCCTCGCGAGCATCGCGCACCGTCGTGGCCGGATCGTCCTCGACGACTTGAACTTCGACCGTCGCAAGTACACCCGGATGGGCGCATACAACCAGTCGAAGCTCGCGAATCTGCTGTTCAGCGGCGAACTGGCCAGACGCAGCGAGGCTGCGGGGCTGCCCCTGCTCTCGGTGGCGACGCATCCGGGGATCGCCGCCACCAATCTCTTCGACTCGATGGTCCCGCCGATCCCGGGCGCTCTTGCCGTGACCCACCTCGGACTGCGGGTGGTCGGCAACGACGAGAAGGACGGCGCCCTCGGGCAGCTGTACGCGGCAACGATGCCCGACGTCCGCCCCGACGACTACCTCGGCCCGAACGATCTGTTCGGGGTGCGCGGACCGGTCGCTCGCTCGCCGCGCACCGGTGGGGCCCGGAACGCGAAACTCGCAGCGGCCCTGTGGGAGAAGTCCGTCGACTTGACCGGCGTCGAGTACGCACAGCTCGCTCGCACGTAGCGAAACGATTGAACTTACTCAAAAGTAAGTTCATGTGTATAGTCACCTGTGGCGTGCGTCACCATCCCGAAGGATCGGGGCGCAGAACACGGAATCCGGACCACGAGGGGGACGAGTGACTCGACTACAGGACGGGGCCTCCTCCGCCGAACCCGGGAACGGCAAGACCCGGGAGCCCTCGACCGACATGCTGTCGACGATGCTCGTCGAGATCGGGATGCTGTTCGCATTCGCCGTGCGCGCGGTCGGGGCAACGGTCCGGACAGTCACCGGGCGACGCCTCGCCTGGCGCGAATGTGCCACTCAGCTCTGGTTTCTCGCACACGTGACTACCGTGGCCTCGGGCCTGGTGATGATCCCCCTGGGCGTCGGGGTGGCCCTGCAGATCGGCTCGCTCGCCGATCAGATCGGGGCCGGCTCCTACAGCGGAGCAGTCGTCGCGTTCCTGATCATCGGCCAGGCCGGACCACTCGTGTGCGCGCTGATCATCGCCGGTGTGGGCGGCTCCGCGATCTGCGCCGACCTCGGCGCCCGCACCATCCGTGAGGAGATCGACGCACTCGAGGTACTCGGACTCCCCGTCCTCGAACGCCTCGTGGTGCCACGGCTGATCGCGGTCGCCGTCGTCTGCGTGCTCCTCAACTCGATCGTCCTCGTGATCGGCCTGGGCGCGAGCCTGCTGGTGCACGTCCTCGTCCTCGACGGCAACGCGCAGAGCTTTCTGCGCAACCTCGTGCAGTTCAGCCAGCCGAGTGACTTCGTGGTCTCCGGCGTCAAAGCCCTGTCCTTCGCCCTCATTTCGGGTGTCGTCGCCAGTTACAAGGGCTTGACGGTGAAGAAGGGGGCGCAGGGCGTCGGCGACGCCGTCAACGAGACCGTGGTGCTCTCGTTCGTCCTCGTCTTCATCGCGAACCTGGCGATCACCCAGTTCTACCCGCTGATCGTCTCGGTGAACGGCGCCTACTGATGCACCTCCCCGCGGTGATCCGCACGCGCCGGTTCGGCGAACGCTCCGTCCGCACCCTCGCCGACCTCGGTGAGCAGTTCGTGTTCTACATCCGGGTGGTGGCGGCGATTCCGTCCACACTCACCCGCTACGGCCGTGAGGTCGCGCGGCTGGTCGCGCAGATCGCCTTCGGCTCCGGCACCCTGCTCGCCGGCGGCGGCAGTGTCGTCATCATCTTCGCCATCTCGTTCTTCGCCGGTTCACAGATCGGGCTGGAAGGGTTCCGCGGGCTCAATCTCGTCGGCCTCGCGCCCCTCTCCGGCGTGATGTCGGCGATCGCGAACACCCGTGAGGTCGCGCCGCTCGTCGCGGCGATCACGCTCGCCGCCAAGGTGGGAACCGGATTCACGGCGCAACTCGGCGCCATGCGCATCTCGGACGAGATCGACGCACTCGACGTGATGGCGGTTCCGTCGCTGCGTTACCTCGTCACCACCCGCACGATCGCCGCGATGATCGCGGTGGTCCCCCTCTACCTCGTCGGTCTCTTCGCGTCCTACATGGCTACCGCGCTGGCCGTCGTCGGAGTGAAGGGACAGTCCGAGGGCACGTACGGGTACTACTTCAGTCTTTTCCTCTCCCCCACCGACATCTGGCTGTCCCTGGTGAAGGTCATGGTCTTCGCGGTGGTGGTGACCCTGGTCCACTGCTACTACGGCTACACGGCCACCGGCGGTCCCGAGGGAGTCGGCCGGGCCGCCGGTCGCGCACTGCGCACCAGCATCGTGTTCCTCGCCTTCACCGACGTCGCGATGACGATCGCGCTGTGGGGGCTGAAGCCACAGGTCCCGGGGCTCACCGGATGACCGGGCGGACAGGCTTCGCGACGATCGGGGCATTGGCATCCCTGACGCTCACCGCCGGGTATGTATCCCTCTTCGCTTGGGGATCAAGGACTTTCGACAGCACCCCGCAGATCACGGCAACGGTGCCGGCCGAGGCGGGCGCGCTGCGACTCGACTCGTCCGTGCTGTACCGGGGCGTCCACGTCGGGCGCGTCGACGCCATCGACGCCGGTGCGGCGGCGTCGGAGGTGACACTCGGGATCGACGAGGACGCGCTGACGCGCATACCGGCCGACGTCCGGGTGCGGCTGATTCCGCGCACCGTGTTCGGCGACTACTTCGTGGACCTGATCCCACCCCCGGGACGGGACGACGCCGCATCCCTGACACCCGGCGACACCGTGCTCCCTGACCAGTCCCTCACCTCGGTCCAGCTGTACCAGGCCTTTTCGCGGATCTACGATCTCGTCCGCGCGGTGAACCCCGCCGACCTCAACATCACCCTCGGTGCCGTCGCCACCGCACTCGACGGCAAAGGCGCCGACCTCGGCGCTTCCCTGGAGTCGCTGCAGGCAGCGATGAGCGGGTCGCAGCCGCTACTCGACGGTCTCGGCGACGACCTCGACGACATCGCCACGCTGTCGCGCCAACTCGACGCGACCGCACCGGACGTCCTCACGACACTCGGAAATTCGATCACCTCCTCCCGCACGATCGTCGACGAACAGCAGGGCCTCGCGACTCTGCTCGAGGCCGGCACCCGCACCGCCGGCGACGCCGCCGTCCTGATCGGCGACAACCGGGACCGGCTGATCACCCTCGTCGACGACACCGATCCTGTGCTCGCATCGCTCACGTCCCGGCCCGGTCAGATCACGACGGTCTACTCCGGTCTGCAAAACTTGGTCACGACGCTGCCGCCCGCCGTCGCGAACGGGCCGTGGCTCAGCGCCGACCTGAACCTGTCGGTGAAAGACCTTTACCCGTACCACACCTTCGGCGGTACCGCGGGCCCGGTGGGCAGCGACTCGGAGAAGGCGCAGATCTTCCAGCTGTTCGGGACGGCCGGCGACCTCGAGGCGATGATGGCCGGACCGATCCTGCGCGGGACGACGGTGGTGCGCTGATGACGGTCCGGTCGAGTCTCATCCGCTTCACGCTCTTCGCCGCGCTCTCGCTGGCCGGAACCGTTGTCGTGCTCAGCACCCTCATCAACCCGGTATCCGGTTCGGCGGTCGAATACCGCGCGGTGTTCACCGACGCCACCGGGCTCGTCCCGGGCAGTGACGTGCAGATCTCCGGCGTCCGGGTGGGCCGGGTCGAGGGCGTCGAACTGCACGGCGGTCAGGCGGTGGTCAGCTTCGAAGTCGAGGCTGCACAGCGTATTCCGGCGAACGGCAGGGCCGTCGTCCGATACGCCGACCTGCTCGGTTCAAGGGCCGTCACGCTCGAGCCCGGGCCGACCGGCCCCGCGACGTCCGCCGTCCTCGCTGCCGGTGGCACCATTCCCGTCGAGCGGACCCAACCCGCCCTCGACCTGACGTCCGTGCTCGGCGGCTTCCGGCCACTGTTCGACGCACTCGATCCCACCGAGGTCAACCAACTGGCCACCGAGATCGTCCGGGTGTTCCAGGGACAGGGCGCCACCGTCGACAGCCTGCTGCGAAAGACCGTGGCCGTCACGGAGAACCTCGCGTCCAAGGACGCGGTGGTCGACGAACTGCTCACCAACCTGAATTCCGTTCTGAGAGTGACGATGGACAACCGGCCGCACTTCGTGGAGATGATCACGTCCTTGAACACCTTCGTCGCCGGGCTCGCCGAGGATCGAGAGCAGATCGCGCAGACGCTGGATTCGGCGAGCGCACTCGCCGGCGGCCTCGCCGACCTCCTCTACGAGGTCGAACCGCAGCTGACGCCCACCCTCGAATCGCTCGACGCCACGTCGGACGTGGTGATCGCCAACCAGGCGAGCCTGCACGCCGGAGTGGTCGCGTTCGACGAGTTGTTCACCGAACTCGGTGTCGCGGCGAGCTACGGAAGCTGGGTGAACGTCTACCTCTGCAACTTTCGGTTCAGCGCGCTCGGCCGGTCGGCGTCGCTCGAGGGGCCGCAACGATCGGCGGTGTGCCGATGAACTGGCTCACCGTGCGGCACCCGGCCCGGGCCGGAGTGCTGTGCCTGCTCACGGCTATCGCGGTGGTCCTGGCCGCGCTCGGAGTGCCGAAACTGATCCTCGCCGGCAAGACCGCGGAGTACCACGCCGTGGTCGCCAACGCGACGGGGTTGCAGCCCGACGACCCCGTCAATGTGGCCGGGGTGGCGAGCGGGATCGTCACGTCGATGACGGTGCGCGGCAACACGGTCGACGTCGGATTCCGGCTCGACGACGGCGTCGTCCTCGGCGACCGGTCGACCGCGGCGATCAAGATCTTCACGGTGCTCGGCCGGAGGTCCCTCGATCTCGTGCCCGCAGGAGCGGGCCGGCTCGAGCCGGGCGCCACCATCCCCCTCGACCGCACGAGCGTCCCGTTCACCCTCGACGACCTCGGGCGCAGCGCCCGCGGCACGACCGAGAACCTCGACCTCACGCAACTACGCGCGATGGTCGACACCATGGCGCAGGTGACCCCCGACGATCCGGCCCTGGTGGGGCGGGCCCTCGACGGGCTCAGCGGCATCGGCGCGATGGTCACCCACAACACCGACGCCATCGGCAGCCTCCTCACCCAGGCCCAGGCGACCACCCGGACACTGGTGGAGCAGAAGGACACCCTCGTCACGCTGCTCGGCAACGCCGACCTCCTCACCACGGTGCTCGCCGAACGCCGCGCCGTCATCAACGCCCTGCTCGTGGACGTGCATCGGCTCACCGACAGCGCGGCGCAGTTCCTCGGCGACAACCAGCCGCTGATGGACGCGGTGACCACGAAACTCGACAGTGTCACCGCCGTGCTGACGGACAACGAACAGGCGCTGACCACCCTGCTCGACAATTTCGCGCCCAGCGTCCGGTACGTCACCAACGCCACCGGAAACGGCAACTGGCTCGACCTCAACTCCCCCGCGACGCTCATCCCGGACAACTGGTTGTGCGTCGTCGGCCTGGTGCAGGGGTGCCGCTGATGAGACGAACAGCGATCCGGCTCGCCGCGCTCGGCGCCGTGGTCTGCGCCGCGGCCGGCCTGGTCTACTACGTGGCCTCACCGGATTCGACCATGACGGTCATTGCGGAGTTCACGCAGACGGACGCCGTCTTTCCGGGCAACAAGGTGACGGTGCTCGGTGTGCCGACCGGTCGGATCACGGAGGTCGACCCCGTCGGCTCGCGGGTTCAGGTGGTGATGAGTCTTCCCCGGGGTACGAGGATCCCGGCGGACGCCGAGGCGTGGGTGATGTCGCCGTCCGTGATCAGCGACCGCACGATCGAACTCGATCCCGGCTACGTCGACGGCCCCGTCCTCCCGGACGGTGCGGTGATCCCCGTCGAACGGACTCACGCGCCGCTCACGTGGGATCAGCTCACTCGGTCCGTCAACGACCTCACGGTGGCGCTCGGACCGAATTCCACCGACGCCGGCGCCGGGATCGGCGACCTGCTGCACACCACCGCCACCGCGCTCGACGGCAACGGGCAGCCCTTCCGCGACGCGGTCGCCACCATCTCCCAGGCCAGTTCCGTGGTGGCCGGGGAGTCCGGCGACATCACGGCGCTCGTCGACAGCCTCTCGATCCTGGTCCAGACGATCTCGGACAATCAGGGAACGGTCGACTCCCTCGTCGACTCGATCACCGTGACCGCCGACCAGTTCTCCGCGCAGCGCGAAGACATCACCGGCGCGCTGTCCTCGCTCACCGACGTCCTCGGGCAGGTCTCGGCTCTCCTCTCCGCCCACGGCGCCGGGCTCACCGGGGACATCGCCCGACTCGGGGAATTGACCGGGTCGATCGCCACCAAACAGGAGCAACTGAAGGAGATCCTCGACACCGCGCCCACCGGTTTCGAGAACGTCGCCAACCTGGTCGACGACCAGGGCCGGGCACGGGTCCGCCTCGACGTGTCGGCCAACCTGTCGCAGTTCCCCGCCACCAAGGCGTTGTGCGACAAGCTGCCGATCCCGTTGTGCCAGGGCCCCGGGCTGGTCAATCCCATCGAATTTCCCCCCGACCCGGAGGGCACCGACCTCGCCACCATCCTCGGCGGTGGACGATGACGCGGCCCTTGCGCGTCTGTGTCACGGCGGCGGCAGCCGTCGCGGTCCTGTCGGGGTGCAGCGCCAACTTCCAGCACCTGCCGGTCGGGCGCACCGTCGACGGCGACTCCTACCCGCTCACCATGGAGTTCGCGGACGCCTCCCTGCTCCCGGTCGGCGGCGAGGTCCGCATCGGGCAGGCAATCGTCGGTCGGGTGAGCTCGATGACCGTCGACAATTTCCGCGCCGTCGTCCGGACCGACATCCAGAGCGACATCGAGCTGCCGTCCGACACCACCGCGCGCATCGAACTGACCACCCCGATCGGTGACGCCTTCGTGAACCTGCAGCTGCCGGAAGAGTCGGACGGGCCGGTGCTCGCCCCCGGTTCCACACTCGACTCTTCCTCGACCGCGCGCGGTCCGGAGGTGGCCCAACTGCTCGCAGCCGTCGGAACCCTGTTGAACGGCAGCGGGATAGCCCAGGTGAAGACGATCGTCGAGGAGTCGAACCTCGTCCTGGGCGGGCGGGAGGACGTGGTGCGGGACCTGCTGTCCCGGCTGGACCACCTGCTGGGCACGTTCGAGAGCAGACAGGCCTCGATCGACACGGCCATCGACTCGCTGCAGCAGTTGTCCGCGACCGTCGCGGCCGAGACCGGCACCATCGACGAGGGCCTGCGCGCGGCGGCGCCCGCATTGAACGTGCTGAGCGCACAACGCGAGAACATCCTCGGGCTGATGGACCGGTCGAACGCGCTGAGCGTGCAGACCAATGCCGTGCTCGCCCGGTCCGAGGACCAGATCGTCGACATCGTCGACCGGTTGCAGCCGATCCTCGACCAGTTCGCGGCGATGGGTCCCACCCTCGCGGACACCATGAGCAGACTCGAAGACGCGCGCGACCTGGTGCAGCGGGCGGCGCCCGGCGACTACGTCAACATCGACCTGAACGTCGACGTGCAGGGAACGGTCGAGGGACTGCTGAACGAGCTCATTCCCGGCGCCGCCCCACCGGTCCCCGCACCCGTGGCGGCCGGGCTCGGTCAGCTGATGTCCGGGGGAATCCGATGAGAAACCGGACCGTGTATTTCGAGATCATCGTCTTCCTGGTGCTCGCCGTGGTCAGCTCGGTATATGTGATCGATCAGGTCGGCGGCCCCGACCCGTTGTCCTCGGGTTACGACGTCACCGTCGTGATGGAGAACAGTGCGGGCCTGGCCGTCGGCTCCGAGGTGGCGTACCGCGGTGTCACCGTCGGCAAGGTCGGTACCGTCACCGTGTCGGACGATCGCTCCACCGTCGAACTGACACTCGCCCTTCGCCGGAACGTGTCGATTCCCGGCGACGCCGTCGCCGCAGTGGTCCAGGACACGGCGGCGCCCGTCCTCAAAATGCAGCTGTCCTCGGAGTCCGACGGCGGCCCGTATCTGGAGGACGGATCGTCGATACCCCGCGAGCGGACCAGCGTTCCCGTCCCGCTCGGGACGCTCATCACGAACTTCGACGCCATCGCCGACACGGTCGACCCCGACGAGTTACGTTCCCTTGCCGCAGAATTGGGAGACGGACTGCGCGGAATCGGACCGGAACTGCGCCGGACGGTCGACAACTTCGGCACTCTCGTCCGCATGATCGAGGTGAACCAGCCAAAGCTCACGGCCTTGACGTCGAACTCGCGAAAGCTGTTCGACGCCAACGAGGACAACGTGCAGGCACTACCGCAGATCGCCCAGTCTCTACGGCAGATCACCGATCAGGTACGCGACGCCGACCCCGACATCCGCGCCCTCCTCGATCGGACGCCGTCGATCCTCGCCAACCAGGTAGCACCGCTCCTCGAGGAGAACCGCGAACCGTTCGCGCTGCTGTTGACGAACTCGGTGACGTCCTCGCAGATCGTCGCGGCGCGGATACCGGCACTCGACGCGCTCCTGGTCGCGGTCCCGAACGGCTTCAACCGCCTCGGCAGCGTCGTGAAAGACGGCAGGGCTCAGCTGAATCTGATCACCGCCGTCGGCCCGGTCTGTTTCTACGACACCGAACGGCGGTCGGTGCAGGACACCAGCCCTACCGAACTGAACAGAGATCAGCACTGCACGGACCACTCGGGCGACGTGCAGCAGCGCGGCTCCCAGAACGTGCCGCACCCCGCCGGCGATCCGGGCGACTTCTCCGGAATCACCTCCTACGACCCGGGTTCCGGGCGCATCCCCACCGGCGACGGCACCGCCGTCCGGATGGGACTGTCGGGCGGACAACAACAGATCCTCGGTGACCAATCGTGGGCAGCCCTCCTACTCCAAGGAACACAATGACCGACACGACAGCAGTAGACGACACGACCACCGACACCGTGCCGGACCCGTCCCCCGGCACACGCTCACTCCGCGACCGGCTGAAGCGCCGCCCGTCCGCGGTCGTGCTGCTCGGGGTGGTCGCCCTCCTCGCCGTCCTCGGCTGGGGTTCGTTCACGCTGTGGCAGAACCAGCAGACCGACCGGGCGAGGACGTCCGCGCTCGACGCCGGCCGGCAATACGCCACCGACCTCGCGACCTACAGTTACCAAGACCTCGACACCAACCTGTCGATGGTCAAGAGCAACTCCGTCGGCGAATTCGCCGGACAGTATTCGCAGGTGGCGTCGAACCTGCGCGACATGATCGTCCAGTACCAGGCCACGTCGTCCGCCCAGATCGTCCAGGCCGGGTTGGCGAGCGGCGATCAGGACGCCGCCGAAGTCCTGGTCTTCCTCGACCAGACGGTCACCAACTCCAACTCCCCCGAACCTCGCGTCGATCGGAACAGGATGCAACTGTCGCTGGTCCACGAGGGCGACAGCTGGAAACTCTCGAATGTTCAACTGCTGTAACGCACCGTAACTTCCGTGCCACGCGGCCACTCCGCTCCCGCGCGTACCATCGGAGTGGATGTCGGAGAGAATCACACGCCATCCGTCCACCGTGGCCGACTGGAGCAACGACCATCGCAAGGCGCGCCTGCACGCGACGCGGCTCGGTCACCAGTGGCAGAAATTCGGTCGCACCCGGCGCCTCCTCGCGACGGTCGCGCTCGGGACCGTTCCCCTGCTCCTCGCCGGCGGCCAGTACTGGGTTCACGACGTGCAACCCGAACGCGAGCGCCTCGCGCTGACCCAGCCGCAGATCCACGAGGTGTACGACGCGCAGTCGCGGGCCGACCACGACACCGCCGTCGTCGACCTGGTCGGGCTGGGCAACAAGGATGCCGCCGACACGGCCCGGACGCTGTCCGCGTACGACCGCATCGGACGGGTCTGGCCGGTCCAGTACGACAACGGCGGTATCGACACCAAGGTGATCAGCGAGCTGATCGCCTCCCGCGCCGCCGAGGAGGGGATCGACAACGTCGTCCTGTCCGGGCACAGCATGGGCGGCGTCGTCGCGCTGGAGGTGGCGCAGCACATCTACGAGGACACCGACGCCAACCTCATCGGGGTGGTCCTCGACTGCACCCCGGTCGACCTGCACGCCGTCCGGGCCGGCAGCAGGGACAGCGGTGAGGACATGCTGCGGTGGATCGGCTGGCTGCCCGGCGCCCGGGAGAGCAGGACGATGCGCCTGGTGGTGGAAACCGCGGCACGCCAGAGCCGGTTCCTGGACACCGAGTCGGATTGGTACCCGCACGTCGATGTAGACGAGTTCCGGGACGTCATCGACGAGGTCCTCACCGAGAAGGTCCTGTCGGAGGACGTGGCGAGCAACGGGCTGATCGAATCGCAGTTCAAGACCATCGTCGCGTCCGGTGCCATCGACAACCTGAAGTCGCTGGCAGTGGAGAGCGACGACAAACCGCGGCCCGGAATCGTCTTCGTGCGGCCCCGGGCGGGGTGGAAGGATCCGGTGGTCGACGTCGACTACACGCAGAAGATCCTCGTCGAACAGTCCGGCGGCACCGACGGGGCGTTGCTGGTGGCGAAACTCGACGGAACCGGCCACGCCAATCCGAACCAGCAGCCCGCCGCCTACAACGAGGCGATCACCGACCGGATCCTGCCGTTCCTCCGCCCGATTCTCGACGAGGTGTCGGTCACCAGCGACGCCGCGGGCGGGCGGCGGTGACGACCGGGCCGGGCGGCGCCGTTGTGCGTACCTCCCACGCCCGCGCGAGGAACGTCGCGAGGCCCACATAGGCCCATCCCGCCAGAACGTCCACGACGTAGTGCTCGCCGCCGTAGACCAGTACGAACGCCATCGCGAGCGGATACGCGGCCAGCAGCGCCCGCCACCACACGTTCTTCGCGAACGGCCAGAGCGCCACCGCCACCAGCAGAGCGAACCCCGCGTGCAGCGACGGCAGGGCCGCGACGGGGTTGCTCTGCGCCTCCAGCCATCGCGTGCTGATATCCGTCGGGACGACACCGAAACCGAAGCCGGCGACACGACCCACGCTGCCCGAAATCACGTCGCCCTCCGCGGCCAGCCACGGCGGGACGGAGGGCAGCAGGACATAGGTGACGAGGCCGAGATACGACAGCAGCAGCACGCGGAGCATGTACCCCGACCACACGCTGCGGGAATACACATAGAAGACGGCGGCCACCACCCACGGGACGACGAAGTGGCTGGTGTAGACGATTCCGGTGAGCAGCGTCCACCACGGCAGCTCACCCGTCGGGGCAATGAGGTGCTCCTGCAACCAGACCGTGGGGATGGCGCCGCCGAAGAGCCAGCTCTCCACGGACACCAGTTCTTCCGCCCGGACGGGCATTCCGAGTCGATGGGCGAAGCCCCGGCTGAGGTCGTACACGACGAGCGCCGCGACGAGCGGCAACCAGTCCCGCACCACGCGCAGATGGTCCTGCCACGGCCGGTCGATCGTGAACGCGACGAGGCCCACGACAATCCATGTCGCCTGATAAATGCGGTCGGTGGGGAGCCCCAGCGTGTAGATCGTCACCGCCAGCGCGAGTAGGTACGCACACCAGACCGCGCGCCGAAGGTGCCGCCACCTGTGAGTACTTATTAACCGCGGGCGGTTAATAAGTACTCACGGGCGCAGCATCCCCGTGCCGTCCGGCGCCGGCGGCGAACCGGGCGGCACCCTCGACTGTTCCGTTCGCCAGCGACGTTGCGCCGTGGCGGAATTCGTTGAGCATCGCCTGATCCTCGGTGAGTCCGTTCTGCTCGAGCAGCGACAACCGGTCCTGCCGCATGCACACCTGGGGCAGGGCGGCGATCTCGGCGGCCAGCTGCTGGGCGGCGGTGAGGGCGTTGCCCGCCGCGACCTTCCGATTGATCAGCCCGATGCTCAGGGCTTCGTCGGCGTCGACGGCCCGCCCGGTGAGGACGAGGTCCATCGCGCGACTCTCCCCGATCAGTCGCGGCAGGCGGACGGTGCCGCCGTCGATGAGGGGCACACCCCAGCGGCGGCAGAACACACCGAGGACGGCGTCGTCGCCGGCGACCCGCAGGTCGGCCCACAGCGCCAGTTCGAGGCCGCCGGCCACCGCGTGCCCGTCGATCGCGGCGATCACCGGTTTGGACAACCGCAGTCGGGAGATGCCCATGGGTGCGTCACCGTCGGGCGCCACCCGGTTTCCGGTTCCCGACGCGATGGCCTTGAGATCGGCTCCGGCACAAAACGTTCCACCCTCGCCGTGCAGCACCGCGACGGATGCATCCGCGTCCGCGTCGAATGCCCGGAAGGCGTCGGTGAGAGCCTCGGCGGTGGGCCGGTCGACGGCGTTACGCACCTCGGGCCGGTTCAGGCTGATCGTCGTGACCGGGCCGTTCTTGCGGACGAGTACCACGTCGGAAGTCATCGAGCGCGCCTTTCCTCGCTGGTACGAGCGACGGTAGCACCCTTGACGGAAGAACGGAACCGGTGTTCACTCCTTGGGTATGGCCTATCGGCGCACGCCCGCGGTCCAGGAACGGCTGGACGCTCTCCGCACCACGCTCATCGATTCCGCGATCGGGCTGATCGCCCGGCACGGATACGGCGGGTGCTCGATCTCCGCCGTCGCGGCCGAGGCAGGCGTCGGGACCGGCACCGTCTATCGGCACTTCGCGAACAAGGGCGAACTGTTCGCCGAGGTCTTCCGCATCGTCTGCAGCCGGGAGGTGAGCGCGGCCGTCGAATCCGGCAATTGCGCCCGCACCGCCGAGGGCGACCGGGTATCGGCCGTCACCGCATCGGTCCGCACGTTCGCCGAACGCGCCTTGCGCGCACCCACATTGGCGTACGCACTGCTCGTCGAACCCGTCGACCCGCAGGTCGACACCGAACGCCTGCTGTTCCGCGAATCGTTCCGCGACGCGCTTGCCGTCGCGATCGCCGCCGCCGTCGAGGCCGGGGAGATCCCCGAACAGGACGCCTCGGTGACCGCGGCGTGCCTCGTCGGCGCGATCGGCGAAGCGCTCGTGCTGCCCCTGGCTCGCGGCGCCGCCGACGCCGCAATCATCCCCGCACTGCTCACCTTCACCCTTCGATCTCTCGGGAGCCCGACATGAGTGCCACACACGAGGTCTTCAACCAGGTGCCACCGCTGACCGACTTCGACGCGGCCGACTACGCCCCGATCCTCGAAGCCCTGAAACGTGAAGGCGCACACGACGCGCTCGAGGACCTCCACGACGTCGGACGACTCGCGGGAAGCGCGGAGGCGCAACGCTGGGGCGACCTCGCCGAGGCGCACCCTCCCGTCCTGCGCACCCACGACCGCTACGGCCACCGCATCGACGAGGTGGAGTACGACCCCGCGTACCACCAGCTGATGACCACCGCCGTCGAGATGGGCCTGCACGGCGCGCCGTGGGCCGACCCGAATCCGCACGCCCACCTGGTCCGGGCCGCGAAGATGGCGGTGTGGGGCCAGGTCGACGCCGGCCACGGCTGTCCGATCTCCATGACGTACGCGGTCGTCCCCGCGCTGCGGCACAACCGGGAACTGGCGGAACAGTACGAACCGCTGCTCACCGCGCGGGTGTACGACCCGGCGCTGCATCCGCCGCTGACGAAGGCCGGGCTGATCGCCGGGATGTCGATGACCGAGAAGCAGGGCGGCTCCGACGTCCGGGCGGGCACCACCCGAGCCGTGCCGCAGGCGGACGGAAGCTACCTGCTCACCGGGCACAAGTGGTTCACGTCGGCACCGATGTCCGACGTGTTCCTCGTGCTGGCCCAGGCACCGGGCGGGCTGTCGTGCTTCTTCCTGCCCCGGGTGCTGCCGGACGGCACCCGCAACCGGATGCACCTGCAGCGCCTCAAGGACAAACTCGGCAACCGTTCCAACGCCAGCAGCGAGGTCGAGTACGACGAGGCACTGGCCTGGCTGGTCGGCGAGGAAGGTCGCGGGGTTCCGACCATCATCGAGATGGTCAACATGACCCGCCTCGACTGCACCATCGGCACCGCCACCGGCATGCGCGCCGGTACGGCTCAGGCCGCCCACCACGCCGTGCACCGCAGCGCGTTCGGAGCCCATCTCGTGGATCAGCCCCTGATGCGGAACGTGCTCGCCGACCTCGCCGTCGAGTCGGAGGCCTCCACCACCGTCGCCCTCTGGCTGGCCGCCCTCACCGACCGGGCAACCGCGGGCGACGAGCACGCGAACACGCTGCGGCGGATCACGTTGGCGGTCAGCAAGTATTACGTGTGCAAGCGCGGCCCGATCCACGCCGCCGAGGCCCTGGAATGCCTGGGCGGCAACGGGTACGTGGAGGAATCCCGGATGCCGCGGCTGTACCGGGAGGCCCCGCTGCTGTCCGTGTGGGAGGGCTCCGGCAACGTCGCCGCCCTGGACACCCTGCGCGCGATCGCGAAACAACCGGAGACACTGCAGGTCTTCTTCGACGAACTCGATTCCACCGCGGGCGCCGACGCGCGACTCGACGCCGCCGTCGCTGACCTGAAGGCCGGTTTCGGCGACGTCGACACGCTCCAGCACCGGGCCCGTCGGGTCGTCGGCGACATGGCGCTCGCCCTCCAGGGTTCGCTGCTGATCTGCCACGGGCACCCCGCGGTGGCCGACGCGTTCTGCGTCAGCCGGCTGTCCGGCGACTGGGGCACCGTGTTCGGAACGCTGCCGACGGGCGTCGACACCGCCGCCATCATCGACCGCGCCACCCCCAAGGTGGGGTCGTGACCGGCCACGACGACCACGCGGGCACCCGCCCGGCCGCGTGGCGCGACGGCTGGGACGAGGGCGGCGACTCCCTGTTCGCGGATCGGCCACCGCGCCACGCGGGCGAAAGTGCGGAGTACCGGACCCTCACCTACGAGGTGACCGGGCGGATCGCGCGGATCACGTTCGATCGACCGGACCACGGCAACGCGATCACCGGCGACACTCCCTTCGAGATAGCCGACGCCGTCGAACGCGCCGACCTCGACCGCCGCGTCCACGTCATGCTGGTGTCGGGACGCGGGAAGGGATTCTGCGGCGGATACGACCTCAACGTCTTCGCCGAGAACGGCGGCGCCCCCGGCGAGGCACCCGACCGCACGACCGGAACCGTCCTCGATCCGATAGTCCAGGCGCGCAACCACAATCCGTTCGGCACCTGGGACCCGATGGCCGACTACGCGATGATGAGCCGGTTCAACCGCGGCTTCGCGAGCCTGCTCCACGCGAACAAGCCGACGGTCGCGAAGATCCACGGTTTCTGCGTGGCCGGCGGCACCGACATCGCGCTGTACTGCGACCAGATCATCGCCGCGGACGACACGAAGATCGGCTATCCCCCGACCCGGGTGTGGGGTGTGCCCGCGGCGGGCATGTGGGCGCACCGACTCGGCGACCAGCGGGCGAAACGACTCCTCCTCACCGGCGACTGCATCACGGGCCGGCAGGCAGCCGACTGGGGACTCGCGGTGGAGTCGGCGCCCGCCGACGAACTCGACGCACGGGCGGAGGACCTCGTCGGGCGGATCGCGCAGATGCCGATCAACCAGTTGATGATGGTCAAACTGGCCCTGAACAGTGCGCTGCTCGCCCAGGGCGTCACCAACTCGGCCATGGTGAGCACCGTCTTCGACGGCGTGTCCCGGCACACCCGCGAGGGGTATGCGTTCCAATTACGCTCGGCCACCGCCGGATTCCGCGAGGCCGTCCGGGAACGCGACGAACCGTTCGGCGATCACAAGTCGCAGCAGTCGCAGCCGGGATCCTGAACTGCGGCGCCACGGACCGGGGTGGCGCAACAGGTGTCGCCCTTCCAGGCGTTGACGCCTTCCTTCACCGCAATGACCGCGATGACCAGGGCGGCGATCGGATCTGCCCACGACCAGCCGAGGGTGCTGTTGAGCAGCAACCCGGCCAGCAGCACCGCCGACAGGTACGTGCACAGCAGCGTCTGCTTGGAATCCGCGACCGCGGACAGGGAGCCGAGTTCACGTCCGGCCCGGCGCTGCGCCCACGACAGAACCGGCATCACGGCCAGACTCACTGCAGCCAGGACGATTCCGACGATCGAGTGCTGCGCTTCGCCGACCCCCAGCAGCGACCTTGCCGCGTCGACGCTCACGTACACGGCGAGCCCGAAGAAGGAGAACGCAATGATGCGCAGCGCGACCTTCTCCCGCGCCTCCGGATCGCGTCCCGCGAACTGCCAGGCGACCGCGGCCGCCGAGGACACCTCGATCACCGAATCCAGGCCGAACCCGATCAACGCCGTCGACGACACCCGCGCACCCTCGGTGAGTGCCACGACCGCTTCGATCACGTTGTAGGTGATGGTCGCGGCCACGAAGAACCTGATCCGGCGGGACAGGACCTGCCTGCGTTCGCCGGTCGGCCTGGTGGGCATGCCGAGTTCGGACGCCATCAGCAGCAGCCTTCTGTCTCCGCGTCCGGGCAGCAGGACGGATCGACCGCGAGCACCAGGCCGAGCAGGTCGTCGAGGGCACGTGCGATGCGCGGGTCGGCGAGTTCGTATCGACTCCGCCGACCCTCCGGCACCGCGACGACCAGACCGCAGCCACGCAGGCACGACAGATGATTCGACAGGATCTGCCGGGACACCCCGATCGCCTCGGCCAACTCCGACGGATACCCGGGCCCGGATCGCAGGCTCAGCAGAATCTGTGTGCGGGTGGTGTCCGACAGCGCGTACCCGAAACGCGCGAGGGCGTCCCGGTGGACCAGAGTCTCCATGGACTGACTGTACATCGATTTCTGTATTCAGGAAATCGTGAATCAATGGTCGAGACTCAGGGCTCGGCCTGCTCCGACGCGGCGGCCGCGCGGGCCATGAGGAGGTTCCGTTCCCGCTGCGTCGGTGCTGTCGCCGCGGCGTCCTCGAGGGTCCGGGCTGCCTCCTCGTAGCGGCCGAGACGTTCGAGGACTTCACCCCGCACGGCGCCGTACAGATGGTGGCGCGCCAGCCGGGAGTCGTCCCGCACGGCATCGAGCGCGGCGAGCGCCGCCTCCGGACCATCCGAGTGCAGCAGCGCCACAGCACGGTTGAGTTCCACCACCGGCGACGGCGCCACCTGCGCCAACGCGTCGTACAGGGCGACGATCGCCTCCCAGTCGGTGTCCTCGAAACGCGGCGCCCGGGCATGACACCCGGCGATCGCGGCCTGCAGCGAATAGGGGCCGAGTGGGCGGCCGAGCCCGACCGCCCGCTCCAGCGCCGCATTTCCGTGCTTCAGCAGGGTTCGATCCCACCGCGACCGGTCCTGATCCTGCAGCAGGATCGGCTCGCCGTCGGCGCCCACCCGGGCGGCGAACCGGGAAGCCTGCAACTCGGTCAACGCCACCAACCCGTGCACCTCCGGTTCCCGGGGCAGCAGCCCGGCGAGAACCCGGGCGAGCCGCATCGCCTCGGACGCCAGATCACGCCGAATCCAGTCGTCACCCGACGTGGCGGAGTACCCCTCGTTGAAGACCAGATAGATCACCTCGAGCACCGCCGACAACCTCGCCGGAAGTTCCTCGGATGCCGGAACCTCGAACGGAACCTTCGCCTCCGACAGCGTGCGCTTGGCCCTGCTGATCCGCTGCCCCATCGTCGCCGAGGGCACGAGGAAGGCCCGCGCGATCTCATCGGTGCGCAGGCCTCCGATCAGCCGCAGCGTCAACGCCACCCGCGATTCCCGGGGAAGCACCGGATGGCAGGCCACGAAAACCAGGGCCAGCAGGTCGTCCTCCACGCCGTCGACAGCGTCCGGCGCGGGCATCGTGCTCGGTTGCTGCGCGGACGGGTCGACGGCGATCTGTGTGTACTTCGACTGCTGCGACCGCTCACGGCGGATCCGGTCGATCGCCTTGTGCTTGGCCGTCGCCGTCAGCCACGCACCCGGTTTGCCGGGGACGCCGTCCCGCGGCCACTGCTCGAGCGCCAGCACGAACGCGTCCTGCGCGATCTCCTCGGCAGTGCCGACATCACGGACGAGGCGGGTGAGAGACGCGATGAGCCGCGGCGACTCCATCCGCCACACCGCCTCGACCGTGCGCCGCGCGTCCATGTCAGCGGTCGGGGTGCTGCTCGCGGATCCGCGCCGCGAGGGCCTCTTCCCGCTCCCGCAACTCCGGCGTGAACTCGTCCCCGAAGTCGTCCGACTCGAAGATCGGCCGCACCTCGATCAGCTGGCGCAGTCCGGTGCCGGAGTCGGCGGGGCACTTCTTCACCCACTCGATCGCTTCCTCGAGAGAGCGCACCTCCCAGATCCAGTAACCCGCGATGATCTCCTTCGACTCCGTGAACGGGCCGTCGACCACCGACGTCGTGCCGCCCTCGAACACCACCCGCGCCCCCGCGCTGGTCGGCTTCAGGCCCTGCCCGTCAAGCATGATCCCGGCGTTCACCAGTTCCTCGTTGTACGCGCCCATCGCGGCGAGCATCGCCTCCGTCGGGGCGATCTTGTCCTCGTCGGCTCCGGCACCCTCGATCATCACCATGACCCTCATGATTTCCTCCTCGATTGTGGTCGGTCCCGGCCTTGTGCCGTGGACTCACCCAGTACGTCGAACGAGCAACCCCGGATTTCGACAATGCCACTTCGTGGCCTGTGAGTACTTATTAACCGCGGGACGTTAGTAAGTACTCACAGGCGCGAAGCGCAACATCGCGCTCGTCGACGTCAACGGCGACAGGGTGGATGCGGTCGCCGACGAGATCCGGGCCGCAGGTTCCAAGGCGGGAAGATCATCAACGCGTCGTCGATCGCCGGCCACGAGGGATTCGCGATGCTCGGCGTCTACTCGGCGACCACGTTCGCGGTGCGCGGACTCACCCAGGCCGCGGCCAAGAAGTACGCGTCCGACGGCATCACCGGCAACGCGTACTGCCCGGGCGTCGTGGGCACGGACATGTGGGTCACCATCGACGAACGCTTCGCGGAACTCACCGGTGCACCGAAGGGTGCGACGTTCGAGAAGTTCGTCGATGGCATCGCCCTGGGCCGCGCTCAGACACCTGAGGACGTCGCGGCGTACGTGTCCTACCTCGCCGGACCGGACTCGGACTACATGACAGGCCAGGCCGGACTCATCGACGGCGTACTAATGCCACTTCGTGGCCTGTGAGTACTTAATAACCGCCCGCGGTTAATAAGTACTCACAGGGCATTGCAACACGGTGCAACGCTTGTCGCCCGCCCCGAAGAGGAGTGTGCTGTGAGTCACAACGAGAACGAAGGAGAGGCACATGACACAGACCGTCCAGCCGCCCACGGTGCAGACGTCCTCGACGCCTCAGGAGCGGGTCGACCTGTGGTTGGCGAATTTCGAAGCCGCGCTCGCCACGCGTGACATCGACCGCGCGGCAGGCATGTTCGCGGTCGACAGCTTCTGGCGGGATCTGGTGGCGTTCACCTGGAACCTCAAGACCGTCGAGGGACGTGATGCCGTCGCCTCGATGCTGCACGCGCGGCTGGAGGACACCGACCCCACGAACTTCCGTACCAGCGAGACTCCGGACGAGACCGACGGCCTCACGTCCGCGTGGATCGAATTCGAGACGGCGACGGGCCGGGGCAAGGGGCACCTGCGCCTGAAGGACGACGAGGCCTGGACCTTCCTCACCACCATGCAGGAGCTGAAGGGTCACGAGGAACGTCGGGGACGGAATCGCGTCAAGGGCGCGGTCCACGGTTCCGGCGGCGACACCCTCAGCTGGGCGGAGAAGCGGGAGATCGAGGAAAAGGAACTCGGCTACGCCCGCCAGCCGTACGTGCTCGTGATCGGCGGCGGCCAGGGCGGCATCGCTCTCGGTGCGCGCCTGCGTCAACTCGGGGTCCCGGCCATCGTCGTCGACAAGAACGAACGCCCCGGCGACCAGTGGCGCAATCGGTACAAGTCGCTGTGCCTGCACGACCCGGTCTGGTACGACCACCTGCCGTACATGCCGTTCCCCGACAACTGGCCGGTGTTCGCGCCGAAGGACAAGATCGGCGACTGGCTCGAGATGTACACGAAGGTGATGGAGATTCCGTACTGGTCGTCCACCACCTGCACGTCCGCGACGTTCGACGAGGACACGAAGGAGTGGACCGTCGTCCTCGATCGCGACGGCGAGGAAGTGGTGCTGCATCCGAAGCAGTTGGTGCTGGCCACCGGCATGTCGGGCAAGCCGAGTGTTCCCACGTTCCCGGGTCAGGACGTGTTCAAGGGCGAGCAGCACCATTCGAGTCGGCATCCCGGCCCGGACGCCTATGCGGGCAAGCGCGTCGTCGTCGTCGGGGCCAACAACTCGGCCCACGACATCTGCAAGGCGCTCTACGAGACCGGCGCCGACGTGACGATGCTGCAGCGGTCGTCGACGCACATCGTGAAGTCCGATTCGCTCATGGACCTCGGCCTCGGCGACCTCTACTCGGAGCGCGCCCTCGCGGCGGGGATGACGACGGAGAAGGCGGACCTGACGTTCGCGTCGCTGCCGTACAAGATCATGCACGAGTTCCAGATCCCGATCTATCAGAAGATCGCCGAACGGGACAAGGACTTCTACGATCGGCTCGAAAAGGCCGGATTCAAGCTCGATTTCGGTGACGACGGGTCCGGCCTGTTCATGAAGTACCTGCGCCGCGGGTCCGGCTACTACATCGACGTGGGTGCGTCCGAGCTCGTCGCCGACGGCAGCATCCACCTCGTGTCCGGGCAGGTCGATCGACTGACCGAGGACGCCGTCGTTCTCACCGACGGAACGGAACTGCCGGCCGACCTCGTCGTCTACGCCACCGGTTACGGCTCCATGAACGGCTGGGCCGCGGACCTCATGGGACAGGAGGTGGCCGAC
This sequence comes from Rhodococcus jostii NBRC 16295, assembly GCF_001894825.1. Lineage (GTDB taxonomy): Bacteria > Actinomycetota > Actinomycetes > Mycobacteriales > Mycobacteriaceae > Rhodococcus_F > Rhodococcus_F jostii. The sequence continues at coordinate 167,397 of NZ_BCWY01000005.1, read as the reverse complement.
AAGGTCGGCAAGTGCTGGGGCCTCGGCTCCGACACCACCAAGGACCCCGGCCCCTGGGAGGGCGAGCAGCGGAACATGTGGAAGCCCACCCAGCAGGAAGCGTTGTGGTTCCACGGCGGCAACCTCCACCAGTCGCGGCACTACTCGCTGTACCTCGCCCTGCAGCTCAAGGCCCGGCACGAGGAGATCCCGACGCCGGTCTACGGGTTGCAGGAGGTGCATCACATCAGCTGATGGGCCCCGGCGCGCAGCGGCGCCCCGCATCGTGCGGGGCGCCCAGCCGGGCACCAGCACCAAGGTCGTAAATACAGTGTGCAACAGGTCTTCTCGGACCGTGATGACCGGATCATCCCCTGACTCGCACATGACAAAGCGCCCTCATTCGTCGAGAGTGAGGGCGCTCGTGGAAGCTGGGTGCGCCTACCGCGCTTCGAGGACCCCGGTCATCTGCTTGACGGTCTTGGCGGCCAGCACCTCGAACGCCAGGCGCGCGACGGGGTCGGCGAATCGCGCCAGGCCGGTGAATTGGAGATGTGCACGGTAGGTGATCGACGTCGAGTGGTCGCCCACCCGCTCGAAGGCCAGGTCGTCCGACGTGGCGGCGCTCTTGTTGCGACCCTCGAAGACGACGTGATCGGGGTCGTCGCGGGTCATCCGGTAGGTCAGTTCGGTGGTCCGCCTGAAGAACGATGACACGTTGCGCCATTGCGTCCCCACTGCCACCGGACCGGGGGTGGTCTGCTCGCACTTCACGGTCCCGGGGTCCCAGGCCGTGGTGTTCGCGAAGTCCCGCAGGTATGCGACGACTTTCTCGAGCGGTGCGGCGACGGTGAACGTTCTACGGACCTCGGCCACACGGACCTCCTATGCGCAGTCGCGGCAGATCAGCTGTCCACCTTCTTCGGACGCGAGGCGCGACCGATGATGGACGAGGAAACAACTGCTGCAAGTGAATTCGTCGGCTCGCTTCGGAATGACCCGGACCGTGAGTTCCTCACCGGACAGGTCGGCGCCGGGCAGTTCGAAGGACTCCGCCGTGTCGGTCTCCTCGACGTCGACGACGGACGACTGCGAGTCGTTCCTCCGTGTCTTCAGTTCTTCGAGCGAGTCCGCGGCGAGTTCGTCGTCGACGGTAACCCGTGGTGCGTCGTAGTCGGTTGCCATGACTTCCTCCCTTTGGCTCATGTTCCCCGTGTCGTGAAATTCCACACTTGCGGGGCACGGTTGCTAGACAACGCACCGATCCCGCATTTTGTTCCCGGGCGCTCACAGCTCGCCCTGTGATTGCGGGATGCCCGTTCCGGGTACCACTCAATCAGCCGATCGGAAGGTGGTCAGTTGATGACGAGTGCCCACGACGCGCTCGGCAACCCCGTGCCGGATCCGGAGCCGACGCCCCCGGACCCGGGGCCTCCACCTGTGCCGCCGACGCCGACTCCGCCGCACCCGTTTCCGCCCGAGCCCGGCCCCGAACCTGCACCTCCCGAGCCCGGACCGCAACCGGGGCCGCCGGGACCGACGCCGCCGCCTGGGCCTCCGATTCCCGAGCCGACTCCCCCGTTTCCACCACAGATGCACAGCCCGGATCACTCCCTGTAGGTTAGCCTCACCTACAGGGAGGTATGTGGATGCGAACGCTCGACCGCCGCAAGTTCCTGACCGTGAGTGCCGGGGTCGGCCTGGCCGTTTTCGCCGCAGCGTGTTCCTCGGGCACCGACGCGGACTCCGCCGGCGACACCCGGACGGTGACGCACAAGAAGGGGACCACGGAAGTCCCGAACGCCCCGCAGCGCATCGTGACCGTCGGCTATTCCGACCAGGACACGCTCCTCTCGTTCGGTCGTCAGCCGGTCGGTGTCACCGACTGGTACGGCGACTATCCGGACGCCACCTGGCCGTGGGCCCAGGACGCGCTGGACGGGACGCACCCCGAAGTCTTCAACCGCGGCCAGTTCACCGGTGAGGCCAACTTCGCGTACGAGGCCATCGCGAAACTCGATCCCGACCTGATCCTCGCGCTGTACATCGACGTCGACGACGACGCCTATCAGCGGCTCTCGGCGATCGCGCCCACGGTCACCACCTCGCCCGACTACCCCGATTTCGGGATGCCGTGGCAGGACGCCGTCCGCATCGTCGGCACCACCCTCGGCGAGGACGAGAAGGCGAACCAACTCGTCGCGGACGTCGACGCCCTGGTGGCGGAGCAGCGTGCCGCCCACCCCGAGTTCGAGGGCAAGACGGTCGCGGTCGCGGAGTTGGGGGACGCCGGCTCGTTCTACGTGCGGTCCCCCAACGACCCGCGCTCACGCCTGATGACGTCGCTCGGATTCGTCGTCCCCGAGCAGATCGCGCAACTCGCGGGCGACCTGGATGCGTTCACCATCAGCACCGAGCAACTCGACATCCTCGACGTGGACGTCCTCGTCTGGAATGTCGGCAGCAGCCCCGATGCCGCAGCGAAGATCACGGCCGACCCGGTCTATCAGTCGCTGCCGGTCGCCCGGGCCGGTCGCGCCGTGTTCGTCGAAGACCCCACCGTCTCCGGAGCCCTCACCTGGGGCACCGTCCTCAGCCTCCCCTACGCGGTCGACGCGCTCGTGCCGCAACTGGCGGAGGCCGCCGCCAAGCCGGCCTGACGCCGGGCTCAGCCCGACTGGTCTTCGAGCCGGGTGAGCGCGACGAGGGTCCGGACCCCGTGAATCATGGCGCGTTCGTCGAGGTTGAAAGCCGGCTGGTGCAGTTCCTGATGGGGTCCGGTGCCGTCCCACACGCCGAGTCGCGCCATCGCCCCCGGAACCCGCTCGAGGTACCACGCGAAATCCTCGCCTCCGCTGGACTGCTGGGCCTCGGCCAGATGATCGAATCCCACCACCGATTCGATCGCTTCCCGCAGGTCCGCGGTGCAGTCGGGATCGTTGACGACGGGTGGGACGCCCTGCCGGTAGGAGAGCTCGTACCGCACGTCGTACGGCGCGAGGAGGTGACAGATCGTCTCCGTGACCAGTGGTTCGAGCGAGGCCCACGTCTCGCGGGAGGCGCTGCGCAGGGTGCCGACCAGCTCACCCGATTCGGGTACGGAGTTCGCGACCTGCCCGGCGGCCACCTTTCCCCAGGTCAGGACGGTCGCGGTGCGGGCATCGATCCGCCGGTCGAGGACGGACGCCAGTCCCGTCACCAGGACCGCGGCGGCGTGAATCAGATCGCCGGTCAGGTGGGGTCGGGCGGTGTGCCCGCCTGCGGACCACAACCGCACGGTGACGGAGTCGTTGGACGAGGTGATGGGCCCCGTCCTCGTCGAGAGTTTGCCGACCTCGAGGTGCGGGTCGCAGTGCAGTGCAAAGATTTTCGACACCCCGTCGAGTGCGCCGGCGGCGATCGTGTCGACGGAGCCGCCGGGTGTGGTCTCCTCGGCGGGCTGGAAGATGAGCCGGACCTGGGACGGCGGCGGGTACTTCACGAGGACGGATGCCGCCCCCATCAGCATCGTGGTGTGGGCGTCGTGACCGCACGCGTGCGACACCCCGGGGACCGTCGACTCGAACGGCAGACCCGTCGTCTCGGCGACCGGTAGCGCGTCGAGGTCGGCCCGCAATGCGACGCGGTCGCCCGTCTCCGGCCCGAGGTCGCACCACAGGCCGGTGCCGCCGGGCAGCAGGACGGGTTCGAGGCCGAGACCGACCAGGTGATCGCGCACGATCCCGGTAGTCCGGCGTTCCTCGAACGACAGTTCCGGATGCGCGTGCAGGTCCCGGCGCCACTCGATCAGCTTCTTCTCGTCGAGCTCGGTCGAGTCCGTCCACGTCATGTCGGCTGTGTCGCTGCGGTCCCAGAACCTGGCGCTCCAATACCTTCGCGTCCGGCCGGCGCCGGTCGATGTCGGACCCGACTCCCGCGGCGCCGGCGGCACCTCCACCTCCGGGAGGTGTTCGGTGCGGCCGGCGGTCTCCGCGAGCAGCAGGTCGACCACGTCGGTGAGCCGTCCCCGGCGACCGAGTGCGTGGCGTTGCCGTGCCGCGGAGCTGCCGTGGGCGGCCGCCTCCGCGGCCAGCTCCGCCACAGTGTTCCAGTCGCCCGCCTCCTCGAGTTGTGGGCGCAGCGAATTCACGAAGTCGTCGACGAGCTCCGACGCCGGCCGAGCCCGTGGAACCGTCATGTCGACGAGGTCCGTCTCCAGACCCGACCGGGCGGCGCGCCACAGCGCCGCACGAGTCAGCGTCGGCACGACCTCGACACCATTCCTCCCGGCGTGCAGCCCCGCCACCTCGCGTTCCACGAGAGCACGGAACAGTGCGGCGATGAGCACGACCGTGTCGAGGCGCGGACAGCTGTCGCACACCCGCAGCTCCAGGGTCGGCAGTTTCACCGACGGCCGGACGTCGAAATAGGCCATGCCGGGATCGCTGATCACTCCACTCGCGACGAGGTCGTCGATAAGACCGTCGTACTCGGCGGCCGTGGAGACGGGCGCGGCCGGTCCCGTGCTGGGCCAGCGCAACCAGAGCAGCGTCCTCGCGCTGGCGTAACCGGTGTCCGAGCCGTCGGACCGGAACGGGGAACTCGCGCTGAGCGCCAACAGCACGGGCATGTGGGGAGCGACCCGGTGGGCGACCCGGACGGCGTCGTCGCGGTCGGGCAGGTCGACGTGAAACTGTGTGCCGCAGATCAACTGCTCGCGGGCGAGCACCTGATAGTCCGCGAGCATCCGCCGGTACCGCTGCGACCCGGTCACGTGCATCTCCGCGGGCAGGGCCAGCGGCATCGAACCGGCGGCCGCCACGCCGATGCCGAGTGCCGCGGCCTCGTCGATGAGCAGTCTGCGGTGCCGCTCCAGATCGGTCCGCAGACCGCCGAGGTCGGAGTACACACCACTGTTGACCTCGACGACGCATTGCTGCAGTTCGTCGACGTACGCGTCGTCGGGAAGTCGTGCCAGCAATTCCGGCGCGCGGGTGGTCAGGCGCCGGGTCTTCAGATCGATGAGGTGGAACTCCTCCTCGACGCCCACTTTTCGCGGGCCGCTGGCGAGCACGATGTGTCTCTATCTCTCGGTGGCGCCCTCGGTGTGGTCGAAGAACACCCAGTCGCCTCCCGGGGGATCGTTCACTCCATTTTTCGCCATGGTCGATGGGTTCCCCGCCCGTCGGGGTCTGAATCATCGGGTGGAATATCCCTAACCCTCGCCCCGTTACACGATCTAATTGATGTTTCAACTATATAGGTGAGGAGTCCGGCATGGAACTCGGATTGACGACGTTCGCCGAGGTCGGTTCCGGCGGAACCGCGGCGGTATCGCCGCGGCAGCGTCTGAAGGACCTGCTCGAGGAGGTCGTGCTCGCCGAGCAGGTGGGGCTCGACGTGTACGGCGTCGGCGAACACCACCGCGCGGATTTCGCTGCGTCGGCACCCGCGGTCGTGCTCTCGGCCGCCGCCGCCCGCACGTCCCGCATCACGTTGACCAGCGCGGTCACCGTCCTGAGCTCGGACGACCCGGTGCGGGTGTTCGAGGAGTTCGCGACCCTCGACCTCATCTCCGACGGGCGCGCCGAGGTGATGGCCGGCCGCGGATCGTTCACCGAATCGTTCCCGCTCTTCGGTTACGACCTCGCCGACTACGACGAGTTGTTCGTCGAGAAACTCGGCCTGCTGCTCGCACTCCGCGACTCGGAGACCGTGAACTGGTCGGGGCGTCACCGGCCGGCTCTCACCGACCAGTCCGTCTACCCGCGGCCCGAGCGCCCCCTTCCCGTCTGGGTGGGCGTCGGCGGCAACCCGGAATCCGTGGCACGCACCGGACTGCTCGGCCTGCCGATGGCGCTGGCGATCATCGGTGGCGAACCCGCGCGCTTCGCCCCGCTGGCCGACCTGCACCGGCGCGCGGTGTCGGAGGGCGGGCACGCACCGCAGCCCATCGCCGTCCACGCGCACGGCTACGTCGCGGACAGCGAGGACCGGGCGGCCTCGGAGTTCTACCCGTCGTACGCCGCGGCCATGACCGGGCTCGGACGCGAACGTGGGTGGGCGCCGATGAACCGGCAGGCCTTCGACGGTCTGCGCGGACCCGGCGGCTCACTGGTGCTCGGCAACCCCGAGCAGGTGGCCGAGAAGATCGTCGGCATGCGCGACACTCTGGGCATCGAGCGGTTCATGCTGCACCCGAGCGTCGGACCGCTGCCCCACGACAAGGTGATGCGCGCGATCGAACTGCTCGGAACCAAGGTGGCCCCGCTCCTCGAACAGGCGTGATCGGAAGGGTGGCGGTGTGTCAACCCGTGCCGTCACCCATCACCGCGCCCTCACGTCTCGGGTCCGCGCCGCCGACCCACCCCGAACCCTGGCGTTGCAGCGCACTGAGCCCACTGGACTGCGGGGCGACCGACACCTGGTGGCCCATCGCCCGGAGTTGCACGATCAGCGGGTCGTCGGCGCCGTCGTTGGCCGCATTGATGTTCGGATGCTCCCCGCCGACGCCGGTGACCGGGGTGTTCGCCGCCCCGAAGTCGACCGCCGACACGGCCTGCTGCGGGTTCAGACCCCAATCCAGCATGCTCACCAGTGTTTTCACGACGAATTGGATGATCACCGAACCGCCCGGGGAACCGGTCGCGTACTGGACGTCGCCCCGCGAACCGTCGCTGCCGCGGTCGAAGACGAGGGTCGGCGCCATCGAACTACGCGGACGCTTACCCGGTTCGACGCGGTTGGCGAGCGGCGCCCCGTCGGGTCCGACCGGCTGGGCCGAGAAGTCGGTGAGCTGATTGTTGAGCACGAAGCCGTCCGTCATATGGAACGACCCGAACGCCGATTCCACCGTGGTCGTCATCGACGCCACGTTGCCGTACGTGTCGGCGATCGAGATCTGACTGGTGCCGTGTTCCTTGTCCTGCGGTTGCACCCCCAGCGGAACGGGCCCGAAGTTGCCGGGTTGCGCAGTGCCCATGCTCTTGCCGGGGTCGATGAGCTCGGCCCGCTGCTTCAGGTAGTCCTCGTTCAGCAGCGTGTCGATGGAATTGCCGGGCAGCGGAACGAAATCCGAGTCCGCGACGTACTTGTCCCGGTCGGCGTACGCGAGGCGCTCCGCCTCGGAGATGAGGTGCACGGCCTCCGCTGTCGGCTTTCCCCCGTTGTCGTCGAGGTTCGTCGGCCCGTACTGCGACAGGTCGAAGTTCTCCAGGATGCCCAGCGTCGCCGCGACCGCCGTGCCACCGGACGACGGGTTCGGCATGCCGCAGATCTCGTGGTCCCGGTACGGCGTGCACAGCGGGGTCCGCTTCTTCGCCTGGTAGTGGGCGAGGTCGTCGAGAGTGATCTGGCCGGGCGTGCGACCGCCCGTCGCCGTTGCCGTCGCATCGACGATGCCCTGTGCGATGACCCCGGTGTAGAATGCGTCGGCGCCGCCCGCGGCGATCGCCCCCAGCGTCTTGGCCATGGCCGGGTTCGTCAGCTTCGTCCCGGCAGGCTTCGGAGTGCCGTCGGGATTCAGGAAGTACGCCTTCGACGCCTCGTCGACGGCCAGGTGGGGCGCGGACTCGGCGATCTGCCCGGCCATCCGGGGGCTGATCTCGAGACCCTGGTCGGCGAGTGAGATGGCCGGGTCGAACAGTTCCCGCCATTCGTCCCGTCCGTGGTCCCGGTGCGCCGTCTCGAGCATCCGCACGACGCCGGGAACACCGATGGACCTGCCACTCGCGCGGGCGTCGGGCTGGGGCACGGTGCGGTCCGTGTCGCTGATCCAGCGGAGGTAGTTCTCCGTCGCGGCCATCGGCGCGACCTCACGCCCGTCGTATGCCTCGACACTGTTCTGCCCCGCGTCGTAGTAGAGCAGGAACGCCCCGCCCCCGATTCCGGAGGACTGCGGTTCGACGAGACCCAGCACCGTCTGGGCCACGATCAGCGCGTCGGCGGCCGTTCCCCCGTCCCGCAACACCTCGCACGCGGCCTGCGTCGACACCGGGTTGGCGGTGGACACCGCGTACGACGCGGTGTCCACGGGCGTCATCCCGGAGCGGTAGCCGGTCGCGATCTCCGGGTTCGTCGCGAGATTCTGGGTGGTCGGCGCCGGACCGGGGGGCGGCGGCGCCGCGGTGATCGGGGTGCCGTTGGGGACGTCCGCACACGTGGCCGCGGGGTCGCTCTGCGGCTCCTCGTCCGACGCGCACGCGGCCAGCATGCCGACGCACAGAGCGGCGGCCAACGAGGCCCGAATTGCTGTTCCGATTCCCGTCACAGGACCCATCAACGAACCCTAACAGCGGAGATCCGGCGAAATCCGGCTAAAGGCGAGGTCCGAAGTGCCGGGTGAGAATTCGGTAGCCCAGCTCGTGGAGGTGGTGGTGCTCGGGCCACCGGGTGCGGGTCCACGCCGGGTCCGTGTGGGCGGCGGTGATCGCGGCGGTCGTGGAACTGTGCAGATCGAATTCGAGGTCGCGGCCGAGTTCGGCGACGGCACCAGGGTCGCGGGCATCGCCGATCCGCCCGATCGTGCCGGCAACCTGTTCGTCCGCGTCCCGCAGTATCCGGCGGTACGAACCCGGAAGCACGGTCCACAACACCGCCAGCGCCACCGCCACACCGAGAGCGGTTTCGAGGAGCCGGTCCCGGGAGACCACGACGAGGTCGACGTGCGTTCCGAGACCGCCGAGAACCAGGGCGAGCGGGGTGATGAACACCATCGCCAGACCGTAGTTACGGACGAGGAAGGCCTCGATTCCCGCCATCAGGACCGCCAGGACGAGTACCAGCGCGGCCGCCGTCAGGTCGAGCGTCGACAGCGCGGCGAGCAGAACGAGACCGAGCACCGTCCCGAAAAACCGGTGCAGTCCGCGATACGTCCCGAGCACACGGTCCGGGCCCTGATGCAGGATCATCGCCGCGGTGATCACCGCCCAGTCGGGCCGTCCGACACCGAACGCCAGCGCCAGGAGACCTGCGGCCGGGCCCGCGACCAGCAGTCGCGCGACGATCGTCCAGGACCTGCCCCGCAGATGAGCCGCCCGTGCGAGCCGGTAGCGGATCGACGGCCTGGGCAGCGGGACCTGCGGTCGAAGGTCGTCGATATCCGACGCGTGGTCCGAGTCGAGGCCGTCCACGGCCGACGCGCATCGCAGGTGCGCCGACCGCAACGTGCGGGTCAGCGGGTGATCGCGGCCGACGAGGGCGGCGTCGTGAAGGCACTGCCATGCGGCGTGCAGCGACCGCACCGCGTCCCGGCGGGAAGTCGGCGAGGCCGTGTCCGAAAGCGCGGCGTCGACGGCGGCGGCCGCAGTCCCGACAGCGGCGCGCTCGGGGGTGCGTGGCCGCGCCACCGCACCCGACATCGACACGATCAACGCCGACGCCGCCCCCACCGTCGACCAGGCCAGCACCTCCGTCACAGCGACACCGAGCGCGGGCAGCGCCGACGCGATCTCCACGGTGAGCAGGGGCAGGAAAGCACCCGGCGCCCCGAGTCGCAGTCCGTCGACGACGAAAGCGCAGACGGCGACAACGGCGGTCATCACCAGAACCAGCGTCATCCCCCACAGCGCGGAACCGCCCGCCGCTGTCGCGTCGTGGACGAATGCACCGACCGCGGCGCCGACACCGGCCAGCAGCACCATCACCGCGGCGGCGATCGACACCACCCGCCACCGCACCCGGTACGCCCGGCCCTCGCCGTACACGACGGCGAACGCTCCCAGAGTCGCGATCGCAGCGACCGCCGAATGTCCGAGCGCGACGCCGGCCAGCGCGGGCAACGCGACGGCCACCCCGGCGCGCACCACACCCGGCCACCGGCGCCCCTGCTTGGGCACCCCGAGAAGCAACGACCGTGCCGGGGCCGGCGCAGGGATCGGCACACCGTGATCCCGCGACCCGGTTCCCTGATCCTGCGCACCTACCGACACGACCACACACGATACGAGCGGTCGCGTCACTCCAAACAGGCGATGAGGTGCATCTCACGTGCCGCGGGCGGTCCGATCAGGTGTGCGGACGATGGAGCGGACGCCCGTATTCCGCGGCGAGCAGGCCGAGAGCGACGGCGCCGGCGAGCAGTCCGAAGTCGCGCAGCGCGACGTCGTAGTACCCGGACAGCGTGAGCAGGTTGACGATGATCCCGGCCAGCCAGGCGGCGACGACCCAGGCACCGATTCGCGGCGCGACGGCGACGAGGATTCCTGCGAGCACTTCGATCACGCCGACGACGTACATGCCCTGCTGCGCTGTTCCCGGCAGGATGCCGTCGATCCACGGCGCCAGGTATTGCGGCCAGTCGGTGAGCCAGTTCGTGAACTTGTCCAGTCCGAACAGGATCGGCGCGACCGTGAAGACCGTGCGAAGCACGAGGAAGGCCTGGTACCCGGGGTCGGACAGGGTGTGCGAATGGTGGCTGACCTGGGGTGGAGTGTTGGTAGTCATGACGACTCCTTCTAAAATCTATGTCCACTGACTATAGAATTCGAAGCAGAATTTAGTCAACGCTTTTTGGTTTTACAATGGCGTCATGGATGCCACGCCGCACTCGGACGTCTCGGCCGTCTCCTCCCTCGACGAGCCGGTCCGGCGACGGCTTTACGACTACGTGCGCGCACAGACGTCGCCGGTCAGTCGCGACGACGTCGCCGAGGCGCTGGACCTCGCCCGCTCGACGTCCGCGTTCCATCTCGAGAAGTTGGCCGACGAGGGACTCCTGGCGGTGGAGTTCGCGCGGCGGAGCGGGCGATCGGGGCCCGGGGCGGGACGTCCCGCCAAGCTCTACCGTCGTTCCGACCGCGAATTCTCGGTGCATCTCCCCGAACGCGCGTACGTGCTGGCGGGAGAGTTGTTCGCCCGGGCGATCGAAGACGCCGAGACCACCGGCACATCGCCGCGCGCGGCCCTCGGCGCACGGGCACACGACTTCGGGCGCGGACTCGGCGCCGACGCGGGCAGCACGGACGACGACCTGATCGCCGCGCTCGAGAAATGCGGTTACGAACCGCGCAGCGGCGGCGGCACCATCGACCTGGTCAACTGTCCGTTCCACACCCTCGCACGCAGACACACCGACATGGTGTGCAGCATGAACCTCGCGCTCCTCGCCGGACTTCTCGACGGTGCCGGGCGCGAAAATCGCCGCGCCACACTGGCACCCAGGGACGGGTTCTGCTGCGTGCGGATCGAGGACGTCACGGCCGGTCCGGACCCCGCTGTTACCGTCGACGGGTGAGCAACACGATCCAGGACGAGGGCGTGCGGGCGGCGAAACTGCTCGACGCGCAGGCGAAAGCCGCCGAGTTGTTCGAGGCCGTCACCTCCGAACGGGTGATCCGGCCGGGAACTCTGGAGTCGGAGGCGAGCAACACCATCCGCGATCTCGCCGCAGACCTGTTCGGCATCAGCCGGTACTGGCACAAGCGGATCGTGCGAGCGGGTGTCAACACGCTCGAGCCGTACCGGGAGAATCCACCGGACCGTCTCATCGGCGACGACGACATCGTGTTCTGCGATTTCGGCCCCATCTTCGAAGAGTGGGAAGCCGACTTCGGGCGGACCTTCGTACTCGGCGACGACCCGGTCAAGCACGAACTGAAAGACGCCCTGCCCGCGGTCTTCGACGCCGGGCGCGCCTACTTCGACGCCGAACCCGACATCACCGGCGAGCAACTGTTCGCGCACGTCACCGAGTTCGTCGAACGAACCCGCTGGGAATTCGGCGGCGCGATCGCCGGCCACCTCGTGGGACAGTTCCCGCACGAGAAGATCCGCGGCGACGAGGTCCGGTCGTACATCGCGCCGGGCAGCGACCAGCCGATGCGCCGACTCGACTCCTCCGGCGTGCAGTGCCATTGGATCCTCGAGATCCATCTCGTCGATCGCGAACGCGGAATCGGAGGGTTCCACGAGGAACTGCTCGACCTCGGCAGGTCAGCGTCCTGACGACCCGACAGTCGCGGTTACACGTATATCGACACGTGAGTGGCAAAGAGTGCTCTAGGACGCATTGCCACTCACCTGGGGGCGGTGCCGACGACGACGGTGGCACCCACCTCGTCGGAACTCTCGACCCGCGTCGCCAACCCGGCGTCCGCGAACGCCTCGGCGGTGTGCGGCGCCTGCCTCCCGCTGGTCTCGATCAGGAGGTGCCCGCCGGGCGCGAGCCAGCTCCGCGCGGCCGTGGTCACGCGACGCTGGATGTCGAGGCCGTCGGCGCCGCCGTCGAGTGAGACCCTCGGTTCGTGGAGCCGGGCCTCCGGCGGCATCAACCTGATCGCCCCGGTGGGGACGTACGGGGCGTTGGCCACCAGGATGTCGACGCGTCCCGTCAACGACGTGGGCAGCGGTGCGTACAGGTCGCCCTCGAACACCCGGCCGGGGTCCGGAACGTTGCGCCGGGCGCACCGGACGGCGGCGGGGTCGATGTCCACCGCATACAACTCGATCCGATCGAGCGTGGCAGCCAGCGCGGCCCCCACCGCCCCCGATCCGCAGCACAGGTCGACCACGACAGCGTTCGTCGGCGCGAGGGCGGCTGCCTGCTCGACCAGGAACGCGGTGCGGCGCCGGGGCACGAACACCTGCGGATCCACCTCGATCCGCAGCCCGCAGAACTCGGCCCAGCCGAGAACATGCTCGAGGGGTACGCCGGCGACGCGACGGTCCAGCATCGACGCGAGTTCGTCCGACGTCCGGGCCGCGGAGACGATCAACTGCGCTTCGTCCTCGGCGAACACACAGCCGGCGGCGCGCAGCCTCGTGACGAGGACGAATTCGAGGGACGGTGACAGAGACACTGACATGGGAGAGCCTTTCGGAATGCCGATGGGCGCTCTCCCGGTCACCTTATGTCGGTAAGACCGCGCGGTCGCGGAGTGAGAGCACCCGACCTGTTCGAACGGACATGGGTCTCACCTCCTCGATTCGGATCCTGCTCGGACTGGCAACACTACCTCCACCCACCGTCGCCGGGCAGCGGATTTACCGGCCGCCGCCGGTTTGCGGTTGGCCACTCGCCGTCGGGACCAACGGTCGCGCGGACGATACGATCGTCGCCGTCACAGGCCTCGAAAGGAATCACACGCCCCATGCGCCGCACCCTTGCTCTGACCGCCCTCACCGTCTGCTCCGCGGCATTCCTCACCGCGTGCGGTGGCGACACCGACACCGCAGCATCCGAGACCACGTCCGCTTCCGCCTCCGTGGCGGCGCGGACCACCGCTGCGACGGCCCCCGGAAGCCGCGTCTTCTCGGTCGCCGACAACCCGGGAACGGCCGCCGACTACCTGGCCTACCTGCGCGCGAACAACCAGACCGTCACCGACGACGACCTCGCGGTCCATCAGGCCGGCGAGATCTGCACCGCACTCGACGCGGGTAAGCCCCTCGACCAGGTGCGTGAGGAGTGGACGCCGATGCTCACCAACGACGGCGTCTACCCGTACATCATCGGCGCGATCACCCGGTACTGCCCCGATCACGAGAACGTCCTCAACTAGGCGCTTCGCGCCCGTGCGTGGTGAGCGAGTCTCTGCACTCGTCAGCCGCGCACGGGCGGCGGAGCCGCCCTGGGAATACCTGGACGCAGCGGGTGTTACACACCATGAAGTAGTTGAACAATCAATTACATGAGTACGAGGAGACACCCCATGCCTGCCGTGACGGTCGACAACATCCTTGCCCTGCCGCGTATCGACGCACCCGCTCCCGGCGCCGTCGACCGCCCGGTCCTCTCCCTCACCACCGCACCTGTCGGGTACGAGGGTGAAGGCTTCCCGGTTCGCCGCGCGTTCGCCGGCATCGACCTGTCCGCCCTCGACCCGTTCATTCACATGGACCAGATGGGTGAGGTCGACTACGCACCCGGTGAACCCAAGGGCACACCGTGGCATCCGCACCGCGGCTTCGAGACCGTCACCTACATGATCGACGGCATCATGGAGCACCAGGATTCCAACGGCGGCGGCGGGACCATCGGCGGCGGCGACACGCAGTGGATGACGGCGGGTGGCGGCATCCTGCACATCGAGACCCCGCCCGAGCATCTGGTGATGAGCGGTGGCCTGTTCCACGGCGTCCAGTTGTGGGTCAACCTGCCCCGCGACAACAAGATGGCCGCGCCCCGCTACCAGGACATCACCGGACAGAAGGTGGCCCTGCTGTCCTCGGCCGACGGCGGCGCCCTCGTCCGCGTGATCGCCGGTGATGTCGACGGCCACCACGGTCCCGGGTCCACGTACACGCCGATCAGCCTCGTCCACGCGACGGTCGCGCCGGGCGCGAGCCTGACGCTGCCGTGGAACCCCGAATTCAACGCAGTCGCCTACGTCCTCGCGGGCGAGGGACTCGTCGGTTCCGAGCGCCGGCCGATCCGGATGGGCCAGACCGCCGTCTACGGACGCGGTGACACCCTGACGATCACCGCGGCCGACACCCAGGATTCGCGGACCAAGTCCTTCGAGGTGTTCGTCCTCGGCGGCAAGCCGATCCGGGAGCCCGTCGCAATGGCCGGACCGTTCGTCATGAACACCCGGGCCGAGGTGATGCAGGCGTTCGAGGACTTCCAGGCCGGTCGCCTGGGTTCGATTCCCGCAGCGCACGAAACGCTCGACTGACCCCATGTGAGTGGCAAAGCGTGGCGGGGCACACATTGCCACTCACGTGCGGAAGACCCTGCCTGACAGACGGTTCGGCGCAGGGCCAGGAGGCGCAGGGCCAGGAAGCGCGGGGCCAGACGCAGGGTCAGGGGCGCTTGATCTTCGCGTCGATGCGGTGGATTCGCAGGTCGTCCGGCGGGATCCGGAACGTCTCGACCACCCGGACCGTGACGAGGGTGCGGCCGAACAGTCCGGCGTCCAGGAGGTAGTCGACGGTGACGGTGTCGCCGTCGACCGACCACACGCAGTCGCGGATCGCCCGGATCACCCGGTACTGGGGGCCGCCGGACAGGCTTCGGCGCAGGTGATTTCCGGAGAATGCCGTCTTCAGGCCCACCTCGTACCGGACCGCCCGGGGTTCGATGGGCACCGAGTTGCCGTCGTGGCTGAGCAACGCGTCCAGGTAGGCCCGGGCGACATCGACCTGTGTGTTCATGTCAGTAGTCGAACATCTCGGCCGACGCGAGCACCAGTGTTTCCGCGTCGTCGCAGTTCGGCGCCGACGCCGCCACGGACGCCGTGAGCCGATTGCTCCGTTTGTCCCGTTCACTCACCGGGCTCGACGGCAGGTTGGTGTCGAACACGGCACCCGGATAGAAGTAGTAGTGACACGAGACGGCGTCCCGGAAGTACGTGAACGGCCTGCCGTCGAGTTCGACGGCGTCGGGGCCGCCGGCCCGTGGCGGTTCCGGCGACAGCGCGAGTTGCACGGACGCCTCCACGCCGCCGCGGAGTGTCAGGAGGCATTCGTAGGGGCGGCTGCCCGGAGCGAACGTCTCGATGCCCCGTTCGGACATGTTCTCGACCACTCGGCACGGATCCTGTTGCGCGAGAGGGATATCCGAACGAATACGAACCGGCGAGCGCAGCCTGTCCGTCACCGATCCGAGCACCGTGCGCGCCTCCGCACAGTCGTCGCCGGCGGCGGAGTCACCCGTTCCGCCTGCCCCGTCGAGATACGACACGTGCCCCCAGCGGCCCGCCGCCACGTCGTCCTGCACCCCCGGGACCGGCGGCAGCGAGAAGTAGAGGGTGCACGTGCCCGGGAGCGCGCCGGCTGCGGGCCGCACCTCGAGTCCGGCCGTCGCCTCGCCGGCACCGGTTCGCTCCGTGGGTTCGCGTTCACCGACCGCCACCTCGACCCAGACGGGGTTGGCGGGTGTGCCGCGGGGAGGCACCAGCTCGGCGTGGCAGGTCGACAGGTCGCCGACGGGCCCGAAGGCGGTGACCTGTCCGAGCGACGCCACCAGATCCTCGTCGAGCAGCCCGCACGGCGCGAGGTCGCGGGCCGCGGCGGCGACGGCCAGTTCCGCCCGGGTGTGTTCGCTGACCGGCTGACCGTAGACGGGCTCGCCGGCCCCGGGGACGCTCGGCGCCCCCACGACCGTGCCGGAACACGACACCAGGAGTACCGTAAAAAGGGCGGCCACCAGCGGTGATACCACCGTCGCGCTGCGGCTCACCGGTCTCTCCTCACTCGGACTTCGAACCCCGGCACGCGAACGACGATGCCCGGAGTACAGTGCTGAGTATGCAGCGCGCACTCCTCCTTGGTTGCCGCGACGGGGTCTGATCCAGACTGGCTTCCCGTCGCGGGGTTTCTCGTGCGCCGGTCGACACAGCCGTTGGACTCACAAAGTCCACATCGAACCTGGAGATCAATCCCATGTCCCCCGCTGACGCCTTTACCTCCGGAACGCGCACCATCACGCCGCCTTCCAAGCGTGCTCCCTCCGATCAGCCGGAATGGAACACGCAGAAGAATTCGTCGATGCCGACGTTCCGCTACCGCTCCTTCTCCGAGGAAGTGGAGCCGGTGTCGCTGCCGGATCGCTCGTGGCCCGACAAGGTCATCGACCGCGCCCCGCAGTGGTGCGCCGTCGATCTCCGTGACGGCAACCAGGCGCTGATCGACCCGATGAGCCCCGCCCGCAAGCGCCGCATGTTCGAACTGCTGGTGCGGATGGGCTACAAAGAGATCGAGGTCGGCTTCCCGTCGGCGAGCCAGACGGACTTCGACTTCGTCCGCGAGATCATCGAAGACGGAGCGATTCCGGACGACGTCACCATCCAGGTGCTCACGCAGTCCCGGCCGGAACTGATCAAGCGCACGTTCGAGGCCTGTGAGGGCGCGAACAAGGTGATCGTCCACTTCTACAACTCGACGTCCATCCTGCAGCGCCGGGTGGTGTTCAAGGCCGAGCGCGACGTGATCAAGAAGATCGCGACGGACGCGGCGACCCTGGCCCTCGACGAGGCGAAGAACTACCCGGACACGCAGTGGCGCTGGGAGTACTCCCCCGAGTCGTACACCGGCACCGAACTGCAGTACGCCAAGGAGGTGTGCGACGCGGTCACGGAGGTGCTGCAGCCGACGCCGCAGAACCCGGTGATCCTGAACCTGCCGGCCACCGTCGAGATGGCGACGCCGAACGTGTACGCCGACTCCATCGAGTGGATGCACCGCAACCTGGCCCGTCGCGACTCGGTCATCCTGTCGCTGCACCCCCACAACGAC
Organism: Rhodococcus jostii NBRC 16295; assembly: GCF_001894825.1. Lineage (GTDB taxonomy): Bacteria > Actinomycetota > Actinomycetes > Mycobacteriales > Mycobacteriaceae > Rhodococcus_F > Rhodococcus_F jostii. The sequence continues at coordinate 150,264 of NZ_BCWY01000005.1, read as the reverse complement.
CGCGGCACGGGCGTGGCCGCCGCTGAGCTGGGCTACCAGGCCGGCGCCGACCGCATCGAGGGCTGCCTGTTCGGCAACGGTGAGCGCACCGGCAACGTCTGCCTGGTCACCCTCGGTCTCAACATGTTCACCCGCGGCGTCGACCCGCAGATCGACTTCTCCAACATCGACGAGATCCGCCGCACCGTCGAGTACTGCAATCAGCTCCCCGTCCACGAGCGTCACCCGTACGGCGGCGACCTCGTGTACACCGCGTTCTCCGGCAGCCACCAGGACGCGATCAACAAGGGCCTCGACGCGATGAAGTTCGACGCCGACTCGCAGGACGCCGACGTCGACGACATCCTGTGGGCGGTTCCGTACCTGCCGATCGACCCGAAGGACGTGGGCCGCACGTACGAGGCGGTGATCCGCGTCAACTCGCAGTCCGGCAAGGGCGGCGTCGCGTACATCATGAAGGCCGATCACGGGCTGGTGCTGCCGCGCCGCCTGCAGATCGAGTTCTCGCAGGCCGTCCAGCGGATCACGGACGGCGAGGGCGGCGAGGTGTCGCCCAAGGAGATGTGGGACGTCTTCCACGAGGAGTACCTGGCTCCGATCACGCCGCTCGAGCGGATGAAGCAGAAGGTCACGGCGTCCGAGGAGGACGGCGGAACCGACTCCATCACCGCGACCGTGAAGGTGAACGGCAAGGAGCACGAGATCTCGGGTTCGGGCAACGGCCCGCTCGCCGCGTTCGTCGACGCGCTCGCCACCATCGACTTCGACGTGCGGGTGCTCGACTACTCCGAGCACGCCATGTCGGCCGGTGACGACGCCCAGGCGGCCGCCTACGTCGAGTGCGCCGTGACCGCTCCCGACGGACGGAACACCGTGGTCTGGGGTGTCGGCATCGCGACGTCGATCACCACCGCGTCGCTGCGCGCCGTCGTCTCGGCGGTCAACCGGGCGCACTGACCGCTCACTCCCCCTCGCTGCCGCAGGCGCGCACCACGCGCACCTGCGGCAGCGTCGTTTCCGGCCGCAATAAAAGCCCACCTCCGGAGCTCGGGGTGACTACCCTGGTAACGGAGTCCACACCGGACCCGAACCGCCTCGGACCCTTCGGGGGGCGTCGTGAATCTGGCAATTCCACAGCATCGTCCGGTCCGTCCGTATCCGGCCCGGCGCCGCCCCAAGGGCAGCTTCTTCTACAAGATGATCACGACGACGGATCCCAAGGACCTGGGCATTCTGTACCTGATCACGTCGTTTGCGTTCTTCATGGCCGGTGGCCTGATGGCCCTGCTGATCCGCGGCGAACTCGCGGTCCCGGGTCTGCAGTTCCTGTCCAACGAGCAGTACAACCAGCTGTTCACGATGCACGGCACGATCATGCTGCTGCTGTACGCGACGCCGATCGTGTTCGGGTTCGCCAACTACATCCTTCCGCTGCAGATCGGTGCCCCCGACGTGGCGTTCCCCCGCCTCAACGCGTTCAGCTACTGGGCGTTCCTGTTCGGCGGCACCATCGCGATCGCCGGGTTCATCACCCCCGGCGGCGCCGCGGACTTCGGCTGGACGGCGTACTCGCCGCTGACGAGCACCCTGCATTCGCCGGGTGTCGGCGCCGATCTGTGGATCATGGGGCTGGCACTGTCCGGTCTCGGCACCATCCTCGGCGGCGTCAACATGATCACCACGGTGATCTGCCTGCGCGCGCCCGGCATGATCATGTTCCGGATGCCGATCTTCACGTGGAACATCTTCATCACCAGCATCCTGATCCTGGTGGCGTTCCCGATCCTCACCGCCGCGCTGATGGGTCTGTTCGTCGACCGGCATCTCGGCGGCAACCTGTACGACCCGGCGACGGGGGGTGTGCTGCTCTGGCAGCACCTGTTCTGGTTCTTCGGCCACCCGGAGGTGTATATCGTCGCGCTGCCGTTCTTCGGCATCGTGTCGGAGATCTTCCCGGTGTTCAGCCGCAAGCCGCTCTTCGGGTACAGCGGCCTGGTCTACGCGACGATCGCGATCGCGGCCCTGTCGATCGCGGTGTGGGCACATCACATGTACGCCACCGGCGCGGTCCTGTTGCCGTTCTTCTCGTTCATGACGTTCCTGATCGCAGTGCCGACGGGGGTGAAGATCTTCAACTGGATCGGCACCATGTGGAAGGGGCAACTGACGTTCGAGACCCCCATGTTGTTCTCGCTCGGCTTCCTGATCACGTTCATCTTCGGCGGCCTCACCGGCGTCATCCTCGCGAGCCCCCCGCTGGACTTCCACGTCACGGACAGCTACTTCGTGATCGCCCACTTCCACTACGTCCTGTTCGGGACGATCGTCTTCGCCACCTACGCCGGCATCTACTTCTGGTTCCCGAAGATGACGGGGCGCATGCTGGACGAACGCCTCGGCAAATGGCACTTCTGGACCACGTTCACCGGTTTCCACGGCACGTTCCTGGTCCAGCACTGGCTCGGCGCCGAGGGGATGCCGCGCCGCTACGCCGACTACCTGCCCTCGGACGGGTTCACGGTTCTCAACTCGGTCTCCACCGTGTTCGCGTTCGTTTTGGGTGCGTCGACGGTGCCGTTCGTCTGGAACGTCTTCAAGAGCTACCGCTATGGCGAGGTGGTCACGGTGGACGACCCGTGGGGTTTCGGCAACTCCCTCGAGTGGGCGACGAGCTGCCCGCCGCCGCGGCACAACTTCACCGAGCTGCCGCGCATCCGCTCCGAGCGTCCGGCGTTCGAGCTGCACTATCCGCACATGGTCGACCGAATGCACCGCGAGGCACATGTGGGTGTGCGGGGCGCGGTGGCGCACGCGACCGAACCGGCGTCCGCCGACCCGAAGGTGAACCGTCAGTAACCTCCGAGTGAAAGTTCCGCTCCCCGAGAACTTCTCGACGAACCGGACGAAAGCGACTCCGTGACAACGGGTTGCAGATACCTCGCCGGAGGACGCCCAGCTCGCCGGAATTCCGGCCTTATTACTCTCTCGTAGGGTCGACACGCAAGTCCTTGAACGCTTGACAAGCTGATCGGGGCCTCGCTGAAGTTACGCGCGGGTACATATTTTCGACGTTATGCTCGCATTCCCCGAGCAGCGGACCCGCAATGGCGCAGGTCCGACGATCGCGTTCGGGGCGCCCCTGGAGGTAGTCAAGTGGGTTGTGCAGGGGTGCACGTGTCCGCGAAGGCGGCACCCAGTCCTCGGCGGACATGGCCTTGGCCATCGAAACACTCTGCGGATCAATGAGTTTTACGGAAACGGAGCGATAACAGATGTTCAAGCGAATAGCGATAGTCAACCGCGGCGAGGCGGCGGTCCGCCTGATTCGGGCAGTACGCGAACTGAACGCCGAGCACAACTACGGCATCCGCACGATCGCACTCCACACCGAGGCGGAACGCCGCGCAATGTTCGTCCGGCAGGCCGACGAAGGTGTGTGCTTGCGCACAGTCAAGACCGGCACCGCCTACCTCGATCACGCCGAGCTGGCCCGCGCGCTGCGCGAGAGCAAGGCCGACGCCGTGTGGGTGGGCTGGGGCTTCGTCGCCGAGGACCCCGCGTTCGTCGAGGTGTGCGAGCAGCTGGGCATCACGTTCATCGGCCCGCCCGCCGAGGCCATGCGCCTGCTGGGCGACAAGGTGGAGGCCAAGCTCCTCGCCGAGAAGGTGGAGGTCCCGGTCGCGCCGTGGAGCGGCGGCCCCGTCGCCACCCGCGCCGACGCCCGCCGTCACGCCCAGGCCATCGGCTACCCGCTCATCATCAAGGCCCGCTCCGGTGGTGGTGGCCGCGGTATCCGAAAGGTGTGGTCGGAGGACGAACTCGAACTCGCGCTCGAACGCACCCAGGGTGAGGCCCAGCGGTCCTTCGGCGACCCCGTCGTGTTCATCGAACGACTGGTCACCGACGCACGCCACGTCGAGGTACAGGTGATCGCCGACAACTTCGGCAACGTCTGGGCTCCCGGTGTGCGCGACTGCTCCATTCAGCGCAAGAACCAGAAGGTCATCGAGGAGTCCAGCTCGCCGCTCCTCACCACCGAACAGTCGAACCACCTGCGCACCGTCTCCGCCGAGCTCGTGCGCGCCGCCGGCTACCGCGGCGCGGGCACGGTCGAATACCTGTACCAGCCCGAGCAGAAGACGTTCACGTTCCTCGAGGTCAACACCCGCCTCCAGGTGGAGCACCCCATCACCGAGGCCACCACGGGCATCGACCTGGTGAAGCTGCAGATCCTCGTCGCCAGCGGTGAGCCGCTCGTCGGCGACTGCCCGCCCGAGTTCGGTCACGCAGTCGAGGCCCGCCTCAACGCGGAGGACGCCGCCAACGGCTTCGCTCCCGCACCCGGCGCCGTGCAGTTGCTCAAGTTCCCCCTCGGCAGCGGTCTCCGCGTCGACACCGGCATCGCCCAGGGCGACGTCATCCCGCCCGACTACGACTCGATGGTCGCCAAGGTCATCGCCTGGGGTCGCGACCGTTCCGAGGCGCTCGCCCGGCTGCGCACCGCGCTCCGCGAGACCACGGTCGTGCTGCAGGGCGGCACCACCACCAAGTCGTTCCTGCTGGACCTGCTCGACCGCGAAGAGGTCATCACGGCGTCCGCGGACACCGGCTGGCTGGACCGCACCGACGCCGGCACGTCCAACGTCCCGTCCCGGACCGCGGACGTCGCACTGATCGCCGCCGCCATCGACGTCTACGACGCCGAGGAGAAGCTCGAGCGTGAGGCGTTCCTGTCGTCCGCTCGCGGTGGACGCCCCCGCGCCGGCCACGCCATCGGCCGCAAGGTGGAGCTCAGCTACCAGGGCCAGCCCTACGGGCTCACCGTCACGCAGGTCGGAGCCCACACGTACCGCGTCGACGGGGACGCCCCCGAGACCGAGGTCGAGGTCGACCGGCTCAGCGAGTTCGAGAGCCGCCTGGTGATCGGCGACCGCCGCCACCACGTCGTTTCGGTCGCAGGCCGCGCCCAGTACCTCGTCGAGGTCGACGGCATCAGCCACCAGATCAGCCAGGACGAGGCCGGCGTCGTCCGCGCACCCGCTCCCGCGGTCGTGGTCGCGGTGCCCGTGTCCGTCGGCGACGAGGTCGAGGTCGGTGCCACGCTGGTCGTCCTCGAGTCCATGAAGATGGAGACCGCGGTCCGCGCCCCCGTCGCAGGCCGGGTGCGGGAAGTTCTCGCCATGGTCAACTCCCAGGTCGACGCCGGAACGGCGCTGCTGCGCGTCGAGGAGAGCTCCGAGGAGTCCACCGCTCCGAAGGCGCCTCGCGTCCAGTTCGATCTCGGTGCCCCCGCTTCGCACGGGAACACCCGGGCCGACGCCCTCGAGCAGATCGACTCGCTCGGCGCGCTGCTCACCGGTTACGACGTCAGCGCGAAGCGGGCCGGAGTGCTCCTCGCCGAGTACGAGAAGCTGCGCGCCGAGATCGCGGGCGACCCGGACCTCGTGCAGGCGGAACTCGCCCTGCTGAACACGTTCGCGGACATCTGCGAGATCGGACGTAACCGTCCCACCGCCGCCGAGGAGGACGGTGACGAGCGCGTCCACAGCCCGCGCGAGCACTTCCACACCTACCTCCACACCCTCGACGTCGAACTCGAAGGCCTGCCCGAGTCGTTCACGACCCGGCTGTCGCGGGCGCTGCGTCACTACGACGTCACCGACCTCGAGCGCACCGCCGAACTGGAGGAGGCGGTCTACCGCCTGTTCCTCGCGCAGCAGCGCATGGACAACCAGGTTCCCGTCATCGCCGCCCTGCTCGATCGGTGGCTGAACGACGGCAACGCGCCCGGCCGCGCACCCAGCGGACTCGGCGAGGTCCTGGACCGGCTGATCATCGCCACCCAGGTCCGGTACCCGGTGATCGGCAACGTCGCCCGCAACGTGCGATTCCGGTTCTTCGACGAGCCGCAGATCCGCAAGGCCCGCGAGCAGGTCTACGACGGCGTGCGCGGCAGCCTCGAATACCTCGCCGAGCGTCCCGACGCCGTCGACTACCAGGAACGTCTCGAGGCCCTGGTCGCCACCCCGCAGTCGCTGACCGAACTCCTCGGGCAGCGGATCGCGCGCAAGAGCAACACCGTCGGGCCGCTGCTCGAGGTCGTCACCCGCCGCTACTACGACATCCGCACGCTCGAGGACGTCACGTCCTTCGACCGCGACGGACGACGGTTCGTCACCGGCAACTTCGACCTGCTCGGAGAGCGCCTGAACCTCGTCTCGGCCGTCGCCGACCACGCCGAGCTGCCCGGTGCACTCGACGAGATCAGCGCCGTCGCCGCGGTGAACCCGGAGAACCTCGTCCTCGACCTGTACCTGTCGTGGACGGCTCCGCCCGCCGACCCGGACACCATGTCCGACGACCTGCGGAAGGCACTGGCGTCGCTGCCGCTGGCCGCCACCTGCCGCCGCGTCACGGTGTCCGTCTTCGGCGGAACCGACGTCGACGTCCGCAAGTTCACGTTCCGCCCGGACGCGGGTGTCCTGGCGGAAGAGACGCTGATCCGGGACATGCACCCGCTGACCGGCCAGCGACTCGACCTGTGGCGCCTGAAGAACTTCGACGGCACCCGCCTCCCCGCGGTCGCCGACACGTTCCTGTTCAACCTGGTCTCGCGGGACAACCCCACCGACGAACGCCTCATCGCGCTCGCCGAGGTCCGCGACATCACGCCGGTCCGCAACGAGGACGGCCAGGTCATCGGTGTCCCCGCCGCGGAACGCGTCCTGCAGTCGTGCCTCGACGGCATCCGCCGGGCGCAGGCCACCCGCGGCAGCAAGCGCAAGCTCGACGCCAACCGCGTCGTGCTGTACGTGTGGCCGAAGATCGACGTCCCGGTCGAGGACCTCGAGGCGTTCGCCCGGGTCGCGGCACCGCTCACCGCGGGCGCAGGTCTCGAGGAGATCACCGTGATCGCCCGGCTCCAGGGCGAGCCCGGCACGGAGTCGCGGGAGAAGGCTCTGCGCTTCTCCTACCGCACCGGCGCCGGCGTGGTCACCAAGGTCACCGAACCGCCGACCGAGCCGCTGCAGCCGCTCGACGCGTACACCCAGAAGGTCCGCAGCTCCCGTGCTCGCGGCACCGTCTACCCGTACGAGCTGATCCCGCTGCTCACCGGCCGCGACGGCAGCTTCGTCGAGCACGACCTGGACGAGTCGGGCGAGCTGGTTCCCGTCGAGCGTCCGTACGGCCAGAACAAGGCCGGCCTCGTCGTCGGCCTGGTCACCGCCCGCACCGACCGGCACCCCGAGGGCATGACCCGTGTCGCGCTCTTCGGTGACCCGACGAAGGCACTGGGCACCGTCGCGGAAGCCGAGTGCGCCCGCCTCGTCGCCGGTGTGAACCTCGCCGAGAAGCTGGGTGTCCCGGTCGAGTGGTTCGCGCTGTCGTCCGGCGCGACGATCTCCATGGACAGCGGCACCGAGAACATGGACTGGGTGTCCCGCGGCCTGCGTCGCCTCATCACGTTCACGCAGAACGGTGGCGAGGTCAACGTGATCGTGGCCGGCATCAACGTCGGTGCGCAGCCCTACTGGAACGCCGAAGCCACGATGCTGATGCACACCAAGGGCATTCTCGTCATGACGCCGGACAGCGCCATGGTGCTCACCGGAAAGAACTCGCTCGACTACTCGGGTGGCGTCTCGGCGGAGGACAACTTCGGCATCGGCGGTTACGACCGCGTGATGGGCCCGAACGGTGAGGCGCAGTACTGGGCGCCGAACCTGCCCGCGGCGTGCGAGATCCTGTTCGCGCACTACGACCACGCGTACGTCGTTGGCGGGGAACGCTTCCCGCGCCGGGCGCAGACCAGCGACCCGATCGGGCGCGACGTGCGGACCTTCCCGCACGTCCACCCGTCCAGCGACTTCACCACGGTCGGCGACATCTTCTCCTCGGAGACGAACCCGGAACGCAAGAAGCCGTTCGACATTCGCACGGTGATGCGTTCGCTCGTCGACCAGGACCACACGGTGCTGGAGCGGTGGGCCGACATGGCGGACGCCGACACGTCCGTCGTGTTCGACGCGCACCTCGGCGGCTACCCGGTGAGCGTCATCGGCATCGAGTCGCGGGCCATCGCCCGCAAGGGATGGTCGCCGGCCAACGGTCCCGACCAGTGGACCGCCGGCACGCTGTTCCCGCAGTCGTCGAAGAAGACGGCCCGGGCGATCAACGCCGCCAGCGGAAGTCGTCCGCTCGTGGTGCTGGCCAACCTGTCCGGCTTCGACGGTTCTCCCGACTCGCTGCGGCACATCCAGCTCGAGTACGGCGCCGAAATCGGCCGCGCCATCGTCAATTTCGACGGCCCGATCGTGTTCTGCGTCGTCTCCCGCTACCACGGTGGCGCGTTCGTGGTGTTCTCCGGAGCACTGAACGACAACATGGAGGTCCTCGCGGTCGAGGGTTCGTTCGCGTCCGTCCTCGGTGGTGCCCCCGCCGCGGCCGTCGTGTTCACCCGCGAGGTCAACTCGCGAGTGGCAGCCGACCCGTCGATCCGGGAGCTCGAAGCCAACCTGGCGGGCGCCCAGAACGACGCCCAGCAGGCTCACCTGCGGGTCGAGCTGGCAGCCCAGCAGGCCGCGGTGCGCAACGAGAAGCTCGGTGAGGTCGCGGCCGAGTTCGAGGCCGTGCACAACATCCAGCGGGCACAGCGGGTCGGCTCCGTCGACGCCGTCATCCCCGCCGTGGAGCTCCGTCCGTACATCATCGGTGCGGTCGAGCGCGGCATGCGCCGGGCGGTCGAAGCCGGCAAGTAGTCCCCACCCGAACGGCCGCGGCACCCACCGGTGTCGCGGCCGTTCGGCGTTTCAGGGGGTGTCGCGTCGCAGTGGGTGTCGGCCCGATGTCACCGCGGGTTGCTCACACTGCACCGATGTCACATCGGGTGGCCCGGGGAGTGCATTTCACCTGTTTCGGATGACGCGGGCCGCGCCGGGCCGGTGCGATAGTCAGCGCAGAGTGAATTCGACTGTGAATGGAGCGCTGCAATGGACTCTTTCTGGGACTTTCTCTGGGTGATCATCGTCACCTTCGGCTTCGTGGCCTACCTGATCCTGTTGTTCTCCATCATCACCGACCTGTTCCGCGACCATAAGACGTCAGGCTGGGTGAAGGCCATCTGGATCGTCTTCCTGTTCTTCATCCCGCTGCTGACCGCGCTCGTGTACCTCATCGTCAGGAGCGACGGAATGGCCCAGCGGTCGATGGCAGCCGCCCAGGAGGTCAAGCAGGCGCAGGACAGCTACATCCGGTCCGTCGCGGGCAAGTCCTCGGCCGAGCAGATCGCCGACGCGAAGGGACTGCTCGATGCCGGCACCATCACGCAGGAGGAGTACGAGACGTTGAAGGCGAAGGCGCTGAGCAGCTGAGCACCCGCCCCGTAGAAGGCCCGCCTACCCGGCGGGCCTTCTTCCGTTTCCGGCCCGTTCAGTCCGCGATGCGGGCCGCGACGTCCCGGAACGCCTGCAGCACGGTCGCCACGGCGGGGACGTCGTCGGCGGCGGGTCGCCGAGCCAGTTCATAGATGCGGGCCGCGCGGACCCCGGCGAGCGGCAACTGCACCACCGCGCGGTTGGTCACCGCGTGCCGGGCCAGCAAAGCCACGCCGTGACCACCGGCGACCAGTTCCTCGATGACGCGGAAGTCGTTGATGCGCATCGCCACCCGCGGCTGCACCCCGGTCGCGGCGGCCACCGACAGCAGCACGTCGTCGACGGGGAACCCGCCGCGCACACTGATCCACCGCTCGTCCGCCAACTGGTCGGGGCGCACCGAGTCCTGTCCGGCAAGCGGATGACCCGGCGGCAGGATCAGGTCGATGGGTTCCCGCATCAGCGGTTCCGCCGTCACCCGCGGCGACGACGTGTCGGGTGCCCGCTCGTCGCGATGGGTCAGGACCACGTCGTAATCGGCCAGGAGCGAGGGCACCGCGGCGGCCGGGAGGTCCTCGTCGCGGGCCTGCACGTCCACCCCACTGCCCGCGAGCGCGTCCAGCAGTCCCGGCAGCAGCAGGGCGGCGCCGGACGGGAACAACGCCACCCGCACCCGGCCGCGCGGTGAACCCCGGTAGGCCGTCATCTCCGCGGCCGCGCGGTCCAGGGCGGCCACGACGTCGTCGGCGCGGACGACGAGGGCCTGCCCGGCATCGGTGAGGCGCAACCGCCTGCCGGCCGGTTCGAGCAGGGTGACCCCGGCTTCCTTCGCGAGGATCTTGAGTTGCTGCGACACCGCCGACGGCGTCATCGACAATGCCCGCGCGGTCGCGGCCACCGTCCCGCGGTCCGCCAGCTCGCGCAGCACGCGCAACCGGGTCGCATCCATGTAGCAAAACTACATCGATGATGCACTTTAATGCGCTTGTCCTGATTGTTTCCGGCCCTCACGATGGAATGCATGACCTCCCGCGACCGGCTGCTCGGACTCACCGTCGTCGTCCTGTGGGGGCTCAACTTTCTCGCGATTCGCGCGGGCCTCGACCACTTCCCGCCGTTCTTCTTCGCGGCGCTGCGGTTCTTCGTCATCGCGATCCCCGTGATCCTGTTCGTTCCCCGCCCGCAGGTCCCGCTGAAGTGGCTCCTGGTGTACGGCCTCGGGTTCGGCGTCGGCCACTTCGCGTTCCTGTTCTGGGGCATGCACGTGGGGATGCCGACCGGGCTGGCGTCGCTGGTGCTGCAGTCCTCGGCGCCGTTCACCGTGGTCCTCGGTGCGGTCCTGCTGCGGGAGCGGCTGCGGCCGACGCAGGTGTGCGGACTCCTCGTGGCGATGGCCGGGATGGCGCTCATCGGCTGGGACCGCGCCCAGCACGCCGCACTGCTGCCGGTGGCCCTGACGTTGCTCGCGGGACTGTCGTGGGCGGTGGGCAACATCGGCAACCGCAAGGCCGCGTCGGATCAGCCGATGCGCCTGATGCTGTGGATGTGCGTCATCCCGCCGCTGCCGATGCTGGCGCTGTCGTTCGTCGTGGAGGGTCCGTCGGCGGGCTGGGACTCCCTGACGTCGTCGCTGCACGGCAACGGCCCGCTCGCCCTCGGGGGGCTCGCCTACATCGTGATCCTCGGCACGATCGCCGGCTCGGGACTGTGGACGGCGCTGCTCAGCCGCTACCCCGCCGGCATGGTCGCGCCGTTCTCCCTGCTGGTTCCCATCGTCGGAATCGGGGCGTCGTGGCTGGTGCTGCACGAGGAGCCGAGCGCCCTGTCGCTGATCGGCGGGGCCGTCGTCATCGCCGGTGCCGCCGCCACCCAGGTGAGTGGCAAAGTGCGCCCGAGCACACATCCGCACTCACCTGCCCCTGCGCGAGTCGGCGTCTGACCGGACCCTGTGCAAAACTCGCGGAGTGAGTACTGGAACTGGGATCACCACGCGCGGCAAGCTCGCCCTGCGCGCAGCGGCGGCCGCCTCCTGGGCGTCGCAGAAGGCCGGACGCGGCAAGGGCTCGATGATCGGCGGCCTGATCGCCCTGAAGATCGACTCGACGCTGATGGAACAGCTCGGCGCGCGCCGGCGCACCGCGGTGATCACCGGCACCAACGGCAAGTCCACTACCACCCGGATGACCGCGGCGGCGCTCTCCACGCTCGGTGAGGTCGCGACCCAGGCCGATGGCGCCAACATGGACGCCGGCATCGTCGCGGCACTGAGCAACCGCGTCCACGCGCCCCTCGCCGCCCTCGAGGTCGACGAACTCCACGTCCCGCACGTCAGCGACGCCGTCAACCCCGAGGCCCTGGTCCTGCTCAACCTCAGCCGCGACCAACTCGACCGCGTCGGCGAGATCAACATGATCGAACGCAAGCTCCGCGCCTGCGTCGCCGCGCACCCCGAGGCCGTCGTGATCGCCAACTGCGACGACGTCCTCGTCGCCTCCGTGGCCTACGACGCGAAGAACGTCGTCTGGGTGGCCGCCGGCGGCGGGTGGGCCAGCGATGCCGCCAGCTGTCCGCGCACCGGCGAACCCATCGTCTGGGAGGGCTCGCACTGGCGCAGCACGGGTTCCGACTTCGCGCGTCCCACCCCCGACTGGTGGCTCGACGACGAAAATCTGTACGGGCCCGACGGCCTGAAGATCCCGATGACCCTCGCCCTGCCCGGACGCGCGAACCGCGGCAACGCCGCGCAGGCCGTCGCCGCGGCGGTCGCGATGGGCGCGACGGCGGAGGACGCGGTCGCCGCCGCGGCCACCGTGCAGGAGGTCGCGGGCCGCTACAGCACCGTCGAGGTCGGGTCGCATTCCGTGCACATGCTGCTCGCCAAGAACCCCGCCGGCTGGCAGGAAGCATTGTCGATGATCGACCCCACCGTCGACGGCCTCGTGATCGCCGTCAACGGGCAGGTCCCCGACGGCGAGGACCTGTCGTGGCTGTGGGATGTCCGGTTCGAGCATTTCGAGGGCGTCAAGGTGGTGGCCGCCGGTGAACGCGGCACCGACCTGGCCGTCCGCCTCACTTACGCCGGCGTCGAGCACACACTCGACCCGAACCCGTTGCGGGCCATCGCGTCCTGCCCGCCCGGACGCGTCGAGGTGCTCGCCAACTACACCGCCTTCCGCGACCTGAACACCGCCATCGCGAAGGAGGCGCGCAATGCCTGACTCGACTGTCCGCATCGGCCTGGTCCTGCCCGACGTGATGGGCACCTACGGCGACGGCGGCAACGCCCTGATCCTCCGGCAGCGGCTGCGCATGCGTGGCTACGACGCGGAGATCGTCGAGATCACCCTGAACGACCCGGTTCCCGACTCCCTCGACGTGTACACGCTCGGCGGCGCGGAGGACTCGGCGCAGCGGCTCGCCACCCGCCACCTCACCCAGTACCCCGGACTGCAGAAGGCCGCCGAACGCGGCGCCCCCGTCCTCGCGATCTGCGCCGCCATCCAGGTGCTCGGCAACTGGTACGAGACGTCCAGCGGCGAACGCGTCGACGGCGTGTCCATGCTCGACGTCACCACGTCCCCGCAGGCGACGCGGTCGATCGGCGAGGTGATCACGACACCGCTCACGGACGGTCTGACCCAACCGCTGTCGGGGTTCGAAAACCACCGCGGCGGCACCACACTCGGCGCCGGCGCCCGGGGTCTCGCCCGGGTCACGCACGGTGTCGGCAACGGCGTCGGAGACGGGCTCGAAGGTGTCGTCCAGGGTTCCGTGATCGGCACCTACATGCACGGACCCGTCCTCGCCCGCAACCCCGAACTCGCCGACCTGCTGCTGAAGCGGGCACTGGGCGTCGACGAACTCGCGCCCCTCGACCTTCCGGAGGTCGAGCAGCTGCGCCGGGAGCGCCTGCGCGTCTAGGCACGTGAGCGGCAATGTGTCTTCCCCCACGCTTTCTCACTCACCTGCGCACGTGAGCGAGAAAGAGTGTCCGGGCACACTTCGTCACTCACGTGGGCAGGCGGGGCAGCGGCGCGACGTATCGGTCCAGCCTTCGCGGACCAACACCCGGCGCACTTCCTCGAACACCCCGCAGGGATCACGAGTCGTCTCGTCCCACCCGTAGACCAGCCGTGGACGATCGGCGAGTTCCGCTGCGTTGTCGCGACGACGGTCGCGGAAGCGGGACTGGTGCGCGTTGTGATACTGCTGTCCGTCGAGCCGGACGATCAGTGGCACTCCCGACGGGCTGTAGTCGACGTCCTCGTACAGAATCCGGCCGTCCACGACGTGCGGCATCTGACGTTTCCCGTTCGGCAGCCCGTGCGACCGTTCGACGTCGAGTGCATACCGATGTTCGAGAGCCGATTGGACGCCGTCCCCGAGCATCATCACGGCGTCGGCGATGTCGGTCGCATAGCGGTGCGGACGCCGGACCTCGAGTTTCCGGCGGAGCACCTCGACGTGGACCTTGCCGCTGGTGGCCGCCTCGACGAATCGCAGGGCCGCCTCCCGCGGGGAGTCCTCGGACACCGCGAGGTCGATCACGGTGTCGGCCAACGATGTCCGCGGCCGTCGAAACGGGACCGAGATGTGCTCGAACGCGCGGGACCGATGGACCACGACGCCGCCGTGAACGAGAGCGTTGCCCACCGAGGTCGGGCGCGGACCGCCCGGCGTCCGCACCGTCGGGCCCTGATGCACGGCCGAGCACTTGTAGGGCACGGTGATGTGGACCGGCGCCGACGGGTCGTCGACGCGAAGCATTCCCCACTCCTCTGCCGCGGTCCGGTGGCTCAGGATCGCCCGGCTACCGCCGTACAGGAGTGCCGCGGAGAGGGCCATCGGCCGGGTGAGCGGGCCGTTGGTGACGGCGATGACACGGGGAAGCACCCGCAACCATTGGCCGGCGACCACACGGTGCCGGAGCGCGGTGGCACTGACGCCGTGCGCTCGGAGCTGCGCGGAGGTGACGACGCCGTCCTGGGCGTCGAGAAGGGCCTGCCATGAGTCGTGTTCCATGCCGGGAACGGTGTCGGCCCGCCCCGACAGGAATCGCCCCCATCACCCACTATTTCCACAGCCTGTGGATAACCCATGTGAGTGGGAATGCGCCCCCGGGCACACATTGGCACTCACGTGGGGGTGCAACCGGACAGTTGCAGGATGCCGAAAAGAGTGCAACCATGGAGTTGCATATCAACCTCGTCGAAAAAGGTGACCCCCATGGACGCGTCGAGCAGCATCACCCGGACCGTTGTCGTCAATGCCCCGAGGTCGGCGGTGTGGGCGGCGATCACGGACCCAGACAAGATCAGCCAGTGGTTCGGGCAGCGCACGTCGCTCGACCTCGCAGTCGGCGGCAAGGCCGCCTTCACCTGGGACGAGCACGGCACCGCCCGCGCCGTCGTCACGGAGGTCGACGAACCGAACGCATTCGGTTTCCGCTGGGCCGCCGACATGGGCGCCGACCCGGTGGTCGGCAACTCGACCCTGGTGCGGTTCACGCTGTCCGAGCACGCGGCCGGCACCGAACTGACCGTCGTCGAGACCGGGTTCGACACCCTCGACCGCGATGTCGCCGACCAGAAGCGGGCCCGCGAGGGCAACGTCCAGGGCTGGCACGCCGAACTCGACGAACTGGTCGCATACCTGCACGGCGTGAAGGCATGAGCACCCACTCCGAACTGGCGTCGGTGTTCGCGGCGCTGTCCGACGAGACCCGCTGGGAGATCCTGACCGAACTCGGCCGGGCCGACCAGTCGGCATCGTCGCTGGCCACCCGGCTTCCGGTGTCGCGGCAGGCCATCGCCAAGCATTTGAGCGCGCTGCAGGCCTGCGGTCTGGTGGAGTCGGTGAAGGTGGGCCGCGAGGTTCGCTACCGCGCGCTGGGCGCCGAACTCAACAAGACGGCACGGACGCTGGAGCGGATCGGCGCCGAGTGGGATCGCCGGCTGTCCGCCATCAAGGAGATCGCGGAATCGATGGAGGAGTAAACACCCCAGACAGGGGTTCGGCCGGGAATGCTTCTGCATTCTCGGCCGGATCTCTGCTTCTCGAGTTTTCTCTGCTCACAGGTACATTTCCTCGATCCGCATCACTGACGATACACGCGAGTGACCTACGTCACAAGAGGTTCCATCGGAGTTTCCTTCGCCCGATCATGTCCCGGCAGCGCGAGGGAGACCGCGAACACCAGGACCGCCAGCACCGCGCACACCCCGTAGGCCAGCGAGAACCCGGCAGCCGAGGCGACGCCACCGACCATGCTCGCCGCGAGGACGGTCGCGACCACCGCGCTGCACATCGTGGTGCCCATCGTCCGCAGCAGCACGTTGACGCCGTTGGCGGCGGCCATCTGCGTCGACGGCACGGCCCGGACGATCAGCATCGGCAGGGTGCTGTACACCAGCGCGGTACCGATCGCCGCGACGCCGAGGGCCGCGATCACCATCCACAATTCCTTGTGCGGCACGGTGTGCAGCGCGTAGCCGAGGACGAGACAGATCGCGCCCGAGAGGATCGTGACCTTGGACCCGAAGCGTTCGGACACCCGGGCGCCGACCTGTGCGAAGACGATCATCGACAGACTCGTCGGCAGCTGGCACACCGCGGCCTGCAGGATCGTGAGGCCGTAGCCGGCGTCCCCACGGGGCGCCTGGAGAAGCTGGGTGGTGATGAGGGCGTTTCCGTAGAACGCGAACCCCACGAGCAGCGCCGTCACGTGCGGCAGCAGCACCGACCGGCGCGCCGACACCCGCAGGTCCACGAGCGGGTTCCGGTTGCGCAGTTGCTGATACCCCCACAGCGCGAACAGGAACGCCGCGGACGCGAACATGCCCAGCACCGCGGGACTACCCCAGCCCCACGAGCTGCCCTGCGTGATCGGCACGAGCAGGCAGACGAGGGCCGCGGTGAGACCGACGGCGCCGACGCCGTCGAACCGTCCGCCGGACCGCACCTCGGACTCACGGATGAACAGCACCGCGGCCGTGGTGACGGCGAGCCCGATTCCCGCGATCACCCAGAACAGGACGTGCCAGTTGGAGTACTCGGCGACGGACGCCGCGAACGGAAGCCCGAGCGCCGTGCCGATCCCGAGGGTCGAGCTCATCATGGCGATGGCGCCGTTGACCTTCTCGCGCGGCAATTCGTCACGGAGGATCGAGATTCCGACCGGGATGACGGCGGCGCCGGCGCCCTGCAGTCCGCGCGCGAAGATCAGGAATGCGATGTCGGACGTCACGGCGCAGATCAGCGCGCCGACCGTCATGAACACGAACGCGACGAGAAGCATCCGCTTCTTGCCGAACATGTCGGCGAGCCTGCCGAAAATCGGGGTGACCACCGCGCCGACCAGGAGGGTCGTAGTGATGAGCCAAGACACCGCGGTCTGACTCGCGCCGGTGAACGTCGGCATGCTGGGCAGCAGGGGAACCATGACGGTCTGCAAGACCGCCTGGAAGACACCCGCGAACGCGAGAATCGGGAAGAGGTAACGCGATCCGTTGGCCGATTCGGGCGACGCGACCGGCTGATCCGCGAGCGCCGAGAGCGGGCGCGGCAACGAGATCGTCAAGCGTCACCCCCGCGCAGCTGGTAAATGGTTGTTCACCACATTAGGTGAACAACCATTTACCCCGCAAGCCGGACATTCCGCTCAGCTGTCGAGCAACTCCTGCACCAGCGGGGCGTAATGCGCCACCACCTCGTCCGGAGTGCCCGTCGCGTGCTCCTGCATCATCCTGCGACGCATCACGGCGAGGCCCGTCAACATCGACATCACCAGTTCCGCGCGCAGCCGGGCATCCGGCCCCGGCAGCCGTTCGGCCAGCGCGTCGATCATCTGCGCCGAATAGTTGGCCCGCAGCTTGCGGCTACTCTCCGCGCTCGGCCCGCTCATGAACAGAATGTTCAGCGACAGCGGCTTGTACGGCTCGAGCGGCCGCGCGAACATCGACACCATCCGCTCACCGAGACCATCCAGCGGGCCGCTGAACAGCATCTCCGCGGCGGCACGGAAGTCGACGAGGGCGTCGAACAACTGCTCCTTGGACCCGAAGTACTTGATGATCAGCGGGGCGCTGACCCCGGCGTCCTCGGCGATGTCCTTGAGCGTGATCTCCCGGTACGGGCGCGTCGCGAACGCCCGCCCCGCCGCGTCGACGATCAGCGACCGCGACTGCTCGGCCGTGCGTTTGGCGGGCGCAGCGACCCCCGGATCGGACGTCACAGCGTGCGTCTCCCCGACAACGCCCGGCCCAGGGTGAGTTCGTCGGCGAACTCGAGGTCGCCGCCCATCGGCAGACCCGACGCGAGCCGGCTGACCGTCAACCCGGGAAAGTCCCGGAGCATCCGCACCAGATACGTCGCGGTGGCCTCACCCTCCGTGTTGGGGTCGGTCGCGATGATCACCTCGGAGACGTCGACGCCGTCCTCCTGATTGCCGATGCGCGCGAGCAACTCCCGGATACGGAGCTGATCGGGCCCCACCCCGGACAGCGGATCCAGCGCGCCGCCGAGGACGTGATAGCGGCCCTTGAACTCGCGTGTGCGTTCCACGGCCTGGACGTCCTTCGGCTCCTCGACCACACAGATCACCGTGCGGTCGCGGCGCGGATCGGCGCAGATACGACAGTGCTCCTTGTCGGACACCGTGCCGCAGACCACGCAGAACTGGACGCCGTCACGCACCCGCTGCAGCGCATTCTTGAGCCGGTCGATCTCGGGCGGCTCGACGCTGAGCAGGTGGAACGCGATGCGCTGAGCGCTCTTCGGCCCGACGCCGGGCAGCTTGCCGAGTTCGTCGATCAGATCCTGAACCGGACCTTCGTACACGCCGCGCCTCTAGAAACCGGGGAGACCGGGCAGGCCTCCCCCACCGAATCCACCCGCGAGCGGACCCAGCTTCTGCGCCGCGATCTCCTGTGCCTTGGCCGACGCGTCCTCGATCGCACCGATCACGAGGTCCTGCAGAGTCTCGACGTCGTCCGGATCGACGACCTTGGGATCGATCTTCAGACCGACGACTTCACCTGTCCCCTTGACCGTCGCGGTCACGAGTCCGCCACCGGCCTGCCCGGTGACCTCGGCCTCGGCCATCTCCTCCTGGGCGGCCATCAGCTGCTGCTGCATCTGCTGTGCCTGCGCGAGGAGCGCCGACATGTCGGGTTGTCCACCTGGTTGCACTGACGTGGTCCTTTCTGCTGTTTCCCCTGCCAGCGTAGACCGTGACCGTCGGTGCGGTCCGGCACCGACGCCGTCGCGCGAAGTCACGCGGACAGCGCCGGAGCGGACCGTGGTCGTGTCAGGCGAGTTCGCGCTCGAGGTTCGCCAGCACCTGCCCCTGAATCTTCTTGAGACCCAGCGGGGCGAACGTCTTCTCGAAGAAGCCGCCGATGCCGCCGGCGCCCTTCCACTCGGTGGTCGTGGTGACCGTCGAGCCGCTGCCGCTCGGGGCGACGACCCAGGTGGTGACGAGGGACGAGTTCGCATCCGTCTCCGTGATGGTGTTTCCCGCCACGGTGACCGTGGCCTTGATGTCGCGGGACCGCTTCTCGGTGGCCTTCAGAGTCCACTGCGCGACGGTGCCGCCGCCCTGTCCGCCCTCGAGGACGCGGTAGTCCAGGTACTGCTCCGAGAGGATGCGCGGGCGCACCGTCTCGTAGTCCGCCAACGCCGCGAGTGTCTTCTCCGGTGTGGCTGCGACGGTGATCGAACTGCTCGCGCTGACCTGGCCCACTGTGCTGACTCCTCTTGTACGATTTGTACGAAACTGCTTCCACCTCCCATCCTGCCTGCCGTGCACGAGTCCCGGCGATGACGTGGCAATCTATTGTGAGGTAGGTCACCTCGTCGTGGTCGCGACCCGCGGATTGATGAGACATTTGTGTGAATCTTCGGTCGAGCGCGCCGATATGCGTGGCTTCAACCCGTGGAGAGGGATAGCGTCAGGGTGTGGCTGCCTCTTCGGTTGAACTACTGAAAAGCATGCGGGAGGGTGGACGCCCCTTCCGTGCGCATCGCACTCTGCCCGTCACGGGGATCGACGCTCACCGCGCCGGCGTCGAACGGCTCCTCGCGTCCTACCGGGCAATTCCCGCGGACGCCACCGTGCGGCTCGCGAAGAAGACGTCCAACCTGTTCCGGGCGCGGGCACAGACCACCGCACCCGGCCTCGACGTCTCCGGACTCGGCGGTGTCATCTCCGTCGACCCGCAGGCGCGGACCGCGGACGTCGCCGGCATGTGCACGTTCGAGGACCTGGTGGACGCCGTCCTGCCGTACGGGCTGGCGCCGCTGGTGGTTCCGCAGCTCAAGACGATCACACTGGGCGGCGCGGTCACCGGCCTCGGCATCGAGTCGACCTCGTTCCGCAACGGCCTCCCCCACGAATCGGTGCTCGAGATCGACGTCCTGACGGGCAGCGGCGACATCGTCACCGCGACACCGGAAGGCGAGAACTCCGACCTGTTCTGGGGATTCCCCAACTCGTACGGAACCCTCGGCTACTCGACGCGTCTGCGCATCCAGCTCGAGCCCGTCAAACGGTATGTGGCACTGCGTCACCTGCGGTTCGACTCCCTCGACGACCTGCAGTCGGCGATGGATCGCATCGTCACCGACCGCGTCCACGACGGCATCCCCGTCGACTACCTGGACGGCGTCGTCTTCACCGGCTCCGAGAGCTACCTCACGTTGGGCCACCAGACCGACGAGGGCGGCCCCGTCAGCGACTACACCGGACCGGACATCTTCTACCGGTCCATCCAGCACGCATCGGTGAACCATCCCAAAACGGACAAACTCACCATACGAGACTACTTGTGGCGCTGGGACACCGACTGGTTCTGGTGCTCGCGCGCGTTCGGCGCCCAGAACCCCACCATCCGCCGACTGTGGCCGAAGCGGCTCCTCCGCAGCAGCTTCTACTGGAAGCTCATCGCCCTCGACCACAAGTACGACATCGGCGACCGGCTCGAGAAGCGCAAGGGCAACCCGCCGCGGGAACGCGTCGTGCAGGACGTCGAAGTTCCCATCGAGCGCACCGCCGACTTCGTCCGCTGGTTCCTCGACGAGATCCCCATCGAGCCGCTGTGGCTGTGCCCGTTGCGGTTGCGTGAACCCGCCCCCGCCGGTGCGTCGTCGCAGCGCCCGTGGCCCCTGTACCCCCTCGAACCGAAACGCACGTACGTGAACATCGGATTCTGGTCATCGGTGCCCATCGTTCCGGGCCGACCCGAGGGGGCGGCGAATCGACTGATCGAGGACAAGGTCAGCGACTTCGACGGACACAAGTCCCTCTACTCCGATTCGTACTATTCCCGCGAAGACTTCGAACGCCTCTACTACGGCGGCGATCGATATACGGAACTGAAAAAACGCTACGACCCGAAATCACGATTACTGGACCTTTTCTCCAAGGCGGTGCAACGTCGATGACAACTCTGAAAGCTTCACGCTCCCAAGACCACAAGCTGACCATCGCAGAGATTCTCGAAACTCTGTCCGACGGCATGCTCCCCCTGCGGTTCTCCGCGTACGACGGCAGCGCCGCCGGCCCCGAGGACGCGCCCTACGGACTCCACCTCAAGACGACCCGCGGCACCACCTACCTGGCGACCGCACCCGGCGACCTCGGCATGGCCCGCGCCTACGTGTCCGGCGACCTCGAGGCCCGCGGCGTCCACCCCGGCGACCCGTACGAGATCCTCCGCGTCATGGGCGACGAGCTGCACTTCCGCCGCCCGTCCGCGCTGACCCTCGCGGCCATCACCCGCTCCCTCGGCTGGGATCTGCTGCGCCCCATCGCCCCTCCCCCGCAGGAGCACCTCCCTCGGTGGCGCCGGGTCGCGGAAGGGTTGCGGCACTCCAAGTCCCGCGACGCCGAGGTGATCCACCACCACTACGACGTCTCGAACACCTTCTACGAGTACGTCCTCGGCCCCTCCATGACGTACACCTGCGCCTGCTACGAGAACGCCGAACAGACCCTCGAGGAGGCGCAGGACAACAAGTACCGCCTCGTCTTCGAGAAGCTCGGACTCCAACCCGGCGACCGACTGCTCGACATCGGCTGCGGCTGGGGATCGATGGTCCGGTACGCCGCCCGCCGCGGCGTCAAGGTCATCGGCGCCACCCTGTCACGCGAACAGGCCGAATGGGCGCAGAAGGCCATCGCCGAAGAGGGACTGTCCGACCTCGCCGAGGTCCGGTTCTCCGACTACCGTGACGTCCCCGAGACCGGATTCGACGCCATCTCCTCGATCGGCCTCACCGAGCACATCGGCGTCGGCAACTACCCCGCCTACTTCGGCCTGCTGCAGAGCAAGCTCCGCGAAGGCGGCCGGCTGCTCAACCATTGCATCACCCGGCCCGACAACCAGAGTCAGGCACGCGCCGGCGGCTTCATCGACAGGTACGTCTTCCCCGACGGCGAACTCACCGGTTCCGGACGCATCATCACCGAGATCCAGAACGTGGGCCTCGAGGTCCGGCACGAGGAGAACCTGCGCGAGCACTACGCACTCACCCTCGCCGGGTGGTGCCAGAACCTCGTCGACAACTGGGACGCCTGCGTCGAAGAAGTCGGAGAGGGAACCGCCCGCGTCTGGGGCCTCTACATGGCCGGGTCGCGGCTCGGCTTCGAACGCAACGTCGTTCAGCTGCACCAGGTTCTCGCCGTCAAGCTCGGGCCCAAGGGCGAGGCACATGTCCCGCTCCGGCCGTGGTGGAAGTAGGCGGCTCCGCCGCCCGTGAGTGGTTAAGGAGTCTCTGCACTCCTTGACCACTCACACGCCGGGCACGGCCTCTCGCCGGGCCTCCTCCACCCCTCCCGCACCAGTACGGTCTCCACTTCGCGGGCCACCACGCACGGATTGTTCGTCACCTCGTCGAACCCGTAGACGAGTCGCGGCCGGCCCTGCAGTTCGGCCGCGTTGTCGCGTCGACGGTCCCGGAATGCGACCTCCGCCATGGCGTGCGCGCGGCGGCCGTCGAGTCGCACGATGAGCGCCACACCGTGGTCGGAATAGTCGCAGTCCTCGAACAGGGTCCGCCCGTCCACGACCACGGGCGACTGCCGCCGCGCCCGGGGTAGCCCGTGCGCGTCCTCGACGTCGGTGGCGTAGCGATATTCGAGCACCGACTGCACTCCTTCGGCCAGCAGTCGCACGGCGTCGGCGAGCGCCTTGCGGTAGCGACGCGGCCGTCGCTCCTCCATGCGTCGTCGAATGTCGCGCAGCGGGATCCGGGCATTGGTCACGAGAGCGATGAGCCGGGTGTAGGCGTCCCGCGCCGTCGGCTCGGCGATCGCGACGTCCAAGGCCGTGTCCGCCCTCGCCGTCCGGGGTTGGTCCGTGTCGACGGCGATGTAATCGTGTGCCCTCGACCGGTGCACGATGACGCCGGGATGCAGCGGTGAGGACAGTGCGATCGGATTGCCGGGCTTTCGCGACGGACGCATACCTGTCTCGCTCTGGCACCGCGACGATTTCCCGTACGGCACCGTGATGTGGATCGGCTCGCCGTCGCGGCGAGGGACCATCCCCCATTCCTCCGCGGCGGTGACGTGGCTGAGCATCGCATGCCCGCCCCCGTAGAGAAGAGCGGCGGACAGGATCATGTCCCGGGTCAACGGGCCGTTGGTGACGGCGTAGACACCTTGGAGGACACGGCGCCACTGTCCCGAGTCCAAGAGGTGACGAACCCTGCCGCGAGAGAAGCCGAATGGCTCGAGTTGGGACTGTGTGACGATCCCGAACTGGGTGTCGACGAGTCGCTGAAAGTCGTGGAGATCGATGTCGGTCATACGGCGCATCGTGCGATGCGCGTCCGACTCCGATGCCGACAAAAACGCGGTTATCCACGTTGCCTGTGGATAACCGCGAAGTTGTGGATAACCCGCCTCGTGCGCCTTTTTGGTTGTTGCAGCTACCAAAAAGGCGCACGGGCGGCGGAGCCGCCTACTACCTCAGCGACGCCGGCGGGGTGAAGCGCTCGCCGTACTTGGCGGCGAGTTCCTCAGCGCGCGCTACGAAGCCGGCCTGGCCGCCGTCGTAGCCCTGGATGTACTGCGACACACCGCCGGTCCAGGCGGGGAAGCCGATACCCATGATGGAGCCGATGTTGGCGTCGGCGGTGGTGAGGAGCACGCCCTCGTCGAAGCACTTCTGCGTCTCGATGGCCTCGATGAACAGCATGCGTTCGATGAGGTCCTGGAACGGGACCTCGAGTTCCTTGGAACCGAAGTTCTCCCGGAGACCGGACCAGAGGCCGGTGCGCTTGCCGTCGGCGTAGTCGTAGAAGCCGGCGCCGCCGAGTTTGCCCTTGCGGTCGAACTTGTCGACCATCGTGTTGATGACGTCGCCTGCCGGATCGGCGGGCAGTTCCTTGCCTTCGGCCTTCGCGGCTTCCGCGGTTTCCTTGCGGATCTTCTGCATCAGCGTGAGGTTCAGCTCGTCGGACAGCTGCAGCGGAGCCGCCGGGTAGCCGGCCTGCAGGCCTGCCTGCTCGATGGTGGCGGGCTCGATGCCCTCCGCGAGCATGGCGATGGCCTCGTTGATGAACGTGCCGATGACGCGGGAGGTGAAGAAGCCGCGCGAGTCGTTGACGACGATCGGCGTCTTGCGGATGGCCTGCACGTAGTCGAAGACGCGTGCGAGGGCCTCGTCCGACGTCTTCTCTCCGCGGATGATCTCGACGAGCGGCATCTTGTCGACGGGTGAGAAGAAGTGGATTCCGATGAAGTCCTCTTGACGCTTCACACCGGTCGCGAGGCCGGTGATTGGCAGGGTCGACGTGTTCGACCCGAGCAGGGCCTTCGGGTCGACGATGTCTTCGATCTCCTGGAACACCTTGTGCTTCAGGTCCTGTGACTCGAACACGGCCTCGATGACGAAGTCGACTCCGGCGAAGTCGGCGGGGTCGGCGGTCGGCGTGATGCGGTCGAGCAGCCTCTTCGACTTCTCCTCGGTGGTCTTGCCACGCGAGAGCGCCTTGGCCTCGATGCCCTCGGAGTACGCCTTGCCCTTGTTCGCGGCGTCGATGGTGACGTCCTTGAGGACGACGTCGAAGCCGGCCTTCGCGGACACGTAGGCGATGCCGGCGCCCATCATTCCGGCACCGAGCACACCGATCTTGGTGATCGGGGTCTTCTCGATGCCCTCGGGGCGGGAGGCGCCGGAGTTGATGGCCTGCAGGTCGAAGAAGAACGCCTGGATCATGTTCTTCGCGACCTGGCCGGTGACCAGCGACGTGAAGTACCGGGCCTCGATGACGAGCGCGTTGTCGATGTCGACCTGCGAGCCCTCGACGGCGGCGGCCATGATGGCGCGCGGTGCCGGCATGGGGGCGCCCTTGAGCTGCTTGCGCAGGTTCGCGGGGAACGCGGGCAGATTGGCTGCGAACGCCGGGGTGGACGGGGTGCCGCCGGGGATCCGGTAGCCCTTCTTGTCCCACGGCTGGACGCCGCCCTCGGGGTTGGCCTTGATCCACGCCTTCGCGGCGGGCACCAGTTCCTCGACCGAGGACACGACCTCGTCGACGAGCCCGACCTCTTTGGCCTGCACCGGTCCCCGCTGCTGGCCCTGGAGCAGCACCTGCATGAGTGCGTTCTGCAGTCCGAGCATGCGCACGGTGCGGACGACGCCACCGCCGCCGGGCAGCAGACCGAGGGTGACCTCGGGCAGGCCGATCTTGACGCCCTTCACGTCTGCGGCGACGCGGTGATGCGTGGCCAGGGCGATCTCGAGTCCGCCACCGAGGGCGGCACCGTTGATGGCGGCGACGACGGGCTTGCCGAGCGTCTCGAGGCGGCGCAGGTCCGACTTGATCGCGACGCTGTGGCTGTAGATCTCGTCGGCGTTCTCCGGGCCGACCTTGATCATGTTCTTCAGGTCGCCGCCGGCGAAGAACGTCTTCTTGCCGGACGTGATGACGACGCCGGTGATGGAGTCCTTCTCGTCGACGAGGCGGTCGACGGTCGCCTTCATCGAGGAGATGTAGGCGTCGTTCATGGTGTTCGCGCCCTGGTTGGGATCGTCGATGGTGAGCACGACGATGCCGTCGGCGTCCTGCTCCCAGTTGATGATGTTCTGCTCGCTCACTGCTTCAAGTCTCCTGATGGTCCGGGCGGTCAGACGCGCTCGATGATGGTGGCGACGCCCATACCGCCGCCGATGCACAGGGTGATGAGGGCGTACCGGGCGTTACGACGCTCGAGCTCGTCGATCATGGTGCCGGTGATCATGGCGCCGGTGGCTCCGAGCGGGTGACCCATCGCGATGGCACCGCCGTTGACGTTGAGCTTCTCGTCGGGGATGTTCAGGTCCTTCTGGAACTTGAGCACCACGGACGCGAACGCCTCGTTGATCTCGAACAGGTCGATGTCGTCGACGGTCAGACCGGCGGCGGCGAGCACCTTCTTCGACGCCGGCGTCGGGCCGGTGAGCATGATCGTGGAGTCCGCACCGCTGGTGGCCGTCGCGACGACGCGGGCGCGGGGGGTCAGGCTCATGTCCTTGCCCGCCTGCTCCGATCCGACGAGCACCAGTGCGGCGCCGTCGACGATGCCGGAGCTGTTGCCGCCGTGGTGGACGTGGTTGATCTTCTCGACCCAGTGGTACTTCTGCAGCGACACGGCGTCGAAGCCGCCCATCTCGCCGACGCCGGCGAACGACGGGTTGAGGCCCGCGAGGTTCGCGAGGGTGGTGCCGGGACGCATGTGCTCGTCCTGGTCCAGCACGGTGAGGCCGTTGATGTCCTTGACCGGGACGACGGACTTGGCGAAGTAGCCGCCGGTCCACGCCTTCGCGGCGAGGTCCTGCGAACGGACGGCATACGCGTCGACGTCCTCGCGGGAGAAGCCTTCGATGGTGGCGATCAGGTCGGCGCCGACACCCTGGGGAACGAAGTAGTTGTCGTAGTTGGTGGCCGGGTCGAGTGCCCACGGTCCGCCGTCGGAGCCCATCGGCACACGGGACATCGACTCGACGCCGCCGGCGATGACGAGTTCGTCCCAGCCGGAGCGCACCTTCTGCGCTGCGGTGTTGACGGCCTCGAGGCCGGACGCGCAGAAACGGTTGAGCTGGACGCCGCCGACGGTGTCGGGCAGTCCTGCGTCGTTGACCGCGACGCGGGCGATGTCCATGCCCTGGTCGCCGACGGGGGTGACGACGCCGAGGATCAGATCCGAGATGCGGTCTTCGTCAAGGTCGGGGAAGCGGGCGCGGAGCTCGTCGATCAGGCCGGTGACCAGCGAGATCGGCTTGACCGAGTGCAGCGAACCGGTCTTCTTACCGCGGCCGCGCGGGGTGCGGATGGCTTCATAAATGAATGCCTCTGTGGTCACTGTGGAGTGTTCCTTCCTTATCTGCGTCGACGCCGACCGTGCACACGGCGCTCTGCACGGGGCATACCCCGGCTCGTCCACCTTAGAACGTGTTGCAAAACGAGAGGAAGGACCGAAGCGATCCTGGATCGTGACCCAGGCGATCACGACCGGCCGATCTCCGCCCAGCCGGGCCGGGCCTTTCATGCTGTTACGACGCGTCGCTCGCCCCCCGACCCGAGCGGAGGAACACCGTGTGACCCGGGCAACAGGGGCGGATGTCCCGATGCGGCGGGACCGGGCGGCGAGGAGCCGGGAGAGCTGTCGGGCGTTCAGCCCTCGAGCTTCTTGGCGCCCAGCATGTCCTTGAGCAGTTCGAACGCCACATCTTCGGGGTCGCGGCGCGTCGAGGGGTCGGCGGGCTCCGCGGCCTCCGCGAACATCTCTTCCTCGTCTTCCGGGGTGGAGACGGGCGGCGTCGCCGACACGGCCTCGTAGTCGACCGGCCCGGGATCGTCCGGGTAGTCGGGTGCTTCCGGCGGCGGGATGTCGTCGTCCGGTTCGGACGACGGACGAGCCTGGGCCGCACCCGGACCCGAATCGGAGCGCCGCGTGTCGGACTGCTGCTGCGGCGGACGCTGCGCCGCCCTCTCCTGGCTGGGCCGGGAGAATCGGGGGGCACCGGCCGGTTTCGTCGGCGCGGCAGCGGCCTTCGCGACCGGCGGGGGCGGCGCCGACGGAGCCCCGGCCTGATACTCCACTTCCCAGGTGCCGCCGAACATCTCGGACAGGACCTCGGCGATCACCTGAGCGTTGTGCGGCGACGCGATGCGCGCACCCAGGTTCGGCACGGGGTGCGCCAGGATCAGTCGGTTGCCTTGAACATCGTGCACCGTCGCGGCCGACAGCATCGCGGGCAGGATCTTGTTGCGCTGGCTCACCTTCTCGCGCAGCGAATTCCAGGCCTCGCGCAGCGCGGCAGCATCCGGACCTGCAGATGCGGCAGGTGCTGCGGGTTCCGCCTCCACCTCGTGGGCGAGCGACTGCTCCGGCTCGTCGGGGGCCGGGACGGGCGCCGGCTCGGGAACAGGCGTCGGCTCGGGTTCCGGAACCGGCGTCGGTTCCGGCTCGGGAACAGGCGTCGGCTCGGGTTCCGGAACAGGCGCCGGCTCGGGAACAGGCGTCGGCTCGGGTTCCGGAACCGGCGTCGGTTCCGGCTCGGGAACGGGGGTCGGCTCGGGTTCCGGAACAGGCGCCGGCTCGGGAACAGGCGTCGGCTCGGGTTCCGGAACCGGCGTCGGCTCCGGTACCGGCCGCGGCATCGGTTCGGGTTCCGGCTCGGGCGGCGGGGGCACGGTGGCAGCCGCGGCCTGGCGCATCGACGGTCGCTGGAATTTCGGCTCCGGTTCCGGCTCCGCGGGCCGTTCGGGCGCACGCGTCGGCGCCGCCGCGGGGCGTTCCCCGTCGGCGGACGGCGCGGCCCCGGCGGGCGGAAGTCCGCGTTCGACGCGTTCGAGTCGCTGCAGCACGGCGGACTCCGCGTCGGACGCCGAGGGCAGCAGCATCCGGGCACACATCACCTCGAGTAGCAGCCGGGGGGCGGTCGCGCCGCGCATCTCGCCCAGACCGGCCTGGAGCACCTCGGCGTAGCGGGTGAGCGTGGCGGGACCGACCCGCTGGACCTGGGCCCGCATGTGCTCGAGCACGTCACCGGGGGCGTCGACCAGGCCGCGTTCGGCGGCGTCGGGCACGGCCTGCATCAGGATGAGGTCGCGCACACGTTCGAGCAGGTCGACGGCGAAGCGGCGCGGATCGTGCCCGGCGTCCATCACGCGGTCGACCGTCCCGAACAGAGCTGCGCCGTCGCCGGCGGCCAACGCGTCCACGGCGTCGTCGATCAGCGCGACGTCGGTGACGCCGAGCAACGCGAGCGCACGGGGATAGGTGACACCCTCGTCGCCGGCGCCGGCCAGGAGCTGGTCGAGAATGCTCAACGAGTCACGCGGAGAACCGCCACCCGCGCGGATGACCAGCGGATACACCGGGTCCGCGACGGGCACGCTCTCCTGCTGGCAGATCTTCTCCAGCAGTCCCCGCATGGTCGCCGGGGCGAGCAACCGGAACGGGTAGTGATGGGTGCGCGAACGGATGGTCGGCAGCACCTTCTCGGGTTCGGTGGTGGCGAAGATGAAGATGAGGTGTTCCGGCGGCTCCTCCACGATCTTGAGGAGGGCGTTGAAACCGGCCGTGGTGACCATGTGGGCCTCGTCGACGATGAACACCCGGTACCGCGACTCGGCGGGCGCGTAGAACGCGCGATCACGCAGCTCACGGGTGTCGTCGACGCCACCGTGGCTGGCCGCGTCGAGTTCGGTGACGTCGAGGTTGCCCGACCCGCCGGGGCCCAGCGCCACACACGACGGGCACTGGCCGCACGGCGTCGAGGTGGGGCCCTCCACACAGTTCAGCGATCGGGCCAGGATGCGAGCAGACGACGTCTTGCCACAGCCGCGGGGACCGGAGAACAGATACGCGTGGTTGATCCGTCCGGCATCGAGAGCGGTGCTCAGTGGTTCGGTGACGTGCTCCTGCCCCACCACCTCGGCGAAGGATGCGGGTCGGTACTTCCGGTACAGGGCCACGCGGAAAGACTACCGGCGGGCCCCGACAGTTCGGCCCGGGTGGTCGAAGCACCCGCTCGGGGCGGTACTCACGCGCAACAGTCCGGACGTGACCGCATTGCGTAACACGTTCGCAACGCATCGGCATCACAGTCGAAACCCCTCGCGGTCATCGTGATTTTCCGCGCCCGGTTTCGTCCGGGGGTGTGAGGAGAATGCTGTGCCTGCAATCGACGCCGGGGCTACCGCCTGGCTTCTGATCAGTACCGCGCTGGTCCTGCTGATGACCCCGGGGCTCGCCCTGTTCTACGGCGGGATGGTTCGTTCCACCGGCGTACTGAACATGATCATGATGAGCTTCGTGTCGATCGCGCTCGTCACGGTCGCCTGGCTCGTCGCCGGGTACTCCCTCATCTTCGGCGACGACATCGGCGGCGGACTGATCGGCGGGCTGGAACACCTGGGGATGGCGGGGATCGACCCGACCACCGTCCACGGGCAGGTCCCCGAGATCCTGTTCGCCACGTTCCAGCTGACGTTCGCGATCATCACCGCCGCGCTGATCAGCGGCGCGATCGCCGACCGGGCCAAGTTCTCCGCCTGGATGATCTTCGTGCCCGTCTGGGCTCTCGTCGTCTACGCACCCGTCGCGCACTGGGTGTGGAACCCGCAGGGCTGGATCGCGCAGTTCGGCGCCCTCGACTACGCGGGCGGACTGGTCGTCGAGATCGTGTCCGGAGCGTCGGGCCTGGCGTTGGCACTGGTGCTGGGCCCGCGTCTCGGTTTCCGGTCCGAGTCGATGCGTCCCCACAACCTTCCGCTGGTGCTGCTCGGTGTCGGCCTGCTCTGGTTCGGCTGGTTCGGTTTCAACGCGGGCTCGGCGCTCGCCGCCGACGGCACCGCTGCCGCGATCTTCCTGAACACCCTCGTCGCCGGGTGCACCGGCCTGCTCGGCTGGCTGCTCGTCGAACAGAAGCGCGACGGTCACCCCACCACGTTCGGTGCGGCGTCCGGCGTCGTCGCGGGCCTGGTCGCGATCACCCCGTCCTGCGGCACCGTGAGCATGGTCGGTGCGGTGGTCGTCGGCGCCGTGGCCGGTGTGGTCTGCTCGTTCGCCGTCGGCTGGAAGTTCCGCCTCGGGTACGACGACTCACTCGACGTCGTCGGCGTGCACCTCATGGGCGGCATCGTCGGCACGATCCTGATCGGCCTGCTGGCCACCGAGGTCATGACCGGCGGGCCGGAAGGCCTTCTCTACGGCGGCGGGTTCGCCCAGCTCGGCAAGCAGGTGCTCGCCGTCGTGGTCGTCGCCCTGTACGCGTTCGGTGTGACGTACGCGCTGGGCAAACTGATCGACCGGATCTTCGGTTTCCGGGTGAGCGCGGAGGACGAGTCGTCCGGCATCGACCTCGCACTGCACGCGGAATCGGCCTACGAGCACGGCGTGCTCGGGCACGGACCCCACGGCGGCGGCCAGGGCAACAGCGTCTTCCCGTGGATGCACGAGGCCGAACGCCGGCGGCAACTCGACGCCGAACGGAAGCAGAAGCCGACCGAGTCCGAGTAACCGCGCAGCTCCTTCGTCACTGACTGAGTAACCGCGCAGCTCCTTCGTCACTGACTGAGTAGCGGCTACTTCTTCTTCGCTGCCGCCGCCTTCTTCGCCTCGGCCTTCGCGGCCTTCTTGAACTCGCGGACCTCGTGGAGGCTCGTGTCGTCCACGACGTCCGCGATCGAACGCCGGGAACCCTCGGTGCCGTAGTCGCCAGCCGCCTCGCGCCAGCCCTCCGGCTCCACACCGATCTGCTTGCCGAGCAACGCCAGGAAGATGCGGGCCTTCTGGTCGCCGTACCCGGGCAGCGCCTTCAGACGCTTCAACACCTCTTTGCCGTCGGGGTCGCCGCTCGTCCACAGCGCCTCGACGCTGCCGTCGTAGTTCTCGACGAGGAACGCACACAACGACTGGATGCGGGTAGCCATCGATCCGGGGAAC
Organism: Rhodococcus jostii NBRC 16295; assembly: GCF_001894825.1. Lineage (GTDB taxonomy): Bacteria > Actinomycetota > Actinomycetes > Mycobacteriales > Mycobacteriaceae > Rhodococcus_F > Rhodococcus_F jostii. Next base: position 118,947 of record NZ_BCWY01000005.1, on the reverse strand, counting down.
CGGTGAACCGCTGGAGTCTGCGAGCAGACCGCCGCGAACTCGCCCGGATCCATCTCCGCGATGCGGTGCACCTCGAGCCCGCCGAGCCGGTCGTCCAGCTTCTTCGGACCCGCGAATGCCGTCTCCATCGGAACCTGCTGATCGAGCAACATCCCGATGAGCAGCGCCAGCGGATCACTCGCCAGGAGCGCGTCGGCGTCCGGGTCCCCTACCAGATTCAGCGTGCGTGCCATGGGTTCGATCCTGCCATCCCACGATCGGGCGGGTGTGTCTTCTCCTCGACGAGCGGTATCCACAGAGTTATCCACATCACTGCATTACTGCTGGGTAGGTCACAGCATCGCCGCGATTCCGCCGATCAGTCCGTCGCGCCAGTGGAGGACGTCGTGGCCTCCGCAGAACTCCCGGTACCGCACGTCGTGGCCGGTTTCCAGCAGCAGGTCGCGCACTTCGCGGTGGGGTTCGACGAGCATCCATTCGAGTGTTCCGACCTCCATGCCGAATCGGCTGCCCGACCGTGCCGTGGTGCGGACGCGCTCCTGGAACGTGGTTCCCGTCCCCGACCCGGGCCACCAGAAGGATCCGGACAGGCTGACGGCGCACCCGAACACGTGCGGCGCGGTGAGTGCGAGAAAGCAGGCCGTCAGTCCGCCCAGGCTGCAGCCGGCGACGATCGTCGACGCCGGGTCTTCGGTGGCAGACCACTCCCGCCGCAGCCACGGCAGTAGTTCGCCGGCGAGACCGGCGGCGAACTCGGCGCTGCACCCCAGCTCCTCGGTGCGCAATTCCGGTCCGACGCTGTCGACCATCACGACGAGCGGAACCCGGTGCCCTGCTGCCCGTCCGAGCGCGTCGACGGCGCCCGCGATCGGCAGGTCGACCGCCCACGTCCGGCCGTCCAGCATCACCACGACCGGACGATCCTCCGACGCGAGGCCGGGCGGCTCGTAGACCCACACCGACCGTCGCGTGCCCGACAGCGTGAACGCCGTCTCGTGGGCCCTGCCGCCGCCCGGCCGGTCCGTCCACCAGCGCTGCGCCGGCGCCCCGGGCATCACCGCTTCGGAGCAGTCGCCGGCCTGCACCACCCGTGTGGGCAGCGGGTTGAACGGGTCGGGGTGTGCGCCGGCGAGCACACTCCGCCACCACTGCCAGCCCGGGGTGTCGCCCGGACCCGACAGCGGTTCCACGCGGGGAATGAAACAGTAAGCGCCACGCCAGTTCTCGGGGACCTCGATCGACAGCGACCACAGGTCGGTGCCGGGTAGCCGCGACAGCGCCGCTCGTTCCGGCCGGGAGCGGTCGGTGATTCCGTTGGCATCGAGGTAGACGTGCCGCGTGCGGGACGTGCGCTCGTCGCCTTCCGGGTCCCGCCAGCAGAACGTCGCGACGACACAGCCGGGGTCTGCGCCGTCCGATTCGATCAGGGGGCTGCCGACGGCGGCGAGCCGATCCCAGAAGGCGGGGACGTCTTCGCGCGTGAGGTCGTCGACCGACCGGGTGCGCACGACGCGACGCTCGGGCCCCGGCACTCGCTGCAGCATCCACTTCCCCGTTTCGATGTAGGTAAAGCTAGCCTAAATGAGCTTTGTTACTCGTGCGAAAGAGAGACCCACCGTGAAACTTCGCCGCTCATTCGCAGCCGTCGCTGTCCTCGCCGTCGGGATCGGCGTCGCCGCGTGCTCGTCCGATCCCGAACCCGAGGCCACGACCCCCGGCACCACCACCGTGTCCGACCAGAGCTGGCCGCGCACCGTCACCGACGAGACCGGCAGCGTGACGATCGAGCAGAAGCCCGAGCGGATCATGTCGACCAGCGTCACCCTCACCGGCTCACTGCTCGCCCTCGACGCCCCCTTGATCGGCACCGGCGCGCAGAGACCGAGCGACGTGACCGACGAGAAGGGCCTGTTCACGCAGTGGGCCGACATCGCCGCCGAGCGCGGCGTCGAGACGCTCTACCAGGGGGAGCCCAACGTCGAGAAGATCACCGCCGCCGATCCGGACCTCATCTTCGTGTCCGCCACGGGCGGCGACTCGGCGCTCGATCAGGTGGACATGCTGAAGCAGATCGCGCCCGTCGTGGTGCTCCGGTACGACGACAAGTCGTGGCAGGACCTCAGCGGGCAGATCGCCGCAGCCATCGGAGCCGAGGACCAGGCGGAAGCCCTCGTCGCGAAATTCGACCAGCAACTCGACGACGCCAAGTCGGCGATGGGCACCGACAAGATCGCCGCGGCGAACCCCGTGAATGTGCTCGCGTACAACTCGCCGGAGGAGTCGCGGATCTTCACCGCCGAATCGGCTCAGGGCATCCTGCTGGAACGCCTCGGATTCTCGCTCGCCGAGCTGCCCGCCGACATCAACTCCGCCGACAAGGGCATCATGGCCGGCCGCAAGGACGTCGTGCCCGTCGGGCAGGAGAACCTGCCGCGCGCACTGCCCGGCAACACCACCTTCATCGTCATCGGTGAAGCAGAAGACGTCGACCGGTTCCTCGCGGATCCGACGGTGCAGCAGACCCCTTCCGTGGAGAAGAAGCAGGTGATCGCGCTCGGGAAGGACAGCTTCCGCCTCGATTACTACAGCGCTTCCAACCTGATCGACCGCGTCTCGAACGCAGTGCGATAGCGCTCACCCGGTGTCGGCGCGGCCGATACCGGGTACGCCTACGGTCAAGGGACTCCGGTCCGTCGCACGACCCGAAGGACACCCGATGGCCCAGAACGAAGCCAACCGAACCAGCGGCTTCAGTGGAGCAGTGGATCGTGCAACAGACAGCACCACCTTCGAGCGGGTGGCGCGCGCAGGCCACGTGATGAGCGGGTTCGTCCACCTGCTGATCGCGTACATCGTCATCCAACTCGCGTTCGGCAGCGGCGGCAACGCCGATCAGTCTGGGGCGCTGGGCACACTGGCGTCCGAACCCGGTGGCCGGTTCGCGCTGTGGGTGGCGGCGATCGTGTTCGTCGCGATGGCGCTGTGGCGGCTCGCCGAAACGGTTCTCGGGCCGCACGCCACCGAGCATTCCGACGGCGATGACGACAAGACGTCCCTGTTGGACCGCGTCAAGGCGTTCAGCCTGGCCGTCGTCTACTTCGCGTTCGCGTTCTCGGCGGTCCAGTTCGCGCGCGGCGGAGGCAAGTCCAGCGGCGAGCAGAACGCCGGACTCAGCGCCCGGCTGATGCAGTCCGGCGGCGGAAAGTTCGTCCTGATCGTCGTCGGCCTGGTCGCCATCGGCGTCGGCATCTACCACGTCTACAAGGGGGCGGCAAAGAACTTCCTGGACGACCTGAAGGGCACCCCGTCGAAGTTCGTCGAACCGCTCGGAGTGGTCGGATACGTGGCCAAGGGCCTCGTCATCGCGGGCGCCGGTGTGCTGGTGATCGTGGCGGTCCTGAACTCCGACCCGTCCAAGGCCACCGGCATCGACGGGGCGGTGAAGACCCTGGGCTCGGCGCCGTTCGGGCAGTTCCTCCTGGTCCTCGCCGGACTGGGCATCGCCGCGTACGGGCTGTACAGCTTCGTGATGGCCCGCTACGCCCGCATGTAGAGACACGTCCGGCCGCTCACCCGACGAGGTGAGCGGCCGGACGGCAACTTCTACGACTTCGGCAGGTCCAGGCGGGATTCGGTGGCCGCGAGCAGCACGCACGTCGCGACACCGTTCATCGACTTGTCCAGATCCTCCATCGAGGGGAAGCTCGGCGCGAGCCGGATGTTCTTGTCGTCGGGGTCGACGCCGTACGGGAACGCCGATCCGGCGGCGGTGAGCGCGATCCCCGCGTCCTTCGCCAGAGCGATGACGCGCTTCGCGGTGCCCTCGACGACGTCCAGGCTGATGAAGTACCCGCCCTTCGGCTCCGTCCACGACGCCACCTTCGACGCCCCGAGACGATCCTCGAGGATCTTCAGGACGAGCGCGAACTTCGGCGCCAGGATCTCGCGGTGCTTCTCCATGTGGGCGCGCACGCCTTCGGCGTCACCGAAGAACCGCAGATGACGCAACTGGTTCAGCTTGTCGGGACCGATGCTCTTCTTACCGAGGTACTTCTGGTACCAGGCCAGGTTCGCGGTCGAGGAACCGAAGAAGCTGACGCCCGCACCGGCGAACGTGATCTTCGACGTGGACGCGAACACGAGCGGCCGGTTCGGGTTACCCGCCTCCGCGGCCATCCCGAGGATGTCCAGCGACGGTGCCGTCTCGCCGACCAGCGGGTGCACGGCGTAGGCGTTGTCCCAGAACAGCCGGAAGTCGGGGGCGGCGGTCGGCATCGACGCCAGCGTCCGCGTGACCTCTTCCGAGTACACCGCGCCGGTGGGGTTGGAGTAGTTGGGAACTGCCCACAGACCTTTGATCTGCGGATCGTTCGCCACCAGCTCGGAAATGACGCCGACGTCGGGCCCGTCCGGGCGCATCGGCACCGGGATCATCTCGATGCCGTAGGTCTCGGTGATCCCGAAGTGCCGGTCGTAACCGGGTGCCGGGCACAGGAACTTGACCTTCTCCTCCTGCGACCACGGGCGCGGGGAGTCGGGGGTGCCGTGCAGCAGGGCGAACACGACGTTGTCGTGCATGATCTCGAGGCTGGCGTTGTTGCCGGCGAGCAGGTTCTCGACCGGAATGCCGAGCAGTTCACCGAAGATGGCGCGCAGCTCGGGCAGACCGGTGAGCCCGCCGTAGTTGCGGGTGTCCGTGCCGTTGCCGTCGCGGAAGTCGCCGTCACCGGGCAGTGTCAGCAGCGCCGCCGACAGATCCAGCTGCTCGGGCGAGGGCTTGCCGCGAGTGAGGTCGAGCGTGAGCTTCTCGGTCTTCAGCTGCGCGTAACTCGCAGTCTGGCGCTCGTGCTCCGAAAGTAGTTCCTCATGGCTCATCAACCCGATCTGGGTCTGGTTGGTCATCAGGAGCGGCCTCTCACCGACATCGTGGGTCGGGTATGCGAAAGATAGGGGACCCCGCGCACCCGGCAGAGCCCGTTGACCCTTGCTGCCTTCCGGCCCTGGGGGAGTTCACAGGATGCGCGCCGCGCGGGATCCACCACAGAGTGTAGACGGCCCGGAGTCGCGGTCGGGACCCACCCCGGTCCGGGCAGACACCGCGCGTCTGACCACGGCCAGTGCTACCGTCGCCCCCGCATTCGGCCACCTTCGGCAAAGGATCGGGATGAAATTCAGAAGGACAGCACACGCGGTGACACTCGCCGCCGTCGTGGCAGCACTGTCGGCGTGCGGCGGAGGCAGCGACGACGCAGCCACGTCGGACGCGGTGAGCTGGGACGCGGCCGAGCCGTGCACGCTCGCGGACGAAACGACGCTCGCACCGCTTCTCACGGCAGGCGCCGGCGAGGGCACCGCCACCGACAGTCCCGAACGTCGCGCCTGCACGTGGGGCAAGCCCGAGGCGCTGAACACGGTGACCGTCACCACCACGAGCGCGCCGGAACCGGTGGACCCGTTGCGCACGATCGACGTCGGCGGACTCGAGGGCCGAGCCCTCGCGGAGAGCAAGTACCAGTGCATCCTCGAGGTCACCACCGACTCCGGCACCCTGTCGATCGAGACGAAATTCGGTCTCGACGCCACCGCGAACCCGGACACGTCCTGCGACCGCTCCGTCCCCCTCGCCGAGCACGCCGTCGGGCAGCTGAAGTGGGGATAGAACGGGCGACTACCTGGTCGTTTAACGGTGAGCCGCAGTCGTTGGGTATGCTCCTCCACGGAGGATTCGCCTAGTGGCCTATGGCGCTCGCCTGGAACGCGGGTTGGGTTAACGCCCTCAGGGGTTCAAATCCCCTATCCTCCGCCACAGGAAGCCCCTGTGAACTGCCGACAAGCAGTTCGCAGGGGCTTCTTTCGTCGCTGGTACAGCCCCCCTGGACCCGAAAGTCCTGGCCACAGCAGGCGCAATCCGTTATCTCCCTGTTATCGTCTGCGGTGCAGCGTTCGCTGTGCTGTGTGTCGATTTCGAGATAAAAGGACATTGGTATGGCGATTCGTCGCACCCGCGCACTGATCGTGGGCCTCGTCGCAGTATTGGCATCGGGCCTCGTGTCCGTCTTGGCCGGAACCGGCATCGCACATGCCGACTCGGCCGTGATCTCGGTGTACTCACCGTCGATGGGCAAGGACATTCCCGTCAAGGTGCTCAAGGCGGCGGGCGGTGGTCCTGCGCCGACGCTGTACCTGCTCGACGGCCTGCGCGCACCGGACGACAACAACGGCTGGCTGATCGAGACCGACGTGGAGAACTTCTTCGCCGGCAAGCACGTCAACGTGGCCATTCCGTTCGGCGGCGGCGGCACCTTCTACTCGGATTGGCTTCGCGACGACCCGAAGCTCGGCCGGGTCAAGTGGGAGACGTTCCTGACCAAGGAGCTGCCCCCCGTGATGGCTTCGCAGTTCGGCAGCGACGGGGTGAACAACGCGGTCGCAGGTCTGTCGATGAGCGGCACCTCCGCGCTGAACCTCGCCACGCATCGCCCCGATTTCTACAAGGCGGTCGCCTCCTACAGCGGGTACCCGACGGCCAGCTCGCCCGGCTTCGCGCAGGGTATTCAGGTCTCCGTCGCCCAGATGGGCGGCAACTCGCTGAACATGTGGGGCTTCTGGCCGTCGGCTGCGTGGCTTCGCAACGACCCGCTGCTCAACGTCGGCGCGCTGCGCGGCAAGTCCGTGTACATCTCTTCCGGTGCAGGTTCGACGGCGAGCGATCCCACCGTCGACCCGGACAGCGACTCGTTCGACCCGGTCAAGTTCTCGCAGACGGTCCCACTCGAAACCGCGTCGGGCCTGAGCAGCAGCTCCTTCGTTCCCGCAGCGAAGGCCGCCGGCGCGAGCGTGCAGACGCACATCACCGATGACGGCCTCCACACGTGGAACTACTGGCAGGACCGGCTTCACGAGTCCTGGGCCAGCACCCTCGCGCCTGCCCTCGGCACCTCCTAGCCAGGCGGTTCGGATCGCCTGACCTGCGCGACAAGTGGCCCCCGATCTCCGGATCGGGGGCCACTGTCGTTCGTCGCGGTGTTTGATGTGGGGTGTGCCGATCGACGACAGCAGGCAGATGCTCGTGGTGGCGGTGGTGCTGTCCACACTGGCCGGGTACGTCGACGCGCTGGGGTTCATCACGCTCGGCGGGTTCTTCGTCGCGTTCATGAGCGGCAACCTCACGCGGTTCAGCGTCAATTTCGCGGACGCCGCGTGGGCACCGGCCCTGACCGCGGCGGCGGTGATCGGCACGTTCGTCCTCGGTTGCGCCCTCGGCGCCGTGGTCGTGCACCTGTCCGACCGGCGGAACCTGGCCGTCCGGACGACGGTGCTCGCGGTGGTGACGGGACTGCTGATCATCGGCTCGGTCGCCGCGACGTTCGGTGCGAGCACCGTGGCCGTCGGCGCCATGCTGCTCGCGATGGGCGCCGAGAACTCCTTCTTCCAGCGGGACGGCGAGGTCACCATCGGCCTCACCTACATGACGGGTGCCCTCGTGAAGATGGGACATCGGCTGGCCGGGGCACTGTTCGGCGGGCCGCGGTGGGCGTGGCTACGACACTTCGCGCTGTGGGTGGGCCTCGTGGTGGGGGCGGTGACGGGCGCACTCGCGCACCACTGGATCGGGCTGGACGCCCTCTGGTTCGGTGCCGCGCTGTCGGCGGCGCTGACCGCCACCGTCCACCTGAGGATCGAGCGGTCTACTCGCCGCCCGCAGTTGTCGTGACCGGGTTGCCTGCGGAGTCGAGGGTCCACCACACGCTGCCGACGGCCTGCCCGTACGCGTCCCCGGGTTCGGTGTCGTCCTTGTAGCGGTACACGGGACGGCCGTTGACGGTGAGCTGATGGGTGCCGTCTGCTGCCGGGATGGTGTCGATGACGACTTCGTGCAGTCCCTGAACCGTCGGGTTCTCGGTGACCGAGGTGACCGGCGGCCACGACTGCAGGCACGTGTCGCGGCACGAACTGGCACCGGAGCCGACCTCGTCTTTGTCGTACACGTAGACGGTCATACCGCCGTCGTCGACCATCACCTCGCCGAGCGTCGTCGGTCCCATCTTCAGTACCGGGGTGCCGGGCGCCACGGGCGGGGATGTCGGTGTCGGCGACACCGGTGCGTTTCCGCCCGTGTCGCCGGAGTCGGTGCTGTCGTAGGCGCAACTCGAGAAGGTCAGGCTGACGGCGGCGATCGCTGCCAGCGCCCATGTTCGTCTCATGGAGTCCTCGTTCTCTGTGACGGCGAAGTGGCGGGCCTCCGGGGAACCTCTGCGGACCCGTGCATACAGTTCACCTCGAGTTGCGTGCTGGTGCGGGCACTTCGGGCGATGTGACCGGCCCGCACGTGTCGGTATTCGTGATTACGCTCCATGACATGGGCTGGTACACACCGACCTCGCCGTCGTCCGACCTCACCGACACCCTGGTGTGCGGATGGTCGGCGCGCACGGAAGGCGAACATCTGCTGGTCCCGGACGCGTGCATGGACATCCTGTGGATCCGGGGAGTCGGGATCCGGGTGTGCGGTCCCGAAACCGCGGCCTGGTCGTTCACGCTGCCTCCGGGCACCGAATCCGTCGGCGTCCGTTTCCGTCCCGGCGCCGGCGCGCATCTGCTGCGGACGTCGGCCGCCGAGGTCCGCGACATCCGGGTCGGGCTGGGGGACGTGCTCGGGTCCACGTGGGAACGGACGCTGACCGATCGCCTCGACAACGCGTCCGACTGTGCGGAACGCATCGCCCTGTTCGAGAACGCCGTGCGCGCGTGGCGGGACCGCGGGCCCGACGCCGACCCGTTGATCGGCAACGTGCGGCAGGCCCTGGCCCGGCACTCCTGGAACGTGGGCGCGCTCGCCGACGCCGCCTCGGTCACCGAGCGGCAACTCCAGCGTCGGTGCAACGACGCGTTCGGATATGGGCCGGCGACACTGCGCGGCATCCTGCGACTGCAACGGTTCATGGCCCTGGCGCAGTCGGGGGCGCGGACCGGACTCGCCGAACTCGCCGCCACCGCCGGCTACAGCGACCAGGCGCACCTGTCGCGGGAGTGCCGCCGGATCTCCTCGCTGACCCCGTCCGCGCTCCTCGCCGGCGAGGCACCCGGCTGGCACGGGGCGGATTCCGTCGTCGATGTCGGAAATGTTCAAGCGCCCGGGCGCTGGACGGGAGAAGAATCGGCAGCATGACCTCGACAACCGAAACCCCCGCCGCCCATTACCGCGACCTCGCCGCCAAGTTCACGAACCGGGTCGAATCCGTGCCCGCCGACCGCTGGGACGACGCGTCCCCGTGCGACGGCTGGACGGCCCGCGACGTCGTGCGGCACGTGATCGACACCCAGCGCTACATCGTCACCGTCGTGGATCTCGAACTACCGGAGAGTCCGTCCGTGGACGACGATCCGGCTGCCGCGTGGGCGTCCACCCGCGATTCGATGCAGAAGATCCTGGACGACCCCGCCCTCGCGGGCCGCGAGTACGACGGGCACTTCGGCCGCACCGACCTCGGGAAGACGGTCGACAGCTTCTACTGCTTCGACCTGGTGATCCACGGCTGGGACCTGGCCCGGGCCACCGGTCTCGACGAGACAATTCCCGCCGACGACCTGACGTGGGTCGGCGGCGTCGCCGAGGGGCTGGGCGACAACATCCGCACAGCCGGCGTGTGCGGTCCGGCCGTGGACGTGCCCGCGGACGCCGACGAGCAGACCCGGGTCCTGGCCTTCCTCGGTCGCAAGGCCTGACGGTCGGCACCTTCCCGGCCGCGCTTGTAACCTCAGGTCATGAGCGTGCCGGGAAGGTTTGCCGCGCTGACTGCGGTGTCACTCGCCGCGGCGCTGCTCGGCGGTGACATGGTGGCGCTGGCCGATCCCGAGCCCCGCGGCACGTCGGGACTGCCGGCCCGCGGCCTCACCACGTCGGCGCCGCTCGCGTCGGCGGTGATGTTCGCCGGGACCACCGGCGAGGCCACCCCGTCGCAGCGGGTTCCGGGCGAGGAGTCGGACGGCATGTCGGCCACCAGCCACGGCTTCGACGAGTACCCGTACATGCGGTACGAGGTCCGGTTTCCCCCTGATACCGACGACGGCAGCGACGTGACCTGGCAGGGACATTCGGTCAATCTCGACGACCTCGCGATGCACGTGTGGGACGAGGATGCGGACAGCTGGGGTGAGCCGGTCGCGACGGCGCAACCGTCCGCCCCGGGCAGCCCCGTCACCCTGACCGCCCGGATCGAGGATGCGGACTCCGCTCAGATCCTCGTCATCGACAGTCCCCGGCGGGACCGGAGTTTCCGCGACGCCAATGCGACGGCCGATCAGCAGTTCGCCGACCCGGACACGTACGACTTCGCGCTGCAGCACATCACCGACACCCAGTACGTGTCGCGGGACCGGCCGGAGGTGTACTTCGACATGACCCGCTGGACCGCCGACAACGCCGCCGCACGCAAGATCGCCTATTCCATGCACACCGGCGACCTCGTGCAGAGCTGGATCCGCCCGGGAGCACCCGAGTCCCGTGCCCGGCCCGAGTTCGAGGTCGCGGACAAGGCGATGGCGACGCTCGAGGACGCCGGCATTCCCTACGGTGTCCTGCCCGGGAACCACGACAATCTGTGGAACGTCGGCGGACGGCTCATCCCAGGTGAGCACGAGAAGAACCACGCGCTCTACAACGAGTTCTTCGGCCCGTGGCGGTTCCGCGACCGGCCGTACTGGGGCGAATCCGTCACGGACACCGACAATTCGGCGCATTACGATCTGCTGGACATCGCCGGCGCGAAATTCCTGATGCTCTACATCGGCTACAACCCGCCCGAGCACGTCCTGAAGTGGGCCGAGGGCGTGCTCGCCGATCACCCGGATCGTAACGTGGTGATCGGCAGCCACTACTACCTGGATGAGGACGGCTCACTGCGGATGAGCGGGTTCGGCGACATCGGGACCAGTGCGGGACAGCAGATCTGGAACCGGCTCGTCGTTCCGTTCGAGACGGTGTTCCTGGTGCTCGCAGGACACGTCGACGGGCAGACCACGGTCACCGATCGGAAGGTGGGCGACACGGATCGGAAGGTCGTGGAGTTGCTGGCCGACTACCAGTACTTCAGCGTGGAAGGGCTCCGCGAGACCGGTTTTCAGCGGCTCCTGCAATTCGACCTCGACGGCGGGGCGCTCGCCGTCACCACGCACTCCCCCACGCTGGACAGTTTCCGGGTGGAGGACTTCGATCCGCAGCGTCGCTACGAGCCCGGCGACGGGGACTTCGTCACCGATGTGGAATTGCGGGCCGATCTGCCGCGCGCCGTCATCCCCGTGCCCTGAGATGTAACTCGACCAGTTGCGCGACGCAGCTGTCCGCTCGGAGAACTCCTGCGGCGGGCGGCGGGCGGCGGGCGGCGGGCGGCGGGCGGATACACCGGCGATCCTGTTGCCCCAGGGTGAGAGTTGCCCTGTGGGTGGGTAACGGATCAATTGGGTGCACGTGAGCGGTGTCGCCGTCGCATTTTGTGAGTGCTTCCCGGACGTGTCGGACCCCGCTGCCATGATCTGTTCACACCGCGTCAGCATCAGGCCGGTGAAACGCTCGTCGGCTCGGAGAGGTGGTGGGTGCGAGGTGAAACGGATTGTCGTAGTCAAGCTCGTCCCCCGTCCTGATCAGTTCGCGGCGCTAGAAGCGACGTTGGCGTTGTGCAACGAGGTTGCCAACGAGGTTGCCGGGGTGGCGCAGTCGATGGGATTACGGTCGCGGCGGGCGCTGCAGGTCGCGCTATATCCGAGGGTGAAGACGCGGGGCCTCTCCGCGCAGCCGGCGTTGCATGTTCTGCGGAAAGTTGCCGACGCATACACCACCCGGCAGGGGAACCTGACCAACGGAAACTACGGTCGGCCCGGGTCGACACGGTATACGGCAGTGGCCGATGCCGCGGTCAAATTCCGGCCGCATGCTGCCCAACCGTTCGACGACAGGTGCCTGTCGTGGCAAATGGATTCCTCGACCGTGTCGATCTGGACCACGGCGGGCCGGATGCGGGGTGTGCGGTTCGTGTGCGCGCCGTGGCAACACGAACTCCTCGCCGCCCGCAAGGGTGAAACCGACCTCGTCTACCGCGACGGTCTCTTCTACCTGTATGCCACCGTCGACGAAGCCTCACCGGAACCGGCCCCGCCGCCGGACAGCGCCGCGGGCTGGTTGGGTGTGGATCTGGGGATCGTGAACCTCGCCGTCACCACCGACGACGATCCGGCCACGCTCGACGTGCGGTGGTCCGCCGGGGCGGTGACGGCGCGCCGGAAGAAGAACGCCGCCCTGCGCGCGACGTTGCAGAAAGTTGGCACGAAATCGGCGAAGCGGAAACTGAAGACACGGCGACGAAAGGAACAGCGGTTCGCCACCGACGTCAACCATCAACTGTCGAAAAGTATTGTTGCCAAGGCACAACGCACCGGTCGTGGGATCGCGATGGAAGACCTGTCAGGTATCCGCGACCGGGTACGGCTAGCCCGAGGGCAACGGACCCAACTCCATTCCTGGGATACGCCCAGCTACGCGCCCAGATCACCTACAAGGCCGAGATGGCTGGGGTGCCCGTCGCTGTCGTTGACCCCCGGAATACTTCGCGAACGTGCTCACAGTGCGGGTACTGCGACAAGGCGAACCGGGTCTCGCAAGCAACATTCCGATGCCGACACTGCCAGTGGACCGGTCATTCCGACCACAACGCGGCCCGCAACATCGCCGCACTCGGACATCGCACGTACAGGGCCGCCCAATCAACCGTGCCCATAGCAGCCACCCCTCCGCAGCCAGCGGGAACGTGAGCAGCAAACCCGACCCCTTCAGGGACGAGTAGTTGATATACGCGCTGATCGGACCGGTTCTGCGGATCTTCGGGCGGCCCACGATCGACGGCGCACAGCACATCCCGAAGTCGGGGCCGGTGATCCTGGCGAGCAACCACCTCACCGTCGTCGACTCGTTCTTCCTCGTCCTGATGGTGCGCAGGCGCATCACGTTCGTCGCCAAGAGCGAATACTTCACCGAGAGCGGCGCGAAGGGGCGGGCGAAACGGTGGTTCTTCACCGCGGCCGGCCAGGTGCCGATCGACCGATCCGGAGCCTCGGCGGCGGAATCCGCCCTGAATACCGCCCGGAAAATCCTGGGCGACGGCAAGGTCTGGGGAATCTATCCCGAGGGAACACGGTCACCCGACGGCCGGCTCCACAAGGGCAAGACCGGAATCGCCCGCGTCGCCCTCGCGACGGGCGCCCCGGTCGTCCCCGTCGCCATGCACGGAACACGGCGGGTCAACCCCGTCGGGTCGGCGATGTGGCGGTTCGGCAAGGTGACGGTGACCGTCGGCGAGCCGCTCGACTTCTCCCGGTACGCGGCACTGCGCGACAACCGGCACATCGTGCGGGCCGCGACGGACGAGCTGATGCAGGCCCTGATGGCGCTGTCGGGCCAGGAGTACGTGGACGACTACGCGCTCAGGCCTCCGGCGTAGCGACGGCACGCGTCACGAGGTCGGCGATGAGCCGTTCGGTGTCGACCGTCTCGAGCACACCGGGCAGGGTCAGGTGTTCGACGATGAGCCCACTCATCGCGAGGTAGAGCATGACGACGGTGCTGCGGTCACCGGGTAGCCCCGAGTCGAGATGGAACCCGATGTCGCGCTCCAGGTTCTCGGAGATCGTGCGGGTCAACTTGGTCCGCAACTCTGGGCGCCGGACCGCCTCGAGGCGCAACTCGTGCAGTGCGAGGTACCCCGTCCGGTCGCGGGCGATCCTGTCGAACAGCCCCTGCATGTATTCGATCGCGAGCGCGAGGTTCTGCGGCCTGCGACCGCTTTCCTCGATCACCGAGGGGTCGGGTCCCATGCGTTCGTGAATCCGTTTGCCGACCTGGTCGAACAGGTCGTCGCGGTTGGCGAAGTAGTTGGATGCGGTTCCCTTCGGCACCTCGGCCTCGGCGTCGACCGCGCGAAAGGTGAGTCCGCGGGCGCCCTCTCGCGCGAGCACTTCGATCGCCGCGTTCACGAGTGCCGCGCGGCGTTCCGGGTTCTGCGCCATCGACCCTCCTTCACAAAAGGACTTGCAACCACTGCACACATAGTACTACAACTGGAGTGGTTACCGACTGCGGGAGGACCCACATGCGAAAACTCGTCTACTACGTCGCCAGCACCCTCGACGGATTCATCGCCGGCGCCGACGGCGCAGACCCCACCGGCACTCTCTTCGAGATCGAGGGCGATCACATGCCCGTGATGATCGCCGAATACCCCGAGACGGTCCCCACCCACATGCGGGCACCGCTGGGAATCGATGCCCCCAACCGGCATTTCGACACCCTGATCATGGGCCGCAGCAGCTACCAGCCCGGCCTCGACCTCGGCGTGACCAGCCCCTACGCGCACCTGCGGCAGTACGTGTTCTCGACGACGATCACCGAGTCGCCCGACCCGGACGTCGAGATCGTGTCGGGCGATGCGATCGAGAAGGTGCGCGAACTCAAGAAGGAGGACGGCCAGGATATCTGGTTGTGCGGCGGCGGAAAGCTCGCCGCCGCGGTGCAGCCCGAGATCGACGAGCTTCGGATCAAGGTCAATCCCGTGGTGATCGGCACCGGCATTCCCCTGTTCGACGGCGAATTCGGTCCGCAACGGTTCCGGCTGGCCGATAGCCGGGCGTTCGAAAGCGGGATGATCTTCCTGACGTACGTCCGCCGATAATCGAAATCCCACCCGCCACTCGAGGCGACACGGGCACCTGACGCACGTATTGATTCAATACGTCAGTAATGTTCGGGGCATGCGCGAACGCCGATACTCGTCCACCAGCCCCGAACACCTGGCAGCAGCCTTGTTCGACGTCGCGGCCGAGTCGGGTCTCGAGGGTGCCAGCGTGCGCGAGGTCGCCAAGAGGGCGGGTGTGTCCATCGGTGCCGTCCAGCACCACTTCTCCACGAAGGACGAGATGTTCGCGTTCGCGCTGCGAACCCTCGTCGACACACTGCTCACCCGACTGTCGGAGATCGACCGCGGCGACGACCCCGCCCGGGCCCTGTTCTCCGCGATGTCCCAGCTGCTGCCGCTCGACGAGGCGAGGTCTCGGGAGGCGCATGTCCTGGCGGCTTTCGCCGTCCGGGCCGCGACCTCCCCGTCGCTCGCCGAGATCCGGCGCAAGACCCTGTTCACCATCCGCACCGGGCTGTCCGCCGTGCTGATCAGGATCGGCACACCGGAAGCGGAAACCCGTGCGGCGCTTCTGCTCGCCACCGTCGACGGTCTCGCCCTCGACGCGATCGGCAGTCCGACGCTGTATCCGCCGGAGTACCTCGAGCACGCGCTCGACATCCAGATCGGCATGATTCTGCAGGGCGCCGACGCCGCGCCGTCGTCGTCGATCGAGCTGGCCAGCTGACCCGTCGGCCGATGTCACATTCGTCTCGTCTGAACGAACCACTGTCACGTCCGGCGGGTGCGGGTCGGTTCGCGCCCAGCCCGTCCGGCGACCTGCACGTCGGCAACCTGCGGACGGCCGTGCTGGCGTGGCTCTTCGCCCGCGCGACCGGCCGGCGTTTCCTGCTGCGCGTCGAAGACCTCGACCGCGTCCGCGAGGGAGCCCGGGAACGGCAGTTGACCGACCTCACGGAACTCGGCCTCGACTGGGACGGCGACGTCGTGTCGCAGTCGCACCGGCTGCAGCGCTACGAGGACGCGATCGCGAAGCTGCACGCCGCCGGCCTGACATACGAGTGCTTCTGCACGAGAAGAGAAATCCAGAAGGCGGCATCGGCACCCCACTCCCCCCAGGGCGCCTACCCGGGGACCTGCCGCAACCTGACCCCGGACGAACACGCGGACCGGCTCGCCGGTGGACGCCCACCCGCCCTGAGACTGCGCGCCGACGTCACCTCGTTCACCATCGACGACGTCCTGCACGGAAGCTTTTCCGGCATGGTGGACGACCTCGTGCTCCGTCGCGGCGACGGAACACCCGCCTACAACCTGGCCGTGGTGGTCGACGACGCCGCCCAGGGAATCGATCAGGTGGTGCGCGGCGACGACCTGCTCTCGTCCGCGCCGCGCCAGGCGTACCTCGCGGGACTGCTCGGACTGACCGCCCCCATCTACGCGCACGTGGCGCTCGCACTCAACGAGGACGGCAAACGGCTGGCGAAACGCGACGGTGCCGTCACCCTCACCGACCTGAAAGCGTTGGGACGCACCCCGAGCGACGTCCTCGGTGTGCTGGCGACGTCGCTCGGACTCGCGGCACCGGGCGAGGTCGTGGATCTCGGGATCGTCCTCGACCGCTTCGATCCCGCCCGACTGCCGTGCGAACCGTGGGTGGTCAGGCCCCCGACGCCGCCGCAATCACCATGATCAGGAAGAACACAATCCACGCGGCGATGTAGGTTCCGCCGATGACGATTCCGGCGATCGCGAGCCCCCGGCCCTCCTGACCGGACTTCTTGATCTGACCCAGCGCGATGACGCCCAGCACGATTCCGACGATGGAACCGAGACCGTAGAAGCAGCCGCCGATGATCGAGGTGATCAGGGACGCGATCGCGAGACCGTTCGTCCCGAGCGACTGCGGGTAGGGCGCGCCGTACGGATTCGGTGTGCCGTACGGGTTCGGTGCGCCGTACTGCGGGGCGGGACCGCCGTACTGGCCTTGCGGGCCGTACTGATTCGGGGCGGCGTAGGGGTTGGGCCCCCCGTACTGCTGACCCTGCGCCCCGTACTGGTCGCCGCCGTACTGATTCGGCGCCGCATACGGATTCGGCGGCGTCCCGTACGCACCCGGTTGCTGGTAGTCGGGGTACTTCTCGGTGGGCGCCGAATAGGTGGGATAACCGGATTCGTCGACCCCGTAGCCGTCGCGCGGTAAACCGGGCACCTCACCGTAAGTCGGTGGTGTTTGCCCGTTGTACGGATTCGAATCGTCCGATCCCCCAGAATTAGTCACGATAACCAGCGTAAAGCATGAAAACCGCAGGAGAAGAAGCAGACCAAAGGGAGGCGAGTAAAGGATTGTCCACGTAGTGTTTATTCGCACTGTCACGCGCGAGCACTCAACTCTTGCTGAGGGGATCACATGACGACTGGTGGACACGACCCAAACGACAAACCCGAAGGCGGTGACCAGGGCGGATACCCCCCGCAGGGCAATCCTCCGCCGCCGCCCGGTGGTTATCCACCGCCCCCGGGAAATTACCCTCCGCCGCCGCAGGGTCCGCCGCCCGGCGGATATCCGCCACCCCCGCCCGGCGGAAACTACCCACCGCCTCCCGGCGGTAACTACCCACCGCCTCCCGGTAATTACCCTCCGCCGCCGCAAGGACCGCCGCCCGGCGGAAACTACCCGCCGCCGCAGGGCAATTACCCGCCCCCTCCGCAGGGTCCGCCGCCCGGCGGATATCCGCCGCCCCCGCCCATGTCGGATTACGGTGCCCCCGGGCAGACGCCGGGACAGTTCTCCGTCGGTGACGCGATCGGCTACGGCTGGAACAAATTCAAGGACAACGCGCTCATCTGGATCGGCATTCTTCTGATCGCCGCGATCATCCAGGTGGTGCTGAACCTCGTCTTCGGCGGATTCAGCACCTCGTCCGACATGAGTGCCGCGTTCTCGGTGTGGCGCATCATCGGCACGATCGTCACCACCATCGTCGGCTACCTGATCAACGCGGCACTCGTGCGAGGCGCACTGCACGAGGTGGACGGGAACAAGCCGGCGTTCGGTTCGTTCTTCCAGTTCACCAATGTCGGGGCGATCATCATCGCCAGCGTCATCATCGGTGTGGCCGCCACGATCGGTTTCGTCCTGCTCATCATCCCCGGCCTCATCGTGGTCTTCCTGACATGGTGGACATTGCAGTTCGTCATCGACCAGAACGAGGACGCGATCACCGGCATCAAGTCGAGTTTCCGTGTGATCTCGCAGAATGTCGGCCCGGTGCTGCTGCTGGCCCTGGCCCTCGTCGGCATCAACATCGTCGGTGCAATCCTCTGCGGTGTCGGACTCCTCGTCTCGATCCCGATCACGATTATCGCGTCGACCTACGCATACCGCGTGCTCACCGGCCGTTACGTCTCGGCCTGACCGTTCGCGCCCCACGGGTGGGCGTGCTCCTGTCCTGCGGGACGGAAGCACGCCCACCCGTTTTGCCACTCCCGTCACTCGAGTCACTCCCACCCCTTGCGTAGTGTGCTCATGCGTCATCCGAGACATTCAGGACTCGAGATTCGAGGGGGAACACATGACTTCTGGCGGATTCGATCCAGGCCAGGGACAACAGCCGTTCGGCGGGCAGCAGTACGGGCAACCGCACTACAACGGTGCGGGGCAGCAGCAGTACGGGCAGCAGTTCGGCGCACAGCAGCCGCAGTTCGATTCGGCGCAGCAGTTCGGGACCCAGCCGTTCGCTCAGCCGGACTTCGGAATCGACCCGGCCAGGGCCGGCGAACTTCTTCCGCGCCTCGGGGCGCGGGTCATCGACGGCCTGATCGTCGGCATTCCGATGGCCGTGGTCACCGCCGTCATCTCGCTGGTGCTGGGCAGCTTCCTCGGCAGCGTCCTCGGGGCGATCCTCACCGCGGCCGCCGCGGTGGGCTACTTCGTGCTCCTCGAGACGACGAGGGGCCAGACCCTGGGCAAGCAGATTCTGGGCCTGCGCGTCGAGGGCCCGAACGGCGGACTGCCCACCCAGCAGCAGTCGCTGACCCGGAACGGCTTCTATGTCCTGTCCGCGCTCGGGGGCTTCCCGTTCCTCGGGTTCCTGTTCGGACTTCTCGGCGTCGTCGCCGCCGTCGTCATCGGCGTGACGATCAACAGCAGCCCCACCAAGCAGGGCAAGCACGACGAACTGGCCGGCGGGACGCGCGTCGTCCAGGGCTGACCTGACACCCGTCCTACCGCGCGGGTGAACGTACCTTTGATCGCTTCAGATCGGACAAAAGGTACGTTCACCCGTTCCTGATTCGCGCCCCTCCACCTGCAGGTGCTTGGATTGCGGCGTGACAGCCTCAGATCAGCAGACCAAAACAGCCGACCACGCGACGTTTGCGCACGTCAGCCGCGGGTACTACCCCACGTTCGTCGCCCTCTTCACCGCGACGCTGCTGATCTCGAATATCTGCGCGACGAAAGGCGTCGCATTCTTCGCCGACTCGTCGCTGACGCTCGGGCCGCTGCAGATCCTGCCGATCATCACCGACGGCGGCTTCTTCCTGTTCCCGCTGGCCTACATCCTCGGCGACGTCCTCAGCGAGGTGTACGGGTTCAAGTCGACGCGTCGCGCGATCTACCTGGGCTTCGGTGCCCTGATCCTGGCCGCGTTCTGCTTCTGGCTCCTCATCGAACTGCCCTCCGCCGATTTCTACGAGAACCAGGAAGCGCTGCGGTCCGTCGTCGGCGTCTATCCGCGACTCCTGCTCGCCGGGCTGGCCGGATACCTCGTCGGGCAGATGCTGAACTCGGTGACGCTGGTCCTGATCAAGGAGCGCACCAAGGAGAAGCACCTCTGGGCGCGGCTCATCGGCTCGACCATCGTCGGTGAGTTCGCCGACACCCTGATCTTCTGCTCCATCGCCGCCGGCGCGATCGGCATCAGCACGTGGAGCGATTTCGTGAACTACGTGATCGTCGGGTTCCTGTGGAAGACCCTCGTGGAGGTGCTGGTCATGCCGATCACGTACCGCGTCATCGCCTACGTGAAGAAGCGCGAGCCCACCTACCAGCTCTGACCCCCACGTGAGTGGGAATGTGTGCTCGAGGACGCATTCCCGCTCACGTGCGGTAGAAGCGGCCCAGCGTCTCGGCCTTGAACTCGTCGAAGTAGCCGCCGTCGATGCTGTCGCGGATCTGATCGACCAACCGCACGGTGAAGCGCTCGTTGTGGATGGTGCACAGCGTGGACGCCAGCATTTCCTTCGCCTTGAACAGGTGATGAATGTAGGCGCTGGTGTAGTTCGCGCAGGTGTAGCAGTCGCAGTTCTCGTCGATGGGTGTGAAATCACGACGGAAGCGGCTGGTGTTGATATTGAATCGGCCGTCCGGGTGATAGATCGCAGCGTTGCGCGCGACGCGTGAGGGATTCACGCAGTCGAACGTGTCGGCGCCGTTCTCGATGGCGACGAAGAAATCGTCCGGCTCGCTGATGCCGAGCATGTGCCGAGGCTTGTGCTCGGGTAGTTCCTCGTTGCACCAGCGGACGATGGTGCCCAGGTTCTGCTTCTCCAGCGCACCACCGATGCCGTACCCGTCGAAGCCGCGTCCGCTCTCACCCGTGATCGACTCCAGCCCCCGGCACGCCTGCCGCCGCAGGTCCTCGTACTGTGCGCCCTGCACCACCCCGAACAGCGCCTGATACGGGCGGTGCGAGCGCTCCGCGGTCAGCTTCTCGTGCTCGGCGATGCACCGCACCGCCCACGCCTGCGTCCGCTCCACCGATTGCTCCTGGTAGCCGCGGGTGTTCAGCAGGGTGGTGAGCTCGTCGAACGCGAACATGATGTCGGCGCCGAGCTGATGCTGGATCTGCATCGACACCTCGGGGGTGAACCGGTGCCGCGACCCGTCCAGGTGCGATTTGAACGTCACGCCGTCGTCGTCGACGGTCGCGAGGCGTTCCTTGCCCTTGGCGATGACGTCGTCGGAACGCACCCCGACCGCTTCCATCGCGAGGACCTTCTTGAACCCGACGCCCAGCGACATCACCTGGAATCCGCCGCTGTCGGTGAACGTCGGGCCGTCCC
Source organism: Rhodococcus jostii NBRC 16295 (assembly GCF_001894825.1). Taxonomy (GTDB): domain Bacteria; phylum Actinomycetota; class Actinomycetes; order Mycobacteriales; family Mycobacteriaceae; genus Rhodococcus_F; species Rhodococcus_F jostii. Next base: position 98,197 of record NZ_BCWY01000005.1, on the reverse strand, counting down.
AGTTCATGAACTTGCCCAGACCGCCGGCCTCGTCCACGATGTCCGGCCCGGGCTGCAGGTACAGGTGGTACGCGTTGGCGAGCACCGACTGCGCGCCCAATTCCTTCATGCTCTCGGGCAGCACCGCCTTGACGGTGGCCTTGGTGCCGACGGCCACGAAGGACGGCGTCGCGATGTCGCCGTGCGGGGTGTGAATGGTCCCGCTGCGGCCCAGCTTCCCCTCGAGTCGGGTGCCGACGGTGAAGAACGGATCGGGCGGGGTCGGGACTACGGCATTCACCGGTGTATCCAATCACGCGCGACATTTCCGCCGACACATCACTACTTCGTTCGAAAGTGGGTACAGAGAGTGAGACGATCCCATCGCTTCGACCGGAGGAACCGCCATGACCGACGAGAAGTCCGGACATCGGATCGACAGGCGAACGTTTCTCTCGGGTGCGGCGGTGGCGGGTGGGGTGACCGTGATGTCGGGCCTCTTCGACCGTCGGGCGGATGCGTCGGAGAAACCGCTGCGCCGTCAGCCGAACAATTACGTGCAGCCCAACATCGTGTTCATCGTCGTCGACGAGATGCGGTTTCCGCAGGTCTTTCCGGCCGGGATCACTACCGCGGACCAGTTCCTGCAGCGGTTCATGCCGAACCTGTACAAGCTGTGGGCGCCGGGGGTGAAATTCACGCAGCATTACACGGCCGGGGTGGCGTGCAGTCCGGGTCGTGCGTGTTTCGTCACCGGTTTGTACCCGCTGCAGAACTGGATGTTGCAGACGCGGACCGGTAATCGGGCTTCCCCCGTCCCGTCGCCGGCGATGGGGAGGGACTTTCCGACGTACGGCAAGCTGCTGCGGCAGGCCGGGTACGTCACGCCGTACGTCGGCAAGTGGCATCTGTCGCCGTCGCCCGACGAGGACTCGGGGCTCGCCCCCGGCTATCTCGAGGAGTATGGGTTCGACGGGTTGACCATGCCCGACATCATCGGAATGAACGGTGAGGGATTCGAATTCGACGGGCACATCGCCGATCAGGCCGCGGCCTGGTTGTCGACGCGTAAATCTGGCGACGGCCCGTTCTGCCTGACTGCGAGCTTCGTCAATCCCCACGACCAGCAGTTCTTCTGGGCCGGAACGGAAGCGGAGCGTTACCAGTCGCTGTACGCGAACAACGTTCCCCCGCTCAGCCCCGCCCGGGCCTGGTCGGTGACCACTGCCGAGAGTGATCCCCCGCGGCTGGGTTATCCGTCCGTGCCGCCGAACTGGGAACCCGAGAAGGCGCTGCAGTCGAAACCGAGCACCCAGGTGTTCGCGCGGGAGTTCCAGGCGCTGGTGTGGGGCGGTGTCACCGACGACGTCCAGAATCTGTCGAACTATTACCTCCAGCCCTACGGCCAGGGAACCGATCCGGACCGGCACATCGCGTTCGCGCCGTACACGTACTGGGAGCGCGCGCTCGACAGCTACACCAATGTGCTGACGATGGTCGATCACCACATCGGCACGGTGATCAACTCGCTCCCGGAAGACGTCGCGGCGAACACCGTGTTCGTCATGACGTCCGATCACGGCGAATACGCCGGGGCGCACGGCTTCGTCGCCGGCAAGCTGTCCACCGCCTACGACGAGGCGTTTCACATCCCGCTGATCGTCGCCGACCCGACCGGGCGGTTCACCGGCGACACCGACACCCCGCGTGGCCAGCTCACGTCGAGCGTCGACGTGGTGCCGCTGCTCGCGACGCTCGGGCACGGCGACCGGAACTGGATGTCCGGGGACCTGTTCGCCACCTACGCCGAACGCGTCGACCTCCTGCCGCTGCTCCGGAGCAACGCCGCGGCGGGTCGCGACCACGTCCTGCTCGCCACCAACGAACACGCACCGCAGGGGGTCAACTGGAACAACTCCCCCAGCCACATCTACGTGCTGCGCACCCCCGAGGCGAAGGTCGCGGTGTATTCGAAGTGGTTGGGGCCCACGTCCTTCGTCGACCCCGCGTCGTTCCAGTACGAGTTCTACGACTACGCCACCGAACGCGGGCGGGCGGAACTCGACAACACCTTCGATCACGACCCGCGTGGCCCGGCGATGGCCGCCCAGCTGATGACCCAGTACCTGCCGAGTCAGCTGGCCGCTCCCCTTCCGCCGGCGTTCGCTCAGCAGAGCGCCGACGCGATGGCGCGCTACCTCGCCTACATCCAGCTGATCAACCGGTACACCCCCGGTGAGATCGACCGCGAGGGCATCGAGAAGCTGACCGCGTTCGGGGAAGTGTTCTGACGGCCATGTCAGGGAAAGCCGTTGCCGCCGTGTGGGTCCTGATGCTGTGGTCGGGCGCGGTGTCGGTCGCGTCCGCTCAGCCCGCCCCGACGGCGCAGTGCGCGTGGCAGTTCATGTCCGACTCGACCGTGCTCGACGTCGCCTTCCCCGACGCCAACGCGACGTACTGGGTTCTGCCCTATGCTGTGGCACCCGGCGACACCATCGATCTGAGCGGCACCTACCCGGCTGCCCGCTATTTCTCCCTCAACACGTACGGGACGAACTTCGACACCGTCGACACGTTGCGCGACAACCAGATCGGCCCCGACCCCGGCAGCGGAAACCCGTTCGCCGACGCGGCCGCCGGCACCCTGCCCACCGCACAGAGGCGCTGGCACGCCGCGGTCGTGACCGGGCCGGCCGACCACGCGCGCAACCAGATTCAGGCCCTCCCGGCCGGGGCCGATGCGCAGTCGGTGCCGGTCGGGTTCCTCATCATCCGGGTGTACGTCCCCGACGACCCCGCCTCCCCCACCGGCGGAGTTCCGCTACCCGACGTGACACTGACGTCCGGGGGCCGAACGTCGCCGGTGCCGACGTGCGGGACCGAATTCGACCCGTCCGACTACGACAACAGCCCCATCGGACAGGTCGCGGAGGCCGGATTCGACCAGATCATCGCCGGAGCCGCGTCCGGTGCGTTTCCCGGCAACGTGCCCGAGGCGACGTTCGTGAACCCCGCCAGCACATCGGGCCTGTTCCCCAACGGCGACAACAAATACGTCGGGGCAGGGCTGACGTACCAGCCCGGACGCATCGTCGTCGTACAGGGCCGGGCGCCCACCTTCCCCGACACCCGTGCAGGCCAACCCGTCACGGCCCCCGGCCGCCAGGTGCGGTACTGGTCGATGTGCCAGAACGACCAGGTGACGCCCTACCCGGTCGTCGCCTGCGCCGCCGACTTCCAGACCCGCACCGACAGCGACGGCAACTACACCTACGTCGTCGCCGCCCCACAGGACGTCCCCGCCCGCGCCGCATCCGACCCCACCGTCACCGTCATCCCCTGGGGTTCCACCGACGTCGCGAAGAAGGTGCTGTTCCTGCGGTACATGCTGCCGTCCGACGCCTTCTACCCGCAGTCGGTGCAGGCGTCGCAGAACCAGCACACCGACCCCGCGACCACCATGGGTCCCTACTACCCGCGGTCCGCCTACTGCGACACGGCCACGTTCCAAGCCGGGGGTGCCGCCGCCTGCCTGTGAGTACTTGTTAACCGCCCGCGGTTGATAAGTACTCACAGGCGGTTACGCAGTGGCGCCCACGAACTGGCTGTTGTACAGGCGGAAGTACGCGCCGCGGGTGAGGAGCAGGTTCTCGTGGCTGCCCTGCTCGACGATGCGGCCGTCCTCCATGACGACGATGAGGTCGGCGTCGCGGATGGTCGACAACCGGTGCGCGATCACGAAACTCGTGCGATCGCTGCGCAGGACCGCGGTCGCGTGCTGCACCAGCAGCTCGGTGCGGGTGTCGACGGAGCTCGTCGCCTCGTCGAGGATGAGGATCGACGGCTGCGAGATGAACGCCCGGGCGATGGTGATGAGCTGCTTCTCGCCGGCGCTGATGTTGCTGCCCTCTTCGTCGATGACGGTGTCGTAGCCGTCGGGCAGCGAGTGGACGAACCGGTCGACGTAGCTGATCCGCGCGGCCGCCTGGATTTCCTCCTCGGTGGCGTCGGGCCGCCCGTATGCGATGTTGTCGCGGATCGTGCCGCCGAACAGCCACGCGTCCTGCAGCACCATGCCGATGCGGGACCGCAGGTCGTCGCGCGACATCTCGGCGATGTCGACGCCGTCGAGGAGGATCTTGCCGCCGTCGAGCTCGTAGAACCGGAGGATCAGGTTGACGAGGGTGGTCTTGCCGGCGCCGGTGGGTCCGACGATGGCGACCATCTGACCGGGTTCGGCCACCAGCGACAGGTTCTCGATCAGCGGCGTCTCCGCGGAGTAGCTGAACGACACGTCGGAGAACTCGACCCGGCCGGACGTATGGACGCGACCCGCATCCTGCGCATTCGCCGGGGTCGGGGCATCGGTGCGGTCGGGTTCCTCCTCGTCCTCGTCGAGGACGGCGAACACCCGCTCGGCGGACGCCACACCCGACTGCATGAGGTTGACCATCGCCCCGATCTGGGTGAGGGGCTGGGTGAACTGGCGCGAGTACTGGATGAACGCCTGCACGTCGCCGAGGCTCATGGTGCCGGACGCCACCCGCATGCCGCCGAGGACGGCGATGGCCACGAAGTTGAGGTTTCCGAGGAACATGATCGCGGGCATGATCAGACCGGAGATGAACTGGGCCCGGTAGCTGGCCTGGTAGAGGGCCTCGTTCTGCTCCTCGAACCGGGCCTCCACCTCACGGCTGCGGCCGAACACGGTGACCAGTTCGTGGCCCGTGTATGCCTCTTCCACGTGAGAGTTGAGGGCGCCGGTGGACTTCCACTGCGACACGAAGTGCGTCTTGGACCGCTTCGCGATCTGCGCGGTCACCAGGATCGACAGCGGCACCGTCAGCACCGCGATCAACGCGAGCAGGGGCGAGATGACGATCATCATCACGAGGATGCCGATCACCGTCATCGCCGACACGATCAGCTGGCTCATCGTCTGCTGCAACGACTGCGACACGTTGTCGATGTCGTTGGTGACGCGGCTGAGCAGGTCGCCGCGGGAGTGGGAGTCGAAGTAACGCAGCGGAAGCCGATGAATCTTCCGTTCGACCTCGGCGCGCAGATTCTTCACGACACCCTGCACGACGATGTTCAGCAGGAAACCCGACAGCCACATGAACACCGCCGACCCCAGGTACAGGGCCAGCACGATCGCCAGCACCCGGCCGAGGGCGCTGAAGTCGATACCGACACCGGGCACGACGGCCATGCCGGACACCATGTCGGCGAACGTGTTCTGACCGTCGGCCCGCAGTGCGGCCACGGCCTGTTCCTTCGAGATCCCGGCGGGCAACTGCTTGCCGATGATGCCGTCGAAGATCAGGTTGGTGCCCTGACCGAGCATCCGCGGCGCGATCGAGGTGAGCACCACGGACACGGCGGCGACGAGGAGAACGACGCCGACGGTGATGCGGTGCGGACGCAGCCGCCTCAGCAGCCGCTTGGTGGACGGCCACAGATCGTGCGGCTTGGACCCCGGGGCACCCGGCGCGACCGGTCCCGGAATACGCGGGCCGGCGGGCCTTTCGGCGGTGGTGGTTGCGCGATCGCTCATAGTGCTTCCTGGACCGATCGTTGGGATTCGACGATCTCGACGTAACACGGACATGTCTCGAGTAGTTCGTCGTGCGTTCCGATTCCGACCACCGCGCCGTCCTCGAGGACCACGATCTGCTCGGCCTCCACGATGGTCGACACACGTTGGGCGACGACGATGACGCACGCGTCCGAAGTCTCGGGTTTGAGGGCCGCACGCAGCCGGGCGTCGGTGGTGAGGTCGAGGGCGGAGAAGGAGTCGTCGAACAGGTATATCGACGGACGACGCACCAGCGCGCGGGCGATGGCGAGACGCTGCCGCTGTCCACCGGAGACGGTCGTGCCGCCCTGCGCGATCGGCGTGTCGAGGCCCTCGGGCATGGCGCGCACGAAATCGGCGGCCTGCGCGATCTCCAGTGCCCGCCACAGTTCGTCGTCGGTGGCGTCGGGTTTGCCGTACCGGAGGTTGGTGGCGACGGTGCCGGAGAACAGGTACGGCCGCTGCGGAACGAGCCCGATGCCGGCCCGCAGGACGTCCAGGTCGATGCGACGCACGTCCGTGTCGGACACGGTGACCGCACCGGATGTGGCGTCGATGAGGCGTGGGATCAGCGACAGCAGCGTCGTCTTACCGGAGCCGGTGCCGCCGATGATCGCGGTGGTCTTGCCGGGTTCGGCGCGGAAACTGATGTCGCGCAACACGGGTTCGTCGGCGCCGGGGAATTTGAACTGGGCGTCGCGCAGTTCCACCACGCCGGGGTTCTCCAGCACGGTGACCGGTTCCGCGGGCGGGACCACGGTGGAATCGGTGGCGAGCACCTCGCCGATGCGTTCGGCGCAGACGGTGGCGCGGGGCGCCATCATCGCGATGAACGACGCCATCATCACCGACATCAGGATCTGCATGATGTAGCTGAGCATCGCGGTGAGCGAGCCGACCTGCATGGTGCCGCCGTTGATCTCGTGACCGCCGAACCAGATGACGGCGACGCTGGTGATGTTCGCGATGACCATCACGAGGGGGAACATCACCGCGGTCAGCCTGCCGACCCGCAGGGCGGTCTGGGTGAGTTGCTCGTTCGCGTCGCCGAACCGCTGCATCTCGGAGCGCTCGCGGACGAATGCCCGCACCACCCGGATGCCGGTGATCTGCTCACGGAGCACCCGGTTGACCCCGTCGATGCGGGTCTGCATCTCCCGGAACGCGGGCACCATCCGCGAGATCACGAAGCCCATGGACAGTGCGAGTACCGGCACGGTGACCGCCAGGATCCAGGCGAGCCCGGCGTCCTCCCGGATCGACATCACGACACCGCCGACGCACATGATCGGCGCCATCACGAGGATGGTGCAGCTCATCACGACGAGCATCTGCACCTGCTGCACGTCGTTGGTGTTGCGGGTGATCAGGGACGGCGCGCCGAAGCGGCCGAATTCGCGGGACGAGAAGCTCCCGACCTGATGCATCACGGCGCGGCGCACGTCGCGCCCGAAACCCATTGCGGCACGGGCACCGAAGAACACCGAACCGATCGAGCAGATGATCTGCACGACGGTGACGAGCAGCATCATGACGCCCGTCGACAGGATGTACGCGGTGTCGCCCTTGGTGACGCCGTTGTCGATGAGATCGGCGTTGAGGCTGGGCAGGTACAGGGCGGCCGCGGTCGCGACGAGCTGGAACAGGACGACCGCCGTGAGTTCCCGCTTGTACGGGCGGAGGTACGTGGTGAGCAGGGCATTCAACATGGGCAGCGATCCTGGCGGGTCATCATTATGTCCGAAGGTTACCAACAGAAACGACCGCAGGCCCGCGGATTTTCGGGGGGCCTGCGGCCTTGTGAGTGGTTGACGAGTCCAGAGGCTCGTCAACCACTCACGGGCGGCGGAGCCGCCTACCGGACGGGCTGCAGCGGCTCGTCGGCGTCGTGCAGCACCTTCTTCAGCTTCTCGCCCTCGATGTCGACGTTGGGCAGGATCTTGTCCAGCCACTTCGGCAGCCACCAGGCCTTGTCGCCGAGCAGTGCCATCACGGACGGGATGATGACCATGCGGACGACGAAGGCGTCGAAGAACACGGCCGCCGCGAGGGCGAAGCCGATCGACTTGATGAACGAGTTCGGTTCGGCGATGAAGGCCGCGAACACCGAGATCATGATGACCGCGGCGGCGCTGACCACCCGGGCGCCGTGGTTGAAACCGACGGTGACGGCCTGCTTCGCGGTCGCGCCGTGCACGTACTCCTCCCGCATCCGGGTCACCAGGAACACCTGGTAGTCCATCGCGAGACCGAACACGACACCGATCAGGAAGATCGGCATGAAGCTGACGATCGGCTGCGGGTTGGAGATGATGCCGCCCCAGCCTTCCTGGAACACCGCGACCGTGGCACCGAAGGTGGCCGCGACGCTGAGGAGGAATCCGAGCGTGGCGGTCAGCGGCACGAGCACCGAGCGGAACACCAGCAGCAGCAGGAGGAACGCCAGGCCCACGACCACCGCGAGGTACGGGATCAGCGCGTCCTGCAGCGTCTCGGACACGTCGCCTTCGAGCGCGGTCTGCCCGGTGACGCCGTAGTTGACGCCGATCGAGTCGTGCAGGGCGGCCTCGGCCCCACGGATGTTGTCGACGAGGCTCATGGTGGCCGGATCGCTCGGGGCACTGCTCGGCGTCACCAGAATCTGCGCGGTGTCGCCGGCCTTGTTCACTCCCACGACCTGAGCGTTGGACACGTCGTCCTGCGCGGTGATGGTCTTCACGACCTCACCGAACGCCTCGGACGGGGTGCCGGTGGTGACGTCCTTGGCATCGACGACGACGAGCAGCGGACCGTTCTTGCCGGGGCCGAAGCCCTCGCTCACCAGGTCGTAGGCCTGCCGCGAGCTGGTGGCGGGGTCGCCGGTGCCCTCGCTCGGCAGAGCCAGGCTCAGCCCCGTCGCGGGAATGGCGAGCGCCCCGAGCACCACGACTCCGGCGATCAGCGGGATCGCGGGCCGGCGGACCACGGCGCTGATGTAGCGCAGCGCGAGACTCGGCTTGCCCTCGTCGTTTTCGAGGTCACGACTGCTGAGGAACGGGATCTTCCCGGCAAACGCCTTCTTCCCGAACAACCCGAGGATCGCGGGCAGGAGGGTCAGCGCGATCGAGACGGCGATGAACACCGTGAACGCGGCGGCCGCACCCATGTCGGAGAGGAACGGGATCCCGACGACGCGCAGGGCAATCAGCGCGATGATGACGGTGAGCCCGGCGAACACCACGGCGGATCCGGCGGTGCCGACGGCACGTCCTGCCGCTTCGGCGCGGTCCTCCGTGAGCGAGAGTTCGTGCCGGAATCGGGACACGATGAACAGTGAGTAGTCGATGGCGACGGCCAGGCCGATCATGATGGCCAGCGTGGGCGTCATCGAGCTGAGATCGGTGAACCCGGTGGCGACGGTGATGCCGAGACTGCCGATCATGATGCCGATGATCGCGGTGATCAGCGGCAGGCCCGCGGCGACGAGCGAACCGAACGTCAGGGCGAGCACGACGGCGGCCACGCCGATGCCGACGAGTTCGGTGGCACCGCCCGGCGGCTCGGCTTCGTTGGCGGCGGAACCACTGATCTCGACGGTCAGTCCGGCGTTGCGGCCTGCGTCGGCCGCGGACGAGATCTGATCGCGCAGCGCCTGGTCGACGTCACCCATGCCGCCCTTGAACGGCACCTCGACGTAGCCGACGGTCTTGTCGGAGTTGAGCGGCGACAGCGCCTCCGCGTTCGCGACGGCCGTCTGTTCGCTGATGTCCTTGTCTGCCGCGGACGACTTCGCCATCTCGACGAGCTGCTCGTTCGCGGTGACGGGGTTGACCAGTGCCTTCGCGGCGTCGGCGCCCGAGGCGGTGGCGGGATCGACCTTGGCGGCGTCCTGCACCTGCTCGATGCCGCGCACCTTGGTGAGCACCGCGTCCATCGCCTGACGGCTCTGCTCGCTCTCGAGGGTCTGGCCCTCGGGTGCGGCGAACACGTATCGCGCGCTGACCGCGTTCATCGGGTCGCTGCCGGCGGCTTCGGGGAAGCGCTCGGCCATGAGGTCCTGCGCCTGCTGCGCGGGGGTGCCCGGGATGGAGAACGAGTCCTTGGTCGGCCCGGACAGCGTGGCCGCCCCGACGCCCATGAGGACCAGGATCACCAACCAGACGCTGAGGACCGCGCCTTTTCGCCGGTAGGCGAATCTGCCGATCCGGTAGAGATAGGTGGCCACGAGAGGCTCCTTCTGAGTCGGTGGAACGAGGAGTGGTTCGGGGCAGCCGGCTACGGCTGCGGGATTCCCTGCCGGAGTTGACGCATGGCGTCACGGACCAGTTCTTCGGGTCCGCTCGCACCGGACCTGCCGCTCATCCACAGGTCGATCGCCGCCTTGCACGCCGATCCGACTGTCAGATGCAGCAGGTTGGGGTAGAGGTCGGTGTCGATGTTCGTGCCCGTGCGTTCGGCGATCACCTCACCGATCAGACGGGTGACGCGCAGGTGCACTTCGAGCTTCTTCGCGAGCAGCGCGGGGCTGGTCTCGACGAGCTCCATCATCACGGCGGTCTCTTCGAGCGGTTTCGCGGGATCGGTGACGATCTGGACCACCACGTGCTCGAGGGAATCCCAGATCGGCTCGTCCTCGGGGCGGGCGCGGAGCAGGTTCACCCAGTCGTGGACGGACTGCTCGAAGTGCGCGAGTACCGCCTCCTCCTTGCTGGAGAAGTAGTTGTGGAACGTCCGAGTCGAGACCCCCGCCTCGGACGCGATCGCGTCGGCGGTGACGCATTCGATGCCCAGCGCACGGGCCAGGCGTGCGGCGGCGCCGCTGAGGGCTGCGCGGGTGGCGGCCTTCTTGCGGTCCCGCAGTCCGATTTCCGAAATCACTATTCCCACGGTACAGAACTTGCAGAGCTCTGCAAATTTGCGCGAGAGCGCAATTTTTATGTTGTTGCCCACAGTTCTCGCAACACTGTGGCGGGAGTCACCGGGGCGTTACGGTGGGAACATGTCCGATCCGACGGCGCCGCTGTCTTTCCGGGCGGACGAGATCGACCGCGCCGCACTGGACCAACTCGCCTCCGTTCTCGACCTGCAAGCCGCGCGCCCGGGTATCCGGCGGCTGCGCGAGTGGTCGCAGGCCGCCCTGCACGTGCAGCCCGGCGAGAGCGCACTCGACATCGGATCGGGCACCGGATCGGAGACACGGGCCCTCGCCTCGGCGGTCACCGCCTCGGGTCGCGCGATCGGACTCGACCCGAACCCCGGGATGGTGATCCTCGCCCGGGAGCGGACCGAGGAGGCGGGCTCGTCCGCGCAGTTCGTCGTCGGCGACGCGTACTCGCTGCCCTTCCCCGACGAGCGCCTCGATGTGGTGCGGAGCGAGCGCGTCTTCCAGCACCTGAGCGAACCGGAACGCGCGGCGGCGGAGGTCGCGCGGGTCCTCCGACCGGGCGGCCGCGCGGTCATCGTCGACAGCGACTGGGGGACGGCGATCATGCACCCCGGCGAACCGGAGATGCTGCAGCGGATCATGGACGTGATGCTCTCGCGCACCGCCAACCCGCACTCCGGGCGCCGACTCCCCGGGCAGCTCACCGCCGCCGGACTCGCTGTCGAGGACATCGGCACGGAGGCCCTGATCCAGGATCCCGACGACGCCACCGGCCCGCTCGTTCAGATGATGTCCGTCGCCGCCGTCGCGGAGGGAGCGATCACAGAGGCCGAGCGCGTCGCACTGCTCGACCAGCTGAACGCCGCCGCCCGCAGCGGCGACTTTCACATGTCGGTGACGATGTTCGCCTATCTCGTGCGCAAGCCCTGACGGAATTCATCCTTCCGACATTCGGAAACCGAGTGTGGTGGATCACCTCCGGTGCCGCACAGTGATGGGGACGACGCCGATGCCTCACCGAGTCCGGCGTCACGAATTACGCCGCAGCCCAGCACATTCCGGAGGCCCTCATGTCCACGATCGCCCGCAACCAGTGGTACGTCGCAGCCTACGGCCGCGAGATCGGACGCGAACTGCTCTCCCGCACCATCTGCGAGGAGCCGATCCTGTTCTGGCGGACCGAGGCCGGCGACGCCGTCGCGATGAGCGACCGCTGCGTGCACCGCCGCTACCCGCTGTCGGAGGCGCCGAGCCGGCTCGACGGCGACACGGTGGTCTGCGGCTACCACGGTTTCACCTACGGCAGCGACGGCGGCTGCGTGTTCGTGCCCGGCCAGGCCCGCGTTCCCCGCACCGCCCGGCTGCGCTCGTACCAGGTGGTCGAGCAGGACTCGTTCGTGTGGGTGTGGATCGCCGACCCGGACAACCCCGAGCAGGGCGACCCCACCCGCATCCCCCGCGCACCGTGGATGGACTCCCCCGACTACACGGTGGTGTCCGGTATGGAACCGATCGACTGCAACTACGGCCTGCTCGTCGACAACCTGATGGACCTCTCCCACGAGACGTACCTGCACGGCGGCTACATCGGCACCCCCGAGGTGGCCGAAACCCCGATCACCACGGAGATCGACGAGGACCGGAACATCATCTACGTGTCCCGGCACATGCACGACGCCGAGTGCCCGCCGTTCTACTCCACGTCCACCGGCATCGAGGGACGCATCACCCGCTGGCAGGACATCGAGTACACGCCGCCGTGCCTGTACCTGCTGCACAGCCGCATCGCCCCGGTCGGCGCACCGCTGCCCGGCGACGACGGCTCCGACCCGCACGCGTTCCACTCCGAGATCGTCTACGCGATCACCCCGTCCACCGAGAATTCCACCCTCGACTTCTGGGCGGTGGCCCGCGACTTCGCCCTCGGCGACGACGAGGTCACGACGTTCCTGGCGGAGAACAACCGGACCGTCGTGATGCAGGACGTCGTGGCGCTGAACGTCCTGCAGCAGGCCCTGGACACCGAGAAGGACGGCTACCAGGAGTTGTCGATCAACATCGACGCCGGCGGACTGGGTGCACGCCGGATCCTGAAGAAGCTGGTGGACGCGCCCCGTGCCGTCACCGCCGTGGCGGCGGGCTGAGCCCGTGGAACCGACCAGAATGCTCCGCGGCACCAACGTGATGCGCATCGTGTGGCTCCCGGGCTCGGATCTGCTCGAGGGCGAGTGCCACTGCGGTGCCCGCCACGTGGCCGAAGAACCCGCCGCCCTGTGGGAGTGGTTGCTCGCCCACCCCGAGGGACACCACCTCGCCGAGCCGCCGGTGCCTGCTACGCCACCTCCTGCCGCGCCGGAATCCGCTCCCGTTCCCGTCTGACCCCGGAGAGACCGCCATGCCTACCGCACCCGAACCCGTACTCGACCTGCAGCTGTCCACCAGGACCACTGGCGCCGACGGCGTCGTCGTCCTCGAGTTCCGCGACCCGTCCGGCGCCGACCTGCCGGCGTGGACGCCCGGCGCGCACATCGATCTGGTGCTCACCCCGGAGCTCACCCGGCAGTATTCGCTGTGCGGCGACCCGGCCGACACCGGAACGTGGCGGGTCGCCGTGCTGCGGGAGACGCTGGGCCGCGGCGGTTCCCAGTTCGTGCACGACAAGCTGAGCGAGGGCGACCGCGTCACCGTCCGCGGGCCGCGCAATCAATTCGAACTCGAGCCGTCGCCGCGGTACGTGTTCATCGCCGGTGGCATCGGAATCACCCCGATCCTCACGATGGCGCGGGCGGCGGAGAACGCCGGCGCCGACTGGACCCTGGTGTACGGCGGACGCAGCCGCAGTTCGATGGCGTTCGCCGACACCCTGGTCGCGCACTTCGGCGACAAGGTGGTGGTCCATCCCCAGGACGAGCGCGGCCTGATCGACCTGCCCGGCCTGCTCGGCGAGGTCCGCGACAACACGCTCGTCTACTGCTGCGGACCCGCGCCGCTGCTCGACGCCGTCACCGGTCACTGCGACGGCTGGCCGTCGGGCGCCCTGCACATCGAGCGCTTCGCCGCCAAGGACCTCGAGGAGCCGGTTCGGGCCGAGGGATTCGAGGTGGAGCTGACGCTCAGCGGCACGACCGTCACCGTCGCCCCCGAGCAGTCGATCCTGCAGGCCGTCACCGCCGCCGGCGTCCAGGTGCTCTCGTCCTGCGAGGAGGGGACGTGCGGAACCTGCGAGACGGCCGTCCTCGGCGGCACGGTCGACCACCGGGATTCCCTGCTCACAGCAGACGAGCAGGCCGCCAACGACACTATGATGATCTGCGTCTCGCGTGCGACCTGCCCACGTCTGACATTGGAACTGTGAGATGGAGAACGAGCCATGGCGATCACCGGTTCGGTGACCATCCGCTCGTTGCGGCTCCTCGAACTCTTCACGCCCGCGGCTCCGCGGCTGACCCTCAGCGACCTGTCCCGGAAGTCCGGGTACCCGCTGAGCACCGTGCACCGGCTGACCAGTGATCTCATCGAATGGGGCGCGCTCGAGCGGGACAGCAGCGGACGCTTCACCGTCGGCCTCAAGCTGTGGGAGATCGCGTCGCTCGCACCCCGCGGCACGATGCTCCGAGAACTGGCGATGCCCGTCATGGAGGACCTGTCGCAGATCACCCGGGAGAACGTCCAACTCGGAATCTGCGAGGGCACCGAGGTCGTGTTCGTCGAACGCATCGCCGGCCAGAAGGCCGTGCCTGTGCACACCCGCGTCGGCGGCAGATTCCCGCTGACGGCGTCCGGCATCGGCCTGGCCCTGCTCGCGTACATGCCCGCCGACGTGCAGGATCAGGTGCTGGCCGGGCCGATCGAGAAGTTCACCGACCGGACCGTCACCGACCCCGTCGTACTGCGGCGGACGCTCGCCGAGATCCGCCGATCCGAGGTCGCGATCAGTGATCGGCAGGTGACCCTCGACGCCGTCTCCGTCGCGGCACCGATCTTCGAACGCCCCGGAACGGCGATCGCGGCCGTGTCACTGGTCGTGTCGGCGGAGGGCGCGTCAGTGAATGCGCTGGTCCCGCTGGTGCGCGCCGCCGGCCGGACGATCAGCCGCGCACTGCGCCCTCGTCCGCCGACGTAGCCGGGCGGGAACGACGCTCCCAGGCCCCCGGGTCGGAGGTGAGAGTGGTGAGGAAACTCGGCAACTGTCCATTCGCCACGTCCGCAAGGCTCACGTTCTCGAGCACGGCACGCAGGTTCACTCGCACCGCGATCCACACGTCCTGCAGTGGGGCGGCCGGACCGCAGTAGTCGACGTCCTCGGGTCGCTCACCGCGCACCGACGCCAGCGGGCCCTCGACGGTCCGGATCACGTCGGCGATGGTGATGTCCTCGGCGGGGCGGGCGAGCCAGTAGCCGCCGTCGGGGCCGCGCCTGCTGTTCACCAGTCCCCCGCGCCGGAGATCGGCGAGGACGGCCTCGAGGAACTTGTGCGGGATGGTCTGCGACTGTGCCAGGAATTCGGCCTTGGACGGTGACGGCCCGGCAGCGGCCAGTTCGATCAGCGTCCGCACGGCGTAGTCCACCTTGGCGGTGATGTGCACACCGAATTCCTACCACCCGAGTATGAAAATGGGCAACTCAGTGATGCCCGTCACGTCGCGGTACATTGACCTGGACGCTCGTCTTGTCGCGGAGGAAGCAATGTGGGACACCGTGACGTCGGCTTGGAACTCGGCGCTGCTGATGCCACTGCACGAACCGGTGACACTGGCCATCCCGGCGTTCGTCCTGTTTCTGGCGATCGAATGGTTCGCAGCCCGGCACCTCGAGGACGCAGCCACCGACCCTGACGGACGGTCCCGCCCGGTTCGGGGCGGCTACGAACGCCGCGACGCGCGGGCCAGCGTCGCGATGGGTGCCGTGTCGATTCTGACGACGACGTTCTGGAAACTCCTCGCCCTGATCGGATACTCCGCCATCTGGGTGTACCTCGCGCCGTGGCATCTGCCCGCCGACGCCTGGTACACGTGGGTGATCCTCATCCTCGGCGTCGACGTGCTGTTCTACACGTACCACCGGATGTCACACCGCATCCGGCTGATCTGGGCCACCCACCAGGCGCACCACTCGAGCGAGTACTTCAACTTCTCCACCGCGCTGCGGCAGAAATGGAACAACAGCGCCGAGATCCTGATGTGGATTCCGTTGCCGCTGATCGGCATTCCCCCGTGGATGGTGTTCATCGGATTCTCCGTGAACCTCGTCTACCAGTTCTTCGTCCACACCGAGCGCATCGACACACTCCCCCGCCCCATCGAATTCGTCTTCAACACACCCTCCCACCACCGCGTCCACCACGGCTGCGACCCCGAATACCTCGACCGCAACTACGCCGGAATCCTCATCGTGTGGGACCGGATGTTCGGCACCTTCCAACCCGAAACCCACCGCCCCACCTACGGACTCACCAAGCCGGTGGGCACCTACAACATATGGAAGCTGCAGACCCACGAATACGCCGCCATCGCACGGGACTGGCGCCGGGCCTCGTCCTGGCGCGACAAGCTGGGTTACGTCTTCGGACCGCCCGGGTGGGCGCCGTCAAGAGCGCGCGAAGACCTGGCGACGACGAAATGATCGCCGCCACGTCCGTGAGGTGAACGAGCACCGACCGTTCTCAGAGGACAATCGCCGACAGTCCGGCGACACTCAGCACCACGACGCTCAACCCGAGCAACGCACCCGTGCCCGTCATCGGCCGGGCGCGTTCGGTGGCGAACAGCGACAGGCGCGCAGGCCGGTGGCGCCACTCGACGGTCGTGACCCCGACGACGAGGAGGCCGGCGATCACCGGACCCACGACCGTCGCCGACCCGATCGGCGGCAGCCAGCGAAGCGATGCCGCAACCACCCCGAGTATCGAGAGCGCCGTACGCGTGAACGCGAGCGATGTCCGCTCGACCTGGAGTCCCTTGTCGGGTGATGGCAGATCGCTCACTCAGGTTGTCGCCAGGCCGAAGAGGAGAGCCGACGCGCAGACGGCCAGGACCGCGCCGGCGATCGGCATCATCACCGGCACCGGCAACGACCGTCCGGCCCGCAGCGCGCGTTCGGCGGCAATCCAGTGGGTGAACGACGCAATCGCGATCACACCGCCGGCGATCAGCAGAACGGCGGCGAGAGGCGTGCGGATCGCCGGAGCAAGCGCCTCCCCCGCGAACGCTTCCAGGCCGACACCCGAGGCCACGAACGCCGTCGCGGTCCGCAGCCACGCCAGGTACGTCCGTTCGTTGGCCAGTGTGAACCGTGGATCCGGGTCCTTCCCGGAGCGAAACGTGAACCCGTCAGGCATTCGCGATCGTTTCCTCCGACGCGGTGCGTCTCTCGGCGTCCGACGCGGTGCGTCTCTCGGCGTCCGACGCGGTGCGTCTCTCGGCGTCCGACGCGGTGCGTCTGTCGGCGTTCAGTTCGTCGTCGGCGAGCAGTGCCGCGTGGAGCAGCGAGGCACCGTCCGCTCGATGGCCGGCGATGAGCGCGTTCCAGTGCGCCAGGTCCGCGTGGCTCTGGATGACGAAGCTCTTCGCCGCCGGGTTCAGCGAGCCCGGCCGGTGCACGATTCCGAACGGCGTACAAATTTCGGGTCGTGTTTCCGCCACCACCGCTCCTGATCTGTGTGCGGCCGTCGCCATCCGCAAGGGAAGGAACGCGCTCGCCGCACCATTGAGCACGAGGGTCATCTGCGCGTGTCGATTCGGCACCTGCGCGCTGATTCGGGGAACCACCGACTCGCGCCGGAGCACGGTGGCGACGATGTCGTTCTCGCGCAGTGCCGAACTGCTCGTCACCAGCGGAACACCTTCGAGCCGGGCCAGTTCGAGCGGCTCCCGGGCGTCGACCGGATCGGTGCCCGGAGGCATGACGAGCAAGAGTCGTTGCACACCCAACTCCACACTGTCGAGGTTGTCGGTCGGCACCGGAAACGTCGTGAATCCCAGCTCGCAGTGGCCCGTGAGCACCTCATCGCACAGGTCTGCCGCGCTCGCGAACTCGGACAGATCGATCCGGATGTCGGGATGCAATCGAGTGAACGATCCACTCCAGGCGGCGACGGCCTCACTCGACATCTCCGGCATCGTCCCGATAGTGATCGACCCCACCTGCAGTTCGCGGGCCCCGCGCATGATGTCCTGCGCTGCCAGGAGGTCGTCGAGCACCTTCCGGGCAGGCTCCAGCAGCAGCTGCCCGGCCGGGTTGAGTACCAGGTTCCGCCCGGTGCGGTGAAACAGGCTCAGCTTCAGTTCACGCTCGAGTTGACGGATGCCCTGCGAGAGCGATGCCTGCGCCACGTGGAGGTGCTGGGCGGCGCGGTTGACGCCGCCGTGCTCGACCACAGCGAGGAAGTACTCGAGCTGACGGATGTCCATCAGTCCATCATCCCTTCGTCGAACCGGCCGCCGTCCTCGCTCACACGCGATACGAATTGGGAAGTGTGCCGTCGGTTGCCACCTGTCGGATCATCGCCTTGGCCAGGTTTCGTTCGTGGACCGGAGAGGATCCCTCATAGATCCGCAATGCGCGGACATCGCGCCACATGCGCGGCACCGGGTGCGGGCCGACGATGCCCTCGCCGCCCAGCAGTTGAACACAGCGGTCGGCCACCCGGCTCGCCATCTCCGAGCTGTACAGCTTGGCCGCCGCGATGCGGTGGCGTGGAATCGCACCCTCGTCGAAGGTTCGAGCACACTCGACGGTCAGGGCCCGTCCCGCCTCGAGCTCCGCGAAGCACGCGCCGAGGGTCGCCTGGACTGCGCCGAGATCGGCCAGCGGAGCACCGAACTGCTTGCGGCCCAGGACGTGTGCCGTCGTCTCCTCCAGGATCCGGGTCGCCTGGCCGACGCAGGTCGCCGCGACGTGCAGGCGGGCGTGGTTGATGCCGCGCAACGCCATCGACAGTCCCGTGCCTTCGACGTCACCGAGGAGGTTGGCGGCGGGCACCCTCACACCGTCGAAGTAGATCTCACCGACGGGTGCCTCCGCGTGCCCGTTCATGACGGTGGGCAGGGCCGTCCGCACACCGGGCGACGCGGCATCCACGATGAAGGCCGACACCCCGCCCGCCCCCTCGTCGGACTCGCTCGTGCGGGCGAAGACCAGGAACGCGTCCGCCCACGCGGCGTTCGTGATGTACCGCTTGCTCCCGTCCAGCACATACCCGTCGCCGTCGCGCACAGCGGTGGTACGCAGGTGGGCGGCATCGGAACCCGCCGACTCCTCCGTCAGCGCGAACGCCGTGACCAGTTCACCGGCGGCCATTGAGGGAAGCATCCTCCTGCGCTGCTCCTCGGTGCCGTGGTCGAGGATCGCCTGCGAGCACAATCCGATCACGGTCGAGAAGCGTGACCGGTAGACGCACGACGCGCGGGTGAACTCGAGAGTGAGCCGCACCTGCTGTTCCATCGACCACTCGAGACCGCCATACGCGCGCGGGATGGAAATGCCGAACAAACCGAGAGAAGCCATTCGCGCGAGGATGCGGGCAGGAACCTCACCGGCCTCCACCATCTCGTTCTCGGCGGGAATCAATTCGTTCTCGGTGAATTCGGCGATGGTCTTCAGGTATGTCGGGAAATCCTGGTCGAGAACGTCGGGGTCGATCATGAGCGAGTGCCTTTCGACGTGGTTCGGTGGGAAGTGGCGCCGGCGACGACGTGGCCGTCGAACAGCCTGGAAATTTCATCGTCCGTGAAGCCGAGTTGCTCCAGGACGGGAACGGTGTCCCGGCCCACCGCGGGTGCGGCCGCCGAAGAGGTGCGGCGACGCCCGTCGAGAGTGAATGCCAGACCCGGGCTGGTGAACGAATCACCCTCCGATGCAGCGACTTCGACGAGGATGCCGGATGCGAGCACATCCTTGTCCTCGACGACGTCGTCGAAGGATCGGATTGCGCCGCAGACGATCTGGGCCGACGAGAGCAGCGCAACCGCCTGGTCCCGCGTCATTCCGGCGAATGCGTCGCCGAGGGTCGACAGCAACTCGGCCCGGTGCTCGACCCGCGCGGCGTTGTCGACGAACCGTAGATCGCCGATCATGTCGGGACGTCCGACGAGATGGCAGAGTGCAGACCATTTTTCGCTGGTGTACGCGGACAGGACGATCATTCCGTCGGCGACCCGAATGACGTCGGCTGCAGGTGCCGCGTGGGCCTGACCGTTTCCCCGGCGACGCGGGGCGTCGCCGGTAAGGGTGTACTCCCCCCAGCTCGTGGACTGTACGGACAACACGGCTTCCATCAACGACGTCTCGACGTGTGCACCCCGTCCGGTCGATTCCCGTTCGTACAGTGCGGCGAGTATGCCCGTCGCCAGCGCATTGGCCGCCGTCACGTCCGCGGCGGGGAATCCGAGCCGTTGGGGCGCACCGTCGGCGGCACCGGTCGCGTGCATGAGACCGAATTCCGCCTGTGCGGCGATGTCGAGTCCCGGCCTCGTTCGCGACGGTCCCTCCGACCCGAATCCCGTGACGCTCGCGTACACCAGGCGGGGATAGCGCCGACGCAGTTCCTCGGGCCCGATTCCCAGCCGCTCCGCGGATCCGGATCGGAAGTTCTGCACCAGCACATCCGTGTCTGCCAGCAGCCGATGAAGGATCGTCCGCGCCTCCGGATGACCGAGGTCGAGGGCAATGCTGTCCTTGTCCCGGTTGTAAGCCCGCACCATCGCCTCACCGAAGACTCCGACTCGACGCGCCTGATCGCCGCGCAGACTCTCCACCTTCAGCACGGACGCACCGAGGTCGGCGAGGGTCTGTCCCGCACTCGGCCCGGCGATGTACTGACCGAGGTCGAGTACCCGGATGCCGGACAGCGGTCCGCCGTTCCTGTTCGTACTCACCGGCCCTCCCGCTCCGCATCGACGGCAGTCAGATCCTCGAGCGTCGCTCGGGCCTTCTCCGGGTCGAGCATCACACCGCCGATCACACCCAGCACGCACACGGTGACGCCGACGCAGAGGAAGCCGGTCGAATACCCGGCGGCGGCGGTGGGCGAATGCTCGACGATGAGCCCGAGCGCATACGGCGCCACGATCCCGGCGACGCTGTACGCGGCAATGATGCAGCCGAAGAACGCGACTCGTTGACGGGCAGGAAGGAAGTCCGACGCACCGGCGAACGCCACCGAGAAGGCGACACTGTTGACCGCGAACGCCGCGATCACGAACACCAGTTGCATCGGCCCCGGGTCGAGCTGGGTGAAGATCATCATCGACAGGCCGCCGGCCACCAGATACGCACCTGTGAGATACCCGCGGGCAACCCGCGACGAGTGGCCTCTGCGCAGTAATCGGCCCGACAGTATCCCCGCGGACAGCAGGACCACGACCGCGACGACGTAGGGAATCGTCACCAGCGCTCCCACCGTGCCCGCCGAGTATCCGAGTCCCTCGTTCAGGTAGGCCGGCAACCACGCCACTTTCAACGAGGAGATCAGGTAACCGGCGAAGGACAGCATCACCAGGCCCCAGAAGCTTCGCAGCATCAGGAGACGACGGAAGGGAACGACGATGTCACTGTTCGCATCGTGGACCTCAGGAGTGCCGTCACCTCCTTCGGTCTTCCTGAACGGCAACTGGTCTGCGTACCACAGCCAACCGATCAGCCAGAGCACCCCGACCGCGACGAGGACGACGAAGGCGGCGTGCCACGACCACGCCAGAATCACCCAGGTGAGGGTGGGTGCGGCGATCAGAGGGCCGACCGACGAACCCGCATTGACGATGGCGCCGGCCGTCGCCCGCTTTTCGGGAGCGAAACGGTCGGCCACGATCGACTGGCACAGCGCGTGTGCAGGTCCTTCGAAAAAGCCCAGCACAATTCGGCACGTGATCAGCACACCGAACGATGTCGGCACCGTGAGCGGCGCCATGCTGAGAATCCAGGCGAGCATGAGAAGCGCTGCGCCCCAGGTGTAGGAGATCTTGCGGAGAACTGCGGACAACGTGACCGCACCCACCGCGAACAACCAGAAGAATGCACTGCTGAGTAGCCCGTACTGGCCGGCGGTGAGGCCGAGGTCGTGGCGAATCTGCTGACTCGACAGTCCGACCGCCGCCTTGTCGGCAAAATTCAGAGTGAGGAACAAGAACAGGAACAGCACGATGCCCCACGCGCGTCGATCGCCGACCCGGTGGGGTCTGCGACCGACATCGCGGGAGTGCATATCCGTAATCGCCATGAAGACCTCCGACATGTCTCGGCTCAGGTAGTGTGGCCCCGCGTGATGCCCGTTGCCGGCACCTCAGGAGCGATGCCTCCATCACATCCAAGTACCGCCACGTCATCAACGGGCAATACGAGGTCGGACCGTTCGGTTGTCCCTATAGGCGCTGGACCGCACGCACTTCCCTACGGCGTCACGATGTCGAAGCTGGGCTCGAAGTGATCGCACAACGCGAACAACTCGTAGAACGCTTCACTGTCACCGCTGAGGACGGAGGCGCCCGCGGCGATCGCGTCGTCCACGGAGAGTCTTCCGAGCACCAGCATCGCCAGCGTGCCGCGGTCCAGTTCGACCGAGACGTCGGCAGGCGCGTCGGCCTTCTGGGGGTGGGCGCTGCGGATCAGGACGCCGCGTCGCACTCGCACGAGGCGTTGTTCTTCGGTGTCGGACACCCGGATCCGAATGCCGAGGTCGTGTTCGGCAGCTTTGGGCCCATTGAGTCTGATGGCCAGGTAGTTCAGCAGCATGTCTGTGGTCATGGCTGCCAGAACGTCCGGCGACGCCGCTCCACGACCTCGTACTGCCACGCCGTCACGCAACTCCTGGGCGCCGGTGAGGTAGAAGTTGCGCCACGGTGCCGATTCGGCCTGGTAACCGAGTTGTTCGAGGGCGTCCGCTTGCAGGTTCAGCGCATCCCGGTTTCCCGGGTCGGCGAAGACGACATGATTGACGACCTGCACGACCCACCGGTAGTCGCCGTCGTCGAAAGATCGGCGCGCCTTCTCGAGAACGGCATCCGGTCCGCCCATGAAGTCGACGTAGCGTGCGCCGGCCGCCACTGGTTCGTGCGGATGCAGGTTGGCAGGATTGCCGTCGAACCAGCCGAGGTACTTCTGATACACGGCCTTGACGTTGTGATCGAGGGTGCCGTAGTAGCCGCGGTTCGCCCAGAACGAGTCGAGACTGTCCGGTAGTTCGATCATCTCGGCGATCTCGACCATGGTGTGGCCGTGAGCGGCGAGCCGCAGAGTCTCGTCGTGCAGGAATCGATAGAGGTCCCGTTGCTTCTCCAGGAATTCCTGAATGTTCGCCCTGCCCCACACGGGCCAGTGGTGACTGATGAACAGGACATCGGATTCCGCACCGAACTGCTCCAGCGCCTCGTGGATGTAGTCACTCCAGGCCGCAGCGTCGCGGATCTGCGCACCTCGCAGCGTGTAGAGGTTGTGCATGTTGTGAGAGACGTTCTCCGCCATGCACAGTGCGCGGAATTGGGGGAAGTGGAAATTCATCTCCGCAGGCGCCTCGGAGTCCGGAGTGAACTGGAAGACGATCCGAACTCCGTCGAGAGTGAGTTCCTGCCCGCTCTCCGTGACGAGGTCGGTTGGCTCGAGGAGAGTGGTTGTGCCCCTGGCCAATGCGATGCCCAGACCGGTGGAGACGAGCCCCCGCGCGCCGGGTGGCAACGTGACGCCGTACATGTAGTGCGCACGCCTGGTCATCGGTGTGCCCGCGTAGACGTTCTCACTGATCGCGTGCGCCATGAACCCTGTCGGCGCCACGATCCTGATCGCGCCCGACCGCACGTCGTCCTCCGACACGATGCCCTTCACGCCACCGAAATGATCGGAGTGACTGTGCGTGTAGATGATTGCTCGGATCGGCCTGTCGCCGAGATGTTCCCGTACCAACTGCATGCCCGCGGCCGCGGATTCCGCGGTGAGCAGGGGATCGATGACGACGTAACCGGTGTCGCCCTCGACGACGGTCATGTTGGAGATGTCGAGGCCACGGATCTGATAGATGCGGTCGACCACCTTGAACAAGCCGTGGTTCATGTTCAATTGGGCCATCCGCCAGAGGCTGGGGTTGACCGTGTCCGGCGACGAGCCCGCGAGAAATCCGAAGCGTTCCAGATCCCACACCGTCGATCCGTCCGGACCCGTGACGATCTTCGGGGCGATCGAGGCGATGAATCCTCGCCGAGCATCGTCGTAGGATCGGCGGTCGTCGAACGGCAACTGTTCGAGCACAGCCTGATTGGCTGCGATCGTCTCCGCGGTCGCCGCCTTGGGTTCGAACGTCATGAGAGGTCTCCTTCGTGAAATGTGAACAGAGGTTGTCGAGAAGGTCGCGCGCCTACGGATGGGCCGGAACACGCACCGCCGCGGCGGACGCCCTCAGCCTCCGGGCGTCGCGCGCCGGTCGGACGAACGCAATCACCACCGCTCCGGCCACGACGAGCACCGCACCCATCACGAGCCACGCGTGCTCCAGACCGGTGGTGGCGTCGTGCCCGCCCGACGTGAGACGGCCCGTGATCGCGGGAGCGATGATTCCCGCCAGGGCGTAGAGCGCTGAGTACGTCCCCAGAACACCGCCCCGCTGTTGCACGGGCGCGATCTCCGCGCACAGCGTCGCGCCGATCGGAAACAGTGCAACCGCCAGCACGCCGACCATCCACAGCCCGAGCTTCGCGCCGAGTCCGGGGACCTCGACCACCAGCACCACCGACAGTCCCGAGACGAGGAGCAGCACCCCGCCCAGCGCTCCGTGGGCGACACGGCTGGACACCCCGCGCGCGAGTAGACGCGTGATCAGAAAACCCAGTCCGACATAGGCGATCGCGACGGTGAATACTTCCCTGACCACCATGACGTTGCTCGTGCCTGCCAGGGACAGGCCCAGCACGTCCTGGAGGTAGAGCGGACCGAACGAGAGTCCGATCGCGACGGTCCAATACGCCGCGAAGGCACCGAAACTCGCCGCGAGAAACGTTCCGCTGGTGAAGATCAGCCGATAGGGAACCCGGGGGCCTGCGCCGAGTTCATCTCGTGCAGTGACGGACTCGCCCTCCGCGGAGGGCCCTTCCTTCCCCAGCACGAGCCACACGACGCACCACACCAGACCCACCACCGCGGTCATGACGAATGCCGAACGCCACCCGTGGTGGACGATCATGTAGGTCAGCACCGGAGCGCCGATCAGCACCCCCAACGCGCCACCCGAGGTCAGCAGCGCGCTCCCCAGGCTGCGGTCGGAGTTGCGCAGCCATGCGAACGAGGCGTGATTGATCAGGGGGTAGGTCGGCCCCTCCGCGGCGCCGAGCAGCACGCGGGAGGCGAGGATCATCGCAACCCCACCCGCGGCCGCCATGGAGAACTGAGCCACCGCCCAGACCAGCGCGATACCGAGGATGAGCCACTTCGTGCGCAACCGGTCGCCGGCGAATCCACCGACCACGGCGGTGACGAAGAAGAGAAAGAAGAACGCACTGGAGATCAGCCCGTACGACTCCAGGGACAGATGAAATTCCTGGGTGATCGACTTCGCCGCCAACCCGAATGCCAGCTTGTCGGCGAAGTTGATCACCATCAGCACGGTCAGCAGGCTGACGATCAACCACGCCCGGGCACCGCTCCTGCCGGACGGCGCCGAACACGGAACTCGCAATGTCATCGGAACACTCCTGCCTCGAGGCCCTACGGTCGGCGACAGTCGCACCGCTACGCGGACCCTCCTACTAAGTGGCATGCGTCACGAAGTTAAAACACATGCATTAATTTTCGCAAGGGTTCTGACAGAATGGCAGTTCACGACGAGACCGAGGAGGGTCATGGCCGGCGCAACCGGGGTAACCGAGTCCACGCGTGAGCGAATGATCCTCACAGCGGAAAGGCTGTTCGGCGAAAGAGGTATCGGCGCGGTCTCACTCCGCGAGGTGGGCACCGCCGCCGGCCAGCGCAACACCGCGGCGGTCCAATACCACTTCGGCGACAAGGACGCACTTGTCGCAGCAATCTTCGAACACCGGATGACCGGCATCAACGAAGAACGTCTCCAGATGCTTGCCGCAATGCACGCACAGGGGCAGGACAGCAGTCTGCGGTCACTGCTGGAAGCGTTCGTCTACCCACTGGTCGCCGGCACCGCCGAGGCGGACAGCCACTACGGCCGATTTCTCGTGCAACTCACCATCGATCCGCGCTACCGCGTCGGCTGGGACTGGGACGCTGCCCGCAGCCTTCGGCTGGTGTGGCAGGGAATCCATCGCTGCCTCGCGCCGATGCCCGGTCCCACGATCGACGAACGACTCCGGATGCTCAGCCACGTGGTGCTGCACACGGTCGCCGACCACGAGTCGGCGGGCGGATCCGAGCCCTCGGACCTCCCCCCGACGTGGGCGGTCGGTCTCGTCGATGCCGCCGAGGGCCTACTCTCGGCACCTGCCTCCGCACCCGGTCAGGGAGCGTCCGGGCTCAGGAGCGCGCGAAGCTGACCAGGAAGTCGACCGTGCCGTTGCCGTCCACGGTCACGAAGCCCAGTGACGGCGGCGTCACACCGAAGTCCGTCCACGTCACCGGGATGCTGCCCGACGCGATGAGGTCGTCGCCGGAGCGCAACACGTCGATGTCGACCGCCACCGGACGCGACTGCCCCTTGAGGGTCAGCGTGCCCTGCGCGGTGACCGTTCCCACCGAGCCGTCCGCCGGCAGCCCCGACAGGTCGACCGGAGAGTCGACGATGAACGTGGCGGTCGGGAAGGTGCCGGTGTCCATGACGTTGCCGCGGAACTGGTTGTCGCGGCGGGACTGATCGGTCGCGATGGTCGCCACCTGCACCGTCACCTCGCCGGCGGTGAGTTTCTCGCCCTCGACGGTCGCGGTGCCGGTGACGTCGCCGGTCGACCCGACCACGGTGACGCTGGCGCCGTTGAGGATCTCGTGGACGGTGTACCCCGCTGCGGTCTGGTTGGAGCCCTGGCCCGGTGTGACGGTCCACTGCCCGTCGACCGACCCGGTGGCCGCTTCCGCGCCCTCGGTGGACACCGAGGCCGCCGGAGCGTCGTCCTCTGCGATGAACTGGCCGTAGAACCACGGTCCGACCAGCACCGCGAGAACCACAACGACTACTGCGCCGACCAACCACCACAGCTTTTTCATGAGATCAGGCTAGTTGCAGCTTCAATGGCTGTCACTCGCTACGACCTGGGAGTGCGCTGTGAACGGCCGTCACGGGACGATCGAATCGATATAGCCGCCGTCGACGCGCACCGCCGCTCCGGTGGTCGCCGACGCCTGCGCCGAACCGAGATAGACGACCATGTTGGCGATCTCCTCGGGCTCGATGAGGCGCTGCAGCAACGACTGCGGCCGGTACTTCTTCATGAACTCGCGCTGAGCGTCGTCCCACGGCAGGTCCGTGTCGACCAGGCTGTAGACGAAATCCTCCACACCGCCCGTATGCGTCGGACCGGCGAGGACGGCATTGACGGTGACGCCCGTCCCCGCCGCCTCCTTCGCGAATCCGCGTGAGACCGCCAGCAACGCCGTCTTCGACATCCCGTAATGGATCATCTCGGCGGGGATCACGATCGCGGAGTCGCTGGCGATGTCGAGGACCCGGCCCCAGGACCGCTCGATCATGCCGGGCAGCACCATGCGGGTCAGCCGGATCGCCGACAGCACGTTCACCTCGAAGTAGCGGCGCCACTCGTCGTCGTCGATTTCCAGGGCGGGCTGCGAGCCGAAGATCCCGAGATTGTTGACGAGGATGTCGACGGTCGGCACGAGGTTCATCACCCGCCGCGCGCCGTCGTCCGTCGTGACGTCGGCGGCCGCGGGAACGAACTCGCCGCCCGGGACCTCCGAGCGGAGTCGCTCGATCGCGGCACCCACGGACTCCTCGGTGCGTCCGTTGATCGCCACCCGCGCACCGGACCGGGCCAGGCCCGCGGCGATCGCGGCGCCGATGCCCTGCGTCGATCCGGTGACCAGCGCCGTCCTGCCCGTCGAGTCGATGCGCATGCCCGTGCCCCTTCCCGTTCAGGACACGCTAACGAACAATCGCGGGCCGGATACACAAAAAGCTCCCCACCTGCGTGTGCAGGTGGGGAGCTTTGGCGGTGGCGGAGGGATTTGAACCCTCGGACGGGGGTTACCCGTCACACGCTTTCGAGGCGTGCTCCTTAGGCCGCTCGGACACGCCACCGCCGGTGACTTTACCGGATGTGGCGCCCGAGCCCGAAATCGCCAGGTGAAGCCGTTTAAGTCAGCTTGTCCTTGAGGTTCTTGGCGGCGTCCTTGACCTTCTCACCGGCATCCTTTACCGCCGATGACGCCTGGTCGGCCTTGCCTTCGTCGCGCAGGTCCGGATCGCCCGTCGCCTTGCCGGTGGCTTCCTTGGCCTGGCCCTTCAGATCTTCTGCCTTGTTCGAAGCTTTGTCAGCGATTCCCATGAGATACCTCCGTGAATCCGTTTTCGGACCCGACTCCGGGTCCGGCGGCACCTCGTCGGCGCCTTCCTCCAGAGAAGCACGGGTCAGGTGGACCCGGCCACATACTGTCGAGTACCCCACGAAAGCGTTTGAAACCGGTCAGCGGCGTTCACGGAAGAAATCCTCGAGGATGCCGGCGCATTCGTCCTCGAGTACACCGCCCCTGACCTGCGGACGATGAGTGAGCCGGCGATCGCGGACCACGTCCCAGAGTGAGCCCACGGCACCCGTCTTCGGCTCCCATGCCCCGAACACGACCCGGGAGATCCGGGCCAGCACGAGCGCGCCCGCGCACATCGTGCACGGCTCCAGGGTCACCGCCAGCGTCGCCCCCTCGAGGCGCCACCCGTCGCCGTACACCCTCGCGGCCGCCCGCAACGCGATGATCTCCGCGTGGGCCGTCGGATCCGACATCGCCTCCCGCGAGTTCACGGCCCGCGACACCTCGACACCGTCGGCGTCGAACACCACCGCACCCACGGGCACGTCGGCGTCGGTGGCGGCCCGGGCCGCCTCGATCGCCGCGCGGATCATCCGCTCGTCGTCCTGAAGTGTCACGGCGGCCGGAAACTACCGGGGAAGCTTGTCGAGGACTCCGGCGAGCTCCGTGGTGAACCCGAGCCGCTGCGCGATCATCCCCAGCTGCTCGTCCGGGTAGAGGTCCGTCTCGGACGTGATGACCGCCAGAACGGGTTCGGGCAGGCCGAGGTCGGAGAGCAGCGACAGGTCGCCCTCCTCCCAGGGTTCGATGTCGTCGAGTTCGTCCGGGTCGATGTCCGGGACCTCGATGTTGAGGGCCTCGAGGACGTCGGCGGCGATGTCGTAGTCGATGGCGGCGGTCGCGTCGGACAGCAGCAGCCGCGTTCCCGACGGCGCCGGCCGGAGCACGACGAAGAACTCGTCGTCCACGTCCAGCAGACCGAAGAACGCGCCCGCGCTACGGAGGGCCCGAAGCTCCTCCTCCGCGACGCTGAGACTGGTCAGAGCAGCCGACGTGAGGGCCTTGACCTTCCATCGGCCGTCCTCGTGTACTACCGCGACACCGAAGCCCTCCAGATCCTCTGCCCGATCCGAGGAGGCGCTGTTGTTTTCCGCGCGCTGTGCACCCATGAGCGCAACGGTAGCCCGCGGGGTGCCGGTAAATGAAGTCCGCACTGGAATGTGCCAACCTGTTCGGGTGTCTGATACCGCTTCCGCACCTCCGGTGTGCGTGCTCGGCCTGGGATTGATCGGCGGTTCACTGCTGCGTGCGGCGGTCCGGGCGGGCCGCGAAGCATGGGGTCACAACCGATCCGCGCCGTCCGTCGACGCCGCCCGGGCGGACGGCTTCGACGCCGACACCGACCTCGTCGCGGTGCTCCAGCGCGCATCGGCCGAGTCTGCGCTGATCGTGATCGCGGTCCCCGTGCCCGCGGTCGCCGCGACCCTGACCGCGATCGCCCTGTACGCGCCGAACTGTTCGATCACCGACGTCGTCAGCGTCAAGGCGGAAGTCGCGGCGGCGGCGGCCCGTCAGGGACTCGCCGACCGCTACGTGGGCGGGCACCCGATGGCGGGAACGTCGGCGTCGGGGTGGAGCGTCGGCAGCGCCGACCTGTTCCGGGAGGCCGTGTGGGTGGTCGGCACCGACGACGGCGTCGACCCCGGCATCTGGACGCAGGTCACGCAGCTCGCGTTGGACTGCGGTTCCGTTGTCGTACCTGCCGAGTCCGCGGAACACGACCGGGCGGTCGCACGGATCTCGCACCTGCCGCACCTGCTGGCCGAGACCCTCGCGATCACCGGGGCCCGGGGCGGACCGCTGGCGCTGGGTCTGGCGGCCGGATCGTTCCGCGACGGCACCCGGGTCGCGGGCAGCTCGCCCGGACTCGTCCGGGCCATGTGCGAGGGCAACCGCGACGCCCTGCTCGTCGCCCTGGACGAGGCCCTGGTGCTGCTGCAGGACGCGCGGACCGAACTGTCGGAGCAGTCGTCCACGGCGACGCTCGTCGACGCCGGTCACACCGCGCGCCTGACGTACGACAACCAGGAGACGTGGGAGATCACCGGCATCGTCCCCGGCAGCGACGGCTGGATCGACGAGATGCGCGACGCGGGTCGGCGAGGAGGGCGGCTCCGCCGCCTGTGAGTGCTCGACGAGTGCAGAGACTCGCTGAGCACTCACGAGCGGCTCCGCCGCCTAAATCCGTTCGGCCAGGCCCGGGTAGTCGATGATGAACCCGTCTCGGTCGACGGTCACCGACGAACTCGACACCGGCGACAGCACGTGGATGCCGTCGGGGCCGCTGCTGTAGGTGAGGATCGCTCCCTCGACCCGCAGGTCCAGGAGGTTCACGTAGACGACGGGGACCTCGACGTCCTCGGACCCGAGGTGCAGGCCGTACCGCCGGATGGGCAGCGCGTTGAAGAAGGGGCTGAGCACCATGTCGACGTCGAGCGCGCCGTCGAACGTGGACCGCTGGTGGTTGGCGCCGTGCTCCACCATCCACGTGCCCTCTTCGTCCCGGCTGATCGACATCTGTCGCTCACCGGCCGCGACGGACGTCCGCAGCGACAGCCGGCGGGTGACGCCGCTTTCGTCGGTGACGAGGTCATAGGACGCGCTGAACGCGGGATGCTCGGGGCACTCGCCGCCGATGATCCGGCCTGCGGCCTTGATGCGGTCGCCGTTGAGCTGGACGCGCACCGATTCCATTCGGGGTGCGTTGTCCGCCCGCCACGTCAGTACTGCGGGCCAGGTCGAGGCACCGGAGGCTTGGATGCTCACCTGTCTACGGTAAGCGACGACGGCTCCCGGGGTGGCAACGGGCCGAGTTTCGTTGCAGCAGAGTTGTCGAGTGCCAGCGCCCGGGCGCGTTCCGTGACCGCGATGCGTGACGAGAACACGACGAGGGCACCGAGTCCGACCGCCACGTTCAGCAGCGCCCCGAACTCCTGGGCGACGAAGTCGAACACCTCGGTGAGCAGGACCGTGACCAGGGCGGCCGCCCGCAGGAACTGCAGCGGCCACAGCTTGCCGTTCCGCAGTCGCACGATCGCCGCCCAGCACAGCACGAAGGCGATGGCGGACCCGGTGAGCTGGCCGATGGTGGTGATGTCGGTTCCCTCGTCGCCGCGGAGGTCGTCGCCGAGGGTGACCACGGCGTTGAGCAGTCCCAGGGTGGAGAACAGGGTGAGCAGCACGGCCGCGGTCCAGAGCATGCCACGACCCTTGGCGAAGGCGGGGGTCGCGCGCCGGGCCAGTTCCCGAGCGGTGGGGACGGCGCGGCCGGCACGGTCGGGACAGCGAGCGAGCAGATCCCGCACCGACGTCAGCGTCGCGTGATCGGCCCCGCCGGCGGCGGCGCGGCGTAGCTGGGCCAGCGCCTGGTCCCGGCGTCCGCGGTCCAATCCGCGGTCCAGCCCGCCGAGCGCGATCGCGGCGGCGTTGGCGACGTCCTCCGTGGGGGTCGGCGGCCGAACGTCGTGCAGCGACCGGTTGACCAGCAGCAACACGACGATCACCACGTACATGATCGCGATGGACGGCCGGTAGAAGTAGTCGTTGGTCTTGGTGACGAACTTGCCGATCTCGTCGAGGAACAACCCGAACCCGATGCCGCCGACCACGACACCCAGGACCCGCGGTTTCATCCCGAGGAACGAGAACACGGTGACGAGGGCCACGACCATTCCGAGTCCACCCCACAGGACGTGCGCGATGTGCAGCGAGGAGCCGCCGACCTGCGGATATCCGGTGAGGTGAAGGTAGGCACGGGTGAGCAGGATCGTCACGATCCCGATGATGACGAACGCTTCGACGAGGCCGCTGCCCTGAGCGTCACGCAGCAGGTGCGACCGGTGCCGGAAACCCGAGATCATGGCGCCTCCCTGTGTTCCCACCTAGGGGAAGTCTAGGTGCGCTTCGCGCCCGTGAGTACTTGTTAACCGCCCGCGGTTAACAAGTACTCACGGGTCGTTGGTCAAAGCGGGCGCAGATCTCGAGTAACGTTCTCGGGTGACTGGTTCGTGAGGAAGGGTGCCGTGACGTCAACCGGGAGCATGGTGGGCCTGTTCGCCGGTATCGGCGGGCTCGAGTTGGGTCTGAGAGAGCACGGCTGGAACACCGAACTGCTCTGTGAGATCGACCCGGGCGCCCAGGCGGTTCTGCGTACCCGATTCGCGGACGTCCCTGTGCATTCCGACGTCACCAAGCTGCGTTCCCTCCCCCAGGACATCGAACTCGTGGCCGCCGGTTTCCCCTGCCAGGACCTCTCCCAGGCCGGCCGGACCGCCGGCATCACGGGCCCGCGTTCCGGACTCGTCGACGAAGTGTTCCGGTTGGTGAAGCGGAAGAAGGGCCCGCGCTGGCTCCTGATCGAGAACGTTCCGTTCATGCTGCAGCTGGGCCGGGGCGCGGCTATGAGACACATCACGGACGCCTTGGAGGACCTCGGCTACACGTGGGCGTACCGGGTGGTCGATGCGCGTGCCTTCGGTCTCCCCCAGCGTCGGCAGCGGGTCCTGATGCTCGCCTCCCGAACCGAGGACCCGCGCGCGGTCCTGTTCGGTGAGGACGCCGGGGAACGACCCGTCGACGATCCCGCCGACGTCCCGTGCGGCTTCTACTGGACCGAGGGCACCCGCGGCCTCGGGTGGGCCGTCAACGCGGTGCCCACGCTGAAGGGCGGTTCGTCCGTCGGAATCGCGAGCCCGCCGGCCGTGCGACTGCCGTCGGGCGAGATCGTGACCCCCGGACTCGTCGACGCCGAACGCCTGCAAGGTTTCGACCCCGACTGGACGGCGCCGGCCGCGCTGGTGCCCGGTCTGCGGAACAGTCATCGGTGGAAGCTCGTCGGCAATGCGGTGAGTGTGCGGATGGCGTCGTGGGTCGGTCGGCGACTGATCGAGCCGGCCGGTTACGAGCGGGGCATCGAGACACCGATGAAGCCGGGCGACGCCTGGCCCGCGGCGGCGTGGGGCAGCAACCGTCAGGCATTCCGGGTGCACACGTCGACGTGGCCGGTGCAGGAACCGTACGAGGATCTCAGCGGATTCCTCGAGGACACCCGACTGCTGTCGGCGCGAGCGACCGCCGGCTTCCTGAAACGGGCGCGGATGGGGAATCTGCGTTTCGTCCCCGGTTTCATCGACGACGTCGAGAGCCACCTCGACCGCATGGGCGGCTTCCCCGAGGCCGCCGCGTAGGCGGACGGATCCGCGATGCCCGCCACCGATCCCGCGACCAGCGCCCGGATGCGGGCGCAGCGGCGGCGCGACACGGCACCCGAGTTCGCTCTGCGCCGGGAATTGCACCGGCGCGGGGTCCGGTACTTCGTGGACCGGGCGCCGATGAAGGGTGTCCGGCGTCGCGCCGACCTGGTGTTTCCGCGACGGAAGGTGGCCGTGTACGTGGACGGCTGCTTCTGGCACAGCTGCCCGCAGCACGCGACGTTCCCGAAGAACAACGCGCAGTGGTGGGCCGACAAACTCGCCGGGAACGTCACCCGCGACCGTGACACCGACACGAGGCTGACGGACGCCGGGTGGACGGTGGTGCGGATCTGGGAGCACGAGAATCCGGTGGTCGCCGCGGACAAGGTCCAGCACGCTCTGGAACACGGGCACTCCCCGCCTCGGCAGTGAAGGTGTTGCATTTTCCACCCCTGGGGGTCTGGTCGCGCGCCCCGGATCGGTGCAGGATGATGTCATCACCAACTACTCGAACCACCGTCGGAGGAGCATGATGATCCGCCGAATCGTCGCGGCGGCCTCCATTGCGTTTGCAGCAGCGGCCGTCCCACTCGTCGGTCCGGTGGCCTTTGCCGTGGCTGCACCGGGCGACACCTACATCAGCAATCCCCCGGCCAACCCGACCGATCAGAGTTTCTGCGACGACCAGGCCGCCCTCGCCAACAACCTCGCGGGCAAGGGTGACTTTGCGCGAGCCGACGGCGTCGTGTCGGCCGCGAACATGAGCGGTTGCCGCATCTACACCTTCCACAGCCCGTAACCCGTCGCCGAGGGCAGGCCGGTCAGCATTCGCGACACCGTGCTGCACGCGGTTCGCCGCGCCTGACGACGGTCTACTGTGTGGGCACGATCTGTTCCGAGTGCCGAGACGAGGACGCCGTGGCCGACCTGTTCGTGAAAACCCTTCAGCTGCATCAGTTCGTGTACGAACGCAGCGGCGGCTGGGTGGGGCACCGGTTGCTGTTCGGGATGCCGACCCTGCTGTTGCGCAGCGTCGGCCGGAAGTCCGGGCAGCCGCGCACGTCCGCGTTGACGTACGGCCGGGACGGCGCCGCCTTCCTGGTCGTCGCCTCGAAGGGCGGCGCACCCACATCGCCGGCGTGGATGCACAACGTGCTGGCCGCGCCGACTTGCGAGATCCAGGTGGGCCGCGAGCACATCACGGTGGTGGCGCGGAAAGTCCTGCCGGGCGACCCGGATTACGACCGGATGTGGGCGACGATGAACGAGATCAACCACGGCCGGTACAGCGAGTATCAGACGAAGACGACGAGGCCGATCCCCGTCGTCGCGCTCACCCCGAACCGTTGACTCGAGCAGCCGGGACGGGTCGACGAGACCTCAACGGAATTCGCCGGCGTGCGCTGCGGCCCACTGCGCGAAGGTGGTTGCCGGGCGTCCGGTGAGTTGCTCGACGAGACGGTTCGACTGCTGGGGAGCGTCGACGAGGCTCGCCATCCCGTCCAGGTACCAGCGGGCGTACTCACCCATCGCGGGGCTCAGCACCTCCACTGCCTCGTCCAGGGACACCTGCCGGTATTCGATGTTCCGCCCGAGGGCGGCGCCGAGGAGGCGCACGAGGTCGGCGCGGGTGATCGTCTCGGGGCCGGTGAGTTCGTACGACGCGCCGACGTGCCCGTCCTCGAGGAGGGCGACGGCCGCGACCTCGGCGATGTCGTCCATCGCGATGGGCGCGTTTGCTGCCGTCGGATACGGTTCGCGCACCGTGTCTCCCGCCGCGATCTGCGGGGCCAGGATTCCGGCGTTCTCCATGAATTCGCCGGGCCACAGATGCGTCCATTCGATGCCGGACGCCTCGACGGCCCGCGCGACGTCGCCCCAGTGGCCGTCGTGGGGACCGGACAGGTCGACG
This sequence comes from Rhodococcus jostii NBRC 16295, assembly GCF_001894825.1. Lineage (GTDB taxonomy): Bacteria > Actinomycetota > Actinomycetes > Mycobacteriales > Mycobacteriaceae > Rhodococcus_F > Rhodococcus_F jostii. The sequence goes on along the minus strand of NZ_BCWY01000005.1, from coordinate 63,194 downwards.
ACGTGCCGCACTCCGGCCTGCTTCGCCAGGGCGAGTGCGTCCGGTGCGGTGTCGGGAGTCGGTGCGAGATAGAGGGAATCGACTCCGTCGAACGCCGCGGGCAGACTGTCGAGCCTCCGGAGGTATCCCTCGACCACCATGACCGAACCCGGAAGTTGCGCCTTGTCAGGATGATTGGTGAGGGCCCGGACGTCCGTCGCGCCCCGCGCGAGCAGGTGGTCGACGAGCATTCTGCCGATGTTCCCGGTTGCCCCCGTCACCAGAATCGTCATGTCCTGCACGCTACTGAGCCCGGCGCGGCCGCGGCAAGGCATGTGAGTGGCAATGTGTGCTCGCGCACGCATTGCCACTCACCTGGGGTCAGCTGGTGGGCGGGGCGGGCGTGGAGGTTTGCGGTGTCTCCGACGGCGTCGGCGTCGCCGGGGTCGACGCGTCCGGGTTCTGCACGTCGGCTCTCAGGTGATAGATGTGTTCCGGGGAGATGATCTCGGTGATCGCCCCCGCCAGCGCCGTACTCGGCTCGCTGTCCTCGTAGGCGATGTCGGTGTTGATCATGATCGCGAGGGTCGTTTTTTGCTCGGGGAGGTAGATGCACACCGTCTGGTACCCGGGCAGGCTGCCGTTGTGCCCGATCCAGCCGGCGATGTCGAAGATGCCCAGACCGTAGCCGACGTCGGACGCCAGTCCCGGGGCGTTCACCGTCTCGAGCCGTTGCGCCTGCGTGGCCGGCTGCAGCAGCGTTCCGGTGGCCAGCGCCGGTGCCCAGATGCGCAGGTCGTCGAGGGTCGAGATCATGGCGCCCGCCGACCATCCCCAGGACGGGTTCCAGTCGGTGGCCGTGGCTTCCTTGCCGTCCAAGGTCTGCTCGGTGTAGCCCTGCGCGTGCGGTTCGGGGAAGGCGTTGGTGGTCGGGAAGCTCGTATCCGCCATCTTCAGCGGCTGGATGATCTTCTGCGTCACGTATTCCGGGAGCGGCATTCCGCTGACCTTCTCGACGACGAGTCCCAGCAGGATCGTGTTCGTGTTGGAGTACTCGAATCCCTGCCCGGGCGGGAAGGTTGCGGGCTGCGTGAACGCGTACCCCAGCAACTGTTGCGGCGTGAACTGCGTCTGCGGGTCGGTGAGCAACGCCTTCTGGAAGTCCTCGTTGGCCGAATAATTGGGTAGCCCACTCTGCATCCGGGCGAGTTCGCGCAGGGTGATCTGATCACCCAGCGGCACACCCTCGATGTACTTGGAGATCGGATCGTCGAGAGCGACCTTGTCCTCGTCGACCAGCTGCAGAATGCCGGTGACCGTGAACGTCTTTGTCACACTGCCGATTCTGTGGAAGAAGTCGGACTCCATCGGCTCGCCCGACGACTTGTCCGCAACACCGAACGCCTTCACGTAATTACCGTCCGGCCCCCAGACGCCCACGATCGCGCCGGGTATCGCCGCCATCGACATCGTCTTCTCGATCGCCTCGTCGAGCCGGTCCGCGACGCCGGGGTCGATCTGCGCGTCCGCCCCGGTGCTCTGCGACCCCGACTGTTCCGTCGTCGAGGTGGCGGAGGCGCCCGTCGAGGACGAATCGTCGGAGCACGCCACCGGCACCACCAGCAGCAATGCTGCTGCGGCTGCCGTGAGGATCCGTCGCCGATTCGTCTTGGTCACGACCTGAGCTGTCATCGTGCGGTCCCGTCGTCGAGGTGCCCCTGCCGGAAATTTACTCCGCGACCGTGGGGCGAATGTGCCTTTCGACGCTTCCGAAGCGGCAAGCGGTACATTCGCCCTAGTCCGTTCCCTCGGTCGCCCTAGTCCGTGTTCTCGGTCGCATAGTCGGCCAGCAGCCGCTTCTCCTCGTCCCGGCGCGGGAAGAAGAAGAACACCACCACGGCTCCGGCGCACACCACGAGGATGGCGGCGAGGTACGCGCGGTCGTCGCCGTCGAGGAAGGCGTTGCGGGCGGCGGTGATGATCTGCTCCGCGTACTGCGGGTACCGCTCGGCGAGCACCTCGGCACTGGAGAACGACTTGGTCAGTGCTGCTTGGGTTTCCGGTGTCACCTCGCTCGCGTTCGGCGACGCCGCGATCTGCGCCGACAGCGACTTCGCGTAGCCGGCGGTGAGCACGGCGCCGAGGATCGACTGCATGATCGCGCCACCGAGGTCGCGTTGCAGGTCGGACGTGCCGGACGCCATGCCCGCGCGCGACACCGGGACCGATCCGGTCAGCGAGCGGGACGCGGGGGTTCCCGCGAACCCGACGCCGATACCGACGAACGCGTAGGCGAGCGCCACCCACCAGAACGTCGCGTCCTCGTCCCACCACACCAGCGCGACCACCAGTCCGAGGACGACGAAGAGGTAGCCGAGCAGCAGCGTGAATCGGGCGCCGTGGGATTCGACGAGTTTCGCGGAGCGGGGCGCGACGATGACCATCGCGACGGCGGCCGGGATGATCGCGGATCCGGCGGCGAGAGTGGAGTACTCGAGCACGTTCTGCAGGAACTGCTGCCCGATGAACATCGCTCCCATCAAAGCGCCGAACACGATCACCCCGCCGACCGCGGCCACCCAGAACGTCGGTCGGGCGGCGACGTGCAGATCGAACAGCGGGTGCGCCGCCCGGCGTTGCTGCAGGAAGAACGCGGCGCCCGAGGCGAGTGCGATCACCCCGAGCCCGAGGGCGGTCGCTCCCGCGCCGTCGACGGGGGCGAAGTTGATCGCGAGGATGAGCGAGGCGATGAAGACGACGGAGATGATGCCACCGAGATTGTCGACGGGATCGGTCGTCTCGTTGACGTGGGCGGGCACCCACACGATGGCGCAGACGAGGGCGAGACCGGCGAGGGGAAGGGTCACGAGGAACACCGAACCCCACTGGAACTGCTCGAGCAGCGCGCCCGACACGATCGGTCCGAGCGAGGAGATCGCGCCGCCGAGGGCCGACCACAGGGCGATCGCCTTGGTCCGCGGCGGCCCCGACCACAGTGCGGTGATGATCGCGAGGGTGGTGGGGAACGCGAGCCCGGCCGACACACCGCCGAGAACGCGTGCGAGGAACAGGATTTCGCAGTTCCCCGCGAATCCGGCGATCGCCGACGCCGGCAGCGACAGCGCCATGCCGAGCACCAGCATCTGTTTGCGCCCGTAGCGGTCGCCGAGGGCCCCGAGATAGAGGACGGACGCGGCGAGCCCGAGGGAGTACGCCACCGCGATGAGGTTCAGCTGCGTCTGACTCGCGTCGAATGCGCGGCCGATGTCGGGCAGCGCGACGTTCGCGACCGACAGGTTCAGGTTGGCGACGGCGGCAACGAGGATGAGGGTGGCGAGGATGATCGTCGCCCGGGCCGGTGCCTGCGTCGTTTCGGTGCGAGTCACGGTCTGCTCCCGGGGTTCGTGTCGCCACCCGGCGGGGTGCCTGCCGTGTCGGCCGCCGGTTCGGGGCTCGAGGCGAGCAAGGTCGCGGCGAGCGGGAAGAGGAGGACCGTGATCGCGCCGGCCGCGACGAGGACGGACGCGTTGGCGGACGTCATGTCGCCGGAGTCGACGGCCACCCCGGTGACGGCCACGATCAGCGGCAGTCCCGTTCCCGCGTACAGCGCCAGCTGGGTGCGTTCACGGACGGTGAAGGGCGGGTCCGTGCCGTCGGCTCCCCGGTCGAACCTGCCGGCGAGGTAGACCGGTCCGGCCCGCACCAGCATGATCAGGAGGACGAACGCGATCAGGACTCCGGGTTCCGATGCCACCGCGGCGACGTCGATGGCCATGCCCGACGTGACGAAGAAGATCGGGATCAGGAACCCGAACGCCAGGCCGTCGAGCTTGGTTTCCAGGGTCTCGTCGCCGTCGGGGGTGGCCCGCCGCAGGATGAACCCGGCCGCGAACGCGCCGAGAATGGTGTCGAGGCCGAACGACGCCGCCAGCACGGTGAGTGCGACGAGGAGCAGCATGGTCAGCCGGACCGTGGTCTGCGACGTCGTCTCCGACCCCGACCGGATGATCGCGGTGATGCGCGAACCCTCGCGCCGCACCCGGGCCGGTATGAACGCGACCAGCACCGCTGCGGCCGTGAACAGTCCGAGAACCACGATCGACGCCACCGACCCGCGGGAGCCGAGCAGAACCGCCATCGCCACGACGGGGCCGAGTTCACCGAATGCACCGTGGTTGAGGATCGTCTTCCCCAGCCGGGTGTCGAGCGCTCCGGCGTCCCGCAGGATCGGCAGCAGCGTCCCGAGCGCCGTCGACGTCATGGCGATCGCCACCGCGGTGCCCGCATCGACCACGTGGACGAGGCTCAGCAGCGTCACCACCGCGAACGCCAGCGCCAGCGACACCAGCCACGTCACCAGGGCCCGCCGCCCGCCGCGGCCGGTGATCTCGGCCGTGTCGATCTCGTACCCGGCGAGCAGGAAGAGCAGGCCCAGCCCCAGATCGCGCAACAGCTCGATCTCGCTCCCCTCCACCGCCAGATCGAAGACGTGGGGGCCGATCACGATCCCGGCGACGAGGAGCAGCACGACCTCCGGCACCAGCTTCCGGGGAAACAGCCCGGCCAGCAGCGGAGCCACCACCGCGCCCGCGACGATCCAGAACAGCGAGGCTCCCACGGAAGGCATGCATCACCCCGTCTCTCGAACCACCGGAAACAGCACTGGGCTCGAGCCTCACAGAGCCCGGATCACGAGACATCATCCGTAAGGGATGAACGCCACCACCCGGAATCACCCGTCGTGGATGATGCGCCGCTCCCGGCCGGTGGTGATCATCGACATCAGGGCACCCCAGCGCAGGGAGAGTAGATGTCGAATTCAGCTGAAGATGTCGGTCCGGTCGCGTTTCTCTTTCTCACCTTTCCGGGCGAGCAGGCCGATCCCGAAGTGGTCGAGACCTTCCGGGACGCAGTCGACAAGGGTCTGGTCACCATCCTCGACCTCGTGTTCCTCTCCAAGGGAACGGACGGAACGATGCGTCAGGTCGAGGTGGACGAGGACCTCGACAGCATCGGTCTCGCCGCCCTGTCGCTCGAGGCCAACGAACTGATCAGCGACGAGGACCTCGAGGTGGTGCGCGAATCGCTGGAGCCGGGCTCGTCCGCCGTCGCGATCGTCTACGAGCAGACGTGGGCGCGAAAAGTCGCGGCCGCCTCCCGAAAAGCAGGTGGCGAGGTCGCTCTCCACGTGCACATCCCGCGCGAGGTGGTCGAGGCGGCCATCGCCGCGGCGACCTGACTCGTCACGCACAGAAACGGAGAAACGACATGGTTTTCAGGGGTCCACGCCGCATGGGACGTCCCGGACTGCTCGGCACGGTCGCCCGGACCGCGGTGATCACGGGCACCGCGCGGGCGACGTCCAACGCGATGAACCGTCGCGCCGCCAACAAACAGGCGGAGGAACAGGAGCGGATCGACCAGGCCGCCCAGCAGCAGTACGCGGAACAGCAGGCAGCGCAACAGCAGTACGCCCAGCAGGCCCCGCCGCCGCCACCCGCACCCGCTGGGGGCGACGACCTGGTGTCGCGGATCCAGGAACTTGCCCGCCTGAAGGACGCGGGGGTGCTCACGGACGACGAGTTCGCGGCGGCGAAGGCGAAGCTGCTCGAATCCTGAGGCGGTCGCCACCTCCGAATCCTCAGTAGAACTCGACGGTGTCGACCCTGTTGATCAGTGTCTCCCCGTCGAGGAAGCGGGTGGCGTTGCGCGCGAACAGTTCCGCGATCAGTCGATCCTCCGCCGGGTTCAGCGCTGCGGTGTGCGGGCTGACCAGCACGTTGGGGTGAGTCCACAGCGGGCTGTCCGACGCCAGCGGCTCCGAGGCGAACACGTCCAGGGCGGCGAACCCGACCCGCCCGTCCTCGATCGCCGCGGTCATGGCGGTCTCGTCGACGACGGTTCCCCGGCCCACGCTCACCACCGTCACCCCGGGTTTGACGGCGCCGAACACCTTTGCGCTGACGAGTCCTTCGGTCGCACTGGTTCCGGGCAGCGTCACGACGATGCCGTCGGCGTCCCCGACCACGTCGGCCAGCCGATCGGGGTGCACGATCTCGTCGACTCCCTCGACCGCGGTGTCACGCCGGCTCGTTCCGACGACGGTGGCGCCGAGCGCCTTCAGCTTCAGCGCCGTCGCGCGGCCGATGCTGCCCAGCCCGACGATCACGATGCGCTGCCCGGACACGGTGCCCATGGCCCACCGCCCGCTCCACACCTTGTCGCGCTGCTGCGCGAGTAGGCGCGGGAGCGACTTGGCGCCGGCCAGCAGTCCGAAGACCGCGAACTCGGCCAGCGGTTCCGCGTGCACGCCGGCGGACGTGCTGAACGCGATGCGCGCGAGTTGCTCGTCGGTGAGGCCGGCCGCTTTCACCTGGGCGCCGCCGCCCGCGGGCATCGTGTGCACCCACCGGAGTCCGGGGTTGACGCGCGCGGTCCGCGTCAGCGCCGCGGGCTTCTCGTCCGGGACGCCGTACAGGGCTTGCGCCGAATCGACCAGGTCCTCGAACGCCTTCTGCTGCTCGGCGCCCCGGGTGAACGCCGGATCGCCGGCGTGATCACCCGGAAACCGGGAGGGCGGCAGCAGATCCTGATCGCGGATGAAGTCGATGCGCGGTTCCGCCCGGGTGACGAGACTGATGAGCTCCTCGCTCACGGGGGTCGCGGCGACTACGCGGAGTCGCCCGTCGAGTGGCTTCGGGTCGTGTGCGCTCACTGCAGATTCCTCCGGTACGGGCCGATGCTGACCATATGTTCAGAACAAAAACTGTGCACTAATCATGTGATTCAGTCAACACTTGCAGTTATGTATGACAAATAGCTCGATCCGCTGTATCGTCCTCCGCATGCAAGTGACCTGGGTCACTACACCGACCTGTTTGTGACCGCGCTCGACGTGGTCCCGTCCCACAACGGAGCAGAAGATGTCCCCTGAATCGAAGATGCCAGTAGGAAGCAGCGTGCCCGTGCGAGCCTCGGACGACCCGGACTACGCCGCCAACCTCAAACGCGCGACGCTCGCCAGTTCCATCGGCAGCGCGCTCGAGTACTACGACTTCGCCCTGTACGGCCTGGCGTCGGCGCTGATCTTCGGCCAGCTGTTCTTCCCCGCGATGGGTGCGTCGGCCGCCCTGATGGCCAGTTTCGGCACCTACGCTGTCGGGTTCCTCGCCCGGCCCGTCGGCGGCATCTTCTTCGGCGCCCTCGGTGACCGGCTCGGACGCAAGGCAGTCCTGATGATCACCATCGCCATCATGGGCGGCGCGAGCACCCTGATCGGTGTCCTGCCCACCGGCGCACAGGTCGGCATCTGGGCCCCCATCATGCTGGTCGCGCTGCGACTGCTGCAGGGATTCGGCGCCGGCGCCGAGCAGGCCGGAGCCACCACCCTGATGGCCGAGTACTCCCCCACCGCGCGACGCGGATTCTTCTCCGCCCTCCCGTTCGTCGGGATCATGGTCGGCACCCTCATGGCGTCCGGCGTCTTCGCGATCCTCGGCCAGATCGATCGCGAACTCCTCCTCGCCTGGGTGTGGCGGGTGCCGTTCCTGGCCTCCATCTTCCTGATCGCGGTCGCCGTGTTCATCCGGCTCCGCATGCAGGAGAGCCCCACGTTCATCAAGCTGGAGAAGCAGGATCAGATCAGCGAGAGCCCGTTCCGGGAACTGATCGGCAGCTCGATGCCCAGCGTGCTCCGCGGCATCGGACTGCGGATGGCCGAGAACGGTGGCTCGTACATCTTCCAGACCCTCGGCATCAGCTACGTCACGACGGTGGTGGGCGTCAGCAAGTCGATCGGACCGCTCGCCATCGCGTGCGGCGCCGCCATCGGCATGCTGGTCATCCCGTTCTCCGGTGCGCTGTCGGACCGCTTCGGCCGGATGCGGGTGTACCGGTTCGGCGCGGCGCTGCAACTCGTCCTCGCCGTCCCGTCGTGGTGGCTGCTGTCCCTCGGCAACCCCTATCTCGTCGTGGCGACCCTCGCCGTCAGCTACGGGATCGGCGTCAACGTGATGCTCGGCGCGCAGTGCGCGGCCCTGCCCGAGCTGTTCGGAAATCGCCACCGCTACATCGGCGTGGCGGTCGCCCGGGAAACGAGCGCCATCCTCGCCGGCGGCATCGCCCCGTTCGTCGGCGCGCTGCTGCTGTCGCTGCTGAACAACTCGTGGGTGCCGCTCGCGATCTACGTTCTGGTGCTCAGCATCATCTCGTTCGCCACCACGTTCGTGACACCCGAAACTCGTGGCCGCGACCTCGGTCTCGCGTGGGATGCGATGGCCGATCCGGTCCACGGACCGGATCCGGTTGCCGCCGAATCGAAGGATCGGGTCGACGCATGAGGCTGGCCCGCATCGCCACCGCCGCCGGACCGCGGCCGGTGTGCCTGCACGACGGACGCTGGCACGAGGTGGCGGATCCATTCGCGGACACCCCGGCGTTCACCGGACCCGCACACGACCCCGGCACCGTGCAGCTGCTCGCGCCCGCCGAACCGCGGGTCGTGCTCGGGATGGCGCACAACGGCGCCCCCGGGGATCGCGAACTCCCGCCGCAGGCATTCATGAAGTCGCCGCGCACGGTGGTCGGCCCCGACCACCCGATCGTCGTCGACGAAGGGCTGGGGCAGGTCAACGTGGAGGGTGAACTGGCCGTCGTCATCCGCCGCACCTGCCGCCGGCTGCGGCCGGAGGACGTGCCGTCCGCGATCCTGGGCTACACGATCGGCAACGACGTCACCGCGGTCGAGCAGATAGCGTTGGACGACAAGCTCACCCAGGCGAAACACGGCGACGGTTTCACACCGCTGGGGCCGTGGATCGAGACGGATCTCGATCCCGGGGACGTTCCGATCGCGGTGCGCGTCGACGGCGTGACCGTGGCCGAGGCGTCCACCCGGCAACTCGCCTGGAACGTCACCGAGCAACTGGTGCATCTCACCCGGTATCTGACGCTGGGGCCGGGAGATGTCGTGCTCACAGGGTGTCCGTTCACGTTCGCCCCGGTCGAACCCGGCGACCGCGCCGAGATCACGCTCGACGGAATCGGCACCCTGAGCAACCCGGTGCGTGCGCTGTGAGCCTGTTCGACCTGTCCGGTCGCATCGCCCTGGTCACCGGTTCGAGTAGGGGAATCGGCTACGCACTCGCGCGGGGCCTGGCCGACGCGGGCGCCACGATCGTGCTCAACGGGGTCTCACAAAGCCGTCTCGCACAGGCGCGTGCACAACTCCGCGAGGAGTTCGGCGACACGAGGGTCCACGCGTACGCCTTCGACGTCACGGATGCCGAGCGGGTGGACGACTCGGTCGCGCGGATCGAGTCGGAGGTCGGGCCGATCGAGATCCTGGTGAACAACGCTGCGCTGCAACACCGTCAGCCGCTGCTCGACGTCACCGTCGAGGACTGGAAGCGGGTGATCGACACCGACCTCACCAGCGCCTTCCTCGTCGGACGTGCGGTGGCACGGTTCCAGATCGGGCGCGGGAGCGGGAAGATCGTCAACGTCTGTTCGGTGCAGAGCGACCTGGCCCGGCCCACGATTGCGCCGTACACCACCGCGAAGGGCGGATTGCGGAATCTGACCCGCGCGATGACGGCGGAGTGGGCGGCGTCCGGACTGCAGATCAACGGGCTCGCCCCCGGCTACATCCACACCGGGGTGACTCAGGCCCTCGTCGACGACGCCCAGTTCGACTCCTGGCTCCGCGGCCGGGCACCCGCCGGGCGGTGGGGCACACCGGACGATCTCGTGGGTCCCGCCGTCTGGCTGGCGTCGGACGCCTCCCGGTACGTCAACGGTCAGGTCATCTTCGTCGACGGCGGCATGACCGCGGTGGTGTGAGGATTCAGCTGCCGATCGCGGCAACCTGTCCGGTCGGCAGCTCACCGAAGGAGCGGCGAGTGTGCAGGACGAGCTCGCGGAGCGCGGGGCCTCCGACCTTCTTCCAGACCAGCGCGAGCACGGCCGGGATGTCGACGTCGTCGAGGGCGACCGCCGTCAACCGGTCCTGGTAGTCGGTCGCCATCGACTCGCTGAGGATCGCGACCCCCAGCCCGCGGATCGCGAGATCGGCGACGGCGTCCGGGGCACTGGCCTGCAGGGCGATGTCGGGCCGGAGCCCGACGGCCGCACAGGCCTGATCGAAGACCGTCCGGATGCCCGTTCCGGTGGGCATACAGACGATCGGATGGTCGCCGAGCTCGGCGAGAGTGACGCGTGCACGCCCCGCCAGCGGGTGACCGGGCGGCACCGCCGCGACCAGCCCCTCGCTGATGATCGGGAAGGCGTCCAGCCCGTCCGGTGGGGCGGACGGGGTTCCGACGAGAGCCAGGTCGATCGCGCCGGAGCGGACGCGTTCGACCAGCCGGTCGGAGCTGTCCTCGGTCAGCGTGATCTCGATTGCCGGGTGCGCGAGATGGAACGCGGACAGGGCGTCGAACAGGGGTTTCACGGTGCAGGCCGTGACCATGCCGACGACGAGCCGCCCCCGGACCAGCTGGTTCACGTCGTCCACGGCCTGTTCCACGGCTCTCGCCGAGGCGAGGGCAGCGCGGGCATGGACGAGCGCCGCCTCCCCCGCGGCCGTCAGCGTGGCCGTCCGGCTCGAGCGGTCGATGAGGGTGGCGCCGAGGTCGTGCTCGAGCTGGCGGATCTGCGCACTGATCCCCGACTGACTGATGTGGACGCGTTCCGCGGCGCGGGTGAAGTTCGCTTCCTCGGCCACCGCCACGAAGTACTCGAGCTGCCTGAGTTCCATAACTGAAGATTCTAGTATTCAGCACAACTATCTGTTGGACTTCCGGTTCTGGCGGCAGCATCCTGGGAAGTGACCACAGTTCACCCACGAGAGGATGCGCAATGACCGAGCACGAGAAGGCGCTGAAGCCCGAAGACCTCACCCGCCTGTTCGTCGAGCGGAGCAACGCGGGCGACGCCGCCGGGGTCGCGGCGCTGTACGAGGAGAACGCCGTCATGGCCTATCCGCCCGGCAGCCGGACGGTCGGGCGGGAGGCCATTCGGAAACTGTGGGAATCGGTGCTCGCGAACGCGCCGCACTTCGAACTCGAAACGCCCCTTCCCACGCTGATCAGTGACGACATCGCCCTCACGTCCACCCCGCCCAAGGATGGATCCGGCGCGCGGGCGCAAGTCGTCCGCAGGCAACCGGACGGAACCTGGCTCCGCCTCCTCGACCAACCGGAGTTCGTCCCACCCACCAGCTGAGGTCGCGGCGACGCAGTTCTCGCCGTCCACTACACGGCATGAACTGCGTTGTCCACCATTGCATCTGCATTCGGATCGGTGGGACCATAGGGGCATGCGCAGACCGCGTTGGCCGGCAGTAGCGCCACCCACCACCGGGGGACATCGGGTGCACGGCCCACTGCTCCTCACGACCGAGGAGCACCTCACGCTCGAGCTCTTCGAGGTCGTGGCGTTCCCGGACGGCCTCCACCTCCGAATGGCCCTGACTGCGACGGGCAGGCCCGCGGAGCTGGCGCAGTACGAAACACGGTCGCTGTCCGATCCCGACGATCCCTCGACCCGGTGGTCCTATCTGTCCGTGCGCGCACGCGTCGACGACATCGAGGGTGAGGCAGACCCCTACCATCCGACCTCGGCGTCGAAGGCGTGCCGGAGCGGGCCGCCGGAGTACCGCACCGAGCCGCATTATTGGCTGGACGCGATACCCGCCTCGGGGTTCATCGCGGTCACCGCGGGCTGGCCACGAATCGGTCTCGGTTCGACAACCACGACGATCGGTCTCGAATCGAGCACACGAACGTCGTAATCATCCCGGCCTGCGTCAGGTGCAGCAGTGGGGGTCGAGGACGACCCGCAGCGCGTCGAGGGCCTCGGATCGCGCGCTGTAGAAGACGTTCATCCCGCGGCGAACGGACTGAACCATTCCCGCCTTCTTGAGCTGACCGAGATGGTGGCTGACCGTCGATTCGGACAGGCCCACGCCGGTCGCGAGATCGCACGTGCACACCTCGCCCTCGCTCGCGGTCAACAGGATCGACATCAGCTTGATCCGGACCGGGTCGGCCAGGGCCTTGAGACGGAGAGCGAGGTGCAGGGCCGCGTCGTCGGTCATCGGGGCGGCCGAGACGGGTGCGCAGCAGATCGGCGCGGACACATCTACCACCGGCAACGTCTTGGGCATGAATCCATCCTCCCACCTTCTTGACATATGTCAAAAAGGTGGGACGCTGTGGTTACACAGTAATTCGACATATGTCACACAGGTGGAGGTTGTCATGTCCCGCGCCCAACTCGCCCTCAACGTCGACGATCTGGAGGAAGCAGTCACGTTCTACTCGAAACTGTTCGATACACAACCCGCGAAGCTGAAGCCGGGATATGCGAACTTCGCCATCGCACAGCCGCCCCTCAAACTGGTGCTGCTGGAGAACCCCGGCCAGGGCGGCACCGTCAACCATCTCGGCGTCGAGGTCGAGTCCAGCGCCGAGGTGCATTCCGAGATCGCCCGGCTGACCGGGGAGGGCCTCTTCACCGACGAGGAGATCGGCACCACCTGTTGCTTCGCGACCCAGGACAAGGTGTGGGTCACCGGTCCCGCCGGCGAGAAGTGGGAGGTCTACACCGTGCTCGCCGACTCCGAGACGTTCGGGTCGAGCCCGCAGCACCCGGGCGCCGACGCCGAGGAAGGCACCTGCTGCGGCACCGCTGCGGACGGGGAGAAGGCCTCCGCGGCCAAGTCCTGCTGCTAGATCGCACGACAAAGAAAAATCCCCGCCACCTGCATCACTGCAGTTGACGGGGATTTTTTGGTGCGCCCGAAGGGATTCGAACCCCTAACCTCTTGATCCGTAGTCAAGTGCTCTATCCGTTGAGCTACGGGCGCATGTTCTTCAGTTGTCTAGCTTGCACCGGCCGACTAGGCCCGGTGTGGCGGAGGCGAGAGGATTTGAACCTCCGGTCCCTCGTAAAAGGGACAACTCATTAGCAGTGAGTCCCATTCGGCCGCTCTGGCACGCCTCCCTGGGGTGGTTCCGATCCCTTCGGACCGCCGGTGCGAAAGATTACACACCTTTCCACCACAAAGGCAAAACGGCTGGTCACAGCGTATGGATGGCCGCTTTATCGCAGGTGGCTGTCGAACCAGTCGAAGATCCGCCGCTGCGCGTCGACGATGGCCTGGGCCCCCGGGTCGTCGTCGCGGCCGTCGGGCACCTGCGGCGGTTCGTCGGCCCGGTGCGCGAGCCCGGCATAACTCACGACGAGCCCCGCGACGTCGGACTTGGCGGTGGCGTCGCGCAGCATCTCGACCTGATCGGGCGGCGTGGACGGATCGTCCTCCCCGTACAGACCGAGCCACGGGGCCTTCAGGTCGGGGGCCGCATGCACCAGCGCGGGCGCATCCTCCGACAACGGCTCGACGATCCCGCGGGCGGCGACGCTCACGGCGGCACCGACGGGACGCGTGGTCGCGACCAGCAGCGCGGCGGTCCCGGCGTCGTCGAAACCCAGCACCCCCACGCAGTCGGCGTAGATGCCCCGCGCGATCAGCCAGTCGAAGGTGGCGTCGAAGTCGGCGAACAGCGAGTCGCCGAACACCTCGACCTCGCTGGGTGCCGGTTCCCGGTGGAAGAGGTGCGGCGCGACCGTCACCCACCCCTCCATCGCGAGCGAGCGCATCAGATCGAGGAGAGGTTCGCTGAAGGTTCGTGACTCGTGCAGAACCACGATCCCGCCCCGCGCCGGACCGTCCGGTTCCACCGCGGTGAGCGGAACACGCCGCTGAGGGCCTTCCGGCGTGTCTCCGGACGTCCGCAGGGCTGCACTGTCCCTGAAGAATCCCGACATGTCCCTACCTTGGCACGAAGGGGGCGTCGGCGCAGAGGATCGGGAGGCGCATAATCGCGTGGTGACTCCGCGAACCAGGGCAGACCTCGACACGATCCCGGCCTACATCCCCGGCAAGAATTTTCCGGGCGCGATCAAGCTGGCGAGCAACGAGACCACGCTGGGCCCGTTGCCGAGCGTGCGGGACGCCATCTCCGACGCCGTCGGTAACGCCAACCGCTACCCGGACAACGGTCACATCGCCCTGATCACGGCGCTCGCCGATCACCTCGGAGTTGCCACCGAGAACATCGCCGCGGGCTGCGGGTCGGTCAGCCTGTGCCAGGAATTGGTGCAGGCCACGTGCAACGACGGCGACGAGGTCATCTTCGCGTGGCGGTCGTTCGAGGCGTACCCCGTGGTCACGCAGGTGGCCGGGGCCACGCCGGTCAAGGTTCCGCTGACCGCGGACCACGGGCACGACCTCGACGCGATGCTGGCCGCGGTCACCGACCGCACCCGGCTGATCTTCGTCTGCAACCCGAACAACCCCACCGGCAACGCCCTGACGAAGGCCGAACTCGAGCGTTTCCTCGACGCCGTTCCCGCCCACGTCCTGGTCGCCCTGGACGAGGCCTACTTCGAATACAACCGGTCCGACGCCGACGGCATCGAACTGTTCCGCGGACGCCCCAACGTGGTGGTTCTGCGCACGTTCTCCAAGGCCTACGGCCTCGCGGGCATCCGTGTGGGGTACGCGGTCGCCGATCCCGCGGTCGTCACCGCGCTGGGCAAGGTGCACATCGCGTTCGCGGTCAATGCCGTCGCGCAGGCCGCCGCCATCGCGTCGCTGGCCGCGTCCGCCGAACTGCTGGCACGCACCGACGGCGTCATCGCCGAGCGGAACCGGGTCCGTGACGGCCTTCTCGCTGCCGGCTACGAGGTACCCGAATCGGCCGCCAACTTCGTCTACCTCCCGCTGGGCACCCACTCCGGCGCGTTCGCGGCGGCAAGCGCCGAGGCAGGTGTGCTGCTGCGACCGTACGGCGACGACGGGGTGCGGATCACCATCGGCGACCCCGAGGAGAACGACGCGTTCCTCGCCTTCGCCACGAGTGCCGAGGCGCGGTCGATCGCGAACGTCGCGGTCCGGGCGTAACGCTCGAGACGTAAACGTTACCCACGGGTATAACGCCCGTGACTCCTTCTTGGCAGACTCAGTGAGGTTTTGCCGAAGGGAGCCCCCACATGCGTCGCCGCGCCGCGCTCCGCACCGCTGCACTGGCGGCCGGGCTGTCGACGGCGCTGGCGGTGTCGCTGACGTCTGGGCTGTCCGCGGCGCAGGCGCAGGACGCGACCGTGTCGCTCCGGCTGCTCGCGTTCAACGACCTCCACGGCAGCCTCGAACCCCCACCCGGCGTCCGCAGTCAGGTGAAGCACGCCGACGGTTCGCTGGTCCCGGCGGGCGGCGCCGCCTATCTGGCCGCGTACGTCGACCAACTGCGCGGTCAAGCGACGCATTCGCTGCTGTACTCGGTGGGTGACAACTGGGGGTCGTCGGCGCTCGAATCCGCGATGTTCCACGACGAACCGACCGTGCAACTACTCAACCGGATGGGCGTCGACGCGTCCGCGATCGGCAATCACGAACTCGACGAGGGATATACGGAGTTCCGGCGGATGCAGACCGGCGGCTGCCATCCCGTCGACGGTTGCCGGTTCGGGGACACGTTCGAGGGCGCCCGCTTCCCGCTCCTCGCCTCGAACATGGAGTTCGAGAACGGCGCGCCGGCGACGCTGCCCTTCACCGTCAACTACGTCGAGGGAATCCCCGTCGGGGTGATCGCGACCATGCCCGCCGACACCGCACGGATGGTGACCCCCGAGGGCGTCGGAGGGCTGCGGTTCACGGACGAACTCGCGGCGGTCGACCGGACGGCGGACCTCCTCGACTTCTTCGGGGTGCGGGCCATCGCGCTGCTGATGCACAAGGGCGCCGAGCCCGTCGCCGACAACGGTCCCAACTCGTGCGAGGTGACGTCCGGACCGGCACGCGACCTCGCCCTGCGGGCGTCCCCGAAGGTCGACGTCATCTTCACCGCCGACAGCCACCAGCAGTACAACTGCTCGTTCCCCGACCCGATGGGGAACCCGCGGGTGATGATGCAGGGCGCGTCGCACGGCCGGATCATCTCGGTCGTCGACGTGTCGATCGACCGCACCACCCGCGACATCCTGCGCGATCGCGCGTCCTCGTTCAATCAGGTGGTCACCCACGACATCCCGTCCGACCCCGACGTCCAGGCGCTCGCCGACAGCGCCGCGCGCCAGGCCTCCGAGGTCGGCGAGGCACGCGTGGCGTCGCTGACGGGCGACCTCACCCGCGACGAGACCGGCAGCGGCGAATCCACCCTCGGAAACGTGGTCGCCGACGCCCAGCTGGCGGCCGGATCCGGGCACGGCGCCCAGGTGGCACTCACCAACCCCGGCGGGCTCCGCGAAGACCTGCTGCGGGGCACCGGCGGCACCGTAACCTACGGGCAGGCCTACGCCGCTCAACCCTTCGGCAACACCCTCGAGGTCCTGACGGTCACCGGTGCGGCGCTGAAGACCGCCTTGGAGCAGCAGTTCCAGCCGCGCGGCGACGGCACGATCACGGAGCGGATCCTCGCCCCGTCGAGTTCGCTGACGTACACCATGAATCGCTCGGCGATTGTCGGCGACCGCATCTCGAACCTGCGGGTGAACGGCGACACGGTCACCCCCGACGGCACCTACCGGGTGGCGGTCAACAAGTTCCTCGCCGACGGCGGCGACGGGTTCGACGCCTTCCGCACCCGCAGCGAGGCGGTGCACGCCGGCTGCGACCTCGACGCCTTCACGGCGTACCTGGGGGCGAAGTCACCGGTGACGCCGCCGAACACCGACCGGATCGCGGTGCTCGGCGGACAGTGAGTCCGGTCAGACGCCGAGTGCGCTCTGCAGGACGGGCCACGACGTGCGCAGCTCGTCCTGCCAGTACGGCCACGAATGCGTGCCGAAGTTCCGGTAGGTGAACGTCGCCGGGATCGCGAGCTGCGTCAGGCGCTGCTGGAACGTCTGCGTGCAGAGGTTCGCCGCCGCCTCGAGAGGACCACCCACCGCGATCGTCGACGCGATGTCTCCCCCGATCTCGTACGGTCCGGGGAGCCCGTTGCCCGTGGAAATGTAGATCTGCTTGCCGCGCAACGCTTCGGCATTCACCGACGGATCGTGAGCGGTCCACGCCGGATCGGTGTCGGGACCCCACATGTTGGCCGGGTTTCCGCCCTTGAAGGCCACCGTGCCGCGGACCGAGTCCCGCGAGCTGGGGTTCGAGTTGTCGAGGCATCCGCTGTAGGCGGCCAGTCCGCGGTAGAGCTGCGGGTGCCGGGTGACGAGGTTGGCGGCGCCCATCGCACCCATCGACACACCCGCGACGGCGTTGACGCCGTTACCGCTGAAGTTCCGGTCGATGATCGGCGGCAGTTCGTCGGCCAGGAACGTCTCCCACTTGTTGATCCCCAGCGTGGGGTCGGGATGCAGCCAGTCGGTGTAGTAGCTGGCGGTGCCTCCCACCGGGAGCACCACGTTGACCTTCTTGTCGGCGAAGAACTGCACGACGTCCGTCTTCTGCGTCCAGGTGCTTTCGCGGAAGTCCGACTCGGCCCCGGCGCTGACCCCGTCCAGCAGATACAGCGACGGCCTCGACCCACCCCCGGCGGGATGCAGGACCTGCACTTGCACGACGCGGCCCATGGCGGGGGAATTGATGAAGACGGCACTACGGGTGTCGGTGAGCGGGACGATCTTGTCGACGGTGGCGACCCCACTGCTCTGAGGTGCGACCGGAGCAGGCGCCGGGTCGGCGACAGCAGTGAACGCCGGCCCCAGAAGGGTCAGTGACACTGCCAGACCGACAGCAGCCATTGCTTCGCGACGCATAAAGAAATCCCTCTTCCCCGGACTGTGTGGACCCCGATTGCACAGTACAAAATGCGTCCGGTCAACAAGAGCTTAGAGGTTTTGTGACAGCTGTGTGCGCCAGCCCGATCACGTTGTAGTCACCGCTGGTTCGCTGTCCGATTGCTCTACTTCGGCAGGGCAGACTCCAACTGGGACTTGCCGTCGCCGCTGAGTTCGCCGAGGGCGGCACGGCGACCCGTCATCGCCAGCACGAGCGCCAGCATCGGACCGGACACCTCCGGCCCCGATCCGGTGGTCCAGTCGGTGTCGGTGGCTCGCAGCGTCAGCCCCGCGACCCGGGACTTCGATCCGATGAGCAGGTTCGAATTCTTGTAGAAGTCGGCGACGCGGACGACGGCGTCCATCGGATAGTCGTGCGCGATTCCGAGCGGGCGGCGGATGTCCTCGCCGTGGACGATCATCTCGCCCAGCATGGCGTCGATGGGGCCGGGCGGATGCGTGGAGTCACTCATGTGCGCCCGGAATTCGTCGAGCGCCTCGGCCGGCGTTCCTTCCTCTTCGTGTGCGATGTCCTTCTCGAACATGGTGTTGATGCGGAATCCCGATCCGACGAGTTTTCCGACGAACTTCGGCGGCGTCATCTTCTCCGTCGCCGTCATGTGCGCGAACACGTCCCGCACCGTCCAGCGCTCGCAGAGCGACGGCATCGACCACTGTTCTTCGGTCAGCGGTTCGAGGTCGTCCACCAGGGCGCGGCGTTCGTCGTGAATCGTGGGCCAGGGGCTTGACGTTGTCATTTTTCACTCCCTCGTCGCTTCGAATTCTCCCACCTCACGGCCTCGTGGGCGAGACCCATTGCACAACGTGTTAGTCACGACTAACGTATTGGTCGTGCTCGATCAGTTGGAAGTCGCAGCTGAGCCCACCCGGAGACGCATCATGCAACTGCTGACATCTGGTGAACAGACCGTCAACAACCTCGCCGCACACTTCCCCGCGAGCCGGTCGGCGATATCGCAACATCTCAGGGTGCTCACCGAGGCGGGACTGGTCACTGCGCGCAAGGACGGACGCTTCAGGTACTACCGGCTCGACCCGCAGGGACTCGCGCAACTGCGCACGTTGTTCGACTCCTTCTGGATCGACGAACTCGACCGGCTCGTCGCGGACGCCACAGACGAAGCAGGATCCAAAGGAGACAGCTGATGCCATTCGACAAAACCGTCGTCGTCCCGCTGGACCCGGACGCCGCGTTCGACCTCGTCACCAGACCGGAGCGATTGCGGCGGTGGCAGACCGTCGCGGCCCGCGTCGATCTGCAGGCGGGTGGCGAGTACCGGTGGACCGTCGTTCCGGGTCACTCCGCGGCCGGCACGTTCCGTGAGGTCGTTCCCGGCAAGCGGGTGGTGTACACGTGGGGATGGGAAGGCGACGACGAACTCCCGCCGGGCACGTCCACCGTGACGGTGACACTCACCCCCACCACCGGCGGAACCGAGGTGCGCCTCGTGCACGACGGGCTCGACGACGAGCAGGCCGCCCGCCACGCGGAGGGCTGGAACCACTACCTGGATCGCCTCGTCCTCGCCGCACAGAACAGTGACGCCGGCCCCGACGACTGGGCGGCCGCACCCGACCCTCTCGACGAACTGTCCAGTGCCGAAGCTTCTTTGGCAGTCGTGCAACGAGTCCTCCGCGGCTTCACGGCAGAGGACATGTCCAAGCAGACAGCGTGCACCGAGTTCACCGTCTCGCAGCTCGCCGATCACCTCGCCGGTTCGATCACGTCCCTCGGTGGCGCGGCCGGAGCGGAGTTCGACGACGACCCCACCAAGCCCGTCGAGACGCGAATCGCCGACCTCGCCCAACCGGCACTGGAGGCATGGCGCGGTCGCGGCCTGGACGGCACGGTGACGCTCGGGCCGAACCCATTCCCCGCGACCCTTGCCGTGGGCATCCTCTCGATCGAATTCCTGGTCCACGCCTGGGATTTCGCGGCAGCGACCGGAGGAGATGCGGCCGTGCCCGAGCCACTCGCCGAATACGTGCTGACGTTGGCGCACAAGATCATCTCACCCGAGGGCAGGAAGGCCGTCGGATTCGACGATCCCGTTCCCGCCCCGCACACCAGCGATGCGGTGACCCGGCTCATCGCCTACACCGGCCGCCACCCCGTCCCGGCGGCCTGACACCACAACGGAAAGGATCGTCATGCCCACCAAATCGGAATACGCCCAGGGAACACCGAACTGGGTCGACCTCCAAACCAGCGATCAGGCCGCCGCGAAGAAGTTTTATTCGGAACTGCTCGGCTGGGAGTACGACGACCGGCCGATGCCCGAAGGCCCCGTCTACTCGATGGCCACCGTGCGCGGCGAGAACGTGGCCGCCATCGCACCACTGCAACCCGATGCGGCCGCGGCGGGGGCGAATTGGAACACCTACATCGCGGTCGACGACGTCGACGCGACCGTCGCGAAAGTCCCCGACGCCGGGGGCCAGGTTCTGATGCCGGCGTTCGACGTGGGGGAAGCCGGCCGCATGTCCTTCGTCACCGACCCCACCGGGGCAGCCGTCGGGCTGTGGCAGGCGAACAAGCACATCGGAGCCACCCTCGTCGGCGACCCCGGCGCCTGTCTCTGGACCGAACTGAACACCGGCGACGTCGACACGGCGGTTGCGTTCTACACCAGCGTCTTCGGGATCACGACGTCGCAGATGTCCATGGGTCCGGAGTACACCTACACGCTGTTCGAGGTGGGCGGAGAGCAGGTCTGTGGATGCGGACAGCCGATGACGGCCGGCACCCCGAATCACTGGCGCGTCTACTTCGCGGTCGAGGACGTCGACGCGAGTGCCGCAAAGGTCGTCGAACTCGGCGGCACGATCGTCGAAGAGGCGATGGACATCCCCACCGTCGGCCGGATGGCCGGTGTCACCGACCCGCAGGGCGCACTCTTCAGCATCATGACCCCCGAGGAACGTCAGGAACAGTAGCCACCGAGGAGTTCCCATGCAGATGCCGAAACCGTCAGAGGAGGACAAGCAGTTCTTCCGGTCGCTGATCCCCGACACACCCGGCGTCGAGGTGAAACCGATGTTCGGCAACCTGGGCGCCTTCGTGAACGGCAACATGTTCGCCGGGCTCCTCGGGCCGAGCGTCGGGGTCCGTCTCCTCACCGAGCATGCGAAGGACGAACTGGCGTCGGCCGACGGCGCCGGCCCGTTCGGTCCGGGAGAGAAGCCGATGCGCGAATACCTGGCCCTGCCGGACCAGTGGCGTGACACCCCGGACCTCGCCACACCGTGGATCGAACGCGCGCTCGCCGAGATCGCCGAACTTCCACCGAAGCGGCCGAAGGCCCGGAAGAAATAGGAAACAGCCCTGGCCTGGTGCGATACCAGGCCAGGACTGCTGCCCGCTGGCGGAAGCGGAGGGATTTGAACCCCCGGTCGCTTTCACGACGCTCGCTTTCAAGGCGAGTGCATTCGGCCGCTCTGCCACGCTTCCGTGGGCGATCTTATCGGTACGGACGCGTCGGCGGGCAACCGGTCAGCGGTCGCCGATGGCCTTGTCGACGCGTTCGAACACCTCGGCGAGAACCTTCAGCTGCGACTTGGTGAGCAGATCGACGAGGTTGCTG
This sequence comes from Rhodococcus jostii NBRC 16295, assembly GCF_001894825.1. Classification (GTDB taxonomy): domain Bacteria; phylum Actinomycetota; class Actinomycetes; order Mycobacteriales; family Mycobacteriaceae; genus Rhodococcus_F; species Rhodococcus_F jostii. The sequence goes on along the minus strand of NZ_BCWY01000005.1, from coordinate 41,817 downwards.
CGCACCCCGGCGACATGAGTGGGCGCCGCCGCGGCCAACCGGGCGCGGCCTTCGTCGGTGATGACGGCGAGAACTCCGCGGCCGTCCTCGAGGCAGGTGTCGCGGGTGACCATGCCCTGCGCTTCCATCCGCCGGATCTGGTGGGTGAGGCGGCTTCGGGAGGAGAGGACGCCGTCCGCGAGATCGCTCATGCGTAACGAACCGTCCGGAGACTCGGACAGCAGTACCAGAATCCGGTAGTCCGCCAGGGAGAGATCGTGTTTGTCCTGCAGATCCCGGTTGAGGACGTCCATCAGCCGCTGATTGCCGTCCATGTAACCACGCCAGGCGCGCATCTCGGCCGGCGTCAACCAGTTGGTCGCCGCTTCGGCGTCGGAGGTTTCTGCTGTCACAGGTTCACACTCTAGTATTCCGACATTACTTTCCAGTAGCCTGCCGTTCCCCGCATCGGCGAGCGTGTAGCGATGATCGGTCACTGCCTCCGGGCGCCGACGCATTTCGCTAGCGTCGTCCTCATGTATGCGATCACGATCGACCAGCCGGGCGGCCCCGAAGTCATGAAGTGGGCGGAGCAGCCGGACCCGGAACTCCCACCCGGACACGTCCTCGTCGACGTGGCCGCGACGGCCGTCAACCGCGCCGACCTGCTGCAGCGTCAGGGGTTCTACCCGCCGCCGCCCGGGGCCAGCGACATCCTCGGGCTCGAATGTTCCGGCACCGTCGCCGAACTCGGCGAGGGAGTGTCGGGGTGGTCCGTCGGCGATCAGGTGTGCGCGCTGCTGTCCGGCGGTGGCTACGCGGAACGTGTCGCCGTTCCCGCGACCCAGCTTCTCCCGTTACCCGAGGGCGTGGACCTGCTCGTCGCCGCGTCACTGCCGGAGGTCGCGTGCACGGTGTGGTCGAACGTCGTGATGGGCGCCGGACTGTCCCGCGGCGACGTGCTGCTGGTGCACGGCGGTGGCGGCGGCATCGGCACCCACGCCATCCAGGTGGGCGTCGCGCTGGGTGCGCGCGTCGCCGTCACGGCAGGGTCCGACGAGAAGCTGGCGCGCTGCCGCGAACTCGGCGCCGACATCCTCGTCAACTACCGCGAAGCCGACTTCGTCGACGAGATCCGCAAGGCCACCGACGGCCACGGCGCCGACGTGATCCTCGACAACATGGGCGGCTCGTACCTCGACCGCAACGTGGACGTGCTCGCCGCCGACGGCCGGCTCGTCGTCATCGGCATGCAGGGCGGCCGCAAGGGCGAACTCGATCTGGGCAAGCTGCTGGGCAAACGCGGCCACGTGACGGCCGCCGGTCTGCGGGGACGCGCCGAGACGGGACGCGAGGGCAAGGCCGACATCGTCGCCGACGTCCACAAGCGGCTGTGGCCGCTCATCGCGGAGGGCGCGGTGCACCCCATCGTGTCGGCCGAACTGCCCATCACCGAGGCCCCGCGCGCGCACGAATTGCTCGATTCGGCGGACACCGTCGGCAAGGTGATCCTCACGATCCCGCGGAACTGACACTCGTCGTCCGCCTCTCACTCACCGCCCGATGTGACATTGGTCCCGTTCAACGGAACGAATGTCACATTGGGCGCGGCGCGGCGGGTGATCGGCGGGTCGGCAGGTGCGGCGCGGGTTGGGCTCAGCCCAGGGTCGCGAGTTCGTTCACCAGCTGGTCGATCTCGTAGCGGGTGGTGTACGGCGCGAGGCCGATGGTGACGGCCCCGCCCTCGTCGTTGACGCCGAGCGCGTCGAGCAGGCGAGAACCGCCGTGGACGCCGCTGACGGTGGCGATGCGCTTGTCGGCGAGGTGCGACGCGACCTTGTCGGCCGAGACTCCGGCGACGGTGAAGCTGAGCGTCGGAACCCGGCTGGGTGACCGCCCGATGACCATGACCTGCGGTAGCCGCTTCAGCGACGACATGAGGTGGTCGAACAGGGTGTCCTGGTAGTTCTGCAGCGAGCTGATGGACGCCTCGAGCTTCTCGCGGCGGGATCCGGTGGCCGACTCGTCGAGGTTCGCGAGGAAGTCGATGGACGTGGTGAGGCCGGCGAGGAGCGCGAACTGGTGCACCCCGACCTCGAGACGTTCGACACCCCGCGCGTACGGGTTGAGCGACACGGCGGGGATGCGGTCGAGGAGGCTGGGGTCGCGGAAGACGAGCGCCCCGACCTGCGGTCCGCCCCAGGAGGTGGCGCCGACGGCGACGACGTCGGCTCCGAGTTCGTTGATGTCGACGTGTGCGTAGGGGGCGGCACCGATCGCGTCGACGACCATCAGTCCACCGACTTCGTGGACGCGGTCCGAGGCGACGCGGACGTCGGGCGCCGAGCCGACGATGGGGGAGGCGGCGGTGAGGGCGACGAGGCGCGTGGTGGTGGTGATGAGGTCCTGGAACTGCCAGCTGGGGAGTTCGCAGGTCTCGATCTCGACTTCCGCCCACCGCACCTGGGCGCCGTACCGGCTGGCGACGCGAAGCCAGGGGGCGACGTTCGCTTCCTCGTCGAGCCGGGACAGCACCAGCCCGGTTCCGAGGCCGAGGCGTGTGCTCAGCGACTCGGCGAGCCAGGCGAGGAGAACGGATCGGTCGGGGCCGAGGACGACCCCCGCGGGGTCGCCTCCGACCAGGTCGGCGACGGCTGCTCGGGCCGCATCGAGTACCGCCGCACTGCGCCGGCTGGACACATGTCGCCCGGTCGACGAAGAGGCAGAGGCCCGGAAGGCTGTCGAGACAGTGCGTGACACCGCATCCGGAATCTGCATGCCGGCCTGCGGATCGAGATGGATCCAACCGTCGCCGAGTGAGGGGATGAGTCCCCGAACGCGGGCAACGTCGTAAGCCATGCCCGACACTCTAGGACCCCAAGTCAATACGGTCGAAGCCAGCCATCGTTTGTTGCGAAGCGCAACAATATTCTCGAGCACCCCAAATTATCGGAAAGCACTCAAATGGGACGCACCTTCGCGCCGCCGAGCAGGAACAGCCAAGATGGAGGCATGACGAACTCGGAGAATGAACACGTCGTCGTGATCGGCCCCGACGGTCAGCCCATGGCCATCCCCGTCGCCGAGGCCGCGAGCAAGCCCGAGGGCGCCGACGCCGCCGCGGACGCGAACGGGAACGGCGCGGAGTCGGTGGCCGACATGGTGGAGCAGCCGGCCAAGGTCATGCGCATCGGCACGATGATCAAGCAGCTCCTCGAGGAAGTGCGCGCGGCACCGCTCGACGATGCCAGCCGCAACCGGTTGAAGGAGATCCACAAGTCGTCGATCCACGAGCTCGAGCAGGGCCTCGCCCCCGAACTGCGCGACGAGCTCGAACGCCTCACCCTGCCCTTCACCGACGACACCGTCCCCACCGACGCCGAACTCCGCATCGCGCAGGCGCAGCTGGTGGGGTGGCTCGAAGGACTGTTCCACGGCATCCAGACGGCCCTGTTCGCCCAGCAGATGGCGGCCCGCTCCCAGCTCGAGCAGATGCGTCAGGGGGCACTGCCTCCGGGCATCAGCATGGGCAACCCGCACGGGGCGCACAATCACGATCCCGGGTCGCAGTCGAGCGGTACCGGCCAGTACCTGTAGCAACGGGCGAAACAGCATGGAACTCGACTCCCGGTAGGCTCGGTGCCCGTGTCAGCATCCGCTATCGAAACCGAGGCCGCAGGCGGCCCGCTCCCGGCGTCCGATTCGCAGACCTTCCGTCGCGCGTTCAAGGACCTCAGGGACGGCTTCGCTCAGCGCGAGCTGTGGCTGAGCCTCGGCTGGCAGGACATCAAGCAGCGTTACCGCCGGTCGGTGATCGGTCCGTTCTGGATCACGATCGCGACCGGCGTGCAGGCCGCGGCGATGGGCATCCTGTACTCCGCCCTGCTGGACATCCCGCTGGACGAGTTCCTGCCGTACGTCACCGTGGGTCTGATCGTCTGGAACCTGATCAGTGCGAGCATCCTCGAGGGGTCCGAGGTGTTCATCGCCAACGAGGGGCTGATCAAACAGTTGCCCTCGGCGCTGAGCGTCCACGTGTACCGGCTGGTGTGGCGGCAACTGCTGCTGTTCGCCCACAACCTCGTGATCTACGTCGTCATGCTCTTCGCGTTCGGGGTGTGGCGGCACCTGACCTGGTTGTCGCTGGCCGCGATCCCGGCGATCGCGCTGATCGTCGTCAACGCGGCGTGGGTGTCGATCATGTTCGGCATCTTCTCCACCCGCTACCGGGACATCGCGCCGATCCTCGGCAGCATGACGCTGCTGCTGTTCGTGCTGACCCCGATCATGTGGACCACGCAGAGCCTCGAGGCGCAGGGCGGTCAGGCCGCGGAGCGCGTCAAGCTCGCCGAGCTGAACCCGCTGTTCCACTACCTCGACATCGTGCGCGCGCCCATGATCGGGCAGGACCAGCAGGCCTACCACTGGTACATCGTCCTGGCCATCACCGTCGTGGGGTGGACCGCCGCCATCCTCGCGCTTCGCAAGTACCGGGCCCGCGTGCCCTACTGGGTTTAGGGGTCTGAAGTACATGACAGAGCATGTGAGTATCGAGACGCGGGACGCCTGCGTCGACTTCCCGATCTTCGACGCCAAGTCCCGTTCGCTGAAGAAGGCGTTCCTCGGCAAGGCCGGCGGTTCGATCGGGCGCAACAACTCGGACGTCGTGGTGGTCGAGGCCCTGCGCGACATCAATCTGTCGCTGAAGGAAGGCGACCGGATCGGTCTGGTCGGCCACAACGGCGCGGGCAAGTCGACGCTGCTGCGGTTGCTGTCCGGCATCTACGAGCCCACCCGCGGCAGCGCGAGCATCCGCGGCCGCGTGGCCCCCGTCTTCGACCTCGGTGTCGGCATGGACCCCGAGATCTCCGGTTACGAGAACATCATCATCCGCGGACTGTTCCTGGGGCAGACCCGCAAGCAGATGCTCGCGAAGATGGACGAGATCGCCGAGTTCACCGAGCTGGGCGAGTACCTGTCGATGCCGCTGCGCACGTATTCCACCGGCATGCGGGTGCGCGTCGCGATGGGGGTCGTCACCAGCATCGACCCGGAGATCCTGCTGCTCGACGAAGGTATCGGCGCCGTCGACGCCGAGTTCATGAAGAAGGCGCGGGTGCGTCTGCAGGCTCTCGTGGAACGGTCCGGCATCCTGGTGTTCGCCAGCCACTCCAACGAGTTCCTCGCCCAGCTCTGCGACAGGGCCATGTGGATCGACCACGGCCGGATCCGGCAGCAGGGCGGCATCGAGGACGTTGTCCGCGCGTACGAGGGTGACGACGCCGCCGACCACGTCCGGCACGTCATCTACGAGATGGACCGGGAGAAGTCCGGGCTCGGCAAGCCGGCCGAACGGGACGCCCGTAGCGTCGGATCGAACGATCGTCCCGTTCGCACCGCAGCGGAGGCCGAGGCGGAGTCCGCGTGAGCGCTGCTGCCGAGCGGATCGTCGGCGTCGTCGTCACCCACAAGCGCCGCGAACTGCTGGCCGAATCGCTGAAGGTTCTCGGCTCCCAGACGCGTCCGCTGGACCATCTGGTGGTCGTGGACAACGCCGCCGAGGACGACGTGCGCGAACTCGTCGAATCGTCCGGGATTCCCGTCAGCTACCTCGGTTCGCAGCACAATCTGGGCGGAGCGGGCGGCTTCGCTCTCGGAATCCTGTACGCGCTCTCGCTCGGCGCCGACTGGGTGTGGCTGGCCGACGACGACGGCCGCCCCGAGGGACCGAAGGTCCTCGAGACGCTGCTCGACTGCGCGCAGCGGCACGGCCTGGCGGAGGTCTCCCCCGTGGTCTGCGACATCGACGACCCCGACCGTCTCGCGTTCCCGCTGCGCCGCGGCGTGGAGTGGCGACGGCTGCGGTCCGAACTGTTCGCCGACGGCGACGATTCGGCCGACCTGCTCCCGGGTATCGCGTCGCTGTTCAACGGCGCCCTGTTCCGCGCGTCGGCGATCGACACGGTCGGCGTTCCCGACCTGCGCCTGTTCGTCCGCGGTGACGAGGTGGAGGTGCATCGCCGGCTGGTGCGGTCGGGGCTGCCGTTCGGCACCTGCCTGCAGACGGCGTACGTGCACCCGAACGGCGCGGAGGAGTTCAAGCCGATCCTCGGTGGCCGGATGCACACGCAGTACCCGGACAACGAGACGAAACGCTTCTTCACCTACCGCAACCGCGGGTATCTGCTGTCCCAGCCGGGCATGCGGAAGCTGCTGCCGCAGGAATGGGTGCGGTTCGGGTGGTATTTCCTCGTCACCAGGCGTGATCCGCAGGGTCTGCGGGAGTGGATGCGGTTGCGCAAGCTGGGCCGTCAGGAACGGTTCGAGCGCCCGTAATTCGGTTGCACCCGGGTTCCGCCCGGTGGGAACATCGTGGAGTTCCGTTCGTAGGTCTCGATGTGCTGTGAAGGAGTGAGTGTCCGATGACTGTCTCGTCGGTCGACGCCGTGTGCGTCCACTCCCCCTTCCCCCTCGCCTGACCGAACCCGCGCAGTGGTCCGGTCGGCGCTCATCGACCCGAGGATCACACCCATCATGTTCGTCCCTGGACACCTCCTGCCCTACGGCTGGAACGACACACTTTCCGGCACCTTCGGCGACTACCCGGCCGACGGTCGCGAACCCGGGCGGGTGATCCGCGTGGACCGAGGCCACTGCGACGTCGCCGCCCCCGCGGGCCTCGTCCGCGCCCATGTCGGCGAGCACATTCTGTGCACCGGCGACTGGGTGACGCTCCACCGTCTCGGCGACGAGATCGCCGTCGCCGACCTGCTCCCCCGGCGCAGCGCGATCGTCCGGTCGTCCGCGTCCGGCCGGTCGGAGGGCCAGGTCCTCGCGGCCAACGTCGACACGGTGGTGATCGCCGCCGCGCTCGACACCGCCCTCGATCTCGGGCGCATCGAACGCCTGCTCGCCCTGGCCTGGGAGAGCGGCGCCCAGCCGGTGGTCGCTCTCACCAAATCCGATACCGTGCAGGACATTTCCGTCGCGACGGCGGAAGTTGCGGCGGTGGCACCGGGCGCGACCGTGCTCGCGGTGAGCGCCGACACCGGGGACGGCATCGATGTCCTCACCGCCGTGATCGACGGGACCGTCGCCCTCATCGGGCCGTCGGGTGCGGGCAAGTCGACGCTCGCGAATGCGTTGCTCGGCGAAGACGTGCTGGCCACGGGACGCGTCCGCGACGGCGACCACAAGGGACGGCATACGACGGCGCACCGCGAACTGCTGCCACTGCCCGGTGGTGGCGCCCTGATCGACACCCCGGGGCTGCGCGGTGTCGGCATGTGGGACGCGGCCGACGGCATCGACAAGACGTTCCCCGAGATCGAGGAGTTCGCGGCGCAGTGCCGGTTCACGGACTGCTCGCACGTCTCCGAACCCGGGTGCGCGGTGCTCAGCGCGGTGGAGCGCGGCGAACTGCCCGAGCGCAGGCTTGCCAGCTACCGCAAGCTGATTCGCGAGAACGGGTGGATCGCGTCACGCACCGATACGAGGCTCCGGGCCGAGCGGGAACGTGAGTGGAAGAGCATCGCCCGGTGGCAACGGCAGATGTACCGTAGCCGCGGTCACTGACCCGGGCGTCCGGCCCGCATCCCGGTTCGATCGGTGAGCCGGGATGCGGGCTGGCAACATGGTTATATGTTCGATCTTCGGAGAAAGGCCCGTCTCAAGCTTCAACGTGCCGTGTCCGAGGTGGTGTCCGAATCGGACCGCCGGTCCCGCGAGCTCACCGAGAACCAGCACGACCAGACCCTGGCCGAGTTGACCGCGACCAACCAGGAACTCGCTCGGGTGCTGCACGAGCTGTCCGATGCCCGCATGGAGATCTCCGACGTCCAGCAGCGGCTCGGCGAACTCGAGCAGCAGGCCCGCCGCGACATCACCCAGGCGCTGGACGTGCGGGCCACGAACGAGGCCGCGGAGTTCGTGCTCGAGCACATGCCGAAGGCGCCCGTGTTCTGGAATCCGCAGGACACGCTGCGGTACGGCCTGTCCCGGGTGGAGGTCGAGGGCCTGGCGCTCGAGTTCGGGGTGGCGTCGGGCACGACCCTCCGCATCATCGTCGAGCAGTTGAAGGACGCCGGGCACGAGGTATTCGGGTTCGACGTGTTCTCCGGTCTGCCGCAGACGTGGCGCACCGGATTCCCGGCTGGCGAGTTCGCGCAGGAGAACCTGCCTCGGGTGCGGGGCGCGCAGCTGGTGCCCGGGCTCTTCGAGGACACGCTGTCGGGATTCCTCGAGAAGCATCCGGGACCGGTGTCGTTCCTGCACCTCGACGCCGACCTCTACTCGTCCACGAAGTCGGTACTCGACCGGATCTGGAATCGGCTGGTCGCGGGAACGGTGATCGTGTTCGACGAGTTCTTCAACTTCCCCGGCTGGCAGGAACACGAATACCGGGCGTGGACGGAATTCGTCGACCGCACCGGCGTCGGCTTCGAGTACCTGAGCTACACGGCCAACCACGAGCAGGTGGTGGTGCGGATCACCGCACCAGCTTCACCGCCTGAGTGACGTTGAACGTCCGGCGTTCGTCGATCCGCAGGCCGGACCGGGTGAGCGCCGCGAACGCCTCCGTGTCCTCGAAGTGGTACGGCGGCAGCGTCCACACCTCGTTGGAGGTGTGCCGGATGACCCGTTCGGTGTCGCGTTCGTAGTCGGTGAAGAACCAGACCACGGAGCAGGAGTCGAGGGCGCCCGCGACGTCCGGGACCGCGAGTTCGTCGTCCCACAGCGACCCCCGGCTCGCGGCCGTGGCCCCGAGCCCGATGTCGCGGGTGCCGTCGAACGCTTCCGGTCGCACGTTCTTCACCAGCCGCAGCGACGTGGGGTTCCAGGCCGGTGTGTCGAACAGGACGCAGTCGCCGGGGCGGACGTTCTGCCCGGCGAAACCGTTGACGGTGCTGAAGTCCATGCCGCTGGGTTTCGCCCACTGCTCACGCTGCGCGAGATAGCTCGGCGACGCCGCCACGGCGAACACCGCCAGCACCGCGGCCGATTGCCACCACTGCCGGGTCAGGGCGGCCAGGCAGAGTCCGCCGACGAGGGCCACCGCCGGTGTCGTGAACGTGAAGTACCGCGGCAGATAGACGGGGGTGCGCAGCAGCGAGTAGACGAGCAGCAGCGCCATCGGCACCAGCACCCACGGCACCGTCACCGACAGCACCGGGGGCAGGTGGCGGCCGTTTCGCACGAGCGCCACCGACCCGGCCACCACCAGCACGGCGAACAGCACCGCGAACCACGGGGCGCCGACGAACCACTGGTACTCCGCCACGGCGCGGGGCAGATGGTCGTCGAGCGGCGGGATCCACGCCACCTGCACGGACTCTCGGCGCACCAGCGCCACCAGCGGCGCCGCGACCACCAACCCCGCGGCCGTGGCCGACGTCCAGCCGAGCCAGGACCGCCGGGCCTCACGCAGCAGCAGGATCGTCAGCAGGTGCGCGGGAACGAGGGTGAGCAGGTAGACGAACAACACGATCGAAACCGCCAGGCCTCCGGCGTACAGCACCCACAGCCACCACCGCCGAAACCTCAGGGCGGCAAGGAGAATCACGGTCAGCCACACCGCGGCCGTTGCCGTGAGGGCGTATCCGCGGGCCTCCACCGCCGCCCACGTGACGCTGGGCAGCATCACGAACAGGATGCCGGACAGCCCGGCCACCCGCCGGGTCGAGATCAGCGCACCGAGCACCACCACGCCGGCGCCCGCGGTACCGGCGGCCAGCGCACTCGGGAAGCGCGCCGAGAACTCCGAGGCCCCGAACATCTCGAACCAATACCGCATCCCGACGTAGTACAGCCCGTGCACGGCGTCGATGTGGCCCAGCAGATTCGAGAGGTCGGGCCGGGACCGCTGACTCGAATACAGCGTCGCGACCTCGTCGTACCAGAACGACGGCCGCCAGCTCCACGCCGCCCCGAGCACCACACCGAGGACGAAGACGAGGAACGAATCCCGGAGCAGCCCGCGCGCGTCGCGGGCCTGCAGCGGTCCGGTCAACGTCACTGACCGTACAGGCGAGCCCAGTTCTCTCGGCTGGTGAGCTGCGGCAACGCGTCCCGGTACCGGCGCTGCGTCGACGCCGCATCCTCGCGGAACCGTTTCATCAGCTTCGCCGTCCTGGCCGTGAGCTCGCGGGCGGTCTCCTTGTCGCGGCGGCGCACCCGCACCCCCGACTGGGAGGCGTCGGTGATGACGGCGGCGTCGAACAGCGACACGTGCCACCAGTGCGCCTCGGCCACAGGGATACTCGCCACCCCGTGCTGGGTGCGACCGAGCCACTGGTACGCGGCGCGCTTGGCGAGCACGAGGTCGATCTTGCTCTTGTCCGGCTCGAAACCGGCATGCCGGGTGACGAGGTCGGAGTTGCGGACACCGGGAATGTTCGTCGCGGGATGCTTGACGGTCTCCGGGAACCGCTTGCGCTCCTCCCGGATCGCCGCGAGCACGGCCTGACCGCCGTCCTCGAGCACCTTCGGTCCCTCGAGGAAGTCCTCGATGCCGCGGATCATGGTGTACGCCAACCCGTACTGCATCGACACCAGGTACTGGGTGATCTCCCGCGTCATCAACTTGCTCAGCGACTTGGCGTCGAAATCGCTGTGCAGCGCCGCGGCGATCAGCGAGTTGCGGATGCTGAAGTACTTGGCCCAGTCGTCGCGGTCCTTCCAGTGGAAGTCCGCATGCCACACACCGGCGTTGGGCAGCGTGACCGTGACGAATCCGGCTGCGCGGGCACGGATGCCGTACTCGATGTCGTCCCACTGGAAGAACATCGGCAGCGGGAGCCCGATCTGCGCGACCACCTCGGCGGGGATCAGGCACGACCACCACGCGTTGTAGCCGGCGTCGACGCGCTTGTGCTGCTTCTTCTTGAGCAGGTTGATGTCGTGCCGCGATCCGGCCGCCCAGCGGCCCGCCTTCAGCTTCGACAGGTCCGCTTCCTCGGCGCTGACGTGCAGGTGCTCCGGGTTCATCAGGTACAGCATCTGCGCGCCCACCAGCGTCGGCTCGGTGGTGACGTTGGCGAATGCGTTCATCCGCAGGATCGACTCCGGCTCGCACAGGATGTCGTCGTCCATCAGGATCAGGTTGGCGTGCTCGTTGATACCCGACACCTCGTACATGCCGCGGGTGAATCCGCCGGCGCCGCCGAGGTTCGGCTGTCGCAGGTACACCAGCTTGTCGCCCAGGATCTCGGCGACCTCGGTGAACTTCTCGCGGTCCGACACGTGGTCGCTGCCCTGGTCGACGACGTACACGGCGTCGATACTCGACGCCATCGTCGAATCGTTCGCGATGGCGGCGACGGTCTCGGCGCAGTCGTCGGCCCGGTTGAACGTGCAGATCGCGATGGCGGCGGGGCGGATCACCGACGGCGCGGCGACGGTCCATTCCAGTTCGCTCACGGCGAGGGGGCCGTCGACGGCGGTGAACTCGACCCACAGGGAGCCGCCGTCGAGGTAGGCGTCGAGCTTCGCGGACAGCGTCGCCGTGCCGGAGCCGTCGATCTCCGTGGTGCTCAGGATGCGGGAGTTGCCGCCCGAATCCGAGCCGCGCAGCGCCACCACGGCGCGTCCGTCGGCTTCGTGGTGCAACGCGACCGTCACCTCGGTGACGGTCGTCCACCGCTGGTAGTAGCTGGCGGCGAACCGGCCGAAGTAGGTGTCGGTGTCGACCGTCGCACCCTTCTCGAGGTGCACGACGTAGCGCTCGCGGTGAGCGCGGCCCTTGACGATCCTGGCGTACAGGTCGTCCTTGACCCGGGTGGTCGGTCCCGTGAAGAGACCCCGTGCCACCACGAGCCGATCGGGTGCGCGATGCTCGGTGAGAGCGCTCCGGACCGCGGCCGTGCTCCCGTCCACAGGTGCTACCGACGCAGACTCGTTCATAGTGCTCCTACTGTTCCCCGCGAGAGGTGGGCTGGACCGCGCCACGGCAACGGCGCGATCCTCTTCTCGGTTCGCAGGGTATCAACCTCGCGACGCGCTCCCCGACCATGCGAGGCGACCTCCGTCCCGGTGACGGGCCCGCAACCGGAACAGTCCCACCCCCATGGCGAGCACATCGGCCCTGGATATGCGGGTTTCGTGGCTGTCGTGATCGTCGCTCAGACGCACCGGGACCTCGACCGGCGCGATGCCCGCCCGCTCCGCGAGGTAGACGAGTTCGGTGGTGAACAGGAACCCGGGCTCGACGAGGTCGGGAACCAGTTCGCGCATCAGTTCGCCGTCCATCAGGACGGTGCCCTGCGGGTCGCCGGTGCGCATCCCGAGGACCACCCGCCGCATCGCGGCGAAACCCCAGGTCAGGGTTCCCCGCAGGGCGCCGCGCCGCACCTGCGAGTCGGGGTGGGCCTTGGAACCGATCACCACCCGCGGCAGCCGGCCCTTCTCGGCGAGACGTTCGGCGCCGTCGAGGTCGTCGAATCCGAACGGCAGGTCGTCGGCGGTCAGCAGTACGTGTGCGCCGCGACTCGCCTCCGCTCCGGCCCGCAACGCGTTGCCCATGCCCTTCTCGCTCTGCAGGACGGTGAGCGACACGGGTCCGGCCGGCCACCCGGCGGCGAGGCGTGCGCAGAGGTCGGCGGTGCCGTCGGTGGACCCGTTCTCCACGACGATGATTTCGACGTCGTGTCCGGCCAGGCGTTCCGCCACCCGGCGGACGGTCTGCTCGATGACCTCGGCGGAGTTGTAGGCGGGGATGACGACGGAGAGCGCCTTCGGCGCCCGTGCGCCGTTCTGGCCGTGGGAACAACCGAAAAGGCGCACGGGCGCAGCCTAACTCGTAGGCTCGGAACCCGTGGCACCCTCCGCGTCCGTGTCCTCGACCGTCACCCGATCGATACGCGGCGTTCCCGAGTGGACGGTGGCACTGGCGGTCGCAGTGGTCGCCGCGGTCATCGCGACGATTCCCCGGATCGTGGACGACCGCTTCTATTACGGCGGCGACATGCTGGAATCGTTCGTGCCGTCCTGGCACCGGATCGGGACGGAACTGCTGGCCGGGCGGTGGCTCACCGTCAACCCCGACGCCTGGATCGGCGGAAACTACGCCGGCGAGGCGGCCTACGGCCTCTACAACCCGGTCAACCTGGCGAATTACGCGCTGACCGCGAAGTTCGAGGACCTGTCGGTCGCGGCGTTCGTGATCATGACCGAGTTCCTCGCGTTGTTCGCGGTCGCGACGTATCTGCTGTGCCGTGAATACGGCGCCCGCCGCGCTCCCGCGATCCTCGCCGGACTGACGATCCCGTTCAGCGGTTTCACGCTGTTCTACGAGGCCGGCGGCTGGCCGTCCGGGATGATGGCGGTCGCGTGGGTGACGCTGTTCTGGTGGTCCGCGTTGCGCCTCTCCCGCGGTCGCACGAACGCGCTGGTCACCTTCCTGATCGGCGCGCTGACGGTGAGTATGGGCAACCCGTACGCCGCGCTGGGCGCGGTGGTGGTTCTCCTGGGCCTCGGAGTCGGGCTCCTCGTCCAGCGGGAGTTCTTCCGATTGTTCGTGCTGGTGATCACCGGCGCGTGCTCGGGCACTGCCGCGCTGGTGACGTATCTGCCGCTGTTCCTCAGCGTCGACGTGACCACCCGCGCCGGCAGCACCGGCATCTTCAACGACACGTTCCTGCAACCGCAGGTCGGCGGAATCGCGGCGATGAGCAGCCCGTCCTACCTCCCGGTGATCATGACGTTCGGCGGTCCCGTCGAGGTCATCCCCTCGCTCTACTTCGCGTGGTTCGTGCTGCCGCTGCTGCCGTGGCTGCCGTGGGGGCGGATCCGCGCACTGTTCGCGTCCCCGGAGTTCCGCCGCGCGCACGGCCGGCAGCTGATCAGCCTGGGAGTGATCGCGGTCGTCTACTTCCTCTTCACGTTCGGACCGTCGAACGTCGGGATGTTCCGGTGGCCGATCCGGCTGGTCGAGTACCTGTACCTCTGCGTGATGGTCGGCCTGTCGCTCGCGCTGTCGCTGGGCGTTGCCCGCGACCGGGTGCGTCACCGGGCGACGGTGTCGGTGGTGCTGATCGTGCTGGGCTTCTACCTGGCGTTCTCTTCCTCGCCGGCCCTGACCGGCCGGCACGCACTGTTCGCGCTGCTCGTCGCGGTGCTGTGCGTGATCGCGTACGCGGTGTGGCGACGCCGGGCCACGGCGGGTCTCGTCGCCGCCCTGGTCCTCGGCACCGTGGTGGTGACCGCCGCGCAGGTCTGGTCCCTCACCCACGACGTCGAGCCAGGCAGCCGCGTCGACCCGGCGAGCACGACCACCCTGTCCGAGCAGACGGACCGCTATCAGGGCACCGTCCTGCAGCTCGCCGCGCTGGACGACACCCCGCACGACGACATCACCGCCGGCCGGATCCTGTTCGGCAACGAGATCATGGCGTCGTCGGTGGAGGGCAGCATCAACGCGTACACCGGCATCGGGTTCACCGAATTCCAGGAAGCACTGTGCATGGACTACCGCGGCGCAGTCTGCCCGGGTGTCTACGGGGCGCTGTGGCAGCCGGTGAACGCGAACATCCCGATCCCGCTGATCGACTACCTGCGTGTCTCGACCCTGGTCGTGCAGCATGCGCTGGTGCCCGACGTCGAGACGGCACCGCCCCCGCCCGGCTGGCACGTCACCGAGCGGAGCGACACCCGCACGGTGCTGCAGCGTGACCGGCCGCTGCCCCTGCCCGGGCGGGTGTCGTTCGTCTCCGACGGCGTCCGGGTGATCTCCTCCGAATCGAGCGCGGCGACGGAGACCGTGCGGGTGGCGGGCAGCGGCGGCACCGTCTCGTTCGCGCGACTCGCGTGGCCCGGCTACTCCGCCACAGTCGACGGCGGACCGGTGGCCGCGACCGCGGGATGGCACGGTCTGCTGGAGGTGACGGTGCCGCCGGGTGACCACGAACTGGTCGTGACGTTCCGGCCGCCCCGGGAGAATGTGTCCGTCGCCGCGTTCGGCGCCGCGACGGTCGTGGTGCTGATCCTCACCGTCGTCGATGTGGTGGTGCGCCGGCGGAAGCTCAGCGCGGCGACCACCCGGACGACGTGAACGCCGACGCGTCGGCGGACCCGGATGCCGCGACCGCTGCGGAAGACAACGCGTCGGCGATCAGCTGGTGCCCGGTCTGGTTCGGGTGATCGCCGTCGTCCGCCAGCAGTCCGGTGGGGTCGCCGTCGCCCCACGCCCCCTTGAACGTCCCGAACAGGTCGACGTACGTGGCGCCCTCCGCGCCCGCGACCTCCGCGATGACGTCGTTGGCGCGCAACGTCAGCGCGGAGCTGTCCCGGAGGAACTGCGGGCCGAACAACTCACGGGCCACGTCGCCGTCCGGGAAGACGTCCCAGTATCCGGTGACCATCACCGCGGTCGGCTGTCCGGCACGTAGTTCGGCGATGCGGTCGAGCACGGACGTCAGCGTGGTCTGCAGCTGCGGCAGCACCGGTTGGAAGCAGCCGAGCCCGTCGTCTCCACCGCAGTCGCCGTCGAGATAGTCGTCGAGTTCGGCGTAGAAGTCGTTGGCGCCGATGGTGACGGTGACGACGTCGGCGTCGCGGACGGCGTCGGCGTCGTATTCGCCGGGTTCGAGGGAGTCGAGCAGGTCGGTGCTGGTCCAGCCCCCGACCCCCAGGTTGGCCACCTGCACGGGCTGGGCGTCGTCGCCGGACAGCTGGTCGCCGAACAGTTCGACGAACGGCGTGCACCCGGGGCACCCGTCACCGGCCGGGATGGAATCCCCCAGGCCCACCAGCGTGGAGACCGCCGGCTGTGACTCCGGCTCGGGCTGCGGCTGCGCCGCAGGCGACGTCGACGTGGTGGAGCAGCCGACGAGCAGCGGGAGCACGACCGCTACCGGAACACCGAGAATCCAGCGTCGCACGGGGCCTCCCCATCACGTCCTGCGCCTCGGAGGGAGCGCTCGTCACCGGTCCGGACGAATTCTACCGACGGTCGCGCTCGGCCGCCGTTCCCCGAGGGACGGTGCGCACGTGCGCCCGCTCACCCTGCGGCCCGAACAGGCTGAGGATCTCCACCGGTTGCGGTCCGGGATTGCCGAACCAGTGCGGGACGTGGGTGTCGAACTCGGCGACCTCCCCCGCAGTCAGGATCACGTCGTGCTCGCCGAGCAGCAGTCGTAGCCGGCCGGACAGCACGTACAGCCATTCGTAGCCCTCGTGGACCTGCAGTTGCGGTTCGGTGTTCGGGTCGCCGGGCGGGATGACGTGCTTGAACGCCTGGATCCCGCCGGGCCTGCGGGTGAGCGGAATGATGGTCGACCCGTTGCGTTCGAGGGGTCGCAGGTGGACGCGGGGGTCGCCGGTGGGGGGTGCATCGACGAGTTCGTCGAGGGGCAACTGGTGGGCGCGGGCCAGCAGCAGCATCAGCTCGAGGGTGGGTTTGCGCTGACCGGACTCGAGCCGCGACAGGGTACTCACCGAGATCCCGGTGGATTCGGAGAGCTGGGCGAGCGTCGCGCCGCGCTGCTGGCGGAGCGCTTTGAGCCGCGGCCCCACGGCGTCGAGGACGCCGTCCAGGTCGGGTACGTCTTCGTTCACACCTCCATATTGCCACAGTGGCAAACATGCTTGCCAGATTTGCGGGCAGGGACGGACAGTGTCACCACGAGGTCGACGAATGAAGGAGAACGCGGTGGAACACAGCTATGACGTAGTGGTCGTCGGTGGCGGCGCGGCCGGGCTCAGCGGGGCCCTGGCCCTGTCGCGGGCCCGCCGCTCGGTGCTCGTGATCGACGCGGGTGAACCGCGCAACGCACCGGCCGGGCACATTCACAACTATCTGGGCCGCGAGGGCACGCCGCCCGGCGAGCTGCTGGCCGCCGGACGCGAGGAGGTCGCCGGGTACGGCGGCGAGATCGTGACCGGCACCGTCACGTCGGCCGAGAAGGTCGGGGACGGGGAATTCCGGGTGACTCTCGCCGACGGCGGGACGGTGAAGGCTCGGAGACTGCTCGTGACCACCGGTCTCGTCGACGTCCTCCCCGACATCCCCGGGGTGGCCGAACGGTGGGGACGCGACGTCCTGCACTGCCCGTACTGCCACGGCTGGGAGGTCCGCGACCAGCCGATCGGCGTCGTGGCCGGCAGTCCGCTTGCGGTGCACCAGGCGCTGATGTGGCGGCAGTGGACCGACAGCGTCACCCTGTTCCTGAACGACGCGGACGAACCCACCGCCGAGGAGTACGAGCAGCTCGCCGCGCGCGGTGTGGCCATCGTCGACGGCGGGGTGGCGGGACTCGAGGTGCAGGGCGACCGGCTGACCGGCGTCCGGCTGCACACGGGCCAGGTCTTCCCCCTCGCCGCAGTGGTGGTGCCGCCACTGTTCCGGGCCCGCGCCGACTTCCTCGACAGCCTCGGCCTGGCCACCACCGAGATGGAGATGGCCGGACACGTGATCGCTACCGCCGTCGCCGCCGACGCGACGGGTGCCACCGCCGTTCCCGGAGTGTGGGTGGCCGGCAACGTCGCAGACCCGAAGGCGCAGGTGATCGTCGCAGCCGGAGCCGGTCTGAACGCCGCGGCGGCCCTCAACGCCGACCTCATCGCGGAAGACACCCGGCTGGCGGTCGCCGGCGCGCTCAGCCGGTAGCCGACACCGTCGCCTCGTGGACGACGCGGTGCGCGGGCAGGATCGACTCGCGTTCCGCGTCGGCGTCCCCCGCACCGCCGATCAGTCCGACGTAGTGCGCGAGCTGGGCGGCGAGCGGTTCCTCGCTGTAGCGGATGGTGGGGATCTCGATCACCGTCTGCTGCTTGTAGCCGTCCCGATCGGGGGGCAGGTCGTCGTCGATGTGCTTGTGGATGGTGATGTCGCGGCGCAGGAGGTCGATCTCGATCAGCCGGTCCGGCTCCAGCAGCGACAACTGCCGGACCTTCCGGTGGCTCACCCGGCTGGCCGAGATGGTGGCCACCGCACCGGATTCGAATCGCAGCACGGCCTCCGCGCAGTCCTCGGCCTCGTTGCGGACCGAACTGTCGTGGAAGTACCCGAACTCGGCCTTCACGCCGACGGGCGACGATCCGACGAATCCGATCGCGAGGTCGACGTCGTGGATCAGCAGGTCGGTCGCGACACCGGTGGGGATGCGGGAGACGAACGGCGAGTGCCGGATTCCGTTGACCTGCCACACGTCGCCGGCGAATTCACGTGCCGTCCGGACCGCCGGGTTGA
Source organism: Rhodococcus jostii NBRC 16295 (assembly GCF_001894825.1). Taxonomy (GTDB): domain Bacteria; phylum Actinomycetota; class Actinomycetes; order Mycobacteriales; family Mycobacteriaceae; genus Rhodococcus_F; species Rhodococcus_F jostii. The sequence goes on along the minus strand of NZ_BCWY01000005.1, from coordinate 23,654 downwards.
ACCGCTCGAGCAGTCCGCACATCAGCGGCACACCCGTCGCGGCGGCCCGTTTCACCAGGTCGGTGCTCTCCTCGTACGTTGCGGCGAGCGGCTTCTCGACGAGGAGCGGTTTGCCGAGGTCCAGGATTCGACCCGCCACCTCGTAGTGTGCGGGGGTCGCCGCCGCGACGACGACGCCGTCGATGCCGTCGAGTGTGTCGAAATCCGGCACCCAGGTGGTGTCGAAACGTGCGGCGATCTCCCGGCCGTGTTCGGCACGCGGTTCCACGAGCAGGGCCAGTTCGCACAGCGGCGACTGCGCGAGAACACGGGCGTGCAGCGAACCCATCTTGCCGGATCCGATGAGCGCGATCCGCGGTCGCGGCGTCGTCATCACACCTCCATCGCCTCGCGCACCGCGGCAACGATCCGGTCGACCTCGTCGGTGGAGAGCGCGGCATGGACGGGGACGCTGAGGCACCGGCGGGCAACGGATGTCGCGACCGGGGTGGGCGAGGTGATCACCCGGGGGTGCTCGCGGTAGCAGTCGTAGTCGTAGACGGTTTTCGGGTAGTAGACGCCGCTGCCCACTCCCCGGTCGCACAGCCGCTGCGCGAGGGTGTCGCGGTCGATCGGCGCGTCCGGCGCGAGGATCACGGTGAACTGGTGCCACACGTGCCCGCGGCCCGCGCGTTCTGAAGGCAGCACGAGACCTTCGACGTCCTTGAGGCCGGTCCGCAGCGCCTCGGCGTTGCGTCGGCGCGACTCCACCTGCTGCAGATAGGAACCCAGTTGCGGCAATCCGAGACTGGCCTGCAGATCCGTCATCCGGAAGTTCTGGCCCGCCATCTCGTACTCGTAGCGCCGTCGCATGCCCTGGTTGCGCAGCACCCGCAACCTGTCGGCCACCGCGTCGTCGTCGGTCGTGACCATGCCGCCCTCGGCGGTGGTGAGATTCTTCGTGGCGTAGAACGAGAAACAGCCGAGCCCGAAACTGCCCGCGCCCTTGCCGTCGAACGTGGCGCCGTGCGCCTGGGCGGCGTCCTCGACCACGGCGAGCCCGCGGGACTCGGCCAGCGGCATCAGCGCACCCATGTCGGCGGTCTGCCCGTACAGGTGCACCGGCATCAGCACCCTGGTGCGGTCGTTCACGCCCTGCGCCACGACGTCGGGGTCGAGCGCGAAATCGGACTCGCCGATGTCGGCGAACCGGGCTGTCGCGCCGGCCTCGAGAATCGCGTTGAGCGTGGCCACGAACGTGAACGGGGTGGTGAGCACCTCGTCGCCCGGCGCGAGATCCAGCACCCGCAGGGCCGCGATCAGTGCGGTGGTGCCGCTGTTGACGGCCACCGCGTGCCGGGTGCCGACGAGTGCGGCGAACCCTTCCTCGAACCTCGCGACCTTCGGCCCCTGCGCGACCATCCCGGATCGCAGGGTGTCGAGAACCTCGCGCTCGACATCCTCTCCGAAGGAGATACTCGAGATCGCGATCACGGTTCCTCCGATAGATTGACGTGCAGTTCACACCGTCTTCACAGATTGCAACCACTTGAAGGTTCCCACGGTCTGCACGGCTCCTGGAAGGAATCGGCAACTTTCATGACCATCGGTGAAAACTGCGAAATCCACCCGACCGTCGTGATAGGCGACGGCGTCACCGTCGGCGACCGGGTGAGCATCGGCCCGTACGCCGTCCTCACCGGCCCCGTCGATCTCGGCGACGACTGCTGGATCGGTGCCCACGTCACGCTGGGGGCGCCGCCGGAGTGGATCGGGAAGGTGCATCCCCGCACGTGGACGAAGGTCAGCCCCCATCAGGGTGTCGTGATCGGCGCGGGCACCGTGATCCGCGAGATGTGCGCGGTCCAGCAGGGCGCCGAGCGGCCGACGAGCATCGGGCGCGGCGGATTCGTCATGAACCACACGTCCGTCGAGCACGACGTCCGGATCGGTGACGACTGCGTCATCGCGCCGTCGAGCACCCTCGGCGGTCACGTGACTCTCGGCGACGGCGTCAACCTCGGCATGAGCACGGTGGTGCATCAGCGCCGCGTGATCGGTGCGCGCGCGATGGTCGGGATGGGATCCGTGGTCGCCAAGGACGTTCCGCCGTTCGCCACGGTCTTCGGCAATCCCGTCGCCCTGCGCGGCACCAACCGGGTGGGCATGGACCGGTCGGGGATTCCCGAGGACGACATCGCGGCCGTGGAGAAGCTGTACGCGTCGGGGCGGCTGAGTGCCGTCGCGGATCTCCCGCAGTCGCTCGCCGACGCGTTCGCGTGGTGGCGCGCACTGGCGGTGAAACCGCTCGTTTCCTGATCCGGCGCCCGCCGATTGCTATCGTCGGAATCGAACGCTGCACTGCCGCAGCGGCGCACTGCCTGAGGGGGTGGTTCTCGTGAATGTCGATCCCGAGACCGCCCCGGACCGCGGCGGCCGCGCCGTCCTGATGAACGCGCTGCGCATCCTCGTGACCCTCGCGATCGTCGTGGCCATCGTGTTCGCCGTGAAATCGCAGTGGGCCGAGGTGCGGGACACGATCACCCAGTTGGACTGGTGGGCGCTCGCAATTTCCGCAGTGTTCGTCTTCCTCGGCATGGGCGCGGCGGTGCGCGCGTGGCAGCACGCCCTCGGTGCGCTCGAGCACCCGATTCCCGCGTTCGACGCCGCCCGCTGTTACCTGGTCGGACAGCTCGGCAAGTATCTGCCGGGCAGTGTGTGGGCATTCGTCCTGCAGACCGAGCTGGTCCGCCGGGCCGGGGTGTCGCGGGCCAACGGGTTCGTCGCCGTCCTCGTCACCGTCGGGTTGAGCATCACGTCGGCGCTGGTCGTCGGTCTGCTGGCGCTGCCCGCCCTGTTCCACATCAGCACCGTCGCGGCGGTCGCGGTGATCGCGCTCGTCCCGATCGCCCTCGTCTGCTGCTATCCACCGGTCCTCACCCGGCTGGTGAATCTGGCCCTGCGGATCCTGCGCCGCGCCCCGCTGCAGAGGCAGCTGACGATGCACAAGATCGGGCGGGCCCTCGGCTGGTGTGCCGTCAGCTGGGTGCTCTACGGCGTGCACCTCTGGTTCCTCGCATCGAGCACGGCCGGCTTCGAGGCGGGCACCCTGGTGCAGTGCATCGGCGCGATCGCGCTCGGCATGTGCGCGGGGGTGCTCGTGGTCGTCGCGCCGTCCGGCATCGGCGTCCGCGAGGCCGTCGTCGTCGCCGCGCTGTCGCCCTTCATGGACAGCGGGGTCGCGCTCGGGCTAGCCCTCGCGTCACGCCTGGTGTTCACGCTCTGCGAGGTGCTCGCCGGCTTCGTCGCCGCGGTCGCCGGTTCGCGGTCGCTCCGCAACGCGCTCGTCCACGAGGATTCGCGGGTACCGCAACCGTCGTGAGGAGACCGCGATGACGGACGCCTGGGAGATCGATCCCGCGTACGAGCTGTACGTCGGTCGCTGGAGCAGACTCGTCGCGGCGCAGTTCCTGCAATGGCTGCCGGCCGGCCCGGGCGGCGCGTGGTGCGACGTGGGCTGCGGGACCGGCGCTCTCGCCCACACCGTGCTCCGGACGGCGGAACCCGCCAGGGTGGTCGGCGTCGAACCGTCGGAGCGGTTCGCCGCGGCGGCTCGGGCCGCGACGGACGATCCCCGGTTCGAGGTGCGGCCGGGCACCGCCGAATCCATCCCCGCCGAGGACGGCGAGTTCGACCGGATGGTCTCCGCGTTGGTCCTCAACTTCGTTCCCCATCCCATCGAGGGGCTCGCCGAGATGCGCCGCGTGACGCGAGCGGGCGGGACGGTCGCCGGGTACGTGTGGGACTACGCCGACGGGATGCAGATGATTCGCGTGTTCTGGGACGCCGCCCGCGCACTCGACGAGGCGGCCGCGAACCTCGACGAGGGCGTGCGCTTCCCGCTCTGCCGGCCGCAGCCTCTGCGCGACCTGCTCGATGCCGCGGGGCTCACCGGCGTGGAGGTGGACCCGCTCGACGTTCCCACCGTGTTCACCGACTTCGACGACTTCTGGCGGCCGTTCCTGGGCGGTCAGGGGCCCGCGCCCGGATATTGCATGTCGCTGTCCGCGGAGCGCCGCGCCGAGCTTCGCGGCTTGCTCGACGCCCGGGTGCGCCGCGACGAGACGGGCCGCATCGCGCTGACGGCGAGAGCGTGGGCGTTTCGCGGAACCGTCAGCCGATGACGGACTCCGTGGCCGCGTACGCCTTCTCCGCCGATTCCTTCTGCGCCCGCCACCACGACTCGTTGTCGCGGTACCACTGCACGGTCGCCTCGAGGCCGCTGCGGAAATCCTCGTACTGCGGCGTCCAGCCCAGTTCGGTGCGCAGCCGCGTCGAATCGATCGCGTAGCGCAGGTCGTGGCCGGGACGGTCGGTGACGAAGTCGAGGTCGTCGGCATCGCGGCCGAACAACTCGAGCAGAGTTCCGACGACGGTCCGGTTGTCGACCTCGCCATCCGCGCCGATCAGGTACGTCTGGCCGAGACTTCCCTTCTCCAGGATCGTCCACACGGCGGCGTTGTGATCGTCGACGTGGATCCAGTCCCGCACGTTCTTCCCGCTGCCGTACAGGCGGGGACGGACGCCGTCGATCAGGTTGGTGATCTGGCGCGGAATGAACTTCTCGACGTGCTGGTACGGGCCGTAGTTATTGGAACAGTTCGACAGGGTGGCCCGCACACCGAACGACCGCGCCCACGCCCGCACCAGCAGATCGCTCGACGCCTTGGTGGCCGAATACGGGCTGGACGGGTTGTACGGGGTCGACTCGGTGAACCGCTCCGGGTCACCCAGCTCGAGGTCGCCGTACACCTCGTCGGTGGAGATGTGGTGGTAGCGGACGTCGTGCGCGCGGACGGCCTGCAACAGCGAGAACGTGCCCACCACGTTCGTCTGCACGAACGGTGTCGGGTCGGCCAGCGAATTGTCGTTGTGCGATTCCGCGGCGAAGTGGACCACCGCGTCCGAATCCGCGACCAGCCGGTCGACCAGCGCGAAATCCGCCACATCGCCGTGCACGAACTCGATGCGGTCGGCCACCAGGTCGAGCGACCGCCGGTTGCCGGCGTACGTCAACGCATCGAGCACCGTCACGTGCACGTCCGGCCGCTCGGCCACCGTCTGGTGCACGAAGTTCGCACCGATGAACCCGGCGCCGCCTGTCACGAGAAGCCTCATGTGCACCCACCCTAGTGTCGCGCCCGAGTTTCTATCCGACGCGAACACTGGAACACTGCGCACATGCGCGGAATCATCCTGGCAGGGGGCACCGGGTCCCGACTGCACCCGATCACTCTCGGAGTGAGCAAGCAGCTGGTCCCGGTCTACGACAAGCCGATGATCTACTACCCGCTCTCCACCCTGATGCTGGCCAACATCCGGGACATCCTCGTCATCACCACCCCGCACGACGCCGAGCAGTTCCGCCGGCTCCTCGGCGACGGCTCCCAGTTCGGCGTGAACCTCACGTACAAGGTCCAGGAGGAACCGAACGGCCTGGCGCAGGCGTTCGTCCTCGGCGCTGATCACGTCGGCAACGAGTCCGTGTCCCTCGTGCTCGGCGACAACATCTTCTACGGCCCCGGTCTCGGTTCCCGGCTCAACCGATTCGAGAACATCGACGGCGGCGCCGTGTTCGCCTACTGGGTGTCCGATCCCAGCTCCTACGGCGTGGTCGAATTCGACGACACGGGCAGAGCGATATCCATCGAAGAGAAACCCGCCACCCCGAAGTCGAACTTCTCGATCCCCGGGCTCTACTTCTACGACAACGACGTCGTCACCATCGCCCGCGACCTGAAGCCCTCGGACCGCGGCGAATACGAGATCACCGACGTCAACCAGGCCTACCTGCAGGCCGAACGGCTGCAGGTCGAGGTGCTGCCCCGCGGAACCGCCTGGCTCGACACCGGCACCGTCGATTCACTGCTCGAGGCGTCGAACTTCGTGCGCACACTCGAACACCGGCAGGGTCTGAAGATCGGCGTCCCGGAAGAGGTCGCGTGGCGCCGCGGATTCATCACCGACGCCGAATTATGCGCCCGCGCCGAGACTCTCGGAAAGTCGGGGTACGGCGACTACCTCCTCGAACTGCTCGAACGCGGCAAGGACTGGTGACGTGGAGTATCGCGAACTGAAGATCCCCGGCGCCTGGGAGATCACCCCCCGGCAATTCGGCGACGACCGCGGCGTGTTCCTCGAATGGTTCAAGGGGTCGGAGTTCGAGTCGGCCGTCGGGCACGGCCTCGAACTCGCGCAGGCCAATTGCTCGGTGTCCGCCGCCGGGGTTCTGCGCGGCATCCACTTCACCGAGAACCCGCCCGGGCAGGCGAAGTACGTCACCTGTGTCAAAGGTGCGTTCCTCGACATCATCGTCGACCTGCGAGTCGGGTCGCCGATGTTCGGGCAGTGGGATTCGGTGCTCATCGACGACGTCGACCGCCGCGCCGTGTACCTGCCGGCGGGGGTCGGCCACGCGATCCTGTCCCTCGAGGACGCATCCACGGTGATGTACCTGTGCTCGATCGAGTACACCCCGACCCTCGACCACGACGTCCATCCACTCGATCCCGAATTGGGCATCGACTGGCCCACGGTGGGCCGGGACGGCAGCCCGCTGACGTTCCAGCTGTCCGAGAAGGATTCGGCCGCACCGTCCCTGAAGCAGGCGATGGACGCAGGAGTGCTGCCCACCTTCCCCACGTGAGTGTTTTTGCGTCCCCGAGCACACAATGCCACTCACGTGGGGGTGGCAGGATGCGGGCATGACGACTGAAACCAGCGAACGGTTGGAGGTCCGGCGGGCTGTCGCCGCGGACCCGGCGACGATCTTCGGCGTGCTCTGCGACCCCGAGGGGCATGTCGCGATCGACAGCTCCGGAATGCTGATGTCCGCGGAAGGCGCCCCCGTCACGGCGGCGGGCGACACGTTCGTCGTGCACATGGACCGCGACGCGTTGAACGACTTCGACCTCGGACTCTACGACGTGACCGTGACGATCGAGACGTTCGTGCCCGACCGGGAGATCTCCTGGAAGGTCCTCGGCCAGATCCGCCCGCAGATCGGGCACGTGTACGGCTACCGGCTCGAGCCGATCGACGAGGGAACGATGGTGACATCGTTCTACGACTGGTCGGCCATCGACCCGGTCTGGCGTGAGGCCGGGATCTTCCCGGTGATCTCGGAGAACGCCCTGCGCGCCACGCTCGGCATCCTCGCTCGCACCGTCGCCCCCGGGCTTCCGCGACCGCAAATCGATCCACCGAACTGAAACGTGTTCTAGTATCGAGTGCGTGAACTTCGTCGTCGTCGACCACCCCCGGCCGGGCATCGCCCTGGTGACGCTCAACCGCCCGGAACGCATGAACGCGATGGCGTTCGACGTGATGATCCCGTTCCGCGACGCGCTGGAGGCGATCAGCAACGACAACGCGGTGCGCGCGGTGGTGATCACCGGGGCGGGCCGCGGCTTCTGCTCCGGCGCCGACCAGAGATCCGCGGGCACCCTCCCCCACGTCGACGGGCTCACGCCCCCGACCGTCGCGCTGCGTGCCATGGAGTTGCTGGACAACGTGGTGCTCTCGCTCCGCCGGATGCATCAGCCGGTGATCAGCGCGGTCAACGGCGCCGCCATCGGCGGCGGGCTGTGCCTGGCGCTCGCCTCCGACATCCGGATCGCGGCGGAGGACGCGTACTTCCGGGCGGCGGGCATCAACAACGGTCTGACGGCGAGTGAGCTGGGGCTGAGCTACCTGCTGCCACGCGCGATCGGCTCGTCCCGGGCATTCGAGATCATGCTGTCCGGGCGGGACGTGCACGCCGACGAGGCCGAGCGGATCGGGCTCGTGTCGCGGTGCGTGCCCGGCGAGGATCTCCTCGACGAATGCTTCGACCTCGCCGAGCGTATGTCCCGGTTCTCCCGGCCCGGCCTGGAACTCACCAAGCGCACCCTGTGGTCCGGGCTCGACGCCGCCTCCCTGGAGGCACACATCCACCAGGAGGGCCTCGGACAGTTGCTGGTGCGACTGCTCACCGACAACTTCGAGGAGGCCACCGCCGCCCGGAAGGACAAGCGCGAACCCCGGTTCCGGGACCGGCGTTAGGGCGTGAACAGCGGTGCCGCCGACGGCGCGAACTCGCGCAGGGTGAACGAATTCGACACCACGGCCCGCAGTTCGGCGAGTCCCCCGGACAGCCCGCCCGCCGCTCGCGCCTGCACCAGGACGTTGCCGAGGGCGGAACCCTCGACGGGTCCGGCGACGACGGGCAGTCCGGTGGCATCCGCCGTCAGCTGGCAGAGCAGAGCGTTCTGTGAGCCGCCGCCGACGATGTGCACCACGTCGATCGGGGTGCCGGTCAGCTCGACGATCGCCTGCACCGACCTCCGGTACGCGTCCGCGAGACTGTCCAGCACGCAGCGGATCACCTCGGCCGGAGCGTCCGGTACGCGCTGACCCGTCCGGGCGCATTCGGCGGCGATGCGGGCCGGCATGTCGCCCGGCGGCAGGAACACCGGCAGGTCCGGGTCGATCACCGAGCCGAGATCGGTCAGCGCCGCGGCGTCCTCCAGCAGTTCCTGCAGCGACATGTCGAGCCCGTCCGCCTGCCACTGCCGCATCGACTCCTGCACCAGCCACATGCCCATGACGTTCCGCAGCAGGCGGGTGGTGCCGTCGACTCCGGCCTCGTTGGTGAACCCCGCCGCCCGCACCTCCTCGGTGCGGACGGGTCCGGGGAGTTCCGTCCCGACCAGCGACCACGTGCCCGACGCGATGTACGCGAACCGCGCGCTCGCCGCGGGTACCGCGACCACGGCCGATGCGGTGTCATGGCTGCCGACGGCCACCACCACCGGCGTGGCGCCGATCTCTTCGGCGACGTCGGGCCGGACGAGTCCGATCGCCCCACCGGGCTCCGCCAACGGTGGCAGGATGCGGTCGTCGAGACCGAGCCGGGTCGTGAGCGCACGATCCCAGTCGCGGCTCACCGGGTCGAGCAACCCGGTGGTGGACGCGTTGGTCACCTCGCCGATGCGGACCCCGCTGAGCCAGTACGCGAGGAGGTCCGGGATCATCAGCAGCTGCTCCGCGATGTCGAGCCGCTGCGCGCCGCTCTCCCGCTCGGCGAGCAGTTGGTACACCGTGTTGAACGGGAGTTGCGCGATACCGTTGCGCTCGAATAACTCCCGATCGGCGATGGTCGAACGCACGCCGGCCGCGACGCCCCACGTCCGCTGGTCGCGGTAGTGGTACGGCATCCCGAGAAGGGAACCGTCGCCGCCGAGCAGCCCGTAATCCACCGCCCACGTGTCGATTCCGATCGACACGAGCACGTCCCCGCGGGCCTCGGCCTCCGTGACCGCGGCCCGCAGTCCGTCCAGCACACCCCGATACAGTCCGGCCAGATCCCAGTGCAGCGATCCCGCCAGCCGCACCGGCCGGTTGGGGAACCGCGCAACCTCGTCGAGGGTGATCACCCCGTCCGCGACGCGACCCAGCATCACCCGCCCGCTGGACGCACCCAGATCGATCGCGGCGAACGCGTCCATCAGCGCAGGAACGCCGCAGCGACACCGGCATCCACCGGAATGTGCAGCCCGGTCGTGTGCGTGAGGTCCCCGCCGGTGAGCGCGAACACCGCGTTGGCGACGTGCTCCGGCAGCACCTCCCGCTTCAGCAGGGTGCGCTGTGCGTAGTACTCACCCAGCTTCTCCTCCTCGACGCCGTACACCGCGGCCCGCTTGGCGCCCCAGCCGCCGGCGAAGATGCCCGAACCCCGCACCACACCGTCGGGGTTGATGCCGTTGACGCGGATGCCGTACTCGCCCAGTTCCGCCGCGAGCAGACGCACCTGGTGCGCCTGGTCGGCCTTGGTCGCCGAGTACGCGATGTTGTTGGGCCCGGCGAACACCGAGTTCTTCGACGAGATGTAGACGATGTCGCCGCCCATGCCCTGGGCGGTCATCACCCGCGCCGCCTCGCGCGACACCAGGAACGACCCCTTCGCCATCACGTCGTGCTGCAGGTCCCAGTCCTTCTCGGTGGTCTCGAGCAGCGGCTTGGAGATCGACAGTCCCGCGTTGTTGACGACGAGATCGACGCCGCCGAACGCCAGGACCGCGGCGTCGAATGCCGCCGCGACCTGGTCGGCGCTGGTCACGTCCGCCGCGACCCCGACCGCGACGTCACTGCCCCCGATCTCGGCGGCGGCCTCGGCGGCCTTCGCCTGGTCGAGGTCGGCGATCACGACGCATGCGCCCTCCGCGGCGAGGCGCGTCGCGATGGCCTTGCCGATGCCCGACGCCGAACCGGTGACCAGCGCGACCCGGGTGGCGAGCGGCGCCGGCTTCGGCATGCGGGCCAGCTTCGCCTCCTCGAGGGCCCAGTACTCGATGCGGAACTTCTCCCGCTCGTCGATCGGCTGGTACGTGGAGACGGCCTCGGCACCGCGCATCACGTTGATCGCGTTGACGTAGAACTCGCCCGCCACCCGCGCGGTCTGCTTGTTGGCGCCGAACGAGAACATGCCGACGCCGGGGACCAGCACGATGGCCGGGTCGGCGCCGCGCATCGCCGGGCTGCCCGGCTCCGCGTACTCGGCGTAGTAGCGGGCGTAGTCCTCGCGGTAGGCGGTGTGCAGTTGGCGCAGCCGCGCGGTGACGTCGTCGAGCGACGCGGTCGGCGGCAGGTCGAGGACCATCGGCCGGACCTTGGTGCGCAGGAAGTGATCCGGGCACGACGTGCCCAGTGCGGCGAGACGCGGATGCTCCTGCGCGGCCAGGAAGTGCAGAACCTCGTCGCTGTCGGTGAAGTGGCCCACCTGCGGGCGATCAGTGGAGGCCAGTCCGCGCAGCAGCGGGAACAGTGCCGCCGCCCGGCGTCGGCGCTCGCCGGCGGGCAGCGCCTCGTAGCCCGCGATCGCCGGACCGAACGGCTCCGCGCGACCGTTGTCGGCGATGAACTGCTCGGCCGTGCGGATGATCTCGAGCGACCGCTGCTCGCACTCCTCGCTGGTCGCCCCCCACGCGGTGATGCCGTGCCCGCCGAGGATGCAGCCGATGGCCTGCGGGTTCGCCTCCGCGATGGCCGAGATGTCGAGACCCAACTGGAAACCGGGGCGGCGCCACGGCACCCACACCACACGGTCGCCGAAGCACTTGCGGGTCAGCTCTTCACCGTCCGCGGCGGTCGCGAGCGCGATACCGGAATCGGGGTGCAGGTGGTCGACGTGCGGCGCGTTCACGAGTCCGTGCATGGCGGTGTCGATGGACGGGGCCGCACCGCCCTTGCCGTGGAGGCAGTAGTCGAATGCCGCGACCATCTCGTCCTCGGCCTCGAGGCCGGGGTAGACGTCGGTCAGCGCGCGGACCCGGTCGAGGCGCAGCGCGGCGAGTCCGGCGGGCTTCAGCGTTCCGAGGTCTCCCCCGGAGCCCTTCACCCAGACCAGTTCCACGTCGGCGCCGGTCACCGGGTCGACGTCGGTGCCCTTCGCGGAGGTGTTGCCGCCGGCGTAATTGGTGTTCCGAGCGTCGGCGCCCAGTCTGTTGGACCGCGCGATCAGTTCGGCGATGGTGCTCGTGGCGTTCACTGCTGTTTCTCCCTCGATGTTCTTACTTCAGACCCGGATGAATTCGACGCCGAGCAACTCTGCTGCGGCCTTGATCGCGCCGGCGCGGTGACCGACGCACAACGCCCAGTGGTGACCGGTCCCGGTGCCGCTCCACTCGTCCGTCCACTCCCCCGGATCGCGCCCGAAGTCGACCCGGGACGTGGTGTTGCCGATCGCCAGGAGCGGTCCCGGGACCACTTCGCCCTCGGACGCGATGAACGAGTACGACCCGTCGCGGTTCTGCCCGACCGCGAAAGTGGTGACGGGCCCGTGTGTCACGTCGAACTCGACGCTCACGCCGAATCCGCGTTTGCCGTGATAGACACCGAGACCACGGAGCAGCGGTTCCGCGGACGAGACCTGGAGATGGGCGGGCCCGTCGTGCCCCATTTCGACGACCCCGTCGCGGAAGTTCAGCGCCTGCAGTTCGGTGAACGACCCACCGGCTCCCATCCGGTCGGACACCAGCATCGCGACCGCGGTGCGGATGTCGTACTCGCCGGCCAGCGGGATACCGCGCGCGGTGAGCAGGGATGCTCCGAGAATCATTCCGGCACCGAGACGTTCGTGCACTTCGCCCTCGAGGCCACGATGGTAGTACGCCATGGCGTCGAGTTCGAAGTCCGCGACGAGACGGTCGAGCCCGACGGACACTCGGGCTCCCCAGGCGAGATCGTCCTCGTTCACCGAACCGTCCAGGGCGAAGATGTCCTTCGCGACTGCGATCCGCTCGGCCGTCTCCCGCTCGGAGACCGCGTCGACGCGCACCCGGAGGTCGTCGAATTCGAGCACTTCGACGTGCGACCCGAACTGCGAAGACAGCAGCGTCATGTCGGTCGAGATGTCGAGCATGCCCGGATACAGATGCCCCATGAGCCCCAGACGGGCATGCCGCAGCGCGGCCCGTGCGGACGCAGCGCTCACCCAGGCGTCGATTCGCCGCCAGGCGTTCTCGTCGTGCAGGTACCCGGACACCGACCGGAAGTCGATGCCGCTGCGCCGGAACACGTTCGCGACCTCCGGCAGCGCGCACTGGCCGCAGTAGGCGAGCCACGTTCCCGTGTCGGTGTTCGCGTGATCCATCGCCTCGGTCGGCTGCAGGTCGATCAGCAGCACCGGGACGTTGGTGCGCTGCGCGATCGGCAACACCATCGACGATGTCAGGTAGGTGGTCAGGAAGATCACCACCAGATCGCAGTCGGCCTGCCGGAGCGTCTCTGCGGCCGCCGCGGATTCCTGCGGATCGGACACGAACCCGGCGTCGACGACCTGGCAGTCCTGCTCCTCGAATCGGCCCGTCACGTACCGTGCCGATTCCTGCAACGTCTGGAGCAGGCCGTGGAACTGCGGCCAGTAAGCGCCGAGTCCACCCGACACCAGCCCCAGCCGGGCCTTCCGGGGACGTACCCGGTCGAGATGCGCGATCACGGCGTCCGCCGTCCTCGCGGTCATCACGCGCCCCAGCTCGCCTGGTTCCCGCCGACCCGCTCGTTCTCGATCCGCTCGAGGTATCCGGAGCGCGCGAACGCACCGATCGGATCGGCGTCTCTGCCCTGCGATTCGCGTAGTTCGGCGAGCAGCGGCCGGACGTCGGTGTTGTACCCGTCCATCAGCACGGCGTGCGCGCCGAGCACGTCGCCCGACTGCTGCGCCGCATCGAGGGCGTCCCCGTCGACGAGCAGCGCCTTGGCCGTGGCCTCCTGGACGTTCATGATCGACCGGATCTGGCCCGGGATCTTCGGCTCTATGTTGTGGCACTGGTCGAGCATGAAGTTCACCCCGGAATCCGGGAGATGTGCTCCCGCCCGGACAATCTCGTGCATGATCCGGAACAGCTGGAACGGGTCCGCGGATCCGACGATCAGGTCGTCGTCGGCGTAGAAGCGGGAGTTGAAATCGAACGCGCCGAGCCGTCCCTGCCGGATCAGCTGGGCGACGATGAATTCGATGTTCGTGCCCGGTGCGTGATGGCCGGTGTCCAGGACCACCTGCGCCTTCTCGCCCAGCGCCAGGCAATGCAGCAGCGACGTTCCCCAGTCGGGGATGTCGGTGGTGTAGAAGTACGGTTCGAAGAACTTGTATTCGATCAGCAGGCGGTGGTCGTCGTCGAGTTCGGCGTAGATCTTCTGAAGCGAGTCGGCGAGCCGATCCTGCCGGGCGCGGATGGAATCCTGGCCGGCGTAGTTGGTGCCGTCGGGCAGCCACAGCTTCAGATCCTTCGACCCGGTGGCGCGCATGACGTCGATGCACTCCACGTGGTGGGCGACGGCCTTCGCGCGGATCTTCGGGTCGGCGTTGGTGAGCGATCCCAGCTTGTAGTCGTCGTCCTGGAACACGTTGGAGTTGATCGCCCCCAGCGACACCCCCTGATCGGCGGCGAACGCGGCGAGCTTGCCGAAGTCGTCGACGCGATCCCACGGGATGTGCAACGACACCCTCGGCGCCGCACCGGTCACACGATGCACCTGCGCGGCGTCCTCGATCTTCTCGTAAGGGTTGCGCGGGACACCGGCCGAGGCGAACACCTTGAATCGGGTTCCCGAATTCCCGTAAGCCCAACTGGGAACTTCGATCCCGAAGTCGGCGAGGGCGGAGATGTCTCCGGCGGTGCGCCGAATGTCAGTTGCCGTCATGGTGAATCATCCTTCGGTGGAGATCGTGTGGTCGAGAGGGGTGTGAAGTTGCGCGTCCAGGTCGAAGATCCCGGTGAGGAGCGTGAATCCCTCGTCGGGCGCCACACCGTCGAGTTCGAAGAACGGCGCCATGTCGTGTTGCCACCGCCGGTTGACGTCGGTGCGGGCCATGGCCGCCTGCGCCTGTTCGAGATTCTCCGACTCGACGTAGCCGACGATCAGCCCGTCCGGCCGGATGTGCAGCGAATAGTTGTGCCAGCCGCTGGCTTTCAGGGCCTCGAGCATCTCCGGCCAGACATGGGCGTGACGGCGAACGTACTCGTCGATCCGGTCCGGCCGGAGTTGCAAGGTGAAGCAGTACTTGTTCATCGGAGCGTTCAGAAGTTGTACTGGTCGATGGTGTTCGCGTCGAACACGGTGGGCGGGCCGAGCACGACCTCGCCGTCGGCGCCGATCGTGTACTCACCGAGCTTGCCTGCGGTGAACTTCTGCCCCTCGGCGCCGGTGATCTGCCCGGACGCCAGGGCGGCACCGGCGTAGGCGGACAGGTAGCCGATGTTGGTCGGGTCCCAGAGCGCGAATTCCTTGACGGTGCCGTTCTTCACATACTCCCGCATCTGGTTCGGGGTGCCGAGTCCGGTGAGGACGACGTTGCCCTTGTAGCTCGACGACGAGACGTAGCGCGCCGCGGCGGCGATGCCGACCGTCGTCGGCGACACGATCGCCTTCAGGTCGGGGTACGTCTGCAGCAGACCCTGCGTTTCCTGGAACGACTTCTGGTCGTCGTCGTTGCCGTACACGGTGGTCACGAGCTCGATGTTCTGGTACTCCGGCTTGCTCGCGAGCTCGGACTTCAGCACCTCGATCCACGCGTTCTGGTTGGTCGCGTTGGGGGTCGCGGACAGCACGGCGATCTTGCCGGCGCCGCCGATCTGCTCGCTCGTCATCTTCGCGAGCGTCTCACCGACGGCCTCGGTGGTGGCCTGGTTGATGAACAGGTCGCGGCAGTCCTCGGCCGCGTCGGAATCGAACGTCACCACCTTGATGCCGGCGTCGCGGGCCTGGTTCAGCGACGGGCACACGGCGTTCGGGTCGTTGGCCGCGATGTTGATCACGTTCTGACCCTGCTGGATCAGCGTATTGATGTAGGACACCTGCGACGACGCGCTCGCATCGTTGGGGCCGACGAGCTTGTACTCGCCGCCGAACTCGTCCACGGCGGTCTTGCCGCCGCCCACCTCGATGTCCGAGTAGGGATTGTTGAGCTGCTTGGGGAGGAACGCGACCTGCAGCCCGTCCTGGATCGGCGCGTCGGGGTTCGCGGTACCGGTGGCGCGGCCGCCACCGCCCGAGTTCGACGCCGAATCCTGGGTGGTGCCGCCGCAGGCCGTCAGTCCGATCGAGACTGCGACGATCCCCGCCAGGGGAACGAAGGTCCGGCGGAATCGGGTCATGGTGGATCCTTTCCTCGTGTTCGCGTCATCGCGAACGCTGAAGTGAGAAAGAGCTGTGGGGCAGGGGAAATCAGGAGGCGTTCTGCAGCTTTCGACGCTGCGCGGAGGTCCGCAGGGTCTTCAGCAGGTTCGGCAGCAGGACGGCCACGATCAGGAGGACACCGGTGACGATGGTGAGCGCCTCGTTCGAGATGTCCTCGAGGCGCAGCGCATTCTGCAGCGCGGCGAGCAGAACGACCGCGGCGAGCACCCCGGCCAGCCGGCCCTTGCCGCCGAAGATCGACACGCCGCCGAGGAGGACCGCGGCGACCACGGCCAGTTCGAGCCCGGATCCGTTGTCGGCGCGGGCGCTCGAGTACCGCAGACTCCACAGCACCCCGGCGAGAGCGGCGACGCCGCCGCACACCACGTAGAGCCAGAACTTCAGCCGCGCCCCGTCGATCCCGGCGAAACGCGCGGCCGTGTCACTCGCGCCGGTGGCGTAGATGTCGCGGCCCAGCGGAGTGGCCTGCAGGACCACCGCGAACAGCACCGCCACCACGACCAGCGGGATCGCCAGGTTGGGAATCGACGTACCGCCGACCGTTCCCGTCACCCACGACGTGTACGCCCGCGGGAAGTTGGACACCGCCTGGTCACCGAGGAGGACGAACGCGAGTCCGCGGAACAGGGCCAGGGTGCCGATCGTCACGGCCAGGGACGGCAGCCCCAGCTTCGCGACGAGGACACCGTTGAGGGCACCGAGGACGCAACCGAGCAGGATGCACATCGGGATGATCATCTCGATCGCGAAGCCGTTGTTCCACATCCAGCCCATCGCGGCGCCGCTCAGGCCGAGGATGCTCGCCACCGACAGGTCGATCTCCCCGGTGATGATGATGAACGTCATCGGCAGTGCGATCAGGAAGATCGGCGCCAGGTCGAGGACGAGGAACGTGAAGTTCCGGCTGTTCCCGAAGTCGGGGTTGGTGACCGACGCGACCACCAGCACGACGACCGTGATGGCGATGATCGCCGAGTCCCAGCTCGAGAGCCATTCGCGGATGCGGCTGCCCATCGACGTCTGACCTGCGGTGCCGGGCGTCGCGGGGGTCACCGCCGGCTCGATGGTGTCAGTCGACATGAGCGCTCCTCTTCCGAAGTTGCTGTGCGGCACGCACCGCCAGCAGCCGGTCGGCCGCGATGGCGATGAGAATCAGTGCACCGACGATGGCCTGCTGCCAGAACTGGTTGATCTGGAGGACGGGCAGTGAACTGTTGATGGTGGTGAGGAGCAGCGCGCCGAGCGCCGCGCCCCAGACGGTTCCGACGCCACCGACCACGGCCACACCGCCCACGACGGCGGCCGCGATCACGTTGAGTTCGTATCCGGATCCGGCGGCGGCGTCGACGGTGCCGAACCGCGCGGCGAACATGACTCCGGCGATGCCGGCCAGGGCCCCGGAGAACACGAAGGCGAGCAGGATGCGCTTGCCGACGGCGATGCCGGCGAGTTCGGCGGCGTGGCCGTTCGAGCCGATGGCGTAGAGGTCGCGGCCACTGCGGTAGCGGCGGAGATACACCCCGGCCACGGCGATTGCCACGACCGCGACGAGAACGAGTACGGGGACACCGAGAAGCGTTGCGGTGCCGAGCGTCAGGAAGCCGGACGGCATTTCGTCGGCGGTGATCTGCTCGCCGCCCGCCCACAGGTAGGCGATGCCGCGGAAGATGTACATCGTGCCGAGGGTGACGACCAGCGCCGGCACCCCGCCGAAGCGCACCAGCAGCGCATTGGCCAGTCCGCAGATCGCACCGACCACGATTCCGGCGAGGATGCCGAACACGATCGGTGCACCGCCGGGCCCCTGCATCACACTGCCCGCGGCGAACGCCGACAGCCCGAGCACGGAGCCGACCGAGAGGTCGATGTTCTTGGTGATCATGACGACGGTCTGCCCCACCACCAGAACCCCGACGATCGACGCCGCCAGGAGGATGTCGCGAATACTCTGGGCGGACAGGAAATTGCTGTTCTGGGTGGTGGTGACCACGACCAGGACGATCAGCGCGGCGAGGATACCGAGTGAACGGACCTGCAGCACCTTCTCGATCAGCGACGGCCCCTCATCCGACCGCACCGTCGTCTTCGCGGCGCCGGGCGGCGCGACGCGGGTGGGTGCGCTCATGCGGCGGCCTCCGAACCCGTTGCAGCGAACATGATCTTCTCCTCGTCGGCTTCGGACCGGCTCAGCTCCGACACGATTCGTCCTTCCCTCATCACAAGGACGCGATCGGCCATTCCGAGCACCTCCGGCAGTTCGGAGGAGATCATCACGACGGCGACGCCTTCACTGGCGAGCGTCGAGATGATTCGGTGCACTTCGGCTTTGGTGCCGACGTCGATTCCGCGGGTGGGTTCGTCCACGATCAGGACGCTCGGCGCGGTGGCCATCCACTTGGCGAGCACCACCTTCTGCTGATTGCCGCCCGAGAGCACCCCGACCGGGTCGGTGATGCGGGCGTACTTGGTCTGCAGCTTCTTCGTCCACTCGTATGCCGACCGGCGCTCGCCTCCCCCGAACAGGAAGCCGAACCGCGCGAGAGCGGACGAACGCGTCAGCGTGGCGTTGCGCTCGATCGACATGTCGAGGATCAGGCCCTGCTGGCGACGGTCCTCGGGGACGAGCGCCATCCCCGCGCGCATCGCGGCCTTGGGGTTGCCCTTGCGCAGGCTCTTGCCGCGCACCCGGACGTCGCCGCTGTCGCGGGGGTCCACTCCGAACGCCGACTGCATGACCTCCGAGCGTCCGGCACCGACCAGACCGGACAGCGCGACGATCTCACCGGCGCGGACCTGGAAACTGATGTCGGAGAACACCCCTGCACGCGACAGGTTCTCGACCTCGAGGACCACGGCGCCGGGTTCCACGTCGATCTTCGGGAACAGTGCGCCCAGGTCGCGGCCTACCATGCTGCGGACGAGGTCGTCGACCGTCAGGCCCGCCAGCTCCGAGGTGGAGATGTGCCGGCCGTCGCGCATCACGGTGACCCGCTGGCACAGCGCGAAGATCTCCTCGAAGCGGTGCGAGATGAACATGACCGCGGCGCCGGACGCGCAGAGGGACCGGGCGACCTTGAACAGCCGCTCCACCTCGTTGCCGGACAGGGCGGCGGTCGGCTCGTCCATGACGATGACGTTGGCGTCGGTGGAGAGCGCCTTCGCGATCTCGACGAGCTGCTGGTCGGCGATCGACAGTCCGCGGGCCGGCCGGTCCGGGTCCATCGGGACGCCGAGACGGTCGAACAGTGCGCGGGCGGCGGCGTTCATCGCGCCGCGGTCGATCATGCCGAACCGGGCGCGGGGCTGGGTGCCGATGAAAATGTTCTCCGCGATCGTGAGGTCGGGGAACAGGGTCGGCTCCTGGTAGATGACCGCGATGCCCCGGGCCTTGGCGTCCGCGGGCGATCCGAGTGACACCTCCTCGCCGCCGACGAGGAGCGATCCGGTGTCGGGGCCGTGCACGCCGGCGAGCATCTTCACGATGGTCGACTTGCCTGCACCGTTCTCTCCGACGAGGGCGTGGGCCTCGCCGCCGTAGAGCGGAAACGACACACCCTGAACAGCGGCGACGTTGCCGAAGGACTTGGTGACGTCCCGCACTTCCAGCAGCGGCACCGCAGGGGGGACGCTCATTCAGCACCTCCGATTGAAACGGTTCATTTCTTGGTTACGAAGCTAGAAGTGATGGGCGCCACAAGTCAAGAGGCGGGGTCGATACGGCCACGTCCGTTATCTTATCGTTATAACAGCACGCCAGGTCCGGTGCGGAGTACGTCTGTCCGTCGGCCGTGGCAGCCGGGGTTGATTCCACCCGCGACACCGGAGATACTTGCAATGAAGCGATTCAAGAATGCCGGATTGTTCTCGGGCACCGGCCGACGCAACAATGTGCGCTGTCGAACGAGCCGGCTGAAGGGGGACATCGGATGGCAGCGTCCATGCGCGAGGTCGCGGCACTCGCGGGCGTCTCGATGGGGACCATCAGCAACGTGCTCAATCACCCCGAACTGGTGTCCGAGGCGACGCGCGAGCGCGTGCACGCCGCCATCACCCAACTCGGCTTCGTTCGCAACGACGCCGCCCGCCAGCTTCGCGCGGGCCAATCGCGCATGCTCGCCGTCGTCGTTCTCGACGCACGCAACCCGTTCTTCGTCGACGTCGCGTCGGGAGCCGAAGAAGTCGCCGAGGCCAACGAACTGCTGATGGTCATGGTCAGCACCGGCGAATCGGAGGAACGCGAGAACCGGCAACTCGGCCAGCTCATGGAACAACGCGTCCACGGAATCCTGCTCTGCCCCACCGGCGAAAGCACCCCGATGCTCGCCAACCTCGATCGGCAGGGCACACCGGTGGTCCTGCTCGACCGCGGGTCCCGCACCCCCGGACGGTCGTCCGTCGCTGTCGACGACGTCCACGGTGGCCGGATCGCCGCACGCCACCTCATGGAGCAGGGACACCGCAACCTCGTGTTCGTGGGCGGACCCGACAGCATCCGGCAGGTCCGCGACCGCCGCGACGGGGCGATCAGCGCTGTCGCGGAGTCGGCGAACACCCGGATGCGCACCGTCGCCACCCGATCGCTCAGCATCGAAGCCGGCGCCGAGGCCGCCCGTGAGATCCTCGCGATGTCGGGCGAGGACCGGCCCACAGCGGCGTTCTGCGCCAACGACCTGCTCGCCCTCGGGGTGCTGCAGGAGTTCATCCAGCACGGCAAACGGGTACCCGAGGACCTCGCGATCGTCGGGTACGACGACATCGACTACGCCGCCGGTGCCGCCGTGCCGCTGACGTCGGTCGCCCAGCCGCGGAACGAACTCGGGCGGGCGGCGGCCGAACTCCTGCTCGATCAGGTCAACAACCCCGACACCCACCGGCACCAACAGCTCTCGTTCACCCCGACCCTCGTGGTCCGCGAGTCCACGGCCTCCTGCCCCGTGCGCGGGTGACGAGCGCCCGGACTCGTCAACCACGCACAGGGCCGGAGGCCTCAGGAGTATCTTTCGGAGATGTCGAAGCCACCTCTGCCACCGGAAGCCGCCGAGATGTTCGCTCGGCCCAACTACGCCACCATCGCCTGCCTCCGACCGGGCGGCCAGCCCGTGTCCGTGGCCACCTGGTACCTGTTCGAGAACGGCAAGGTGCTGGTCAACATGGACGCCGAGCGTCGCCGCCTCGACTACCTGCGGGGCGACCCGCGCGTCAGCCTCACTGCGATGGACCCCGAGGACTGGATCACCCACGTCAGCATCCAGGGCCGTGTCGTCGACTTCGTGGACGACGACGAACTCGCCGACATCGACCGCCTCGCCACGCACTACACCGGCAAGCCGTACCCCGTCCGCGACCGCACACGCGTCAGCGCCTGGATAGAGATCGACACCTGGCACGGCTGGGGCTCACTGAAACAGTCCTGAACCGGATCCGCGACCACTAGCTGCCGGGCATGACGGGGCCCCGCGCCGCAACGGTCCTCGCCGTGGCCACGGCGGTGATCGGCAGCCTGCTGCTGAGCGCACCGCCGGTCCGCGAGTCGGGACCGCCCGCGGTGACGGTGGCCCAGCCCGCCGCGCCGCCACCACCACCGCCGCCACCGGTCGTCCTCTCCCCGGAGGAGGTCGAGGCCAGGGTGATCCCGGCGATCGTCACCCTCGTCGCGGATTCGGGTTTCGTCGAAACCGCGGGCACGGGGATCGTGCTCACACCCGACGGCGTCGTCCTCACCAACCATCACGTGATCGACGGTGCTCTCGATATCAGCGCGGTCAGCCTCGGCAACGGCGCCGAGTACGTCGCGGACGTCCTCGGCTACGACAGTTCCCGCGACATCGCGGTACTCCGACTGCAGGGTGCCGGCGACCTTCCCGCGGCGACCCTCGCGAAGGACACGACCACGGGGATCGGGGATCCGGTGACCGCGGTGGGCAACGCAGAAGGCGGCGGAGTCCCGGTGGCGGCACGGGGTTTCGTGACCGATCTCGAGCAGACGATCACCGCCCGCAGTTCCACCGACGGTTCCCGGAACCGGCTGAACGGGTTGATCCAGGTGGACGCGGCGGTCCGCCCCGGCGACTCCGGCGGTCCCCTCGTCGATGCCGGCGCCGCCGTGATCGGCGTCAACACCGCGGGCAACGCCGACTCCGACCCGTCGAAACCCGCTCCCGCCCAGCCGCGGTCGTATGCGGTACCCATCGACACCGCCATGACGGTCGTCGACCAGGTGCGTGCCGGACGAACGTCCGCCACCGTGCACATCGGCGACACTCCCCTGCTCGGCATCAGCGTCACCGACGACGATCGGGGCGCGGAGGTGCTGTGGGTCAGCATCGGCACCCCCGCCGACGAGGCGGGCATCGAAATCGGCGACGTGATCACCGATTTCGACGGGACCGCCGTCCGGTCGTCGGCCGATCTCAGCAAACTGATGATCGCGCGGCACCCCGGCGACGCCGTCGCGGTGCGCTGGCTCGACGAGAGCGAACAGCAACGCACGGCGACGATCGTGCTCGAGAAAGGCCCGCCGCGGTAGGTCGTCAGGCGGTCTTGTCCCGCGCTACACCGTCGTCCGGACGCACCCGCGTCGCCACGAAACGGGCGATACGACGCAGCACCACACGGCTTTCCGGAAGACCGGGCCACAGGGCCGGGAACGCATGCACCTGACCGTCCCAGATCTGCAACGTCGTCGGCACACCCGCAGCGCTCAGCCGATGCGCCATCAATTCCGAATCCGACCGCAGCACCTCGCCTTCCGCGGCGACCAGCAACGACGGCGGCAGACCCTCCAGGGCGCCGTTCACCGGCGACAGCGCCGAGTCGAGCACACCGTCCACCTCGCCACCGAGCTTGCCGATGGTGACGAGCGCCTCCACGGGGGCGAAGACGTCGCGGGCGGCGTTGGCGTGCACCAGTTTGTCGGCGCAGTCCAGGTCGAGCAACGGCGACAATCCGACCAGACCGGCGGGCAGGTCGACGCCCTCCTCGCGGGCCTTCAACGCCGTGGCGAACACGAGGAACCCACCCGCCGAATCACCGGCGAACACCGTCCCACCCGCGCGGGCCCCGTTCTCCAGCAACCACTTGTACGCCGTCAGACAGTCGTCGACCGAACCGCTGATGTTCGTGTCGGGCAGTTGGCGGTAGCCCACGTGCATCACCGGCAACCGGGTCAGCTTCGCGATCGTCGCCACCACGGGCCGGTGCGTGTTCAGCCCGCAACACAGGAATCCGCCGCCGTGAAGATAGAGGACGACGCCGTCACCCAGATCCGGTGACACCCCCGGCGCGCGGACGATCTCGGCGTCGAATCCGGGCAGTCGGACCTTCTGGCGGCGAATACCGGAGGCCGGCCGGATCCCCGCCGCCAGGTCCAGCAGCGCGGCCCTGCGAATGGCCGACTCGTTGAGCGGGGCCATCCGCACCACCGGCCGGAGAAACCATCTGCACGCCTGGTAGAGGACCTGGGATTCGATACTCGGGCCCGCGAGCCGCGCTCCCGAACGGTATTGGACGGTCGGTGTGCCGGTCCGCTGCTGCGCAGACGGCTTGCGGTCGTTCGGCACAGATTTCATGCCTTCTCCCCTGGTCGCCGATACCCGTCGCCGTTGACGGATACGTAGCTTCAACCTTGGAGTATCCGCTGCGGTCGTGTGTCGCTCATGGTGGCTTCGGCCCCAAGTCGTTATGCCCGCTGCCCGAATCGTTATCGTTCGAGGGCGATCACCCGAAATCGAGCTCGTCCAGCTCCTCCACCACGGTGACCTTGCGCTTGCGGCCACCCATCATCCGGCCGAGGCCGCGGCGTCCGCCAGTGTCCGCGTTGGCCGACGGCAGGATGCGCTGCGGCGCCACCCGGGGCTTCGCCACGTGCACGGGCGGCAGCGCCGCAGACGGGGCCGGTGCCGGCGGCTCCACACGGTCGGAGGCCGGCTGTTCGACAG